>JAGCGO010000086.1 GCA_017649565.1 Fibrobacter sp. | reverse complement strand
CGTCGAGCAGTTCGCCACCCGCGAAAACTTCGATACGCTCCGCAAGTTCGACAACATCTGCACCGAATTCCTGCAGGCAAACGACTTGTACGAAAAGATTTGGCAGATGCCGGTCGTGCTCGTCCCGCTCCGCACGGCAAACAAGCCCTGCATCGTGATGCGCCCGGTGAACTCCACCGAAGCCATGACGGCCAACTTCGCCGAAATCGACCAGGGAATGCTCGCAGGCCTCTGGCGCAAGTTCGAAGCCGAAGGCGCTGGCAGCCTGTGGTACGACGTGACCCACAAGCCGCCTGGAACCATTGAGTGGGAATAAGCGGCTTCGCCGCAGTAGGAAGTAGACAGTAGACGGTAGGCAGTAAAAAGTTGGCAGGCATTACATACGAAATAGACGACAAGAACGTTGTCGAACAGATTCGTAGCGACGCGAAGAACGCCGCCCAGGAACTCGTTGAAAAAGCGTACCTTACCGCAGGCAAAATCGTGGTAATCGGTTGCAGCACGAGTTCCACGCTCGGTAACGACATCGGCAGCCATTCCGTGCCCGAAGTCGGCAAGGCGCTTTTCGAAGCGTTGCAGTCCGTTTTCAAGCCGCTCGGCATCTATATCGCGGCACAGTGCTGCGAGCACCTGAACCGTGCCATCATCATCGAGCACGAAGCTACGCCCAGCGCCGAAATCGTGAACGTTGTCCCGCAACCCAAAGCGGGAGGGTCCTTCGCGACCGCCTGCTACCAGGCTTTCGAGCATCCCGTCGCCCTTGAGCACGTCAAGGCCGACGCCGGAATTGATATCGGCGGAACCCTCATCGGCATGCACCTGAAAGAGGTCGCCGTCCCGCTCCGCCTTTCGCAGAAGACCATAGGCAAGGCTATCGTGCTTGCGGCACGCACCCGTCCCAAGTTTATCGGCGGGGACCGCGCTCACTACGACGAAAGCCTCAAGGACGGCTATCCGGTTTTCTAGTTTATTTAAATTCCGGCGCGATGGTAATCACCAGTTTTATACCCTGGATTCCATGGAAGCCAAACTGCAAGCGGAAGAAATACATGTCCGGTCTGCGCACGCGGACACCGAAACCCCATGAATTCAGGAATCTGTCGAACGACCAGTCGTTGATTTCTTCGGAATAAAGGACATATTCGTCAAAGATGACGCCGTCCACATAGCGGTCCACCGGCCAACGGTATTCCGCACTCAGGCCCATCAGGTTTTTGGACATTAGGAAGCCACCGTAACCGCGCAACGGATATCGGGGATTCAAGACCGGATAGGCGTTGAAAGGGGCGCCGCCCTTTTCCATCTCGAACATCGAAACAAGCCTGTATTGTAGCGCAATCACACGTCGTTCGAACAGGTTTTCCCTCATGTTGCTGGGGCTCCATACGCGCGCAGCCTCGTTCCACGAGAAATTCGTATAGAACCTTCTGTTCTTGCGCCCCTCGCTCGAAGACATCACGTACTGCTGCGCCTTGCCGAAATAGAAATAACGCTGGAAAATGAATTCACCACTGAAGTAGTCATGGTTCAGCCCCCCGTCTTCCAGAACTTCGCCTTCGTAATTCCCTTCCAGTCCCAGTTCGTCATAGCGGACGCCCTTGTATTTCTGAACGAACATGTAGTCGCCACTCAGCACGATCTTATAGCCCCTGGATGGAGCATAGGGAAAGTCGAGGTTGTCGAAGGTAAAAGTAAAGCCCACCGGAGACTGCCAATGCTTCTGGTAAAGGCCCCTGTCTTCTATACGGAAGTCATCGCCAATATAGATGCTGTCCTTGGCCACGTTAGGAACGCTCGCGTCCACATACTTTATGCCTGAATTAAAGCTCAATGAAAGCGTGCGAGACGAATTCAGAGGGAACCCAATGTTTCCGTCAATCCTGTACGACGAATCCGGCTGAACATAAGAATCCCACTTTCCTGGCAACGTAAATGACGCATCGCGGTCCATGTCCATTGCAAACTTCGTCCCCAGCGAAACAGGCACACCAAACACGTTACGCTTGCTATAACGGGTATTGAAATAGATGTCTCCATTGGCATAAAAATTCGAACTCAGGGAATAATAGTCATGCTCTAGAAGCATTTCGCGATGACGGTAGCAAAAACCGATAAGCGTCGAAGAACCTGGTTTAAAGTTAAATACCGGATAAATGAAAATATTGCGTTTTTCGCCGAACGTTATGAGGTTCTGAAAGGTTTCGATAACCCCATTGTCAAAAGCATAATGCAGAGGAAGCGAAATAGGCATAATCATGGCATTGAAGAACGGTTGCATCACGTTGTCCAAAGTCCAGGCGAACGGGTTGGTGCCCTCAGATTCTTCTTCCGCTTTCTTTTCCGTCGTTGAATCTGCTGCCGCTGCCGGCTTTTCTTCGGATTTTTTCTCTTCGGCAAAAACAGGTACGGCAGCAAAAGCCACCATAGCGGCCATAAGCAAGCCAAACTTCAACATGCGGAAGAAGCTAAACATACCGAAAAATCGCAACATTTCGACTACAATTTATAATTATATTATTGTCGATGTTTACTTTTCTTGCAAAAATAATTCGACATCTATCAAGATTTCCGAAAGCGGTCATCGCCATAACGTTTGTACTCCTTTGTCTCTGCCCCTATTTCATTTCGAACTTGAGATGGGAACTGCAGCTCCAGGACATTCTGGAAAAAGACGACACGGTAAGCAAAGACATTGAATCTATCGAGAAATCTTTCGGTGGGCTCGGCAGCCTTACCGTCGTACTGCGGTCCAACGACAGCCTTGCCAACTACACGCTCGCAAAGAATGTCGCGAACCAGCTCATGACGTACAAGGACATCATCCACTTCGTCGAGTTCGAGACAGACATCAACTTCTACGAGAAGTACAAGTTTTTCTACATCAACAACGACGACCTGGATACGATTATCAACCGCGTCGAGGCTCTGCGCAACTCGCACGTACTCGAGCACAACCCGCTTTACGTGGACCTGACGGACAAGGACGGCAAGCAAGACTCCACAGTTCAGGACTCCGTAACGAAGCAGGACAGTTCCGAGGTCAGCGCCTTCGCAAACTTTGACCTGGAAGACATCGAGCGCAAGTATTTTGACAGGCTCAATCGCAGCCATTCCAACAGCGACGGTACAATCCGCGTTATCGACATCTACCCGACCCATTCCATAGCGGACCTCTATGCGAGCAGGGAACTGGTCTCGACCGTCAAGAAGTGCATCGAGAACACGGTGGGTTCGGACGGAATCGAGGTGTACTACACAGGCAAGGCCTACGATGTCATCCAGACCGGACGCGCCATTCTCCCCGAAGCGAAGAACGCCGGGAAGATCATGGCCATCCTCATCCTGATCCTCCTCATCATCAACTTCCGCAAGCAGCCGCATCTCATCTTCATCTCGGCAATCCCCATCGGAATCCCGCTCCTGTTCGTCCTTTCGATTGCGCAGGTCCTGTACGGCAGGATTAACCTGTTCTCGCTCGTACTCGTGCTGCTCCTGCCGGGCCTTGCAAGCCAGATTATCACGCATATCCTCACCCGCTATTTCAAGGAACGCGCGCATAACCTGAGCCCCGACCTCTGCATTGAAAGCGCCATTCTCGGCATCGGCCCGACCACCGCGGCATCAGCACTGATGATGGCCCTGCTGTTCGCCGGGTTAACGTTCATCCCGCTTGCGGGAATCAAGGAACTCGGCGTACTGGGAGCAATCGGTTGCCTGTTGAACTGGGTCGTCTGTTCCACGTTGGTCGCATCGCTTTTGCGCGTTCTCCAGAAAAAGAAACCGTTCAGGATCCCGAAGTTCAACTTCAAGTACAATTACCGTTTCACGCTGATGTCGTTCAAGACAAACTCCATCGTGCTCACCACGGTCGTTGTCGTAAGCCTAGTCGCGCTATTCTTCGGTGGAACGAGCCTTCGCGTGTTCTACGATTTCAGCCAGACCGAACTGCAGCACCAGAATTCCTTGGCGGATTCGCTCATCGCGCAGACCGAATTCCCGCAGTACGACCCCATCATCGTGCAGCTTCCGAGCGCCAAGGCGGGCGACTCGCTGGTGAACAACTTCCAGCGGCTTAAAAAGAAGGGTCTTGCGAAAAACATCGACAAGATACTCACGCTTTCGCAGATTTCTCCGGCACTCCAGCCCGAGAAGAAGGCCAAGCTCGAAAAGCTCGAGTCCATGATTTCGGACAACATCGTCATCGAAAAGCTGACCCCGGCAGAGAAGGCGACCTTCCGGCGAATCACCGCAAGCCTCAACGTACACTCCTTCGAGGAAACCGAGTTTACGCAGGCCCTGCGCCAGAAATTCAGCGACAACAAGGGCAACCTGGGCGTTTTCGCCTTCATATTCCCGAACATCGACCCGAATAATGGTCTGGAATGCCGCCGACTCGTGAAGGACCTCAAGAATTTCGACGGAGTCATCGACGGCACTCTGAAGCTCAGCGGCACGCCCATCCTGAGGGCGGCGGTGCTCGACAAGATTTTCCCGAACCTGTACAAGCCCATCATCTTCGGCTGCATCATCGTGTGCTTTATGCTCCTGGTGTTCTACAACAACCTGAGCCGCGCAACGTTCACCGTGCTTCCCTCGTGCTTCGCGGTGAGCTGGCTGTTTATTGCGCTCAAGTTCCTGAATATCGAAATTTCCATTTACAGCGCCATCGCCTTCGTGTTCCTTATCGGGGCAAGCGTCGACGGATCGCTACAGCTCTGGGCTTCGTTCTACGAGAAGCAGGGCGGCACGGCACTTATCGTGTTGCAACGCAAGTTCACGGGAATCGTGATTTCGCAGATGGCATGCCTCGTGGGAACCTACGGGCTCCTCATCTCGTCGCATCCGGGACTTAAGAGCATCGGAGTGCTCTCGCTCATCGGACTCCTCTGCATTTTCGCCGCCCAGCTCACCATTTTCCCGCTGATTGCCGGGGCGCTAGACAACTACAGAATTCGCAAGAAACAATTGAAACATGACTAAACCCATTTCTACCCGAACCCAGAACATTGCCGCCTCCCTCACCGTTGCCATCGACACGATGGCCAAGCAGATGATAGCCGACGGCAAGGACGTCGTCAGCCTCGGAGCCGGAGAACCGGACTTCCCGACACCGGAACCCATCCGCGAAGCCGCACGCAAGGCTATCACCGAAGGCAAGACGCGCTACACGGCCCCGGTCGGCATCCTCGAAGTCCGCGAAGCTGTCGCGAACAAGCTCCGCACCGAAAACGGTCTGAATTACGATGCATCGCAGATCATCATGACCAGCGGTGCGAAGCACGCCATATTCAATGCACTCGCCGCACTCGTCAACCCGGGCGACGAAATCATCATTCCCTCCCCCTACTGGGTCACCTACCCCGAACTGGTCAAGTGGCTCGGCGGCAATCCCGTCATCGTGAACACGACCATCGAAAGCGGGTTCAAGCTCAGCCCCGATGCCCTGCGCAACGCCTGCACCGACAATACCAAAGCCATCATCCTGAACAATCCGTGCAACCCCACTGGTGCAACGTATACCAAACAGGAATTGGCTGCCCTTGCCGAAGTCATTGTCGAAAAGGACATCTACTGCATCTCCGACGAAGTGTACGAATACTTTGTCTACAATACGGAATTTTGCTCTGCCGCAGCATTCCCCGGCATGCCGGAACGTACTATCGTCGTAAACGGATTTTCAAAATCGCACTGCATGACCGGCTGGCGCATCGGCTACGATGCCGCCCCCGCCCCCATCGCCAAAGTCATCGGCAAGATCCAGGGACAGGCGACGCACCACCCGAGCAATGTCGCGCAGTACGCCGCACTGGGAGCACTACAGATGGACAAGAGCAACGTGAACGAAATGCTCGCCGCATTCAAGCGACGCAGGGACTTCATGGTCTCCCAGGTCAGCGAAGTCGTGCCCGAGCCCGTGCGTTCCCCCGAAGGGGCGTTCTACCTGTTCGCCCCCGTGAGCGCGTTCTACGGCAAGTCCACACCGGACGGCAAGAAGATTGGCGGCTCCGTCGAGCTCTGCTCCTACCTCCTCGAATCCCAGGGACTCGCCATCGTGCCGGGTGCCGCGTTCGGTGACGACAACTGCGTCCGCTTCTCCTACGCTGCTAGCGATGCTACGCTGCAGCAGGCTTGCGAAAGATTCAAGTGCGGGTTACAATCCCTGAAATAACACGGGGCGCCAATGACCGAAGCGTTCCAGATTGCATACCCGGATCCAAAAGTCCCGTTCACCATCGGGCGCAAGCAGGAAAATTCCCTGTGCATCCAGGATATGCTCGTTTCGCGTCAGCACGCCGTCATCGAAAACCGCGAAGGCAAGTGGTTCCTCAAGAGCCTCACGCAGAACAGCATTACCGAGCTGAACGATGCCCCGGTGGTCGACGAAGTCCAGATTAACGACGGCGACGTCATCCACATCGGGCCTCACCAGCTCCGCGCCATCATGAAAGACGGGCAGCTCTCGCTGATTGTGCTGGAGCTGAACGACATTCCCCTGCAGGCTCAGCTTTCGGCAAACTGGGAGACAGTCCCGCTCGGCGAAAGCGAGAACCGCTTCGAAAAGACAAGAGTGCGCGTCGTCAACGAATGCGGCGAACTCATGCTTCCCCATTCCGTCACCGACGAGAACGGCAAACGCCTCCGCAAGCTCACGCTCAAGAACGGTGAGCACGTGCGCTTTCCCTGGAGCGACATTTCGTACAGGGACGGGATACTTTATTCGCAGAAGGCCCCTGTCGGCTACGACGTGCACGTCAAGGATCTTGAAGTACGAGCCGGCAAGAAGACTCTGCTCAAGGATATCAACTTCGATTTGCCTGCCGGCGAAATCCTCGCTGTCATCGGGCAATCCGGACAAGGCAAGTCGACGCTGCTTCGGCTGCTCGAAGGTCTGCACCATGCGCAGAAGGGTTCCGAGGTGCGTATCGGCGGGCTTGACTACAGGAACAAGGATGTCAGGCGGAGGATTGCCATTCTCTCGCAGGACCCGGAACTCCGCAAGGACCTGACGGTCCGCGAAACGCTCGTGAACGGAGCCCGCGTCTCGATGGACAAGAAGGACTTCCGCGAAAAAGCCCAGGGGCGGCTCGAAAAGTTCGCGGAACTTTTCGGGCTGAGCGCGCGGCTCGACAACCGTGTCGCGACGCTCAGCGGCGGCGAGGCCCGCCGCGCCGCCCTCGCCCAGGAGCTCATGGGAACCCCGGGGCTTATCCTGCTCGACGAACCGCTTTCCGGACTTGACCCCTACAATTCCAAGATTCTCTGTAACCACCTCAAGCAACTCGCGTTCCTCGGCCATACAGTCATCCTCACGACACACAGCTATGAGGCACTGAAAATTGCGAACAAGGTATTGCTGCTGCACAGGGGCCGCCAAGGGTTCTTCGGCACTACCCAGGGTGCGTTCCAATACTTCGGTACGACAGATGCCGAAACCATCCTGAACAGCCTCGACGACGAAACGAACGACCGCTGGGAAACATCCGGGACAAAGCTTTCGAGCGCCGAAGCCACGCACTACTCGCATTACTACTTCCCGCGCACCAAGCGTCCCGCCGCATTCCTCTACACTCTCGGATTATCGGCCAGGCAGTGGGCCCGCGACAAGGGAAAACTCGCCGCACTGCTATTGCAGCCGGTCATCATCGGGTTCCTCCTTTCGCAGATTTTCTCCAAACAGACACCGCTCGGGATAGCCGCCTTCGCGCTCATCCTTTGCGCCAACTGGTTCGCACTCTCGCTTTCCATCCGCGAAATCGTACAGGAAAAGAAGATTCTCGTCAACGAGTTCCGCAAGGGAACCGGCATTTTCGCCGTCGTCTCGGCCAAGATGGGCATGCCGCTGCTCGCCTCGTTCCTGCAGATCGCCGTCACCTACGCCTGCTGCGCTCACAGGCTCTCGGCACAGCCCTCCATCGCGCTTGTCGCCGCCGCATTCGCCTGTACGCTCGCCCCGGCCGTCGCCATCGGTATCATGGTCAGCTCCATCGCAAGGAACGCAGGGCAAGCCAACGCATTTCTCCCCCTCCTCATCATCCCGCAGGTGGCACTCGCCGGAGCGCTCGTCCCTCTCGACCAGATGCAACAGGTCGGCAGGGCCCTTTCGGCGATCATCTGGTCGCGCTACAACCAGGCGTCCCTACTCAACGTGTTTCTCGAACGCAAAGACGACATCATGAACATCGTTGCGCCACTCGCCCTGGCCGCGGGTTTTTATATTATAGCCATACTGATTCTCACTTACTCTAAGAGAGCGAAATGAAAGCATCTGTACAGGACGGAAAAGCACCCCGCCCGTTCAACGAGAACTACGACATCCTCGACACGCTCGGCAAGGGCGGCATGGGCTGCGTCTACAAGGCGCTCGACAAGAAGCTGAAACGCGAAGTCGCGCTCAAGGTTTTGGACAAGTCCTCCGACAACGAAGCCATCCAGCGCTTCTACCTCGAAGCGCAGGCGATGAAGGAGATGGACCACCAGAACGTCGTCCACGTGTTCGATTTCGGAGAACAGAACGGACAGCTGTTCATCGCAATGACCTACGTCAAGGGCATCTCGCTATCCGACATCCTCGAAAAGCAGAACAAGCTCCCGTTCGAAGCCATTGAAATCATCATCAAGCAGATTGCAAGAGGCCTGCTCTACGCGCACTCCAAGAACATCATCCACCGCGACGTAAAACCCTCGAACATCATGATTACGCACGACAACCGCGTGTACATCATGGATTTCGGCATCTCCTACATCCAGGAGATGGAAAAGGAGCACCTCACCAAGACGGGCATGACGATGGGTACGCCGGAGTACATGAGCCCGGAACAGTGTCACGGCGACGAAGTCACCATCCAGTCCGACATCTACAGCATGGGCGTTATCTTGTACGAGATGACATGCGGCAAGTTGCCCTTCAACGGGAACCGCCCCATCGAAATCGCGCTCAAGCACGTGCAGGAACTGCCCCCCGACCCGAGACAGTTCAGGCCCGACATGCCCCAGGGACTCGCCGAGCTCATCCTCAAGTGCCTCAAGAAGAAACTCAACGAACGTTTCCACGACATGCAGGAATTCCTTGACGCCTGCGACCAGGTGTTCCCCCAGAAGGACGCCACCTCGGGTGCGTTCCCGAAAAAGCAGTCGCTGCTGCGCATCGGCAAGCGTTCATTCGCCGATGCGGCCACGCGCTTCCCTTCGCAAGCGAACAAGATTCGCCTCAAGCTCACCGCGATTGCACTTTCGCTGTTCCCGCTCATCATCATCCTCCTTGTGCTGCTCATGTTCACGCACAAGCCGAGCAACATGATGCAGCAGCTCGAATGGTCCGACGCGCTCGGCAACTTCGAGCAGACCAGCCTCGAAGGCGACGACACCAAGGGCTACCCGCTTTCGAACCTGGATGACGGCGACCTGCGCACCGCATGGCTCTACACCATGCCGCAGAAGCCCCAGAACCCGATCCTCACGCTGTTCTTCGACAATCCCGTGTTTGTCACCCATATCGGCATCGCGACAGGATACCAGAAGTCCATCGACGATCCCTATGGCGACCGCTTCCGCATCTTCAAGAAGCCGAAGACGCTCACCATCGAAACCAAGAACGGGTTCAAGCAGAAGGTCAAGCTGGAAAATATCAAGGGAGTGCAGTACCCGAACATTCAGGCGCTCGAGACAAGCGAAATCAGGATCTACCTCGACGACGTTTTCGAAGCGGAAAGTGACGACTTCGCCATCTCGGAAATCCGCCTGTTCGGAATGGAACTGTAGGCCAAACCGGGCGCAGGGCGCCCACGACAATCTTATTGAGGAACGTGCGATACCCGCACGTTCCTTTTGTTTTAAGGAGGATACATGAACGGTACAAATACAAGCACGCAGGGCGCCAAGCGGCAGAACAAGCCCAAGGGCAACTACATCGAGACGCTTGCGGCAGAACACCTGAAGCGCGAGGGCTACGAAATCCTCGCCCGCAACTACGCCTACCGCGGCGGAGAGCTCGACATTGTCGCGCGGGACGGGAACACCATCGTGTTCGTGGAGGTGAAATCCGTCTGGAACAACCAGCAGGGAAACCCCGCAGCGCGGGTGAACGGCAAGAAGCAATACAAGATCTGGCAGACGGCATGCCATTTCCTGTACACGCAGAAGGACTTCGCGCCCAAGGGGTTCGATCAGCCCTGCCGATTCGACGTCATGAGCATGCGGGTCTACCATCGCCCGCTGCAGTTCAACCATATCAAGAATGCATTCGAATGCTCGCAGGTCATTCCGAGGTGCTAAAGGCAAGCCCTAGGGTTTTTACCATCTTTTTGCTACATTTCCGGCATGCGATTCGAAGTACATCCAGAAAATCCGCAGACACGCATCGTCAAACTCGCCGCAGCAGCGCTCGAGGACGACGCGCTTGTCCTCTACCCGACCGAGTCCGGCTACGCCATCGGGTGCAATGCGGAATCCCCCAAGGCAATCCACAAGCTTTACGCCCTCAAGAAGCCGATGAAGAAGTTCTTCATGGCGCTCATCGTCCCCGACATCCGCGCGGCGACGGACTACGCCCGCATCGACAATTTCGCGTTCAACGTCATGAAGCCCCGCGTCCCGGGCCCGTACACGTTCATCTTGCCAGCAGCCCCGCACATCGCGAGACGGCTTGACGTCAAGCGCCCCGAAATCGGCATCCGCATGCCCACGCACCCCTTCTTCAAGGAACTGTTCCAGTATTTTGACAAACCGATACTGAGCACAGCAGCAAAACTGAGCGAAGAAGACATCTACGAAGTGGACGAACTCTGGAAGACGTTCCAGCATTCCGTCGACATGATGGTGGACTGCGGCAACATCGAGATTAACCCGACGAACATCGTGAGCTTGGTAGGCGGCGACATCGAAGTCATCCGCGGTGAACTGCAATAAGATTCATCCAAGCCATTCCTTTCAATCCGGTTATTTCTTTATTCATCTTTTTTCAACGGCTTGTAAAACGGCACGTATGGTCCGTAATAGCCAAGAGTATTCAAAACACTCATATAATGCTTGAGCAGCGCATTATGTTTCGCACCAGCAATCGTATTGCATAGTTTTTTCTTGTGTTTTTTCATATTAGACTCGGATACCCTCAATGCTTCGGGTGCAGCAATAGCGTAAACGACAATTTCCTTTTTGTGAAGGCCTCTTTTCAACTTGCCACCATGCATGATATCATCATTAGTAAAGACATATTGCCTTTTGCGATCTTTAATCAAATAGCTAATGAGATCTGGAGCCATAACCAAGGGTTGAGCAAATTCCGAACCCCACATAATAAGGCTTTCGTTTTGGAAAATGATTGTGTAGAGATGCTCGGAATCGTCTTTTTTAGTGGAATCGCCTTTTTTAGTGGAATCACCTTTTATGGTGATAACCCCTACGTCAAAACCGCCCGCAGTCAAAGTCGTTGCGCTATCCAATGTTCCATGGCATATTTTTCTTATGGCGGGTTTGGGGTAAATCGACTGCATCTTGAACAATTTTTCAATGTCGGAAAATTCCCCATTTTTCCATTGCATTGACTGTATGGCGTCCCCCAGTTTCTGGCAGAACGTCAACGTTCCCGGCACACATGCGTTGGCTTTCTCCTTAAGCTTGGTTACGTCTTCAAAATACCACATGACTAGTCCGGCTCTCTGGTCGAATTCGGCCATGTTGAGCACGGGCCTTGCCAGGGATTCCATTTTTGAGGCGGCCCCCGGCTGCGTGTCATCCGAAATTTCAAGCGTTATCTGGTGATAATCCGCCTTTTCTCCGCTTATTGATATTTTTTCGCTGCAGAGCATGGTGGGGTTCACGGAGACCCCTCCGTTCGTGGTGTAGGTGATAAGGTCCAAGGTGGGCACGGCTCGGCCGGCGCCATCTACATCCAGCACGGGTATGTCCAATCTATGGGCGGCCAGGCAAGCCGCAATCGTAGATCCGGGGCCTATTTCGACGGGTATGATATAGTCTATGACCTTAAATTTTTTGTCCTTAATTTTTTTGTCTTTCTTGATTTTTTCGCTAAATTTTTCGATACCTGCACATACGGCATCGGGGCATTTTATGCCGCCCGCTTTCTGTGGAGCCCCCATATAGGCAACGACAATCCCGGGTCCTTGAGCCTTATCCAAATCGGCTATTTTGAGACTCTTAATTTTTTTGCCCTGGCAATGATTTTGTATATAATCATCTATAAACTTGAAACCGGTTGCAAGCCCCCCGCCCCCGCCACTGCCAAGAAAGCAGGCCCCCAAAGCAATTTTCTGCAGTTCATTCCGCAATTTATCCGGCAAAATTTCGGCACCACATTTAGTCATGATCGACCCCCTTTAGTTTATGTAGTTTTTCTAGGTAAACACGTTCATTGTGCGCCTCGGCAGTCTGAATCACGGCGTCGATAAAGGCTTCGAACACATCCCTGTTACCGATTTTGCGATAGAACTCGCCAAGGATCAGGCCGAAAATCGAATGCATCGCGGTCGGGGACGACTTGCTGGATTCAGTCAATATCCGGTAACCATCCATTATGACTTTTTCAACATCTACTTCGTTGTCGCATTTTTCGTAAAGAGCAGCGCCGTAGAAGATTTTTCCGACTCCGAGATAGCAACAGAAATTGTACTTTTCCGCAGTCTGCATCAGTTCGCTGGCCTGCCCATAGAGGGTATCCCAATTTTCCTCGCCCCAGTTGTACCAGCAGAGCGCCTGCCCCGCCACGACCTGGTAGAACGCATCCTTGTTTTTGGCCTTGTCTCCCTGTATCTGGAGGTAGCGCAATTCCGCCTCTTCCTTTTTCCCTTGCAACTGCTCCGCCAGCATCAGGAACATGTTGGCAAACAGGCTATCAAGAGTCGGAGCGCCGTCACCCGCACCGTCCATTGCAGCTTCGCTCAAAAACAACTCGCCGTATTCACAAGTCTTCTCGAGGTCCCCCAGCCAGAAATAAGTATTCGCCGCAGATATGAGCGAGTTCAGGTGCAACATACGGTTCCCGTACTTGTCTGCCATCTCAAGGTTCTTTTGCACTTGTTGCAGGCACCGGTCCAGTTCAAGTTTCGTGAGGTAAATTGTCCATTTGCCGAAAAGCACGATGACGATGTCGATGTTTTCGAAGTCCTGTTTTTCTACACAAAGATTCCAGGCCTGGTCATAGAGCCGTTCCACTTCCGGGTCGCCCCATCCTTTTATGTCTCTGTAGCAGATACAGAGCCGGACTGTGAAATACAGGGTTTCACGTCGCGTTTCGCTACTTTGGGGCATGTCCTTCAGGAAGCCCAGGGCTTTTTTTACCAGCGTGGCGGCCTTGCCATAAGCGGAAAGGCGCATCATGCTGTCGACGGCTATCCTAATGTATTTTACCGCCTTATCGTACTCCTCGGACATCTCGTAATGACGCGCGATGTCTCCAGCGGCCTCTTCGATGTTGTCCTTGAAGTAGTCCTCAAGAATGCGCGCGATGTCACTATGGAGCATCATTCGCTGGGTTTGGCTCAGTTCCTGATAGAGATACTGCTGGAAGATGTAGCTCGAGAAATTGAATTTCGAGACAATCCCCTGGCTGCAACGGATACAGTCGTCCTCGGTTACCAGATGGTGCTGTTTTTGCAGGATTTTTGAAAGTGTCATGAGAATGTTGCGTTCAGGCATATCCATGGTCTTGGAAAGGACCTGCGCTATGAATGTGTAGCCCTGGACGCTTGCATACGAGAGAACCTCCACGAGAGAATCCTCCAGACGACCAATTCGTTCCTGGATGATACCTTCTATGCGGACAGGATAAGAATCCCAATCAAGGTTCGCGTTGTTCGACCATACCCCGTCATTTTTGTAAACGACCATCCCCTTTTCAATCAACAGGTTCATGAGTTCGTTTATGAAAAGAGGGTTGCCATTGGTACGCTCGAAAAGTTTGTCAAGAAAAAGAGTATCAAAATTGTTTCTTTCCGTACCCAGCATCTTTTTCATCAGATCGCGACGATCATCTTCGGAAACCTTGTCCAGGTCGACAAAGACATTGCCCAGGCTGATTTTCACCTCCGTAATCAGCTTGCTCAACAGGTGCTTTTCCCCGCCCACGATAATGTCGATGTCCGTACTTCGGTAGCTGCCGATGATCATCACAGGGCTGTTCTTGAGGCCGATTACGAGCTGGTAGAGCAGATTCACGGAGGACGGGTCTATCCATTGAAGATTGTCCACTATCAATACCAAACGGTATTTCTCGGCAATGGAGCGTACGGCATCGACATATTGCACGAGAATTTTTGACTCGTCTATGGAGCGCGCAGGCTCTTTCTCTTTTTCCTGAAAAAGGTTCTGGCCTATCGCAGAAATTATGGACGCCCCGGGAACGAAGTTCCCCAGCAGGTCGGGAGCATGCTCGAATACCGTCTTGGCGCAGAAACGGAAGACCTCCTTGAATTTTTCCTTTTCGGAATCCTTGTTGTCTTCCTCGTCGACGTCATTCAGCAACTGCTTGAGCAATTCCTTGAACGGCTGGTAGGGTATATTGTAGTCGGACTGTACATTGCAGCTACTTGAAACAACAAGCGTCTGGTCCGTAGTAGCAGAAATATCGTCGAGAAATTGGTTAATCAGGACTGTTTTCCCGGTTCCAGCCTCGCCTATGACGAATCTCACTTGCTGCCGGCCGGACTGTCGCATGACCTGATACGCATCTATCAGTTTCTTTTTTTCTTTTTCACGTTGTACAAATTGCATAGGTTTACCTGCAAACGAAAATACATTAAAATATTTTCAATTATGTCATAAATTTATACAAATAAATATATACAAATTTTTTTAAAACGTACGTTTGTACACAATAGCGACCTAAGTTTGTACGCATTAATGGCTAAATCTCGGCAATTTTTAAGGAAAGGCCGATACACTTCTTGAGCAGTTTGCACTCAACTCAAGACAAAATAATTTTTCATAAATAGTTGAGAAATCAAGATTTAGAACAAAATCCAGATGGCAATCCAGAACACCATCAGGCAGAATTCCATTTCCTTCGAAATCCTGGAAAGCAGCGTGCTACAGCAGCACAGCGCCAGTATGGCGAGCGCACGGGCCCAGGGGAATTCTATGCCCCGGTAGGCAAGCGAAATGCCGCCAAACAAGACAACCCAGAACCAGAGCGCCTGCGCCATCACGAGATAGCGCCTGCGATAACGCGGCAGCGACGTGGTCGAGAAGCAAAGGCACAGCGCCAGCATCTGTAGCGGGTAATGCTCTATCTGCGGGTCATTCGGCGACCCCACAAGCAACGTAAACACGCACGAAATAACGAAGAAGCCGAACAGCAGCAGGCCTTCCTTGAGGAGGCTGATCTTGCCGCGCCACAGGAAGAACGCCTGGGCCAGGGCCATCACGCAAGCAAGCGAAGACATCAGCGGAGTCATTGTCCACCTCCTTCGCCAGCCTTCGCGCGGACACTATCTTCACGGGCGCTTTCCGCGAGCAGGCGCATGTAGCGAACCAAACCACGGGCCATCTGCGGGCTAATGCGACCCGCATAAGGGTTCATATTCGTCCTGCCGTTAAGGACAACGTTCACGAGTGAATCTTCCCCGAGAGCATCCATCCGAGCCAGGTCCAAATCCTGCGGGACCGGGTAGAATTCACGGACAAACTTTTCGTTCAGGCGACCATCGGCACCATGACACCCGGCACAACGCGCCTCGAATACGGCCTTCGTGCGGATCACAGCCACGGAATCCAATGCGGCAGCGGAATCCGGCAAATCACTGACATCGAACATGTCACCCGAGCCGCTGACCACCGTACCCGACGGAGTCGACGGTACACCCCCATAGACAATGCCGGCCACGACACCGAAAACAATAGCCAACGAAACCAGCAGTACGCCACCGACCTTGCCGATGTGTATCACTAGCGGGCGCAGGCAAAGTACGATACCAGCCACGGCCGTAACGATGGGACATGTCAGCGGAACCAAGTTGGCATCCGTAAAGGTGACACCGTTTTCTTCCAGGCAGGTCACGACCCAGACCAGGAACAACGTGCAAGAGAGAACCCCCAACAAGAGCGGGAACCGGAGCATCCTGAACTCGGGAGTCGTGAACGGAGGGAAATAGGTCCTACGACCGGCAGGGGCGACAGCCGACGCCGTCTCGTCCACCTCGCCCATCAGCACTTCCTCGCCCTCGATCAAGCGTGAAAGCTTGAGACGCGCAACGAGGAAGACAACCCCGAACAAGCCAAAGCCAAAGCAGACCAGGCCCAGGTCGACCCAGCCGATTCCCGAACCGCCCGTCGGGAAAACGAGGAAAACGCGCTCCAGGAGCATGCCGACAAGGACGGAAGATGCCACCAAAACGCGACCCAGGGTCGACTCGCGGACAGCGGAGACAAACCAGAGCTGCGGAAGCAATACGGCGAAAATGAACACGACTACGTTCAGGTCGCCCTTGAGCGCCCAGTCCCACAGCAGGAATGCGCCCAGGAACCAGGAGCCCACCAGCATGAGCTTTTCCAGCTGGCGCATCCGGTAGCCCTCGCCGCAGAGCATGATGTTCACCATCGCAAGCCCCGAGAACACCGCACCCACGATAAAGTAGACCGGGAAGAACGCGCCACGCCACGCCGGGACAAACGTCGCCGCGAAATCGAGGCTCACCACGGTATGCACCCAAAGGACCATGGGGAAAAGGAGCCAGGCCAGGGGACGGTGGATAGAGGCCGCCACAGGCGACTTCTCCGAGAGCATATGGACAACGAGGTACACGACAGACAAGAAACCGTAGGCCAGTATGCAGCAGAAATCCCAGACCAGCGGGGAGCGCACGTTGGCCACGCTTCCCCGGGCATCCATGTACGGGGCGACCATGTAGAAGTTCTCGATGATGCCGAGGTGCATCAGCGGGAAGATTACAGCCACGACAAGCGCACATAGCGTCGCGAGCTCGGCAAGAATGGAGGTGCGGCGTTCCATCTTGACATCGAGAACCAGGAAAATCGCAGAAATCAGCGTTCCCGCGTGAGCAAGGCCGATCCAGAACACGAACAGGCTGATGGGCAGGCCCCAGAACACACCCGAGTCCACCGACCACGCCAAGGGTCCCTGCCACAGGGAATACCCCATGGACAATAGGCCCGGGACAAGCAGGCAGAGGAACACGATGAAGAGGATGCGGACCACTACTTGCCCCCCATCATGTAGACGACCGAGGGATCGAGGCCCGCGAGGTCTGCCGGGGCGTACAGGTCGCGGCGACGAGCTTCCTTCACGAGCGGGGAATCCGGATCAAGCCAGTTGCCAAATACAATAGCTTTCTTGGGGCAGGCCTCGGCGCAGGCGGTATTCACGCCGCGTCCGCGCCAGACCCCGCCAGCCGCCTTGACTTCGAGGCGGTCGTCCTGCAGGCGGTGCAGGCAAAGCGAACACTTTTCCATGACGCCCTTGTCGCGCACGGGAACCTTGTCGTTGAACTTCAGGGAAAGTCCCTGCTGCACGGCATCGTTAAAATTGAACTTGCGAGCATGTTCCGGACAGTTCGCACCGCAATAACGGCTCCCGGTGCAGCGCTTGTACATCATGGCGCTCAAGCCGTCGGGCGTATGGTTCGCAGCACCCGTCGGGCAGGCACGCTCGCAGGGGGCGTTGCCGCAGTGGGCACACATGAACGGCGTCCCGCCACGCATCTCGATCCAGTGCATGAACCGGCCCTTCGCCGCCTCGTTCTCTGTCACCAGGGGGATGTTGTTCTCGTGGATGCAGGCCAGGATACACTTGCCACAGCCGTCACAGGCGTCGAGGTCAATGGCCATACCGAACCGGTTTTCCATTGACGCTCCCGGAATCTTGAGACGTCCGGGCATCGCAACGCGCACAAGGTCCAGCCTTTGCGAAGGCATCGACATGGCGCGACGGACCTCGGCCTCGAACATCTTGAGCGTGGGCAGGTCTTTCTTCGCGGCTTCACCCACGAAGGGCAGCTTGCGGCAGCCGCCGAGGAGCGCCCCCGCGGCCAGCACCGAACACCACTTGATAAATTCACGCCGATCCATTCCCATAAACCCTACCGGTGACACGCCGCGCAATACACCGCGGCCCTGAAATTGCGGTTCCCGGGCACGCCGCCGCGGTGGCAGTCCAGGCAAGTCCGCATGTCAAACTTTTCTCCCCCGTACACGTCCTTCTCGTAGCCGGTGCCGTGGCAGTCCGTGCATGCCACCCCGGCGGTGCGGTGAACGCCGTGGTGGAACACCACGTGCCCGGGCAGCGACGACTTACGCGACCAGGGATATTCCGGGGCCTTCGCCAAGGCCGAATCGAGCGCCTCGATACCGGCGCCCTCGGTAAGCGGCAAACGGTGGCAGTCCATGCAGTCCGCCTTCGAGGGCAGGTACGCCCTGGCGGCGGCATAGGCGCCCGTATGGCAGGCGCTGCACTCCAGCCCGATAGAATCCCCGTGCAACGCGTGCACGAAGGGTACGGCTGCGCCGTCACCGCGACGAGTCGGTTCCTCGACGCGGTTCAACAGCAAATCCGCGAGGAAAAAGGCGCATACCAGCGCAAACAGGGCAAATAGAGACCACTTCATGAATCCCGCCCCTACTTCGGCCTGCCCGGATCGTCCGGGTTCTTGAGGATGTACAGGAGCCAGGCGGTCATCATCTTCGCCTGCTCCTCCGTCAGCGGGGTAATCTCCATCGCGGGCCACTCTTCCGGATGCTTCGGAGTCGGGTGCTTCAAATACTCGACCATCGCGGCGGGGTCGCCGGAATACTGCTGCACGTTGTCGCGCATGGGCGGGGCGGCGAACTTGCGCGCCCACCGGTGGCAGCCCTTGCACTCGTTGTTGAAGAACTCGGACGCGCTGGACTTGAGTTCCGGCGTCACGTCGGGCAGCACAAAGACATCCAGCGCGAAAATCGCACAGACAAGCAACAGAACCAGCCCGTATGTCTTCGATATCTGCATCAAAAAAATTTTCCCCTGAACAAGCGGATACGATGTAAATATATTTTATATTTTCACACAAATACATCTTATCAAAGAGACGCGTATGGAATGGACCGATTTTACAAGCTTGACCAGGGAACAGATGCTCCCCATCTGGGATTTCTACTGCAAGGACCCGTTTGACGTACTGGGTCTCCATCCGCTCGAGACGGATCGGGGAATCAAGACCGCCATCCGCACGTACCAGCCGCAAGCGAGCTTCGTCCGTGGCGAGTCCATCGACGGCGAAGTGGAATTCGACTTCGTCAAGCTCGGCGACACCGGATTCTTTGAGGCCATCCTCGACGTCGAATTCAAGCCGTTCTTCTACAACCTAATCATACGCCAGGGAGACGGCAACGAGTACAAGCTCACCGACCCGTACGCGTTCCAGCCGGTCCTCTCCGAATTCGACAGGCACCTCATCGCCTCGGGCACGCACTACGAGCTCTACCGCAAGCTCGGCGCGAACCTCGTGGAGCACCAGGGATTCAAGGGCGTGCAGTTCGCCGTCTGGGCCCCCAACGCCAAGGCCGTCTCCGTCGTCGGCAACTTCAACAGCTGGGACGGACGCCGCCACCAGATGCGTATGCTCGGCAGCTCCGGCATTTGGGAAATCTTCATCCCGAACCTCGGCGAGAACGAACTCTACCGCTTTGAAATCCACGGTGCCGACGGCAACCTCCACGTGAAGGTGGACCCGCTCGCGAAACTCAGCGAAGTGCGCCCGGCCACGGCCTCCATCACCACGCACCTCGACGGCTACGAATGGGGCGACGACCTTTACATGAAGACCCACTGGGCCACCAAGGTATTCGGCAGCCCGATGAACATCTACGAAGTGCACGCCGGCTCCTGGAGGCGCGACCCGGCCAACCCCGACCGCTTCCTCGACTGGGACGAACTTTCCGAGCGCCTCATTCCCTACCTCAAGGAAATGGGATACACCCACGTGGAATTCCTGCCGCTCGCGGAACACCCGCTCGACGAGTCCTGGGGCTACCAGGTGACGGGCTACTACTCCCCCACGAGCCGCTACGGCACCCCCGACCAGTTCAGGCATTTCGTGGACCTGTGCCACCAGGCCGAAATCGGCGTGATCCTCGACTGGGTTCCCGCGCACTTCCCCAAGGACGCCCATGCGCTCGGCCGCTTCGACGGCACCGCCTGCTACGAGCATGCCGACCCGCGCCAGGGCGAGCACCCGCACTGGGGCACCTACATCTTCAACCTGGGCCGCAACGAAGTCAAGAACTTCCTCATCGCGAACGCGATGTACTGGCTCAAGGAATTCCACTGCGACGGCCTGCGCGTAGACGCCGTCGCCTCCATGCTCTACCTCGACTACGGCAAGGGCCCGGGCGAATGGGTCCCGAACAAGGACGGCGGCAACATCAACTACGACACCATCGAGTTCCTGAAGCACCTGAACAGCATCATGGGACGCCTCACGCCGCACGCCATCCTCATCGCCGAGGAATCCACGAGCTTCCCCAGCATCACGCGCCCGCCCGAGCAGGGCGGCCTCGGTTTCCACTACAAGTGGAACATGGGCTGGATGAACGACTTCCTGAGCTATATCGAGCACGAGCCCGTCCACCGCAAGTACCACCACAACCAGCTCACGTTCAGCATGGTGTACGCCTACAGCGAGAACTTCATCCAGGTGTTCAGCCACGACGAAGTGGTGCACGGCAAGGGCTCCATGCTGGGCAAGATGCCCGGCGACAACTGGCAGAAGTTCGCGAACCTCCGCCTCACCTACGCGTTCCAGTACGCGCACCCGGGCAAGAAGCTCAACTTCATGGGCAACGAGTTCGGGCAGTTCCGCGAATGGAACGAGAAGCAGTCGCTCGACTGGCACCTCGTCAGCTGGGACAGCCACGGAAAGCTACTGCAGATGATGAAGGTGCTGAACCACCTGTACAAGGAGAACGCGCCCTTCTGGGAAATCGACCACTACTACACCGGATTCGAGTGGATATGGTGCGACGACGCGGACAACTCCATCGTGAGCTTCGTGCGCAAGGACGACCACGGCAACCAGATCCTGTGCGTGTTCAACTTCACGCCGGTGGTCCGCAACGACTACCGCCTCGGCGCCCCCACGCGCGGAGCCTGGAAGGAAATCTTCAACACCGATTCCGACATGTTCGGTGGAAGCAACGTCGGAAACTTCGGCGAAGTCTGGACGCAGGACATTCCGTGGCAGAACAGGCAGTGGAGTTTGAACATCCAGCTCCCGCCGCTCGCCGCCGTGTACTTCAGACTGGAGCGCTAAGATATCCCATGTCACCCCAATACGGGTGGCATGGCTAGTCTTTCAAACAGCGGATCGACATCTTGGGGAAATGGTTGAAAACGGAAACTTCCTTTTCAATTTTTATTGTATAGTAATCTTGAGAATCTTTAAATCACAAGAGCAAAAATAATAAGCGAAGCTATAATACATCCAAATGCAATAAAATATCCACTAGCCTTGTTTTTTTTCTCAACTTTATAAGAGTCATCTCCCGTCTTAACAGCTGTGTATTGGGCATCACCTTTTTGACCGAAATCAACATCAATAATTGCACCGCCATTCTTTTTATTTTCTGCCGAAACAGGAGCAAAATCTACATTAGCAATAGAAGACTTTGTGGGCTTAGATACAGCTTGATTAACCGGAACACTTTGTTCATCCGGAAAACTCTGAGCATCTGAAACATTTTGATTAACAAGAGAACCTTGATTGACTAAAACGGAATCATCCGTAAAATCATCAAATTGATCACTCGTACCATCCTCAGCCATTGAAAAGACTGCAGCAAAAAGAATTAAGAAAAGAATCTGTTTGCAAATAATCAATTTCATAATCATTATTCAAGAAACAAATTAATCAACAGCAGTAATAATTGCCACTGTGCCCACAACTAGTGTTAAAATAAGGACAATAATCCACCCAGCAGAACCAGAAGTCTTCGCTTGTGCTGCATTTTGAACAGTTTGATAATCAGGTCGTGGACGAATTCCAACAACTCTATTTTCAACGACAAGCAACCCTACAAATTCAGTACGTTCACTCCATAAGTCTAACCTATCCGAATCATTAGGTTTGAAAAGACGGCCATCCTTCTCAGTTTTATATAAGTGAGGTTTATAGTTATAAACAAATTCTACAGTATCACCGCGATATTCTGTAAATACTGGCGTACCCAAGTTCCTTGCCGTTTTTTGAATTTCAGGGGTTTTAAGAATTTGTTGCAAATCGTCTTCATCAACCCAGTTTTCTGACAAGCTATAGGTATGAGCGCATCCCGAAACAAGTACGAAAAAGAATAAAGCCAACATGTATCGTAGAACTTTCATATTTCACCCTTTCTAAACAACAACTTGCGCTTTTACAAGTAATATAAAATTATACTCATATCAGAAAAAAATCAAGTATCGGCCTTACTAAATAATCCAATTCTATTGTTTTTTAACAAACGAAAAGCCCCAGCTTCAAAGAAGCCGGGGCAATTCTTTTTCAAGGAGATCCCCGCCTTCGCGGGGATGACATCCTTGTGGATGTCAATCCTTAGTCGATCGTGATGAGCGTCAGAGTGCGCTTACCGACCTTGATACCCTTGGAGATATCGACAGTCTTAGCCTTCTTGGACGGGTCGTTGGCCCAGCCTTCCTTCAGTTTCTCGGTAGACTTGTCCAGAGTCTGGACCTTGGCCTTGCCCTTGAAGCCGTCGATGTCGAGCTTGATGTCGAAATCGCTGTAGGGGCTCTTGTTCACGAGGAGGAGCTGCTTTTTCTTGCCCTTCACGGTGTAGTAAGCAGTGAGGAGAGCGTCTTCGTCGCCAGTGATGGTCGTCTTCATGAGTTTGCCGCGGAGAGCGTCGGAAGCCATCTGGAAGGCCCAGTAGCTCGGACGCGGGCAGTTCATGCAGTTTTCACCGGAACGGGTCAGGTAACCGTAGTCACCGCCTTCCGGAGTGATGTCGTTGTGGATATCCCAGTACTGGGCGTTGTCCACGTTTTCAGTGGCGAGCATACCGAGGTAGTCAGCGACGAACAAGCCGTTTTCGACAGAGAGCGTCTGCGGGCCCGGGTTGAAGTCGACAGAGTTCCATTCGGTGAGCCAGAGCTCGATCTTCTTGTCCTTATTGAACTTGGTGGTCCACTTGTCCACGACCTTGTGGAGACGTTCGTAGATAGCGGTCAGAGTCTGCGGGGCAGAGAGGAGAGCGAAGTCGTTTTCTTCGCCGAAGTGCTGCGGATAGTGGTGGACGATAAGACCGTCAGCGATGTCACCCGTTTCCTTGAGCACCTTGTCGTTCCAGTCGCCTTCGAGAACGCCGAGCACAGCAACCTTGATGGTCGGGTCGACCTTCTTCATGGCCTCGATGAACTTACGGGCGCGCTTACCATAGATGGTACCGCCGTCCTTACCATACTTTTCGTAGTACGGGTGCCAGTTACCATAGACTTCGTTACCGATTTCCCAGTAGAGGATGCCGGCCTTCTTGTCGATGTTGGTGTGCTTCACCCAGGCAGCAGCTTCCTGTTCGGTGCCGGAACCGAAGTTCACGGTGAACATGGCGTTGGAGCCGGTCTTCTTCAGCCATTCGAGGAATTCGTCGGTGTCGACCATCCAGTCGTGGTTGTCGAGGATTTCCTTCCAGTGGTCGTCATCAGCACGGAGACCACCCGGGTAACGGACGATGCCGTGGTTGACGCGCTTCACGAAGTCGCGAGTCTGCACCTTGAAGTTCTTGTTGTCGAGCATGTCGCCATCCCAGAGGGCGGCGTTGATGCCGAACAGGCCACCGGAGATTTCCGGGTTGAGGACGTCGTTGGAACCCTTGATGGCCACCTTGATGACGGCCGGGCGTTCCTTGGCCTTGACTTCACGCTGGTTGGTGAGCCTGATATTGTCAATCTTGAAGCCACCGGCGGTACCTTCACCACTCGGCTTGAAGTCGAGAGCGACGACACCCTTCAGGTCGAAGATGCCGTTTTCCTTGGCCTGGGGCGGCTGGTAATACGGGAACTTGCTGAACGTGCGGAACGGAACGAGGAGCGTGGTCTTGCCCTTCGGAGCACCGACGTTAGACACGAAGATTTCGTCGCCGGCGTCTTGCACCTGCACGGTGATGGACTGCCAAGCCTTTTCGGAGTACACGTCGAACATGATGCCCCAGTGCTTGGTCCAGTCGCGGTCAGCAGCCGGACGGCCGCGCTTGTTCATGTCGAGCACGACGTCGACCCAGTCGGCGAGGAGGTAGTGTTCGATGTTCAAGCAGTTGCTCTTGAATTCGGGGCAGTTTTCGATCTTGAACTTGAGCTGGGACTTCGGACCGAATGCCGGTTCCCAGGTCTCGCTGCCGTACTTGCCTTCGAAGTCAGAAATCACGAGATCCTTGGCGGTGGACTTGAAGCTATCCCACTTGAGGTCCGGATCCACCCAGTCGATGTTCTCGGTGAAGGTAATCTGGTCGACGAACACAGTCACGGGAGCCGGCTTGCCCGGTTCGCCCGCGTTTTCGCCCTTGCCCACGGAGAAGCGGATTTCCTGGATCTTGTTCCACTTCACGTCCTTGGCGACTTCGGCCTGCTTGTTGGCATCCCAGGCCTTGCCCTTGTCCATGAAACGCTTCAGAGGAATCTTGACGAGCTGCCAATCCTTGCTGACCTTGGCCCAGTCGTTGAGGCCGACCTTGGTCTGGCTCTTCACGTCGTTGCCCTGGTTGTCGAGGATACCCACGTACAGTTTTTCGCCGCCGAGCTTACCCTTGATCCAGAAGTAGAGACCGCCCTTGTTGCGGACCTTGGAGAGGTCGATGAACTTGCCTTCGCCAAGCGAGTAGGTCACGCCGGACCAGTCGTTGTTGTCGATGTACATGGCGAGCACGTTCTTGTTGCCCTGGGTCTTGGACTGAGCTTCGCGCTGGGCGGTGAGGCCACCGTAGCTGTAGCTGAAGCCCTTGAGGCCGTCGGAGTAGAACACGCCGTTAGCAACCGGCTTGGCCTTGCCATCCAGCTTTTCCGGATTCTTCGGGCCGTCGATGACGTCGTTGTTTTCATCCCAGTAGATCATCTTCTTCTTCGGCGGGGCCTTCTTGTTGCCCTTCACGATTTCGATGTTGTCTACCCAGATTTCGAACTCGCTAGCAGCGCTCTTGTCGATGGAGAAACGGATTTCCGCAATCTTGTCCCAGTCGATACGGGCCGGGAATTCGGACTTGCGGGTGTTGTCCCAGTAAAGGCCGCGGTCCGGGAAGTCCACGAGAGGAATGGAAACCTTCTTCCAGTCCTTCGTCACGGCGCCGCCCTGGATGTACTTGTTCATCGGGAGGACGACCTGCGTCTTCTTGCCGTCGCTGACTTCTTCGTCGAGGAGGCCAATCTTGACGTTCTCGCCGCCGTTCTTGCCCTTGATCATGAACTCGACCTTGGAATCGAGCATGAACTTGTTCAGGTCAAAGAATTCGTTGTACAAGCAGATGGAGGCACCGGAGTATTCCTTCGGGTCCAGCTTGATGTTCAGGGCAGCCTTGGACTTGTAACCGCCGTCCTTGGTAATCGTGACGCCCTTGCTCGTGCCACCGTAAGAGTAGTCGAACCCGCCCTGACGATACTGTTCGTCGAAGAACTTGTAGACGACCGTCTTAGGCTGCTTCGGCTGCGCCATTACGGCCACGGCCATGCCCATAGCGGCAATAGCGGCGACCTTCATAGTTTGCTTCATCATGATTAGCATCCTTTGGTTTGTGTTTTAAAAATCTATCCAGAATATATTCTATTCAACAAAAAAAGACGTAACCGATGGATTATCCACCGGTTACAGTTGTAAACGCTACTTGGCTTCCTTCAGGAGCTTTTCGACCAGATCCGGAGAGAAGCGGTCCTGACGCTTGCCGTTGATGTAGAAGTTCGGAGTACCCTGAACGCCGACCTTGACACCCAGTTGGAAGTCCTTGTCGATGCGGGCCATCATGGCAGAGTCGAGCACCATGTCCTTCTTGAACTTTTCGACATCGAGGCCAACTTCCTTAGCCACGGCGACATACATGGAGTCGCTGAGTTCGCGGCTGTGCGGAGCGAGCGCATAGCGGAATTCCCAGAACTTGCCCTGCTTGTGAGCTGCGATAGAAGCAGCGGCTGCGGCCTGGGCGTTAGCATGGAAGCTGAGCGGGAAGTGCTTGTAGACGAACTTGATCTTGTCCGGGTACTTCTCGTTGAGTTCCTTCATCGTAGGAGCGATACGAGAGCAGTAGGGGCACTGGAATTCGGTGAACTCGACGATGGTGAGCTTCGGATCCTTGGTGTTGCCGAAAACCGGGCTGTCTTCGTCGGGGATGTCCCAGACCTTGTTGTCGGCTTCCATCTCGGCACGGGCCTGATCCAAGGAGATGCCGCGCTTGTCGAGAGCGTAGACAATGACGTCGAAATCTTCTTTGAGCTGGTTAAAATTCTTCTCAAGAGAGTCAAGACGGGCCTGCTGGTTGAAAGAACCACCGGCAGAGGCCTGATTGCAACCGACCAAGCCGACTACGAGAAATGCCATGGCGACAATAGAGATGTGTTTCATATTTTTCCTTTAATTAATGAACATGGGTCAGACCGGACATGCCGGCCCAAAACTTGCCTTGAAATATATTAAATGTTCGGTGTCAAAAAAAAAGAACGGATTACATAAAGTAAAAAGTGGCCCGAATCCATGTTTCGGAATTTTTACACTATTAAAAAGCTAAATTGCTTTCGCATCATGTTAAAGGACTTGCTTACATCGGCGGCAGTGCAGGAGTTCATCCAGAACGCCATCAGGCAAAAAAAGGACGAACTGCAGGTATCGAGCGCCCTCACCAAGAAATACAGCTTCGAGGAACGCGCGGCCATCATGGACTACATGGCGCTCGTGCCCAAGTTCCGCGAGAAGTTCGGGACGGGCGGCCAGAAAAGCAAGGAATTTCTCCTTTGCGACAAGCTCGCCCTGGAGCAGAGCACCGCACAGGACATTGGCCGCTACAAGGCGGAGCTGTGGCCCTGCGGACCGGGCGCAGGCACGACCGTACATGACCTGTGCTGCGGCATGGGTGGCGACAGTTTCTACCTGCCTAGCCACTTGCACATCACCGGGGTCGACATGGACACAGACCGGCTCGCCATGTACGCCTACAACTGCCAAGCGCTGCGCGGCGAAAGCAACACACTCCAGGCCGACGTGCGCAATATCCCGGAAAGCGAACGCGCCGACTACTTCACGATAGACCCGGCACGCCGGGCAGCCGACGGCGAGAACCAGCGCGACTACGGCAACCTCACCCCCACATTCGCCGAAGTCCTCGAAATCGCGAAGCGATACCGGGGCGGGATGGCGAAGCTTCCGCCCGGGTACCCCACCGGAGAAATTCCGAAGGACACCGAGATCGTCTATATCGGCGGGCATTCCGACTGCCGCGAATGCCTGGTCCTGTTCGGCGAGCTGGCGAAGGCTCCGGGAACCGTACGCGCCGTCATGGTCGACAAAGCCGGCAAGCAGGTCGCGCAATGGAGCGCCGAGCGGGACGAGGCCCGCGAAGTCCGCGACGAGGCCGAGCAACGCCTGTTCGAAGAAAACTTCCAGCGCGAAGGGCGCGACAGAGTCTACCGCACAGCAAGCAGCAAGTCCGACCTCCCCCTCGGCGAAATCTCCAAGTACATCTCGGAACCCGCAGCCGTGCTGGTACGCAGCCGCCTGTTCGGTACGGCAGCACAGGCCGCCGACCCGACAGCACACCTGATTTCGGAAGGCATCGCCTACGTGGCAAGCGACACCCCGCTCCCCGCACCCGGATTCACCTGCTTCGAAGTCATCGACCACACGGAACTTTCCACGGGCGCGGTACGCTCCATGCTCTCCGCCCACGGCATAGGAAAGCTCACCCTCAAGCTCCGCGGCGTCAAGCTCGACCCCGACGCCGAAATCCGCAGGCTCGGAGCCAAGGGCAAGGAATCCGCCACGCTCTTCTACACCCGCGCCTACGGAGAAAAAGTCGCAATACTGGCGAGGCTCGAGGTCCCAAAACACTAACCACTATTTACTAACCACTATTTACTATGTCTGTCAAACTTGAACAATCCTGGCTCGACCTCCTGCAAGACCAGTTCGAACAACCTTACTTCACCCAGATTAAGAACAAACTTCTCCAGGAGAAGGCGGAGCACCATATCGTCTATCCGCCGGGCTCCAAGATTTTCGCCGCGCTCGACTTCTGCCCCGTCGACAAGGTGAAAGCAGTCATCATCGGCCAGGATCCCTACCACAATCCGGGCCAGGCACACGGGCTCTGCTTCTCCGTGCCCGTCGGCATCGAGCCGCCGCCCTCGCTCATCAACATTTTCCAGGAACTCCACGACGACCTCGGCATCACTCCCCCGCCCCACGGCAACCTGGAATGCTGGGCCCACCGCGGAGTGCTCCTGCTGAACGCATCGCTCACCGTGCGCGCCCACATGGCGGCAAGCCACGCAGGCATCGGCTGGCAGCAGTTCACCGACACAATCATCCAGCGCCTCTCGCAAGTCCGCGAAAACCTCGTGTTCCTGCTCTGGGGTAGCTTCGCCATCAAGAAGCAAGCCCTGGTAGCCCCGAACCGCGGACACCTGATCCTCACGGCCCCGCACCCGAGCCCGCTTTCGGCATACCGCGGATTCTTCGGTTGCAAGCACTTCAGCAAGGCGAACGCCTATCTGCAAAGCAAGGGACTCCAGCCCATCGACTGGAGTATCGAGTAATAGATACAGAAAAGCCGGCACAAACAGTGCCGGCAAATATCGAACAAGCTAGCAAAAACGGACTAGCGGAACTTATATTCCAGTTTGCCCTTCTTGGAAGCGGTGACCTGCAAGTACATGCTGCCGCCCTCAAAATCGAGTACGCGGTAATCCTCGAGCGTATCGCCGCTCGCATCCTTGCTCTCGGTATACTTCACGCGGATCTTGAATTCGCCAATCCAGTCACCTTCTTCTACACGGCTGCGTTCGCCGGGCAGGACAGTCTCGCTAATCCACGAGGAATAGGCGTTGCCGTCGAGCGCGACCACATCGAGCGAAAGGATAGAGTAATCCTCGGTCGCATTTTCCACCTGGAGCCTCGTTTCGGATTCCAGGAACCAGTGGCTCAGGCAACCCGAAAGCACGAGCGGCAAAACCAGGAGGCCGCAACAGGCGAGCAAGGGACGCACCCATTTCATCACTATACGAGAAATCATTGCTTGCCTCCGTTTTCGTTGCCGGACTTTTCGTAACGGATTCCGGTCGCTTCAAGAGTCTTCGGCTTGTTTCCGACCGAAGTCGACGCATCCGACGGATTCAGGTGAATCAAGTTGTCCCCTTCGGGCATCTTGTCCTTATTCTTCTTTTCGATGGTGATTGTCTCGAGCGGAGCCGAGCGCGTGCCACCGCGAGCGAACAGGAATCCATCGATGGAGGCCAGGTTAAACTGGAATTCCACGATGAACGTCCCCTTGGCATGGAAGAAATTCTCGTAATCGTAGGAGGAATTGTAAGCGAAGCGGACAAACGGGAACTCGACACCGCCGCCCCACAGGAGGTCGTCCGTGCCGTCAATTTCCTTGTTGCGACGGATGCATGTTGCCTCGAAAGCCACCATGCGCGACGCGTCCGGATAGTACTTGAGCGCGGCCGAATGGAATCCGTCGTCGGGGAAAACGTACGAGACCTCGGCATAGAGGACTTGTCCGTAAAGGTTCTGTTCCCAGTTCATGCGGTAGGTATCGGCGCTGAACCGGTCCGCAGACCTATTGTAGACCGTAAAATCGACATTGGGCAGATACGTCAGGATTCCACGGGAACGTCCGCCATAGACAATCCGCGATTCCAAGTCAAGCGACAAGCGCAGGAACCGCACGTCGGAGCGGTGGAAGTTCCCCTGCAAGCTGAAGTGACTCCAGCGCAGGTGCGCCCAGGAGTAGAGCAGGGAATCGTTCTCTTCGGGGTAGACATCGCCGACATGCTCCACGTTGTAGTGCTGCATACCGCCGGCAAACGTAACGTCGTACCGCGCCTGAGTCAGCGTAAGACCCCAGGTCGTTAGTGACGCCACATGGGAAAAATCGTTATACTGCGGAAGGACAAAGAAGTCCTCGCCGTCCCAGCCCGAACGCTCGAACCAGAGCAACGCACCCAGCTGCGTATTCCGGGCAACCTCGCCGCTGCCGAAACCGGCGACGTGCTGCTTGAAGGCAAAGCCGTCATGTTCGCCATAGGGGCTCTCCAGAGGTAGCTGGGTCGGAAGGGGCGTGTAGTTGAAGCCCAGATCGAGGAAGCCGCCACGGCCACCGCGCATGACATCGCGAATCTCGCGAAGCTGCTGGTCACGGGCCTGGGCTCCGGAAGCCGAAAGGGCGCCAACGGGAATGGCATCGGCAAAAGAGAGGCCGAAAGCCAACGGGACCATGCACAAGGCACGTCTGAATACATTCCGCATCTGCATGCCCATAAGTTAGTAAAAAATAAAACTAGAACTGGAAATAAAGGAACGGGTTGTAGCTCTGCGTAAACAGAGCAAGCGTCGCAAGCACGAACAGTCCGAGCGAGACAACCGCCTTCCAGAACTTCACGTCGTTGCACCAGTCGAAGCTGCGGAACCTCCAGAACGAAAGCCATGCGGCCACCGCCATGAACACCACGCACGTGGGCGTAAAGATTTCCGCCGAAAGGATCGCATCGGCACCACTCACCGGCATGAGCCCGAGCATCGCCTTCCACAGGCGCCACGCCTCGCCGATGTTGTCGGCACGGAACAGCACCCAGCCGAACAGCACGATGACCTGCGTAATCAGGATCTGCACGACCTTCGGGGCTTTCCAGTAGAAAGCGTTCTTGTTGTTCGCGCGTTCCACGATCATGAAGAAAGCGTGGTACAGGCCCCAGCACACGAACGTCCAGTTCGCTCCGTGCCACACACCGCTCAGGAACATGACCATGAACAAATTAAAGTACAGGCGCTTCTTGCCCACTCGGTTTCCGCCCAGGGCAATGTAGAGGTAGTCGCGGAACCAGCTCGTTAGCGAGATGTGCCACTTCTTCCAGAAGTCCGTAATGCTCACCGCGCGGTATGGACCGTTGAAGTTGCGCGGGAAATGGAACCCGAGCATCAGGCCAAGGCCGATCGCCATGTTGCTGTACGCCGAGAAGTCGAAGTAAATCTGGAACATGTACGCGAGGGCACCCCACCACGTATTGAGTACGCCCGGAGCGTCGGCGGCGAACACGCGGTCGGCAATGATGCCCACCTGGTTTGCAAGGAAGATCTTCTCGGCAAAGCCGAAACTGAAGAACATGATGCCGCGGACAAAGTTCTCGAGCGTATGCGTACGCGTCGCGAGTTCTTCGGCGACCGTATTGTAGCGCACGATCGGGCCCGCGACAAGCTGCGGGAACAGTGCCACGTAGCAGGCGAACGTCACGAAGTCCTTGACCGGAGGGGCTGTACCGCGCCACACGTCGATAGCGTAGCTCATGGACTGGAACGTGTAGAACGAGATGCCCACCGGCAACAGTACCGTCATCACGGAGAACGGCTCGCAGCCGAGCTTGGCCACCACATCGTTGATGACGCCCATGCCGAACATGTAGTACTTGAAGAAGCCGAGCGCACCGAGGTTCACGACAATCGCCGTTAGGAGCGCCAAGTTACGCTGCCGCTTGCTTGCCCCCGGAGCCGAGATGAACCGTCCGCTCACGTACACCACGAGCGTGGAACCGAACATCAAGAAGACGAGCCACGGTTCGAGCCAGCCGTAAAAGATGTAACTGAAAATCGTGATAAAGAAGTTGAGACCGGAATGCTTCACCCCGGCACGGAACAGCACGAAATAGCCAACTAGGAACGTCGGCAAAAAGTAGAACAGGAAAATCTGGGAAGAAAAAACCACGGCCTACTCGTTCACCTCGATTGCCAGATAGCGCGGGGATTCGTCATCGAAGTACTCGTCTTCGACAGCCCCGTCCCAGTTGCCCTCGAGCGGCACAATCTTGAGCGTGTGCTTGGCCTTCGCCTTGAACTCGCCCACGTTGCCCTTGCTCTTGTCGGCCATCTTGTCCTTGACCTTGCCGCGGGCGATGAGCGGGTTGTACACGCCCACGAGGATTTCCTTTGCGTCGAGACTGCCAGAGACGACCTTCTGCACCTTGTACTTGAACACGTACACGTAGCTGTACAGGTCGTTGCTCGGCATCTTGCCCGGAATTTCGGTCAGGCGGGCTTCGACAGTGACAGGATCAGCCGCCAGCGTGAAAGCCGCAGCCGCGAGAATAGCGATAAAAAGTTTCTTGAGCATACGCTAAATATAAAAAAATCATAAATAAAAATAGACCCGCCATGAAGGCAGGTCCCTGTTTATACAAATAGAAGCGAAGAATGCTATTCGTCATCCATCAGGCAACGGATGGACATGCCCCAATTCTTGCTGTAAGTTTCCTTGTAGGCATAAAGGCTTGCTTTGTCATTCAGAAGGCAACGGTATTGATATGTATCCGAAGTCCAGTACACACCATGGTAGCCGCCGCAAACATGAACATTTCCGAAATAACCACTAGCAAGGCCGGAGAATCCGAATTGGTCGACTCCAATTTCGAAGGTCCATGTACTATCGGATTTCAAGTAATTTCCATTACCATCACTACCCTCCTTTAAACGTTGAACAATAGTATCCAGGGCATTCCACTCCTCGTCGCTAGGCAAATGCCAACCCTCTGGACAAGCCATGAGCGCTTCCTGCTGATAATACAGGCGTCCATATTTTTCGCAATTAGCATCATCTTCGTCAAGGCACTCGCTTTTTTCGGTCACGTAATTCAAATTTTGGGCAAGCCAAATCTGCGAACCGATTGCAATGGTACGATAAACCTGACTGTCGCGGACATCGAGGAACTGGCCGTAAATGCCGGAATCGAGCTTATCCTGGTTCAAGAACTCGGTCGTGATGCACTTGTACTCTTCGCAATCATATTCCACGGACAAATCCATAATCGGTTCACGCGGCTGCAGCAAATCATTTTTCGACGAGCTGGACACCTCGGAAGAACTGGACTCCTCGGAAATCTCAGGTTCCTCCAGATCTTCCGAACTGGATGACTTGGCAGAAGATGAGGACTTGGACTTCGACGAACTGGAAGACTTGGCGGAAGACGAGGATGATTTCTTTTTCAAAGAACTCGAAGACTCCTCAGACGAAGGCGACTCCTCCGTAGCCTCCAGTTTCAACCAATTCCCACCTTTACACAGATGATACGAATCGTCCTTTTGCACATACACCATTTCCCCGTTACGCTTTTTGGTGCACTCGCCCAAGTCATAAATGGTTTTGACAGAATCCCTGGAAACCTCGGCTTCCGCACTTTCTCTCGACGACGTTGCATCCGAATCGCCACAGGCGCTCAAAACAAGGCCCAGCCCAAAAGAGGCGCACAACAAAGCAAATCTATACATAGGATAATTCCTCCACGCTATTGGATTTTTGTTCGCGAAATATAAAAATTCAATAAAAAAATCCAATAACAAATCAGGACCCGAAAAAAAACAAAGAACCCCGCTCTTTCGAACGGGGTTCTAAGCTGCTTCACTTGGACTCGAACCAAGGACAACGCGATTAACAGTCGCGGGCTCTACCAACTGAGCTATGAAGCATCGTCTGTTAGACGACCCCAAATATAGATAAAACGATTTGATTGTCAAGGGGATTTTTCACAAAAATTCAAAAAAAAATTAAAGAAAAAACGTTTTTTTTTGCGGGAGGGGACCCACCCCTTCCCTGGCCGACGCAGAGCAAGCCAAGCTAATGCGGCGATGCTACATCGTATGTTTGCGCATAAGCGCAATTTCGGCGGCGTATCCGGGGAGCTCGTTCGGGGTTTCCAGGTAGAACGGCAGATCCTTCAGCGCCGGGTGGTTCACGACGCGCACCAGCGCATCCAGTCCTATAAAACCGGCGCCGATAACCTCGTGGCGGTCCTTATGGCTTGCGAGCGGATTCTTGCTGTCGTTCAGGTGGATCGCGCGGAGGCGATTTAGCCCGATGATCTTGTCAAACTGTTCCAGAACCCAGTCCAGGCGGTTCACGATGTCGTAGCCACCGTCGTGCACGTGGCAGGTGTCAAGACACACCCCGAGCTTGTCCGCCAGTTCCACGCGGTCGATAATCGCGCGCAGTTCCTCGAACGTGCGCCCAACCTCGCTTCCCTTCCCCGCCATGGTCTCGAGGAGCACCACGGTCTTCAGGTCCGGGCGAAGGATGGCGTTCAGGTGTTCGGCAATCAGCTCAATCCCGCGTTCGGTTCCCTGCTTCACGTGGCTGCCCGGATGGAAGTTGTACATCGCGCCCGGGAAATGGTCCATGCGCCACAGGTCGTCGGCCATCACGTCGCGGGCGTACTGCCGGAGGCCTTCGTCCGCGGCGCAGGGGTTGAGCGTGTAGGGGGCGTGCGCGAGTACGGGACCGAACCCGTTCTCGCGCAACATGCCGACCAGAGCGGAGGCGTCGCCCTGGTCAAACGGTTTTGCGGCACCGCCGCGGGGATTTCTTGTAAAGAACTGGAAGACGTTCGCCCCTATAGAAAGGGCGCACTCCCCCATCGCAAGGAATCCTTGCGACGAAGAGAGATGACATCCTATAAGCATTCGCGATTAGAAAGCGATACGGGCGCTGCGAGTTGCACTGCCCACGCGGACCATAAGCACGTACGCGCCGTTGCGGGAGACAGAGCCAAGACGCATATCGTTCGACCCAGCCTGAGCCTTACCGCGGGCCATCGAGAGCACGTTGCCGTTCATGTCGAGCAGGCGCACTTCGGCATCCTTGCCCGCCATTTCAGCAGGAACGCTGAAGTTCACGGCAAACTGGCCGGCAGCGACACTGTACTTCATGTCGGCAATGCCCTTGGAATGTGCGATCTGAGCCTTGGCCGGAACGACCTTCAGCTCGGCAGTCTTGGAGCCCGAAGTTTCCACGCTGATCGAAGAGGCGTCGCCCCATTCGTAGGTCTTGCCGTCCATGACGAGCACGGCACGGTAACCCAGGGCGCGGACTTCGTCCAGGCCTTCGAGCGACAGGTTCACCTTTTCGCTCTTCGAAGCGTTCAGCTGGACCTTCCAGGAATATTCGTCAGCGGAAGTCCTGGCAAGGATACGCTTGGCAAGCAGGGCATTGCCTTCGCCCACGAAGGAGGCGCGGACAGCATCACCCATACCGGCAGGCGGTTCGGCAATGGCGATATCCTTGGAACCGACACCGAAGACGTTCCACATATCGGACACGCCATTTTCGGACGTTGCGACAAGCACCATGCTCCAGGAGTTCTTGGAGGCGACCTTCAGGAGAGAGTTCTTGTTCTTCTTGGCAACCTTAGGAGCAGGGAACACCGGCTTGGTGCTGACGCTCAAGGTGCGCTTCTTGTCGGTACTGACCCAGAAAGCCTCGTTGGCGAACAGGGTGTCGGAAGGATCGTAGCGGGCATCGTCGGCATTCCAACGCCAAATCGGAGAAGAGCCATTTTCAGGAGACTTGAAGCCTTCCACAGTACCCACATAGAGGTTCCAGGAATACGGGTTGGCAAGCAAATTCCAGCCACTGAACTTCTTATCGACCGTCCAGCTCAGGGAATCGGATTCGGCCTTCTTGAGCGGCAGATCCAAGCTGAAGCTCATGGCCTTTTCAGACCTGACCCAGTAACCGGTCAGCTCGTCAGGCTGATACCCATTGGGCAGCGCTTCGTACTGCCAGTAGTCGCCAATGGCATTCGATTCGTTCCACATATAAATCGTCGGCTTAGCACCCTTCAGGACGTTCTTCGGCCAAGAACCGTAAGCCACCATGTTCCATGCGCGGCCACGGAGTTCGATATTGGCGGAGAATTCCTTTTTGATCGTCTTGCTCTTCTTCGAAGAAGCATTGACCTTGAAGGTGTACATACCCGGATTCAGCGGGTAGAATACGAACTCGTTCTTTTTGCGATAATTCAGGACAGAGTCCATCAAGACACTATCGGGGCCAGAAACGATAACCCTAGGCTTGATGACCGTCTGGCAGAACGACGGGATCTTGATAGTGAAGGTGAACAAAGCCGCAGAACCGGACTGGAGCACATGAGATTCAGCGATCGTAACGCTGTCCGGGCACTCGCCGGAACGATTGTCATCAACCCCCGGTGTAGACGGATTCGGACCACTCGGGTTACCCGAATTCGACGGGCTGGACGAACTAGACGAACTCGAAGGATTCGAAGAACTGGAAGAGCTTGAACCCGTATCAGGTTTCGCCGGACGATACATCGTGGTGACAAGGAGAGTGTCATTCAAGGACTTTGTAGACAAATCAATTTTTTCACCAAAGGACAGATTTCCGATGGTATCCTTAGAATAAAAGTTGGAAAGGACTGCCGTATACTCGGAAGAATCAGCACCCTTCACACTGAGGATCGCCAAGGAATCCAGCTTCGGCAGAACAATGAGCTGCGGCCTGAAAGTCGTCTCCCTTTCATAACCCATCGCGTTATACTGGATTTTAACCTCCGGAAGGGAGGTAAACAACACTGTCTGGAACTTCATACTCTCCAGTGACGCTTGCAGAGCCTTTTCTTCGGCAGTCATGCCATATCCGCCATTATGGGCAGAAAGCATCAGCTTATGCAAAGAATCCAGGGCAAACACAAGTTTCACTTCGGTCGACTTTTTCTTGACCGCATACTCAATCAAATCTTCCGAAGAAGACACCAGAAGGGACTGACCGTCAATCTTCCAGAAAGCACCCTTGTAGAAAGCACTGTCGTTATTGCCGTTCACGAGCTTGAACAAGGCAATCGGCAAGGAGGCACTGTCAACTAGGCTATATTCAGGATCATCCCAGAATACGACCCTGCTATCCTTCCCGGACTCGCCACCTGTAGTATCGACATCGAAAATCACTTTGGGAGGATCGGAAATCTGCTTCTTGAACACCATCCCATCCTTAAGTTTTGCAGAAGTCTCCGCAAGGCCTTTCCAAACGGTTCCGTCATTCGTTGTCCATGCAACAAGCTTGTTGGTCTTGGGATTATAGAAAGGCACCATAAGGTCCTCGCTAAACCTTTTGCCATTAGCAGTAAGTTCCCACTTGCCTTCGGAATCGGTATAGATCTCAATGTCGACCGGAGTGGACCCGCTTTCATCGAACTCGCGCAGGGTAATCTTCTTGATCGGTTCAACTTTTTCACCCTTCTTGAAAGACAGTTGCGGAAGGCCATCGTTTTCGTTCGCATTGTAACCCCAGTGAGGAGTCTCTTCTCCATCATTCAAAAGGTAAGCAAACGCGGGCGAAGAGGCTTCCACAGTATTCCATTCCAAAGACTCGTCCAGCGAACTGAACATATATGCCTTCGTCTCCGTCAAATCGTGTTGTCCTATGACAATCTTACTGGCGGTCGCATTCGCATCATAGACATAGCTGTTGTTTACGGAAACAGAGTTTGCACCCGCAGCAAGGGTCATAAATCCGGAAACTTTACTTGCCGAAGGCTTTGTCATTGCGGTAGTAAGGGCTCCTTTATAATATGAATCGGAGATTTTGACAGAGTCTGCAACAGCATAGAGTCCAACAAAGCCAGAAACACACGAGGTATCGGAATTTTTCATGCCCGTCGCAGCAATTGTTCCGGAAACAAAAGATTCACTTATAGTCAGCGAAGGCCTGCCACCTTCACTGGGCAAGAACGGAGATGCACCGATAAGACCGCCCATTTGAACCGCTTTGAATTTGTCCTTATCTCCGCCCCCAGTAAAGCTTACAGACATCAAAGTGCCGTCTTTACCTTCAACTCGGGCACTGTCGATAGAGATCGACGTTTGCTTGAGTTTGCCAACAAGACCACCAACGTACTGTTCCTTGGCGATAACGTTATAATAACGAACCGAAGAAAGGCTGCCTTCATAGCTGACATTTTGCATTTGAAGGCTATTCGAGTTTCCAATGTAACCGATGGCTCCACCCATAGACAAATCAATCGGATGCGCCAGGGACGGAGAAAAAGCAGTGGCGTCATTGACAGAGATTTCACTCTTGATAGAAACTCCGTTTAATGCCACAGGAGAATTAATCGCAAGGCCGAAGACTCCACCTACGGAAATACCTTCTGCGGGAGAAATCGAGGCCTCGATAGCATTGTCAACTTCAAGGTTGTTCACGAAGACTCCGGCTTTCGTATTCTTCACGATTCCAACAAGGGCACCAATAGCGGAATAAGGGCCCTGATAGCTTATACCCGAACCGTTCACAACATTGTCATTAAAAGTAATCGACCCATTTCCCCATATACCGATAAATCCACCTATAGTCGTGAATGACTCTGCCTTCGTTTTGTAATCGATCTTGCCGGAATATGTAGAACGATTTATAACGCCCGCAAGACTGCTCACGCCCGGTATCATGGAACCAAAGAATCCACCAAAGGCACTTGAAAAACTAAAATCAAGTTCTTCATCGTACGTTCCCGAAACAATTATAGGAATTTCAAGATTCGTCGTAATATCCACCGTGGAAACACATTCTTCCATTTGCAAATTCAAGGTAGGAGTGTTGCTCTTCGGCATCCAATAGCCAGCGACACCGCCCACTCTTGGCTTTAGCGGAACACCAGCACCGTCCAAGTTATTATTGACGATATCAATATTTCCGGAGAATGTCGATTTTTCTAATTGAATCGAGCCCACTTCAAGCGATCCGACAACACCGCCCATATAGATAAAGAAGGACTCCAGGTCAACCGATTCAAATTTCAACGGAGCCAATTCGATGGACGAATTTTGGATGTAGAGACTAGCCACCGAAGTCATTTCAGCGACAACACCGCCCATATAAGCAGAGGTAATCGAGCCGGCCCAATTAGGATCGTCCGTAGAGAAGCCTATCGAAATATTCTTTAATTGAGACGACTGCATTGAAACGCTACCGGAAGCATATGCAGCAAATCCGCCTGTTCTTACGGACAGCAAAGAATCAATGGTCAAGCCTTCAACAGAGAGGTCTTGGAAAACAAGCGCACCACAGCTAGTCCCACTGCAAGAGGTTGTATCGACAAGAAATGCTGCGGTCGAAAAAACAGGAGTCTTCCCACCAGTAGCCGGGACACCCTTCACACCGACATTTTCAAGCGTGACATTATTCAGGAAGACACCCTTAGCACGAGGCGCAAGGAACGCCGCAGATTTATGGGAGTCATCCGCTTCAGCCAGCAGGTAGCAGTTCTTGAGGTCCACGTTTTCAATATAGACGGTATCGACATTCTTGAGAAGAGACGCTCCTGCGCCCTTCAAATGAATACCCGAAAGGGAATTCGACGAAGAATTCTTTTCGCCTACGATATAGACATTTCTTTTGTGAAGGTCAATTGAGCTAGCCAAGTTGGCAGGAGCACCGGACCAAGGCATACCGATATCGTTGGAGAAACTGATATCTCCACTCACCCGGATAACCAGTTCCTTTTCGTTCGAAGAAAGAAGATCAATCTTGTCCTGGAGGCCAATCCATTCACTTGGCGTAGTAACGGTGATGATGGGAGCACTGCTCGGCACAGTAGGCATAGCCGGCGGAGCAGCAACGGCGTTGCCAACCATGGACAAAGCCAAAGTGGCCATTCCAAGAACACATTTAAACTTTTTCATACTGTTGTCTTTATTAAAATTTTTCATCTTTCACCTCCCCACTTGCCTAGAATGCATAATTCAACGAAAGGATTCCGTAGAAGTCCTTGTATTCGTCAGACCGGCTATCCGGACGGTAGTCATACACGGCTCCGAAGGTCCAGTCCGTAAAGAATGTCTTCGTGAAATACACGCGGAACATGACAGATCCATCCACGTCCATCTCGTCTTCGGAAGTATCCACACCTTCGTCGACATATTCCAGATGTTCGCTGCGGAGCGCCCCGGAAAGGGTCAGCTCGAGGAAGTCCTTGGAAATGCCCCAAGTGAAGTTTTCGGACAGGAACCATTCAAAATCGGTCATGTCGTTACGGTTGAACACCTTGTAACGCGGCGTGAACGAAATGACGTTCGTGATATCGCCCACCGTGGTAGTGAGGCTGACGGGGAAACGGTTCTCGTAGTAGTCGCCACCGTGGAAGTAGTAGCCGAGAAGTCCGTATGTTTCGTCGCTAAAGTCGAAATCTTCAATGGCGTCATCGTCAGCAAACTTGGAGAGGTCCGTACGGAACGTGAGAATCCAGCCGAGGCTCAGCACATTGAACGGAACCTTGATATCGAAGTTCACCTGGACAGACTGCTTCAACAGCTGCTCGGTAAAGTCAGACGCCAGGTAGGCATCCTGGACATGGGAATAATACTGAGCCCAGCGAGCGGAATCGACTTCCAGGGAATCGCTCACCTGCAGGGTAGCGCCATTTCCAGCCTTAAACCAGGAATCCTCGTAAACGCCAGAAGCCTTGTCGTAATCGCCATAGAGTCGGGTCGGACGGTGGTGGCTTCTGTAGTTCATCGCATAGCCGAGAGTCAAATCAACGTGGGAACCGATATTGATGAGGTTCTTGATGCTAGCATCCTGAGTGTTGATCGCACGGTTCTCGTCCAGCTCGTGATCTTTCTTCCAGCTGTCCGGAGCTTCGTTGAACAGGCCCCAGGTCGTACCTTCGTTGAAACCGAAGGCATTGTACTGGTTGCCATTGCCAGCATTCTCGACATCCACGTCATAAGTAATCGTCATTGTCCAGAAATCCGAGAAGCCCTGCTTGTACAAGGCGCCGAACTCACGGAAGTTCTGGATCTGGTCCGGAGAACCGGCACTGTAGAATTCCGGGCCCACGGCATGGAGGTAAGCACTCAGTTCGGACTTGAAGAACGTCCAGCGGAAATCAGCACCGAAGGCGACATTCTTGCCGTTCCATTCAGACAGGCGGTCGTTCTCGTAACCGTTGCGGGCATACTGGTTGCGGACCTGCTTTGCCTTTTCGAGCAAGCGCTTCAATTCGGTCCTCATCTGGGACGGGGTCATCATGGTATTGTCGCCAAAGATGGCCACGAGTTCCTTTTCGCTCATGCGGGAGACTTCGTTCGGGTTCTTCATCAAGCGGTTGAGCAAATTGTAGTTGGAAACGCTCACGCCGGCATCCGAGAACACCTGGTTCACAGCACGCATCGAACGGGCGTTCGACGTGTCAGCAGCACCCATGGCGATATTGCCGTGGAATTCCATGTTGCCCGGGTAGGCAATCCAGCTACCCTCTGCAAAAGCCGTCTGGGAACTCCTGCGCGGAGTGGCGAGCACCGTATTTTCGCTCATGCCGTCGCGGAGGAACGGATCGTCAATATAGTCCTTGCTACCCATGAAACCGAGAAGTCCGGAGAACTGCGGATGCATGTTCCAGCGGACCATACCGCCGGCGACCATTTCCTGGGACTCGGCCTCGCCAAACTCGACGTAGTCCTTGTAGATATCCGGGTTCTTTTTGCCTTCTTTCAACGGGTTGCGGGTTTCACCGGCAAAGGCGCTCACGACAAAGAGCGGGTCGCCGTTGCGGTTATGCAAAATCATAAGGTCATAGGCACCACCGAGAACATCGATTCCTTCAAGGTAGGTGTTTCCGCCGGAGAGGAAAATATTACCCAAGGAAAGTTTCTGGAACGGGTCCGTATAAATGGCCTGCAGCGTATGGGGATTGAAGCTATTCCAGGAATCGCTGGAAAGGTCAATGGTGAGTTCCAAGGAACTGCCCCACGGGGATTCCAACATCATGTAGGCGTTCAGGTTCGTAAAGAAGCCCGGAGTCTGGAAGTAGTTCTCGTAACGGTCGCCGCGCTTGATGGTGTCGTTCACGCCGCTGTAGAAGTCAGCACCCGTATGGTTGTGACGGGTACGGACAAGGTGGTAGCCCACATCGGAAACCACGTTTCCGGACATTTTCCAGCGGGCATCGGCATCAACATCATCGAGGATAGGCTCGTTACCGCTGTAGCTGCCCGCATTGGGGTTCTTCGGCTCCTTGGGCAACGTAGAGTGGAGCTTCCTTGCGTTGGAGGCGGCATCTTCGTCGTTGTAGCTGATCGCCCTTCTGAACTTGACAGGGAATTCGGTAGAAACGACACCCACCTTGTTCCCCGTAATGGTCGAGCCCGTCTCGGTAACATTGTTGTCACCCATATTCAAGACGGCGGATTCGTTGGAACCGAACGTAGTGGAATTGAGACGAACTTCGGTATTCGCTTCGGCAACAAGGCCGACCTTGTTCCCGTTGACATTGACATTATCCAAGCGGAGGGTTGCCTTGTCGGCAGCCCAGAAGCCAACACCCAGGGAATTCTTCATAATGGAATTCTGGAGGGAAACCTTTGCGGCACGAGCGTACACACCGGTTTCGAGCGGCTTGTCGATATAGGCGTTCTGGACCGTAAGCGTTCCGTTTTCCACGGATATGGCGTTGATGGCGTTACGGACAAAGACGTTCTTGAAGTCGGCCTGCATGGGGCCGGCAATACGGATACCACCCCAATGGCCCATCTTGTTGAAGGGGCGTAAAATAACCGGGGCCTTTTCCTCACCAGCAATGGCGAGGGAACCGCCGCGGACATCGAGGAAAGCGTTCGGCTTGAAAGCAACAATGACACCGGGCTGAATGACAAGAGCCTGTCCTTCGCCGACAATCAGGGAGTCAGAAATAAGGTAAGGAGAATTTGCCTTGGACAGGAATCCGGAAACAGAGCCGGAAATCTCAGTCCCGTTCACGACAGGGAGGGTATCGCCGGAAAGGGCGTCTATATCGTCTTCCGCATCGTCCTTCTCTTCAGCCACTTTTTTGGGTTCCGGAGCCGGGACGGGAGCCGGAGCTTCTGCCTGGGCCGGAGCCGGAGTGGGAGCTTCGGCAGTTGCCGGAGCAGGGGCCGGTGCCGGGGCTTCAGCCTGCGCCGGAGCAGGAGCAGGGGCCGGTGCCGGAGCAGGAGCCTGCACTTGCGTTGCCGCGCCAGCGTCAGAAGGAGCCTGGGCGGATTCTCCTGCAGCAAAGGATAGAGGGGTGGTGATAAGAACTAGCGGGAGAATTCGATATAGAAAATTCATTTAAAAGACCTCGTATACCTTCTGAGCTTTTACAATGTAGCCACTCTTGTGAGTGATTTCTACGTCAATCTTGTTGACTCCTTTGCGAACCAGCTCAACGGGAACCTGGTAATCCAGGGCCTGGATCTGGGACAATGTTTCCTGCAAGATTATACGGCCATTCTGCGAAACGACAACCTTGTAGAGAACACTCGGATCGCCACCCGGCACACGGACGGTAAACTGGACAGTCTTCACAATCCTGTCATTTCCCGACGGAGTCCCAGGCGGATTGGACACAACCTCGCGCTTCTTGCCGAGGATCTGGACATTGAACTTCCTCGGCGGGAAGCAGCCCAGTTTCTTGGTCAGTTCGAACTTGTTCTTCGCCATGTCGACAGCGGAGAACACATAATCATGCACACCTTCAGAAAGTTTGACGCGCTTCAGGGCGTTACGAGTCAGGGATTCGTGCGTCTTCGGAGAGCCATCCACGTTCACGGAGAATATGGCGGCATCGTCCTCGAGGCCGGAAATCGTAACGTTCGCAATGCAACGCAGGGAATCATAATTGCTGAATCTGATCTGTGCAGGGCGCGTATTCACCTCGGCGCAGCTCTTATCCGCAGTGTAGGATACCGTCTCGGTCACAACCTTTTCGCCGGCAGTCAGGACAACGTCTGCAGAGTTGAGCGTCCAGAGCTTGTTTTCGTCGGTTACGGGGACACTGACGCTGAACGTATGCGTCTTGCCGTCGGTAGATGTCGCAAGGTTCTCGGAAACATACGTACCGGCCTTCACGACGAGAGATGCGGTAGAAACAGCCGTACGGTAGGAGCCTTCGATCTTGAGGCCGCCCGAGCAGACTTCCGACGACACGGAAGAGACCTTCATGGATTCCTCGTCGAGCGGAGCGTTTTCCTTGGCGGCAACCGTAGAGTCAGCCACCTTGGCGGCTTCGACAATCTGGTCAATCGTAAGCGTCGTATCCTCGGCGACCTTCGTCAGGGCCTTGGCAAGAGCAGGGCTACCCGAAGACGCGAGCTTCAGCACGACAAGCGAATCACGTCCCAACGCCGTCTCGCCGGCGCCGATCGAGAACGTACGGCCGCTCTTTGTAGAGGTAATCTCGAGCTTACCTTCCTTCAAGCTTCCCACAAAGCCCTTTTCGCCACCGACAAAGCCTTTCGTACCGCGGATAGCAGCGGTCGCCGTACCGGTCTTGAACTCGAACGAAGACTTGTCCGAAAGTTTCTTCACGTCGAAATTGACATGGCCCTTCTTGATATCGAGCTTGGTCCTAAAAGCACCATTCTTCTCGAATAGGTCGGCAATCACCATTTCCGCATTTTCGGCGATACTGACGACACTACCATCCGGCAGGCCAAAGATGACCTCGGATTCCGTCCCGGTACGCACGCGGTCGGACATGTAAATACTGGCACCGACAGCTAAGGGTTTCCACGTTTGTTGATTTTCTTTCTGGCGATTGACATCGCCTAGCTTAGAACGGACTTTACCGGCAGTAGATTCAGAAAAAGCCAATGCGGGAACTAGGAGAATTCCCACCATGGCCATACAAAAAGAGTGTTTAAACATAGATACCCCTGACTGAGTAATGAACCAATAATAGTAATCTATGTAAACTTTTTGTTGGAAGGTTTTTAAAAGTAATCTAAAACACACCTTTTGAGGAAAAACGGCGCAGAATATGATTTACATCAACATTTTGGGGGTTAACCGCCCGAAATTTTGACCGTAAAGCCGCGTTTTTCGAGTTCGGCCTTGAGAACCGAGCGCTTATCGCCCTGGATTTCGATGTTAAAATCCTTCACGGAGCCGCCGACACCGCATTTTTGCTTCAGGGCACGGGCCAGATCCTTCAACTCGGATTCGTCCAGGGGCACCCCCGTAACGACACTCGCCATCTTGCCCCCGGAAAGGCGCTTCAGCATGATACGGACGACGCCGTCACCGCTGGGGCGTTCTGCCTTGGGTTTCTCTTCCTTGATACGGCCAACACCGGAAACAAAAACTAATGAGGAGCGTTCTTCAATCGACATAATCGAGCCAGATTCTTTTGAATAAAAAAACTTTCGGTGCGTTTTTCGTCACATTTCAGTGTGTTTTTTGTCACATTTTTGGTTGGACCGCGTATTCAGGTCGGACTTGCGGTTGAACACAAATGCGATACATACTGCGGCGAGCACGTAGAGAGCCACCGCGGCAAACAACGCCAGGATCTCGGAGCCGGACGCGGCTGCCACCTTGAGATAGAGCCACACGGACAGCGGCGTACACAACAGGAAAAGGATTCCGGGCAAACGTTTCATGCCATAGAAATTAGCAAATCAAAGCCTACCAGACATCCTTGTCGAAGGTCTTGTCGCCGACAGTCACCTTGTAGCGGCCCTTGAATCCGTGGAACTTCGCAACGCCGTCCGGACCGACCGTGACGGTAGTGTCCGTCGTCCATTCCTTGTGCCACAGGTCGTAGACGCGCTTCGCTGCGGGCTTTTCGCGGCCGTCAGCGGCGACGATGCCGCCGTTCTTGACCCAGTGGCGGTTATCCCAGAAGCCCCACAGCACAATGCCGTGCACCGCCGGATGGCTGAACGCCGTGCGGATGAAGGTCTCGAACTTCTCGGCCTGCACTTCCTCGGACTCGTTCATGCCGACCTGCCAGTCGCCCACGTCGAACTCCGTCACCTTGATAGGGAGCCCGAGAGCGGCGAGCTTGTCCAGGCGCTCCTTGATGAGGCCAGGCACCACGGGACGCAGCCCGAAATGGCACTGCACGCCGATGCCATGCACCGGGACCTTGCGGTCGAGCATACCCTTCACCAGGTCCACGTAGCGGTCGGTCTCGCCCGCCGCGACAACGTTATAGTCGTTGATGTAGAGCTTGGCATCGGGATCTACACGGTGCGCCCAGATGAACGCACTGTCGAGGATGCCCCAGCCGCACGTGTTGAAAGCGTAGGCCTCGTGGAGCGGTTCGTTCCACACGTCGTATTCTGTAATCTTGCCCTTGTATTCTGTCAGGTCGCGCTCGATGCGGGCCTTGAGGTACTTCGCGAGGTCGCCGCACTGCTTGGCCGACTTCGGATTCGAGTAATGCTTGTCGTAGTCGTAGCCCTGGTGAGCCCACATGATGGCATGGCCGCGCAGTTTCCAGCCGTTCGCCTGGGTGAACTTCACGTAGCGGTACATCTCGTCCTTGCGGAGCTTGCCCTTCTTGGGCTCGTACTCCGGCCACTTGAACTGGTTCTCGCTCACGGCGTACCAGAAGAGTTCCTTGGCCTCGGCCTTATACCAGTTTTCGATGCTGTCGCGCGGGTTGTCGGTATGGATGTTGAGCGCAGTACCGAAGGGGAACGCATGGCGCGTAAGCTTCACGCTGACCTTCTCGCCCGGCTTGGCCTCTACCGTAAAGTCCTGCTTGCGCAGCCACTCGATACGGGAATTCGCCTTCGAATACCATTCGGAATCCATGGACGCGGCCTTCTCGATTTCCACGTCGTCTATCTGCATCCAGCCCTTCTGGAGCCCCACGTGGAACGTTACGTTGTTCAAACCGTACCCCTTCTGGTCGGCAAGGAATGTCATCGAGAAAGTCTTCCACTTGTCGGTCAGCTGGAAACTGCCGCTCTCCTTCTGTCGGTAGTCGGGAGGCCCGCCCTGCACCACGGCGTTGATAGGCATGTTGCCCTTCGCCTTGAAGGTAAGCGTATAGTAGCCGGTATCGGGAGCAAGCCACTTGGGCGGCTGGAGCTGCAAACCCCACCAGTCCTTGGGAAGTTTCGTCACGACCACTTTCGCGCCTTCGGAGCCGTCGACCCCGAGGCCCATCTCCCCTACCTTGGTCTGCACTTCGGCCGGACCGTCGGGATTGTTCCAGAGGTACCAGCCACCATCACCATACGACAAATCGCCATTGGTCAAGAGGTTCTGCGCCAACAGCGGAGCAGCGACCAGGGCCGCGGCAGCACACGCAAACTTCACGCTCGAAAAATTCATAAAGACCTCGTCTGTTTCGCCTAGAATATAATTACGGCTAGGCACTTATCCGCCTATAAAATGCCTTTTTTTCAGGAATAGGGGCAAATTGGATTCTGCAAAAACGACAAAAGTGTATTAAGTGTATCTTTTGCAAAAAGGGATTCTATTCCTCCGGCTTTTTCTCCAGCATTACACAGCGGACGGAAAAGCCATTAACTTTTAAATCTCTGTTCTCTTTCGCCGGTGCAAAATCGTTATTATCAAATAAGCCATGGTGTGCACGATTTGCCGCATCAGATTCATATTCTTCAGGACGGAACCAAGCCATCACTTCCTTT
>JAGCGO010000085.1 GCA_017649565.1 Fibrobacter sp. | reverse complement strand
GTGGCACCTCTCTCACGAAGGTGGCGTCCTGGAATTCCCGGAACAGGAACACAAGTACGAATTCCTCAAGCACACCGCCACGTACGAAAAGGCCCCGAACAAGGCCGACCACGTGACCATCGGTTTCGAAAAGGGCAACCCGGTTTCCATCAACGGCAAGAAGATGGGCGCTGTGGAACTCCTCGAATTCCTGAACAAGATCGGTGGCAAGAACGCCTGCGGTCTCCTTGACATCGTCGAAAACCGCCTCGTTGGCCTCAAGAGCCGCGGCGTGTACGAAACTCCGGGTGGTACGCTCCTGTACAAGGCTCATGAATGCCTGCAGCAGCTCGTGCTCGACAAGGAAACTTTGTTCGAAGCCCAGAAGATGTCCATGACGTACGCGAACCTCGTGTACAATGGCCAGTGGTTCACTCCGCTCCGCCAGGCTATGGATGCCTTCTTCAACGAAGTCAACAGCGTTGTTACCGGTGAAGTGACGCTCAAGCTCTACAAGGGCAACATCATCCCGGCCGGCATCAAGAGCCCCTACAGCCTCTACGACATGGGCCTCGGTGGATTCACCGACGTCGACATGTACGACCAGAAGGACGCTACGGGCTTCATCCGCTGCTACGGCTTGCCGCTCAAGACGCGCGCCCTGTTGCTCGGCAACAAGACGAACGTCGACTTCGGCAAGGAAGTCAAGCTCCCGAAGAAGTAATCCAGAAACGTCATCCTGGAGCGACCTTTGGTCGCAACGGAATCTAAAAAATCCTCGGTTCAGTTTATCTGACCGAGGATTTTTTTGTAAAAAACTTTATATTTAAAAATGTACATCAATCGTGATTTGGCCTAGGAAATGCAAAAAGCCACTTTGAATAAGAGCCTGTCGATTTTGAATTCGCATTTAAGATGGATTAATGTGAAAAGTTTTTTCGTATTTATGTCGCTAATGTTTTCGGCGACATTTGCCTATGATATTGATAGGGGGACTGGTTCGTATGGTTGGGAGCTGTTTCTCTCAAATAACGGTTATTACGGTGATTCCTTATTGGCGATTTATCAAGAAATTCCGAGTTTTGAACGATTCAAGGTGCTAAGGGATTCTCTTCACCGTTATTACATGACACATCCGGATGAACCGATTGAACATCGGGAATTTTATGAGGAATTTTTTGAGAAAGGCGATGATCTTTTGAAAGTAGCTCGGATGGAATGGGATCTTTTACTAAAAGAATCAATACTGTTAAATACGGTGGACAGTATTTTTGATTCCGTCTATGAAGCGAACCATTCGCAAATTATGGATTCGTTGAATCGTTTGTCTGATTATGATCGCAGGATCATTCAGTATGCTCTGCTCGTCCGCGAATTCAATAAAAAAGATTATGCTAGTGTGGAAAAAATGCATGTTGGTATGAAGATTCAGGCATTGCAAGATACCATTGATCGTGATGCTCCTGTTTATGGGAGAAATGAAACCAATAAAACAATGATAAATCTAAGACGCCAATCGCGACGAGACCATCAGATCATCGATTTTTATTTGGGTTTCGGCATTGTCGGTATGCATCTATTCGGTCAGGATTCTTCGAATTCTGCTGAATCGCTGGGATTCGAGTTTCTTATGGGTAAAGTTACGGTAATAGGTGATTTTGTCCTAATTGTTGGGGAGATTGGCGGCCTGGATTCAGACAAGAGATTTTTTGGCTTGACTGAAGCGTTTGCTATGTACAGACCCAATCTCCCTTTTGGCTATCTTTGGTCCGTTCAGCCGGAATTCGGAGTAGGCTGGATGTATTCGGGTTTTGATGTCCCTGGATTTGTTTATTCTACGGGTGTTCGTTTTGAAAAGTCGATGAATAAACCTGTAAATACTCTGACACGGCCCGCTGGTTATATCAACGGGTGGGGCATCGGCTTGATTGCCTTAATGAACTATGCCAATCTTGTTGGTGTCAAGGTTGATTTGCGCTGGGCAATCCATTAAAATCTTTGAAGCGCTACGAAAGGCTGCCTCGCCCCTCGAACCTGGAGCCCCGAGCCTCGAACTTACCTTCCGAACAGAGCCCGCATGACCTTGCCGCGTCCCTTACGGATGTGCTGGATTCGCTGGCCTTTGGCCGTGTACAGATGCTGGGGCTGCTTGCTGGCCCGCTCTGTGTAGTGTCCCCGGTTTATCCGTGCGATGGCCGTGTCACCCGGGACTTTCGCCGTGTCGGCAGGGGAAACGGCTGTATCGCCTGGGACGGTCATGGAGTCTCCGGGAGAGGGCGGGATGCTGTCAGTCACGCTGGTGTCCGCGGAGCTAGTGTCGGTCGCTGCGCTGTCTGTTTTGCTCGTGTCTGCGACGCTGCTGTCGGTCTCCGCGGTATATGCCGCGGGGTCTTTTTTATATGCGGAATCTAGATGGCAAAAAATGGTATATTGTGCCTGTGATGACTTTATTCCGCAGAATGTGTGCCGCTATTTTCGCCTGTGTTGCTTGCAACGCGCTGTGTCTTGCCGGGTGGAAACGTAAGACGGTGCTTGCGAACCTGCATCATGTCGGTATCGTTGCGGATAAAGCATGCGCCCGGAGGCTTTATCGCGAGATCCTTCGTAACCTCTCGCGTCATGCGGCCGAACTCCTGTTCCGTTTCGGGACGTTCAAACGTTTGCCTGCGGCCCTTTCGGCGTACCCCTGTCGTGTCGACGGCTGGAATTTCGAGATTGCGGATGGCTCGGCGGATGTCCTCGACAAGATGCGCGGGGGAGGAATCTTCCTGACTGCCCACTACGGCAACTACGAGGCGATCGGCCCGTGGCTCTGCTGTTTGGGAATCCCGCTCACGGCGAGCTATATTCCCGTGAAGCCGGCGTGGCTCAACCGTATTCTGGAAGGGCGTATTCGCGCGGTCGACGGCTACCGCTATTCCGTGGATGCGCGCACGCCGCGCGAGTTCTTGCGCCTGCTCGATGCCGGGAAGCTGTTTTGCCTGCTTGCCGACCAGGATAGCCGCATTCCGAGTGCAACCGACGGGAGTTTTTTGGGAAAGCCCGTACACAATAACCCGCTCCCGGAATTTTTGCTGGATCACCGTCCGAAAACCCCTGTATTCGTCTGTTGGATGGAGGAGCGGGGGAATGCGACGAAGGTTCTTCATGCCGTCGAAATCCGGAAAGAATCTGTGATGGACTCGTTTAACGACTGGCTCGGCGGGCTAGTCCGCGAACATCCTGGATTTTGGTACGGATTTACGCACCGCAGGTTTATGAGTAAAGAGCCTGGTATTTATTAGGCCTTCGGTTCCTATCTCCTTGATACTCAACGAATTAAGCCGAAATTCCGCATGTTCTCCCTAATTTTTTTTTCAAAACACCCCCGTTATGTCCAAAAATTGACACTTTTCTTTTGCTATATTCCGCTTACTCCCGAATGGGGGTGCGTATGGTGAAAGCCGTGCCGCTGTGTCAACCCAGGGCATTCATGACCCTAAAATTCTACAAGTAGGATTATCAAATGGATTTTTCTGCAGTTATCGCCGAAGAACTTAACCTCGAAGTGTGGCGCGTCGCTAAGGCGCTCGAACTCATGGACCAGGGGGGCACGGTCCCCTTCATCGCCCGCTACCGCAAGGACCAGACGGGTACGCTGAACGAAATTGAACTGCGCGACATCAGCCACCGTCGCGACTATTTGCAGGAACTGACGGACCGTAAGGAAACGGTCCTCAAGAGCATCGAAGAACAGGGCAAGCTGACCCCCGAACTCAAGGCCCAGATCGAGGCCTGTAAGGACAAGACACTCCTTGAAGATATTTACGCCCCGTACAAGCCCAAGAAGCGCACCCGCGCGACGATTGCGAAGGAACTCGGTCTTGAACCGCTGGCCCGCCTGATGTGGGAACAGGAAAATACCGGCAACACCGCCGAAGAAATCGCCCGCATCTACCTTTCCGAAGAGAAGGGTCTCGCCGACCCGAAGGCCGCCCTCAAGGGAGCCTGCGACATTCTCGCCGAAGAAGTGGCCGACAATACCGAATTCCGCCAGTTCCTCCGCAACAAGGTGGAAAAGACGGGTGTCATGGTTTCCAAGGTCAAGAAGGATTTCGAGAAGCAGGAAACGAAGTTCAAGGACTACTACGACTTCAGCGAACCGGTGGGCAAGATTCCGAGCCACCGTATGCTCGCACTCCGTCGTGGCGAGAAGGAGAAGGTGCTGCGCCTCTCCATCGAAGTCCCGAACGAGGAGATGGTGGACTATCTCAAGGCCCAGGTCATCAAGGGCGACTCCGTCTGGAAGCCGTACCTGGAAGAAATGTGCCAGGATGCCTGGGAACGCTTGCTGCAGCCCAGTATGGAAAGCGAAGTGCGCCTGCTGTTGAAAGACGCTGCCGAAGAAGAAGCTTTCAAGGTGTTCTCCAAGAACCTGCAGGATGTTCTGCTCGCCGCCCCCGCCGGCCACAAGGCCGTGCTCGCTCTCGACCCGGGTTTCCGTACGGGTTGCAAGGTGGCCGTGCTCGACGAGAACGGCAAGTTCCTGGACCACGGCATCATCAAGCCGCATGAACCGCACAACGACAAGGCGGGCGCGGCTGTCTACCTGATGCAGCTTATCGACAAGTACAAGATTGACCTCATCGCCATCGGTAACGGTACCGCTAGCCGTGAGACCGACGCCTTCTGTGGCGAGATGGCCCTCAAGTTCAAGGGCAAGGTGCCGCCGCGCGTCATCGTCTCGGAAGCCGGTGCTTCCGTGTACAGCGCGAGCATGATTGCCATCCAGGAATTCCCGAAGGAAGACGTGACGACCCGCGGCGCCATCTCGATCGGCCGCCGCCTGCAGGACCCGCTCGCCGAGCTCGTGAAAGTTGACCCGCAGTCCATTGGCGTGGGACAGTACCAGCACGACGTGAACCAGCGCGAACTCAAGAAGCGCCTCGACGAAGTGGTGGAAAGCTGCGTGAACATGGTCGGTGTCGACGTGAACAGCGCTTCCGCTCCGCTCCTCTCTCATGTGGCCGGCCTCAGCAACACGCTTTCCGAAGCCATCGTGAAGTACCGTGAAGAAAACGGTGCCTACGCAAGCCGCGAAGCCTTGAAGAACGTGAAGGGATTCGGCCCGAAGGCGTTCGAGCAGGCCGCCGGCTTCATGCGTATCCCCGGTGCTGAAAACCCGCTCGACGATTCCGCCGTGCACCCCGAAAACTACGCCCTCGTGGAACAGATGGCCGAGAAGGTCGGTGTCCCGGTGAAGGATATCGTGGGCAATGCCGAAGCGGTGAAGGCCATCAAGATTGACGAGTTCCTCTCCGACGAAGTGGGTAAGGCCACGCTCGAGGATATTTTGAAGGAACTCCAGAAGCCGAGCCGCGACCCGCGTAAGGAATTCCGTTACGCGAAGTTCGATGACCGCATCAAGACCATCAACGACCTCGTTACGGGCAGCTGGATGGAAGGCGTGGTCACCAACGTGGCGAACTTCGGCGCGTTCGTGGATATCGGCGTGCACCAGGACGGCCTCGTGCATATTTCCGAGATTAGCGACAAGTACGTGACCGACGCGAAGGAAGTCCTGACCGTGGGTGACGTGGTGAAGGTGCGCGTGGTCGCTGTGGATGCGAACCAGAAGCGTATCAGCCTTTCCATGAAGCAGGAACAGACCGACGGCGTTGCCGGTGCGGGTGCCAGTGGCCCTCGCGGCCAGCGAGTTGGCGGTCCCCGCGGCAACTTCGGTGGCCGCGGCCGCGATAACAATCGCGGCAATGCCCGCCCGCAGGGCGGCATCCAGGGCCACGCGACAATCGCCGACCTCAAGAACAAGATTGCTGGCAAGGAACGCCCGGGCTTCGCCCCGAAAAAGCCTGCCGCCCCTGTCCAGGTCGGCAAGCTCAATTCCATGCTCAAGCAGATCATGAAAAAGGCCAAGTAGCCGAGTGTCGCAGGAGCAAGCTTGCTTGCTCCTATGACCGAGGCGCCCGGGGCTGCGTCACGGATGTGACGCCAGGCCAAGTAGCCGAGCGTCGCAGATGCGTCGCCAGGCAAAATAACTGCCAATCTACGTAACTTCCATTGCCCGGCTTTAGCCGGGCATCTTTTTTTTCTGTAAATAAACTCCCTGGCGGCTCCGTCAATACGATTTTACACAAAAGTTACCGCAACATCGTTTATCGGGGGGTATTTTTATGTTGGGTGCCGTGGGATAAACACATAGGAGGCTTTATGCGTTCGTCCATTTACGTTTTCTTGTTTTCGCTGATGATGCTTGTCGCATCGGCTTTTGCCCAGGAGGATGCCGACGAGGCTCTCCCAACCGGCGAAGAATCGGCACTTGAGCAGGAAGAATCCGGCGATGACGAATCGTCTGGCGAAGAAACGGTAGCGTCCGACGAAGAATCCCAGTCTTCCGATGAGGAAGCCGCGGCGGAGAATACTTCGGATCCCTATGCCAATACGACAAAGGGCAAGATTTCGCGCGATGGGAAGAACTGGATGCTCAATGGTGTCAAGGTCGAAAAGGAAATCATTGCCGAGGAACTGAATTCCAACTCCAAGTCTGCTAGTGAATATCGCACATACCAGGTGTTCTACTATCCGGGCATAGTACTTGGCGGTATTGGCGGCTTTGCTGTAGGTTATGGTGTCGTTTCCTGGGCCATGGGTGAGGATTTCGGCATGCCGCTCACCTTGGCAGGTGCTGGCGTTGTAGGTGTGGCCGTATTGATTGACTACATAGCCGGTAAGTATTTTGATTCCGCAGTCCAGATTTACAACAGGGAAGCCGGATACGAGACGAGCCTGAAGCTCCAGATTGTCCCGACCCAGCAAGGCGGACTTGCGCTAGCGCTTGCGTTCTAGGGACTGGCGCAGTTAGCTTTTCCTTAAAATAAACGGAACCCCGAGGTCGTTCAACCTCGGGGTTCTGTTCGTTTGCACGATCAAATTATTCGTACTTGATCACGCCGGCCGGGCAGCTGTCAGCAGCGTCCTTGATTTCGCTTTCGTAAGCGGAGAAATCGACGCCTTCCTTCACCTGCATCTTTTCCGGAACGCTGAACACTGCGTCGCAGGTAGCTTCGCAAGCGCCGCAAGAGACGCATTCGTCGCTGGATTCGTCGAGCCAAACTTTTGTGATTGCCATATAATTACCTCTTGTGTATGGTTGAATTTAACCTAAAGATACAAAAAAAAAGACTTTTGGGAGAAAAAAAAGCAGAAGGAGATTAAAAAATTGATTGAAATGATGAAAAAACTCTAACGACAATTGTTTTATATTTTTTACTCGGATGCGTAAGCTTGTATGCCTTGTAATTGTCTTTTGCGTGTTTTCCTTCGCCGAGGTGAACGGTGATTCGACTAAGGCTGCGGGAATTTTTGAACGCTATAGCGACAATGTAATGAAATCGGATTTTTTGTCGTCTCTCGGCGGGGATTTGACGGCCTGGACGAACCATGTCGATGCCTTTATTGGCGTATGGATGGGAGAGAGAATAGCGAATGGATTGTATCTGAATAGCTTTTTTTTAGGAAACCATTTTCTATCGGATGAAACGGATTCATGTACAAGAGTCGGTGCAGGAATGGTCGTGAATGGCTCGTTTCTGGTTGCTTCGTTTATTGAGGCACTCTTTTTTCAGTCCGATAAAATGTTCCTTCCTATGTTTACAGTGATGACGTTGTTGAATCCCACTTTGGAATTCTTTGTTGTGCGCAAATACGTTCCTGTATCCATTGGCGTGGGCTACAATACGGATTGGTTCGCCTTCAGTCCTGGGCGTGAACTTTATTTTCGGGCACATGGCGATTTGAACGTGAATATCCTTTGGGCAAGGCTTTCGGCTTCTTATTCCTACTCTTTTCTGGATTCCTACGATTTGAAGAAGGGCTCTAAAAAGATTTACTTGAGGTTATTCTTTGGTCCAGCTGGAATTTTGCCATAATTTCCGATTCCTGAAACCTAGTCTTTTTCGTCTCTTTTTCTAAATTTGGTTTGAAATTTTCAAGCGGATTCGGGCAATGGTGCTCGTTTCTTGCATGGAGATTATGAGGACATCTCACACGATGAAAAAAGTGGTTGTAAAAATTGGTGGCAGCCTGGCTATCGACGAAGCCAAGCTCGCTGATTTTGTTTCGGCGGTCTCTGCCCTTCCCGGCAGCGGCTGTCAGGTGGCCGTGGTTCACGGCGGCGGCAAGGATATCAACGAGAACATCGCCTTGCTCAAGGAACAACCGACGTTTATCGACGGGCTGCGCGTGACGACGCCCGGCATCATGAAGATGGTGGAGATGACTCTTTCGGGTCACGTGAACAAGAAGCTCGTGCGCATGCTTTTGACTAACGGCTGCAACGCCATCGGTATTTCCGGCGTGGACGGCAACCTGTTCCAGGTCGTCAAGAAGCAGGGCAAGGTGGACCTCGGCCTGGTGGGCGAGATCAAGCAGGTGAACCCGAAGATTATTGAAGATTTGTTCAGCGCCGGTTGGACCCCGGTGGTCAGCCCCATTTCTATCGGGGATGGCCAAAGCTGGAACGTGAATGCCGACACGGCTGCATCTGAACTGGCTGTGGCGCTCGAGGCCGACCAGTTCGTGCTGGTGAGCGACGTGCCCGGCGTCATGGACGAAAACAAGAACGTGATTCCCGAACTGAGCGAGGCGGACGCCGAAAAGCTGATCGAAGCTGGCGTCATCTCCGGCGGTATGATTCCCAAAGTCCGCGAGAGTTTCAAGTCGATCCGACGAGGACTCAAGAGTATCCACATCGTGGGTTGGAAGGACGCGGAACACTTTGGTAAACAAATTAATGGAGATTTAAACTATGGCACAATCTTGCGCTAACCTGCTCGAGCAGGACAAACAAATCATCGCGCCGCTCTACGGCAAGGCAGACATCAACTTCGTGAAGGGCGAAGGCTCTTACCTCTACGACGACCAGGGCGAAAAGTACCTGGACTTCGTGGCGGGCATTGCCGTGAATGCGCTCGGTCACCAGAACCAGGCAATCAAGGATGCGGTGGTGGAACAGATGAACCACTTCAACCACATCAGCAACCTCTACCCGAACTACCCGCAGATCGAACTCGGCAAGGCGCTCTTGGAACTCACCAAGTTCGACAAGGCGTTCTTCTGCAACTCGGGTACCGAGGCGAACGAAGGTTGCATCAAGTTTGCACGTAAGTACTTTGACCGGAAGGGCGAAAAGAACCGGCAGAAGATTATCACGTTCGTGAACAGCTTCCACGGAAGGACGTACGCTGCCCTTTCTGCAACGGGTCAGCCAGCCATTCGCGAAGGCTTCGGCTCCATGCCGGGCGACTTCGTTCACGTGACCTGGAATGACTGCGCTGCTTTGAAGGCCGAAGTCAACAAGGATACTTGCGCGATTATGCTCGAAAGCCTCGCTGCTGAAGGTGGCGTGATGACGCTTTCGAAGGAAATGGTCGAGACCATCAACAGCCTGCAGAAGGAATTCGGCTGCCTCGTTATCGTCGACGAAGTGCAGGCCGGCATCGGCCGTCTCGGAACCTTCTGCGGTTTTGAAAAGTTCGGCCTGAATCCGGACCTCGTTTCGCTCGCCAAGGGCATCGGTGGCGGTCTCCCGCTTGGTGCGGTGCTCCTGCGTCAGAAGATTGCCGACCAGCTCAAGGCCGGCGACCACGGTACGACTTTCGGTGGCAACCCGATTGCTTGCGCTGCCGGCCTCGCCGTCGTGAAGCAGATTCCGGGTCTGTTGAAGAACGTGGAAGAACGCTCGGCACAGATTAAGGCTGGCCTCAAGGCTCTTGCCGAAGCATACAGCTTCGCCAAGGAAATCAGGGGCGAAGGCCTGATTCTCGGTGTCGCTTTGGCCGATGAAATGCCGGTGGGTAACATCATCGCCGCTGCACGGGCCGAAAAGCTCATGGTGCTGAGCGCCAAGGGCAACGTGCTGCGTATGCTTCCGCCGCTGAACGTGTCGACTGCGGAATGCGAAGAAGCTCTGAGGAAACTCGGCAGGGCGTTTGACTCTGCAGCAAAGGCCGCTACAGCGAAGTAATTTTCACTATAAACGTCGCATAGCTTCTTCAATTTTTTCTTTTTATACAAAAAATACCCGTTGGCTTGGCCAACGGGTATTTTTGCGATATTCGTTTCTTGCGAGGATTACTGCTTCGGACGCATGTAGAGTTCGTCGCAAGCCTTCGTGAAGTCGTAGTAGTGATGACCCGTGAAGATGTACACGGTGAGGTCCCACAGGAGCTTCCAGAAGGTCTTGGCCTTGCTTTCGTTCAGCCTGTACCAGCTTCCGTCCGGGGCCTTGCAGAAGTAATCGTTGTTATCGAAATCGAGGCTGTCCTTGTCGACGACGAGCGAGTCAATCTTGGTGATGGAAGAGTCGCCGTTGTTGACGAGGCTGTCCAAGAGTTCCTGCTCGGCACTGTCGAGCTTGTCCATTTCGTTATTGTCCTTGATGACGGAGGTCGTGTCCGTGTCGATGGTGTCCTTGACGACTTCTTCGCTGCTCGAGGAACTTTCGGGGTCTTCAACGGCCGTGGAATCGGCCTTTTCGCTGGACGAAGAGCTTGCCGGAGTGACTTCATCGGGGTCTTCGATACCGGGCACGCGGATCTTTCTTGTGCTGGAGCTGGACTTTGCCTCATCCTTCTTGGAACTGCTGCTCACCTTGCTGTCGGAGTCCTTCTTGTTCGAAGAAGAGCTCTTTTTCGTGGCGCTAGAGCTGCTTACGTTCTTGTCGTCATCCTTGGCCGAGCTCTTTTGAGAGGAACTCGACTTGGCGACCTTCTTGGAAGAACTGGACTTTTCCGTTGCTTCAGTCTTTCCGGAATCATCAGAGTTGTTGGTGTCTTCACTTTCCAACTCGTTTTCTGGGACCTGAACGACATCAGAATCGGTTGTACAGTTGGTAAAGGTTAAGGCCAACGCGAGGATGACACTTACACCGAGGATGTGGCTGAGAGACTTCATAGTTACTCCTGTTTAAAAAGTTCCGTAAATATAGCAGTTGTTCAAAATCTATCAAAGGCTATTTTCACACCTTTTTTATCGGTTTATTGGCCTTATATACATTTCATCGCAAACTTCCGTGAAATCGTACAGGTGCTTGCCGGTAATTAATACAGAGAAGAAATCAATAATCCTTTGTAACCATGACAAGAACTTGTTTTTTGAAAGCTTGTGCCAGGTTCCGTCTGGGGCCTTGCAAAGGTATTCATTGTGGTCAAAATCGAGCGTATCCGGGTTAACGACCATGGAGTCGAGCTTGATGATTGACGAGTCTCCACTATCAATAAGTTCTTCGATTATGGACTGCTCGGCACTGTCAAGCTGTTCCATGTTTTCTTCCTTGTCTTTTTCGGTAAGGACTGTTGTCGTGTCCTTGGAATGACCCTTTACGCTGCTAGAGCTCGGGGGGCGCACTTTTTCGGAAGATGAAGATTTCGGCTTGGAACTAGAAGACATTTCCTTGGAAGAGGAGCTTGTTTCTGTCAAAGGTTCGTCTTCTGTACCGGGGACCTTGATTTTTCTTGCGCTGGAACTGGACCTTTTGGCTTCGGCGGAATCGGAGGATTCGATCTTGCTGGAACTGGATTCTTTCTGGCTCGAGCTAGATGCTTTCTTGCTGGAGCTGGACTTTGCCGTTGTGCTGTCTGCTGCCGAGGATTCCGCAGAAGCTTTTTCTGAGGAACTGGAGACAGAGCTCTTTTTGCTGGAAGAACTGGTTTTTGTCGTTTTCTTTGAGGAACTGGAGACGGTAGACTTCTTGGAAGAGGAACTGACTTTTTCAGCTTTCTTCGAGGAACTGTTGGTCGCCTTCACGTCTTCTTCGGCGGCCGGATCGTCGTCAAAAATTGATTCGTCTACAAGGTGAATCCCGTTATATTCATCCTCTCCGACGGTTACGACCTCGGAATCAGTTGAACAACTCCAAAACGATGCTGCGAGGATTAATGCTCCAAATATGCAGACTTTATTGATGGGATTCATCATTAATGGATCTCCTTTTACTCCAAATTAGAATAATTATGTGAATCCTCCAATAAAAGTAATAAAAAAGTTACAAAATAGATAAAAGCCCCGTTCGTTTTACGGGGCTTTTGGCGAAAAAAAGCGGTTTTGTGGGGCTATTCTCGATCTTGAGTGATTATGTAGATCTCGTCGCAGAGATTCGAGAAACTGAACATGTATTCTTTGGTAATCTTTATGTTTGTTTTGTGAAAAATCGCTTCGATTATGCTTTCTAGCGTTCTTTCTGTTATCAGGTACCAGTTTCCGTCATAGGATTTGCAAACGTAATCGCTCTGCTCAAAATCCAAAGAACTGAGATCAATATAGGTCGATTCGGTCTTTTGGATAGTCGAATCATTATTCGTAATCAGCTTGTTTATTTCCTTTTGCGTGGTTTTGTCGAGCTTCTCCATGGATTCGAATGCCGCGCTATCGACTTCCGTGAGGCTGGGGGCGTCACTTTCTTCGTTGCTAGAGGATGGCGCTGTTTTCGAGCTAGAGGATTTTGCCTTGGAACTGGAAGATTTAGCTTTGGAACTGGACGATCCGTCGGAATCGTCTATGCCGGGCACCTTGATTCTCCTTACGCTCGAACTGGAATTCGCGGTGCTCGAACTGGAGATGTCCTCATCATCCTCTTCATCACCATCTTCGTCGTCGTCATCCGAATCGGTAGATTCGCTGCTGGAACTTGATTTCGCAGAGGATTTCTTGGAAGAACTGGATTTGGATTTCTTCTCGTCCTTTGCACTGCTGGAACTCTCTAGTTCTTCGGCTTCCTCATCTTCGTCATCTTCTTCCGGTTCGTCAAAGACGTCATTGTCGACCAGATAGACTCCGCTGAGCTCGTCCTCGCCGACAGTAATTTTGTCCCCATCGGTGGTGCAATTCCATAAAACGATTGCGAGGGGGATGATTCCCAAAGTGCAGAATTTTTTTACCGGACGGAGCATGGATGCATTCCTTTGTGGATTTAAGGTAGTTTTATCATTCCTTGATTGTCGGGGCCTGGCGTGCTACGGGAGCGAGCTCGCCGTGCTTACGGAACAGGTGCTTCACGAGCGTGCCGAATCCACGCATCACGCGGTAGCGTTCGCGCGGGTTCTTGATGGCCATGATTCCCTGGCGCAAAATATAGCTGGGACGCAGGTAGAATTCACGGCGGGCCTTGTCGCAGAAGTCCACGAGGGCCTGGCTGGTGAGTTCGCCACGCTGGATGGTAGTGCGGTGGAACCCGTCCTTGTCAAGCCACTGGTTGTAATCCTTTGTCTGTAATGCGCCACTTTCCAGGGCTTCCTTGTACGCTTCGGTACCGGGGTAGGCCATGATGGGGTAGAACTGCGCCGTGTTCGGGTTCAACTTCTTGGCGTAGTCGAGCGTCATGCGGAGCGTTTCCGGAGTGTCGCCCGGGTTACCGACCATGAAGCAGCCGTGCACCAGGAGTCCTGCCTTGCGGGCATTCTTCGTGAACTCGATGGCCTTGTCGGTGTTCTTTATGCCCTTGTGGATGTTCTCGAGCACTACGGGGCTTGCACTTTCGAAGCCGACGCACATCTCGCGGCCACCGGCTTTTTTCATGAGCTTCAAGAGGTCCAGCGGCACGTCGGCGCGGGCGTTGCAGCTCCATGTAATCTTGAGACCGCGCTCCAGGATCAGGTTGCAGATTTCGCGAACGTGTTCGTGGCTTGCGGTAAACGTATCGTCTTCGAAGAACACTTCGCCGAGGTCTTCAAAGTTGTCCTTGATGTACTGCAGTTCGTCCACCACGTCCTTGGGGCTACGGCGGCGGAACTTGTGGCCGTTCAACGTCTGCGGGATGACGCAGTAGCTGCAGCGGTTCGGGCAACCGCGGCCCGAGAGAATCACGATCAGCGGGTTCAGGTTTGCACCGTAGAAATACTTCTTGTAGCAATTGTAGAGGTGCTTGCGGTAGACCTTCGACACCCAGGGAAGTTCGTCGAGGTTCTCGATCTTCGGTCCTTCGGGCTGGAAGTCCACCTTGCCGTCTTCCTTGCGGAAGGCGATACCTGCGATGCTTGCGATGTCCTTGATGTCGCCACGGAGGTAGCGCACGAGGTTCCTCGCGGTGTAGTCCGCTTCGCCGATAATCACAAAGTCGAGGCTCGGTTCCATCTCCATGGATTCAAGCGGTTCGGCTGTCGCATGTGTACCCATGATGGCGACCTTCACGTTGGGAAGGGCGTCCTTGATGGCTCGCACTACCTTGAGGTCATTCAAAATGCTCGGCGTGCTCGTGCTGCATATGACGAGTTCCGGGTCAAAAATCTTGATGCCTTCGAGCGTCTGGTGCAAGTCCAGTTCCATAGCGGGACTGTCGATGAGCTGGATCTCGTTACCGTCGGCTTCGACAGTGCCGGCGGCGTAGCTCAAAAACATGGGCCAATAGAGGGTAGAGGACTTGGTCACGCACGGACTGCGCGACTCGCGGCTGAACATCGGATGAAATGGCGGATTTAGAAAGGTAATGCGCATAGGCTCACACATGATACAATATGTGGGCAAAAATAGCTACATCTTTGAGGGTGTTGTTTTCTGTTTTATAAAAACGGAGCGAAAAATAGCTAGATTTTGCGCCGATGAAAAAAATCCTTTTCATGTTGGCGGCTTGGGGCGTTGCTTGCGCTCCCGTTTTTGCTGCACCCGCTACGGCAAGCAGCGCATCCGGTACTGCAAAGCCTGCCGTGGCAACGCACGACACGATCGTGTCCAAGTTTGACAATGGTACTGTATCCCGAGTCTATTACGTATTGCACGGCACGGAAACCCGCGACGGAGTCTCCGTGACATACCACCCGAACGGCAACGTGGCCATCGAGGCTCCCTACAAGGCGGGCAAACTTGACGGCGTGCTCCGCAGCTATTACGAGAACGGCAAGGTCTGGAAAACGATCGGCTACAGGAACAATATCGAAGAGGGCTTTTCAATCGTATTCCACGAGAATGGCGTCCGTGCGCTCCGTGAATCCTACAAGGCCGGAATCCTTGACGGGACGAGTGAAGAATGGAACGAGAAGGGCGTCCTTGTTCGCCGTATTCCCTTCGAGAATGGACAGATCCACGGCAGGGCCCAGATGTTCGACGAACTGGGCGCGCTAAAGGAAGAGATGGACTTTGTGCGCGGAATCCGCAACGGCGTTTATCGCCGCTACCAGAAAGGCGTGATGACAATGGAAGCGGAGTTCCAGAACAACCGCTGCGTCAAGAACTGTAATTTTTAGGCTCGAGGATCGAGGCTCCAGGTTCGAGGCTCGAGGCACGAGGCTCACGGCTCAAGTTATGAACAGTGAGGAATGTGGGGTGAGATAAAAAGGAGATGCCCGCCTTCGCGGGCATGACACCTCCCTAGCCACTAACCACTGCCTACTGTCTACTGTCTACTTCCTTCTTCTTCGGCTTGACCGCGTTCCACACCATATACCCGATAAAGAGCGCGCCTGCTGCAAGCAATGCGATGGCCAGTTCGGAATTGTACTTTTCGATGAGGTCTTTCTGCCCGTGGGCGAGGTATCCCAGGAAAACCAGGACGCAGTTCCAGATGGATGCGCCGAGTAGTGTGTACAAAGTAAAAGGCAGGAGTTTCATCTTGGACAGGCCTGCCGGGATGGATATCAACTGGCGGATGACCGTGATGAGTCGGCCAACAAATGTGGAAATCGCTCCGTGATCGCGGAAGTATTTCTCGGCCTTCTTGACCTTGTCCACGTCGATAAGCAAGAAGTGCCCCAGACGGCTGTCCGCAAATTTGTACACAATCGGACGGCCGAACAACTTGGCGAGGAAGTAGTTGATGTAGGCTCCGACAAGGGCGCCAATGCCGCCCGCCACAACGATGAGAACTAGGTTCAGGTTCGACCCAGGCTGCATTGCCTGGTAGGCTGCGGGCGGGATGACCAACTCCGACGGGAACGGGATGAACGAACTCTCGATGGCCATCAAAAGCGCAATGGTCCAGTAGTTCAGGTTGCTGTTGTACCAGTCGATGATTTGAGTGTAGACGCTTGCCTTTTCCGTTTCGCCTGCAAAGGACAGCGCGGCGAGGAAAAGTACGGGGAGAATGATTTTTGCTGCTTTCATTTTGTTGGTGATTTAATGAAGAACGCCGTCAGACTGGCGGCGTTATAATGGGTTATAAAGGTTTATTTCTTCTTGCCTTTTTTCTTGGCCTTGGGCTTTGTTTTCTTGCCCTTCTTGGGGGCCTTGTGCGTTTCTTCTTCGGCAGGCGGCTCTTCGATGTATTGCTGTTCCGTCTGCACTTCAATCATCGAGGGACTCTCGGTGTTGGCGTCGTGGATTGCCTGCTTGGCTTCTTCGACATACCGGCCGTTCGGGAAACGCTTCAGGTAAATCTCGTAGTCCTTGAGACGGTTTCCTTCCTTGACCAGTTCGAAGATACCTGCTTCGGCTTCTTCACGGAAGGCTCCGTCAGGATTGTCGTTCAGGTAGCTCAGGTAGGCCTTGAAGGTGTTCTGCGCCTGGATCTCGCGGAACTTGTGGTACTCGGAGAGAACCATGAGCTTGTGCTCGACTTCAGCACGGCGCGGAGAATCCGGATAGTATTCGAGGAACATCTGGAGCATTTCGGGATCGTTGGATGCCATGACCTGGTCGAAACGGGAATCTTCCTGCTTGACCTGGTAATGCTTCAGTTCAACCTTGCCTGTGTCGAGGGCTGCGTAGAGTTTTTCCTTGGTGGCGAGGTCTGCCGGATGGCAGAAGGCGAGGAAGCTTTCGAGCACGTCGGAGAACTGCGTACGGGTGTAGGCTTCGCTCATGTCGGGCAGTTCGCCGTCTTCGTCGAGGAAGAAGCGGTAGTCGCGCTCGATGGCCATGCAGTCCCAGTCGCTCAGCGTGTCCTTGACTTCGCTGTTCTTGCGGAGAATGTCGTCGCGGTCGTGCAGCGCATAGCGCATGCGGCGGTCACGCCTGCTCTCGCGGCCGAAGTCCAGCGAGATTTCCAGGCCGACGCGTACGGGCCACTTGTAAGAAATCTTGTCCATCGTGATGCCGGCATAGCCGGACGGGATGCTCACGTCGTCGTTGGACCGGGAGGTCTTGTCCGTCGCCTTGATGTCCTCGTAGGGGAGGAATTCCTTGCGTACGTTGAGGCCAATCTTCAGGTCGACGTCCTGGAAGACTTCGGTAATTCTGTATTCAATGGCGCCGGATACGAATGCCGTGGGGACGTATTCCGTGTTCTGGTTCGTGTTGTCCAGGTATTCGTCATAGAAGGAGAAGAAATGCAGACCATAGCCACCGAGCACTCGAATGTCGAAGTCCCCGGCGAGGTTGAAGCTGAAACCGGCAAGGACGGACGGTGCGTAGGTAAGGAAGCTGAGCTCGCGGTCCTGCTTGGGGCCCTTCTTCTCTTCGCCGTTGTCGGTATAGGTGTAAGAAGGCTCTTCGCCGATGGTGCCGAACTGGATGCTGTTGACTTCGAGACCGAGCCAGATGGTGAGGGGAATGTCCGCCTTGGCAAACGGAGTTATCAAGGGGCTCCATAGGTAACCCACGGACAGCGGTACGGTGAGGACTTCTTCGTCAATAGGCTTGTTTAGCAGTTCGGGGTCCTTGTCCTCGAATACGAGGAAGGCCGGCTCGCCTTGCAGGTAGAACTGCTGGCGCCAGTTGGAACGCTCAAAGTCGGCGGCAAAGCTTGCGGCCGAATAAATCAACAATAGGAATACAATTAATCTACGCATTGCTCTAAATCTAGCTTTTCCAAGGGGATAGGGGGAAGTTGTTTTTAAAAAAAATGTCCTTTTTGCGGGCAAAATCGCGTTTTTGCTAGAAAGTGAGGTATAATCCTATTCCAAATAGGAGGATTCCTGCTCCTATAAAGGACGCTCCGGCGATGGTTTTTCGGTCTCCAGACTTGGCTAGGTCGTTGTTTTTTTCCTTTTTCTTCTGGAAATTCTCCCCATTCAGGGCGGTGGGCATCTTCAGTTCGTCCTTCAAATCCTTGGCGTCGCTGTAGTCGCGCTGCCCAAGATAGAGGAACAGGGCACCTACCACGGCGGGGGCGATTGCGCTGCCCATGAGGGCTTGTCCGAGATGGTAGATCTTGCGGCTACGGATCCAGTCCTTCTGGGCCTGCATTTCGTTGAAGTCCTTGATTTCCTGAAGTTCGATGTTGAGGGTCGTCTCGGGAACGGGGGCGAGGTAGAAGCTCACGAGGCTGTCGCGGTAGCCTTCCCTGCGGAGGCGCAGGTTGACCATGCCAGGATCGGTGTAGGTAAACTTGTTCGGGGTATGTGCGATAGGCTTGCTGCGCTTTGTAATCTCTTCGGTGCTGGTGTAGATTTCTGCTCCGGAGGGCTGCGTCATGATGCGGATTTCCGGGGAAATCCTTTTCAGCTTGAGCGAAATCTTGACCGTGTCGCCGGGGATGGGACGTACGGTCGTCTGTGCGCCCCAGAGGTGTTCCACCTTCCAGTAGGCGTTCAGGACGATTTTTCCGGTATCGAGCGTCACGAAGGTGCAGGGGGTCTTGCACAGGGCGTCCTTTTCGGATCTCGAGAGCATGGCACCTTCGGGATCGGTCTCTACGTGGATGTAGCTCTTGGTGTGTGCCTGCTTTGTCTTGATTCCCTGGGATTCGCGAACGAAGTCCCTTATCTTGTTGGACACGACAGCGTCGGAAAGGGGATTTGTTGAAGAAATTCTTGTCTTCGTGCTGGTTATTGTCGGCAGCGAGTCTTCGAACAGGACGCGCTTCAACTCTACGTCAAGCGAATCGGCAGACTTGCTCCTGGAAATTTTTCCGAAGAGAATTTCCTTCGTTCCTTCTTTGCGGTACTTGTCCTGGATGCATGAATTGTCGCTGCATCCCTCGACTTGCTTGCTGTCGACATAAGCGTAGTTGGAACCTGTTTCGTCCAGCAGTTCTGCTGTCAGGACGGCTAGCAGGGAGGCCTTCTGGGTTTCAATTCCTTCGGCTTCGTATCCTACGAACACTTTCGCAATGGCTGGCTCGCTAGTCTTCTGGCTGGAATCGGCTTCGGCGACCGCAGCACTTGCCGAGTCAACGGCAACTGGCGATGCTGCACTGTCTACGGGGGCTGCAGAAGAGTCGGGGACGCTGGCTTGCTGGTTGCTGGAGTCGACAGGCGCGTTCAACAGGTCGTTGCCCTGCTTGTCGACAATGCTCTTGAACTGGCTTTTGGGAATGCGCACGATGGTGAACTGGTCCTTGATGTAACCCCCGAGATTGACCGTGTCTCTCTCGATGCCCAAAAACTGAGCCTTTTGCGTCGTGCCGGAAACAAGTTCCACCTGCACCTCAATCCCCTTGGATTCGGCTGCGTGGAGCATTGCCGTTAAAATTAGGAGCGGAATGTAGAAAAACTTTTTCATATCATTCTCCTAGAAAGAAAGGATGATCCCGGCGGACAAAACGACAATACCCACACCGAGTGTTGTTCCGCCGATGGCCTTAGCCTTTTTCGCCTTGCTTCGGTTGTCTGCAAAGCTGTCTTTTTTTTCTTGATAACTGTCGCTTGTGCGAATTCGGCTGTTCTCGAGGTCCTCGCGGTCATCCCTTGCGTCTTGAATGTATTTCTGCGTGACGATTGCAGAAATGGCGCTCGTGGCGAACGGGACCAGTGATGCCCAAATGAGTTTGTGTCCCAGCGACTTGCGCTTCCTGTGCGCAAGTAATTTTTTCTGGGAATCGGTAAGCTCGTCGTCGTAGCTTTGCCGTAGCGAGACGATGAGGTAAGACGTGTCTTTTTGGGAAAGGGTCGTATTGATGGTCGTGTCGCTGTAGCCGATCTGGAACAGCGTGATACGTACTGTCGTGTCCCCTTGCGGAACCTTCACGAAGTTCGGGCTGACGTAATCCGGTTTCGAGGAAAAGTCTACTCGGGAACGGTTGACATAAATGTCCACAGCCGTTGGGTTTGTTGCCACGTGCAGGTACCGTTCCTGTGCCGGCTTCTGTATTGCCGTCGCGGGAACTTCCGCGGATGCCTTCGTGGTGTCTTGGCCGGCAGCTGCAAACGGCATGCTGTACAGGATGGCAACGAGGAATACTAGAATTCTCAGTTTCATTCCAGATCCTCCTTGTTGATGTATGGGCCGTCAAGGACATGGGAACCGTCTCTCGTGGTCACGTTCCAGAAAACGGGGGCGCTCTGGTTCCCTGCGTTGTCACTGGCTCGGATATAGATGCGCATGGGCTTCTTGATGGAGAAGTAGACGTCCAGCCGTTCTTCCGAGAAGGTGAATTTTGATTCCGTGGGTTCGTCAAAGTGGATGTCGATCTTCGACGGGGCGACTCCGCTTCCCTTGTCCAGGATGGAGAATGTGAGGGGGGCGTCCAACGGAAATTCCTTTTTCATCGGCCATATTGTTGGCGGAATCTTGTCTTCGAAGTATACCGTGTCCACGTTGACTACGGCATGCTCGGGGATGTCTATCGTAAAGGAATCCGTCTTGTATTCGTCTAAATACACTTCTTCCAAGTATACTGTAACGCCCGTTTGTGCGGAGAGGCTTATTGATTCGGTCGTGGTTTTGCTTGCACTGATAATTTGGTTCAGCGTGTCGCCATTGACGTTCACGACAGTAATCCTTGTGTCCGGGGGAACGATGTTACTGTAGTATTTGTAGGTGATGGGAATGTTCAGTATCGAAAAGTCCGTATCGACGAGCTTTGTGGAAAAGTGGAAAACATTCGAGGTGTCTTTTTCCTTGACCGTGTTGCCGCTATACACCGTCATGATGACGCCCCAGTAGAACGTGATGGTCGAATTCGACAGGTCGATTCCATAACTCTCCAGTTCTTCCTTGTCTGGGACAATGGGCCCCTGTATGCTGACCTTGTCGTCGCAATCAGTTTCGCCGATTGCATGCGACCAGATATTTTTTTCCGAGTTCGAGCCGTATATCCTGCAGCGTGCATACTCCCATGGATCCACGCCTGTGACTTCCCACTTGAGCGAGATGTCCTTGTCCGAGAACGGGTCGATTTGATTGTATCCGTTTCGGGGACTCGATAGCGATATGCTGGATGGCGAGTCGACAAAGATTTTTGTCGTGTCGCTCAACGTGTCGCCGAACAAGTCAACGGTCTGCAAAATGCAATCGTATTCCCCAGGTTCGCTGAATGAATGATGGAAATTGGGAATGTTTATCTTTTTCCCGTCAATCTTCCAAAGCAGACTCTGGTAGTAGGATGCTGCCACGTCTGCGTCCAGGACGTTGCCGTTCAGGCGGAACACAGCCTGGAACCGGACGTTTTCGTTCACGTCGAGGTAGACTTCCTTGAGGGGGGAGTAGAATATGTGTACGGCTCCGTTGACGCCTTCGGGGACGATGTAGATGTCTTGCTCCAGCACTCCCGTTTGCGATTCGGAAAAGCGAATGTCGTTATCGCAAGACGAAAACACGAATGCGCATAGCGCAATGCCTGTAGCCACTAAAACCTGGTGAAGTTTTCTCGTCATTCTTGATTCTCCAGGTTATTGTCAAATTCACCGTTCAGGTACTTCTCGTAGTCGCTTTCGGACAGGACGTATGCCGCGGCTTTTCTTCTCCAGACATTGGAGTTCCCTCCATAGGGGTCTTTGGCTTCGACCCACCAGAAGAGGAGGCCTTCGGGAATGCCCCTGAGGACTAGCGAGGTAGTGCGGACAAAGCTCGATCTGTAGTAGAAAAGGGTCGTGTCTGTAACGGTGTCGGACCCGAGGACAACGTTGAGTCTGTAAAGGAGGGAGTCTTTTTCGGGGTCTTCTGCATCTTCCCATCTGAATATGGTTGCCGGGGCCGTGTACTCATCGCACGGGAAAATGCAGTTCCTTTCGAAGCTCATGAAGGGCGGTTCGTTGATTTTGAGTTTCCAGGACCTGGATTGGCTGACTCCGTTCATATAGAAGACTGTCGTGACGATTTCGTGTTCATTTCCAGAGAAGGCATCGCCGCTCATAACGAAATCGATAGAAGAGTTGCCCTCGGCTTCCAAGGTAATCGTCCCCTTCACGTCGTTATTGGGGTTGATCTTGAAGGAACTCGGCTTAAAACTGAACGGGTTGTGGTCCTTGATGAAAATGGTAATTTGCGATTGCCTGGAAATAGTTGTATCGTTGTTTGTGTCGAACCAGAGAATGCTTGGACGCAGGACGAACGACTTTGTGGCGGAATTGCCGCTGCCATCTGTTGTTATGATGGTAATCAGCTGCGGAATCCACGTACGGTCCCCTTCAATCGTGGGTACGATCAACTTCTGTCCTTCGGTGATGTACTGCGAAACTTTGCGGTTGCCGATATAGACGGTCGTGTTGGCGATGCTGTTTTCGGCACCTCCGTCCGTAATGATGAAATTCAGCGAGTCGGCAAAGTCCAGCGTGTCCGTTCCTGCTTCGGACCGGATTGTCGGAGCTTTTTTGTCGGCCATGTAGAGGGTGCCGACAAAGGTGACCTGGCCTGCGCGGACTTCGGCTTGCATGGTGTTGGAGACGTAGTCCTTGCCCTTTTTGCATTGGGCGGTGATGGTGTATTTGCCAGGGGCCAAGGGCTTGACTTCGAACATTCCCGTTGTCGGTGTCTTTTCGATGGATTGCTTGATGATATTCTTTTTGTCGTCCTTACTAGTGACAATCAAGTCGATGTCCGTGTAGAGGTTCTCGCTGGACATCCTAAGCATTCCTGCTATTGCGCCTTCGTCCCCGACACCGCTTGTGGTAAAGGTGCTGGTGATGGTGGTGGTGGATGCGACATTGTATTCGTTGATGGCTTGTACTGTCCAGCGGTATTGCGATAGGGGCTTTAGTGCCCGGCTCATGTTAAAGTATGGAGTGTCAACAATGGTGTCGACCAGGTCCGGTTCGCTTTTTTCTTCGTCAAGGAGGTTGGTCAGCACGAAATGGTAATGCAGCGTGCAGAGGGAGTCGATATCGTAGGCGCTCCAGGCAAATTGCATGTCCTCTTGGGGCGGAATGTTCTGCGAGCCGTTGGCGGGGATGTACTTCTTGTTGTCGAGAATCGGCGGTGAAGAAATCCACAGGTGCAGCGTGTCGGTCAGGGTGTCCCCGAAATAGGTGATCAGGACAAAGACGATCTCGTGTTCGCCCGGCAAGGAAATGGCGTCGTGGATGTTGAATTCCGATGCGTAGAACTTGTTGTCCATCAGCCAGTAGCTGTCCCGAATCCGGATGGATTTCGATGGCAGGATATTTGCAATGAACAGCAGGGAGTCGCCGTGGATAATCGTGTCGGACTTTACCCTTATTGCCGTGGAGTCAAAAGACCGTGCCATAAAGGCGCTTACGGATATGGGGTTGGTATTGTCGTCGTCAAAGACGAGATTGTCGGAATCGGTACATGCGCAGAACAAGGCCGACGACACGACCATGACGGTAAGCAAGGAGAGTATCTTGAGCAGCTTTGTCATTTGCTTTCCTTTTCCGTGACGAAAAAGTTAATGACTGCGGAAGAATCGCTGTCCCCGTAGTTGTCGGTCACAATGACCTGGAAGGTATGTTCGCCTTCGTTGAATCCCGATTGCCGGATGCTGAAAAAGTCGCCTACGACGTATGCTTTGCCGTCTATCACTATGGTGTGGGAGAAATCTTCGTTGTCCTGGTCATGGGATTGCCATTCAAACAGGAAGGAGGTGTTCTCGTTGCCCAAAAGGGTTTCGGAGGGTTGCGGCCTGATAATCGAGTCAATCTTGGGGGGCGAGTTTATGATGATGTCGAAGTACGAAACGAGAGCGTTGCCCTCGGCATCTGTCGCGATCAGCTTGTTCGGCAGATTGCGTGCTTGCGCCTTTTTCGGAATGCTGAATTCCAATCCGCTCCCGAGGAAAGTGTCCTGGTTGTTCCCGTCTTCCCTGTACCAGTCGAATTCCAGATCTTTGGAATATTTTTCCGGGTGGACAGTGACGAACAATTCTGCCGATTTCTGCGGATGGATTTTCAATAGTGTCGAGTCTATTTTCCCGTCTTGCTGTACGTAGACCGATATTTTTTTTACGCTTTGTTCTTCGTTCGGCTTGCTCGGAATCTCGAAGCATGCCGAAAGAGCGATGCCAGCGGATAGTGCTGCCAAAAACGAAAGAAAACTCGATATGTGGGTCTTTTTCAATACCATCATATACAAATGTAACTATATTCTAAAACATGAGTACCGAAAATTTTGAATATAAAAACGCAATGGCCCGTCTAGAGGAGATTTTATCAAGAATCGACAACTCCGAAATGGAGATAGACGAACTGGCTGGGCAGGTACAGGAAGCTACGGAACTGCTGCGCAAGTGCCGTCAGATTCTGCTTACGACCGAGAAGAACGTGCAGGAGGCCCTGGCAAGCCTGGACGGTGAAGCCGATGCGTGACGCGGGGCAGATGCCGCAGGATGACGTTCCCGCTATCGAGGTGAACGGCCTTACGGTCCGGTTCCCGGTTCGCGGCGGAGTGTTGGGCAAGGTTCGGGACTACTTTACGGCGGTGGACAACGTGTCGTTCGTCCTTCCGCAAGGAAAAATACTGAGTATCGTGGGCGAGTCCGGCTGCGGAAAGTCCACGCTCGTAAAATCGCTCGTCGGGCTGGTCCCGGTGGCTTCCGTCGACTACAAGCTGTTCGGTACTCAGGTCGTTGACGGGAAACTCTCCGGTGGCAAGCGTGTCTGCGACCTGGTCCAGATGGTGTTTCAGGACCCCTTCAGCAGCTTAAACCCGCGCCAGACGGTGGTTGAAATCTTGACGGCCCCCCTTGTTGCGAGGGGCGTGCCTTTTGACGAGGCGAGGGCCCGCGCAAAGCGCCTCCTGGACCGCGTATCTATCCCGGACGGGGCGTTGGACAAGTTCCCGCATGAATTTTCCGGCGGACAGCGCCAGAGGCTCTGCATTGCCCGTAGTCTGATGGTCGAACCGAAGATCTTGCTCTGCGACGAAGTCACGAGCGCACTCGACGTGTCGGTACAGGCGCAGATATTGCACCTGCTCGATGACCTGCGCAACGATCTCGGCCTGAGTATCCTGTTCATCAGTCACGACATGCAAGTCGTCCGTGCGCTGAGCGACGAGGTGCTGGTCATGTACTTCGGGAAAGTCGTGGAACGCGGGAATGCCGACGAAGTCCTCACGGACCCGCAGCACGAGTACACCAAGAAACTGCTTGCGAGTGTGCCCACCATCAGAAGGGGCTGATTATACCTTCACCTGAAAGTAGTCGATTTCGGGGTGGCTGATGTAGAGGCCGCTCACGGATGCCTGTGGGTACATGGCGCCGTTTTCGGTAAGGCTGATGCCCACGCTGTCGAAATCGATGAGTTTTGCGACGTTGAAAATTTCCTTGATGTTCGGAAGCACGGGGTAGCCGACGGCCGGGCGGATGCCCTTCCAGTTGTTGTTGCGTGCGAGTTCCTGGCTCAAGTATTCTGCGCCTGCTTCGGCGAGGCGGTCGGCGACAGTTTGCATCAGGAGCACGTCGTAGTCGCTGCCGCCCTGTTCGGCTTTCAGCTTTTCGAGGCGCTTCACGAAGGCGTCGCTCACGGTGACGGCGAAGGCGCCCACGATGTCGCGGAAGGAATCTCTCGTCTCTCGCCTCTCGTCTCTCGTCTCATCTTTGGGCGCCACGTAGTCGCAGAGGGCGAGGCAGGTGCCTTCGGGGTTCTGCTGACGGGCGGTGCTGACTTCTACGAAGTCGTCGTCGGTGCCGGTGCGGCCCGTGTTAAAGAGGACAGAGTTTTCGGTACCGGCGGCGGGGTAGAAGGCTTGCACGGCCCGGAGAGCATACTCGGGCTTGCAAAGGCTCTTGATGAGCGCTTCGGCGTCGGCCTTGAGTTTCTTGGCTTCTTCTTCTTCGGGTTTGATTTTCCACGTGAAGAAGAAGTATTCCCAACTGATAAGCGGAATGATTTTTTCGAGCGCGATGGGCGGGAGCTTGCTTTCTCCCATGAACGGCGGTTCCACCGGCTGGTATTTGCTCCAGTCGCACATGTAGCGGCGTTCTTCCGGGGTCTTCTCGGCGGCGGCCATGGCGTTCGCGGCTTCGGTTTTGATGCCGTTTTGCTTGTCGCGGATTCTCTGCTGCTCTTCGCGGTTTTCACGAATGGTCTGCTCGCTGGTGGCCGGGTCCAAAAGCTTTTGCACGAGGCCCGGGTTGCTGGCGGCGTCGCGCACGTGGAATACGGGACCGTCGTAGCAAGGCGCAATTTTCACGGCGGTGTGCGTGGGCGAGGTCGTGGCACCACCGACGATAATCGGAATGCGAAGGCCTGCTTCTTGCATAGCCTTGGCTACGGTACACATTTCTTCGAGCGAAGGCGTAATCAGGCCCGAAAGGCTGAGGATATCTGCCTTGTTTTCGATGGCTGCTTTTACGATGACATCTTCGGGGACCATCACGCCGAGGTCCACCATGTCGTAGCCGTTACAGGCCATAATCACCGAGACGATGTTCTTGCCAATGTCGTGCACGTCGCCTTTCACTGTGGCGATCACGATCTTGCCGCGGCTCGATGCGTTGGCGTCCTTGCCGGCTTCGATGTAAGGCTGCAAGATTTCCACGGCCTTCTTCATGGTACGTGCGGTCTTCACCACCTGCGGCAAGAACATCTTGCCTTCGCCGAAGCGACGGCCCACTTCGTTCATGCCGTCCATGAGCGGGCCAGAGATGATTCCCACCGGGCTATCGCCGCGGTTGATGAGTTCCATCAAGTCGGGCTGCAAAGTGGTGGAAGTTCCCTTGAGCAAAGCTTCTTGCAAGCGCTCTTCGGGCGTGGTGGGCTTTGCTTCTGCGGTAGCGTTGTCGGCGGTGTCAGAGGAGGCCGCGCCCGTGCTCATGGCGAAAATCGCCTTCGGGTCGTACTTGGTGCCCGCTTCCTTCGCGGCCGCGGCGGCAGCCGTCATGCGGCTTGCAATTTCAATGAGGGCTTCGCTGGCATCCGGCTCCGTATTGTAAATGACTTCGGTAATGGCCATGCGGAGTTCCAGCGGAATCGTCTTGTATTCGATAATCGCGCTCGGGTTCATGATGGCCATGCCCATGCCGTTTGGAATCGCGTAATGCAGGAAGGTGGTATGCATCGATTCGCGCAGGTAGTTGTTTCCGCGGAATGCAAACGAAAGGTTCGAGAGACCGCCCGAGATGCGCACGCCGGGCAGGTTATCCATAATCCAGCGGACGGCGCGAATGAAGTCAATGGCGTAGGCGTTGTGTTCCGCCATGCCGGTCGCGACGGTCAAAACGTTGGGGTCGAAGATGATGTCGGACGGAGCAAAGCCGAGCTTTTTCACCATGATATCGTAGGCGCGGGCGGCAATTTCTACACGGCGGTCGTAATTGGTGGCCTGGCCTTCTTCGTCAAACAGCATCACGATAACGGCAGCACCCAAGCGCTTGATAGTGAGGGCGTGCTCGATGAAGGCTTCTTCGCCCATCTTCAAGGAGATGGAGTTCACGATGCTCTTGCCCTGAATGCACTTGAGGCCCGCTTCGATGACTTCGAATCGGGAACTGTCGACCATAATAGGTACGCGGCTTACCGCCGGGTCCGACGCAATCAAGTTCAGGAAGGTCTGCATTTCGGCAGTGGCGTCCAAAAGGCCGTCGTCCATGTTCACGTCGATGACGTCGGCGCCGTCTTCCACTTGCTTCCTTGCAATGTCGAGAGCTTCGTCGTAATTCTTTTCGTTAATCAGTCGCAGGAATTTCTTGGAACCGGCGACGTTGCAACGTTCGCCCACCTTCACAAAGTCTTCAGCGTTGCAACTGTCGGCGCCATTACTCGGACGCACCTGTTCCTTGAAAAGCGGCTCTAAACCAGCGAGGCGCAATAGCGGGCTAGTCACATACTTGGGTGCGGGCTGTCTGCGTTCGTAGTCGGCAGGGAGCGCGTCCAGCATCTTGCGCATGGCGGCGATATGTTCCGGCGTGGTACCGCAGCAGCCGCCAATCATGTTCACCAGTTTGTCGTCCAGGTAAACGCCCATCAGGCGCACCATGTCTTCGGGCGTATCGTCGTAACCACCGAACTGGTTCGGCAGACCCGCATTCGGGTGACAAGAGATGTAGCAGGGGGCGACCTTGCCCATACGGCGCAGGTACGGCACCATACCGTCGGCACCGAGACCGCAGTTCAAACCGATGGAAAGCGGGTGCATGTGCATCACGCTCACAGCGAAAGCTTCCACCGTCTGGCCCGAAAGCGTACGGCCCGAGGCATCGCTCACCGTCATGGAGAACATGACTTCCACGGGTTTCAAGTCTGCGGCATTATCGCCCGCGGCTTTTTCACGCGCTTCCATCACCTTGGTAAATGCGCTGGCGGCAGCCTTCGCGTTCAAGGTGTCAAAAATCGTTTCGATCAGGATGGCATCGACGCCTTCTTCAACGAGCACCTGGATCTGTTCCAGGTAGGCGTCTTCCAGTTCGTCAAAAGTAATGCTACGGCTCGCAGGGTCATTCACGTCTTCGCTCATCGAGAGCATCTTGCTCGTGGGGCCCACGTCGCCCAGAATGTAAACCTGGCGGCCATATTTTTCCATCGCTTCCGTCGCCGCCTGCTTCGCGATCTTCACCGCGGCGCGGTTCATTTCGGCAATGCGGTGTTCCTGGTGGTACTCGTGCTGGCTCACGCGCTGGCTCGAGAACGTATTCGTCGTCAGGCAATCGACGCCCGCATCCACGTAACGGCGCTGGATATCCAAGATGATTTCCGGCTTCTCGATGGAGAGCATGTCGTTATTGGCGCCCTTGATGCCGTAGGTCTGGATAACAGAACCCATGCCGCCGTCCAGCAGCATCATTTTACTTTCGAAAGCTTCGCGTAGCGTCATCTTGTTTGCCTAATGGGGTATCGCGGATTCAGTCTGTTAAGTGTTATGCGGAAAAATTCTTTCCGAGGATGGCGGAAACATTCTTGAGGATGCCTTCTGCCACGTCGGGTTTGTTCATGGAGTAAACGTGCACGTTCGTAATGCCGTTGGCGTACAGGTCGATAATCTGGTCAGCCGCATAGATGATGCCCGCCTGCTTCATGGCCTCGGGATCGCTACCGAACTTGTCGACCAGCGACTTGAAACGCTGCGGCATGAATGAGCCGGAAAGCTTGATGGCGCGTTCCACCTGGTTGGCGTTCGTGATGGGCATGATGCCGGGAAGTACGGGACAGTTTACGCCCGCATCGCGCAGCTTGTAGAGGAAACTGAAGAACAGGTTGTTGTCGAATACCATCTGCGTGGTGAGGAAGTCCGCACCCGCGTCGACTTTTTCCTTGAGGTGCTTGATGTCTTCGGCCTGGTTGGCGCTTTCGGGGTGCTTCTCGGGGTAGCAGGCCGCGCCAATGCAGAAGTCTGCATCACTTTCCTTGAGCTCGCGGATGAGTTCCACGGCGTAGTGGTAGTCGCAGTTTTCGCGACCCTTCTCGATGAGTTCCGGGGTGAGGTCGCCGCGCAGCGCCATCACGTTCTTGATGCCTGCAGTCTTCATTTCTTCGATGCGCTGGTGCACCGTATCCTTGCTGCTCGAAACACAGGTGAGGTGCGCAAGCATCGGGATGCCGAATTTCTGTTTGAGATTTTTGGCGATGTCGAGAGTGTAGTGGCTCACTCCGCCGCCCGCGCCGTAGGTGACGCTCATGAAGGCAGGGCCAAGGGCTGCGATGGATTCTGTAGCCGCCTTGACGCTTTCGAAGCTGGTTTCCTTTTTGGGCGGGAACACTTCGAAAGAAAGGCTCATCTTGTCTTGCTTCAGGATATCGACGATTTTCATATCACCTCGCGGGTTCTAAACTCTTGTGTATGACCGGACTACCGGTCCTGGTTTATGCAAATATTCTAATATGTGCATAAATGTAGCAATTTCCCACTAAAATCGTAGGCCAATTTGTGCGTTAATCGCAAATCCATTGCGAAATGCCCCCGAAAAGATGCTTTTAAGGGTCGTTCTGCTCTTTGGGGGTGTTTCCACGGGAATTTCGGGGGGCGGCTGGTCGGGTCCGGGAGGCGGTATGTCCGGGCCAGGAGGGGGGATCTCTTCTTCCGGGGTCTCCTTGTGGAAGGGTGTCTCCAGGTTAAAGTAGAAGGGGATGATCTGGTAGACGTTCACAGCCGCAAAGAAATGCTTCGGGGTTTCAAGCGAGACTCCGAGATTGACTAGGGACCCGGCGACATCGAGTTCCCATATGAGGGTGTCCGTGGTGTGCTCCGAGTAAAGCATGTTCGAAGTCTCGTTGCGGTTTCGCAGGTCGATATCGGCTTTCGCGTAGAAGAAGTCGGCAAAGAGGATGGGCTTTATGCGGAACATGCCAATTCTGCGGTTCCATTCGTAGCCGAGCCCGGCGTCGAGTACGTCTGCTTGAGCAGTCCCGTAAATGCGGAAGGACCGGTTGTAGACGCTGAAGGAAAGTGTCTTGACGATCGAACTGGTCAGGGCGCGGTTCGGGGCGAGCGTTTCGTAAAAGCGCCTGTCGTCCCACAGGAGGGCTAGCTTGAGGTCAAGGAATATCGCCCTTGCCGAGAAGGCCGACGCGGTCTGAGGATTGGTCCCGAACAGGTGCCTGAAATCCGCCTTGAACATGTTGATGTCGATACCTGCGGGCACAAAGAAGAACCGCTTGACGCTGTTGTTTTCTCGCAGCAGCCCGAAGGCGTTCACGTCGGCTGTCAAGTAGGTGTAGAGCAGGGAAACGGTATTCGCCGTGCCTGAATAGGTGTATTGCGAGTTGGTTGCCCAAAAATGGGACGAGTCGCTGAAAATGTAGCCGGATTCTTCGGTGGACGGGTCTGTGTCCCCGTAGAGAAAGTCAAATCTTGCCGTATGGTTCTGGATTTTTGTTCCGATGTCGAATTGCCTATAGTGGGGCTTGTCGGCAAAAGTGGCGTTGATGTTCGGGATGACGCTCAGGTCCGATGCCGAAACCCACGAAAAGTTAAGGAAACTGAAATCGCCTTGGCCTAAGGCGGCTCCCGCGAAGACTATAGAATCTGGCATGTACCAGTTCGTGGAGGCGATGAAAAACGGGAACGAGTAAACGTCGATCCTGAAATCCAGATACCTAAAGTCCGCTTGTACGGCGGCATAGCCGATATCTTCGCTTTCCTCTGTTTTTATTTTCCACGAATAAAGGTCGTCCTTGCCGATGTGGTTCTTGTACAGGTCGATCCCGACATGGGTGTAGCCGGCCACGGCCGAGATGTTTTTGACTTGCGTGGAATCCTTGACAGTACAGCTTCGGGCCTGGATTTTCTGGTTCTTCTGGTCCAACAGAAAAAGCCCGCTGCAATCAGCGAGCCCCTGTGTGCTCCAGGCCCCGTACGAAGCCGTTGCCAGGAGCAATGCCGGTAAGATTTTTAGGTCGGAAAATTTCAAGGAAGCCTTTTACTTATGTTGTTTCCTAGAAAAATTAACCTGGCCTACATGTTGTTTTTTATGTCTTCCAGCAGGTCCCACAAGTCCTTTTGGGTCTTGGTGTAGGGGAGTATGCCGCCGAATGTCGGGTCGGGGAACGTGATGTACGTTTCCATTTCTTCCTTCGTATGGCTTTCCCTGTCAATGAACGAACAGAACGAAAGCGTGGAATCACCCTGTGCGTTCGTGAAGTAGTAAGAGCAGAGGTTCGTTTCGTCCGAGTACGAATAGTACGGGGCGTAATTGAAGATGCCCTTGTTCTTCTGGAAGAACTTTCTCACGTCGATGGTGACGTTGATGCCCTTGGTCTTGACCTTGTACGGGGCTTCGAGGGCGTCGAGGGCGACGTCCAGTGCCGTGATGATATTCTGGATGTCATCGATGCTGACGTCTGCATCGGCATCGTCACCGACAACGTAGATGTCGTTGTCCTGCATGCCGGGGGTCGTGCTTTCCTTTATGCTGTACTTGAAGCCGCTGCGTGCTTCCGTGAAGGCACTGTCGAGGAGATCAGGGATGGTCTTCCAGGCATCAAGCCTGTTGTCGTAGACCGACGTGAACATCTTGTCGAACCCGATGAGGCTTACGACCATCTTGACCGCCTGAACCTGCTTTCCGTTGAGTTCCTTCTTGTCGGAGTGGATTGTACGGAAGTCGTTGATCCAGTCGTAGGTCTTCTTGTTGGAAAATTCGAGGTTGATGCTGGATGCCATCGTGAAGAATGCCTTTACGGCAAAGAGCACGCCGAGGGCCGGGGCGAATTCGCTCTTGTCGAGTTCCTTCGGGTTGCCGTCAATAGAAATGTCGAAGGAGTAATCCTTTTCGGCAAGGATGTTCTGCAGGTAGGCAATGGCCGAGTCGACCGTGGGGAGCGAGCTCTTTATGATTTCGTCCTGGAGTTTCTGGGTAATCGTTTTCTTTCCGGACGTGAACTCGTTTGCCGTGTTAACGAGATTGTTGATGACATTGTCCTCGTTCAGGCTCGTGGCGTTTTCGCCGCTCCTGTAGACGTCGATGATGTCGTTAAGCAGTGTGTCGTTGGAAAGGTTTATTACGGAGGTGATGGCATAGCCGACCTGCGCTTCGCAACTGTTGGGAGACTTTTGGAGAATCCTACGGTACATGTCCAAAGTGCTCTTGCTGTCGGTCTGGATCTTGTCGATATCCTTTTTGCCGAAAGCCTTGAACATTTCTACGGAATTGGCCTTGACTTTTTTAAGTGCGCTTCGAATGGTCTTGGTGGTGTCATCGATGCAGCGCTTGTTTTCGGGCCGTGTCACCTTCTTGCTGGAAGATGATTTTGCGGTTGTCTTTCTCGAGGAACTGGACGTTGCCGTTTTCGTCGAAGAAGAACTTGTCTTTTTCTTTGAAGAGGACGAAACCGATTTTTTTGCTGATGAGGACGACGTTTCGTTCAAGATGTCGTCAAGATCGTCCAGAGTGAAAGAGGAACTGCTTTCGACAGAAACCTCTTCGTCATCGGGAGTCGATACGGAATGGTCGTCACTGGAACATCCCGCAATTAAGAAAGAAATAGAAAAAGCAGCTGCCAAAAAAATACTTTTTGAATTCATAAAAGGGACTCCTTGGTTGATGTTCGTTATTTTAATATAGAATAAATTTATTTTAATAGATGAATTTCTATTATTTAATTGTTGTATGTCGAAAATGCCGAAAAAACCTCCTTTTTTTAAAAAAAAGAATAGTCCGAGTAAAAACGGGGTGTGTTCTCCGTCACATTTGCAGGGGGTTCCGGTACAGTTGCGTATCATAAAGATGGTGCAGGGCGGTGACGGCATGGCCCGCCTGCCGGATGGCCGTGTATGTTTTGTACAAGGTGCCTTGCCCGGGGAATTGTGCGAAGTAGAATTGACATTCCAGAAAAAGGACTTTACGCGGGGGCGCGTTGTTCGCGTCGTTGAGCCGAGTCCCGACCGTGCCGTTCCGAAGTGTCCGCTTTACGGTAAGTGCGGCGGTTGCAGCTTGCAGCATCTGGATAGCCGGAAGCAGGCGGAATATATGGCGCAGGTTGAGCGCGAGAATTTCAGGCGTCTTGCCCATGCCGAACTGCCGGAGGATTTTGTCATCCATACCGGCAGTCCGTGGGGCTACCGCAACCGTGCCCGTGTGGTTCCGCAGTTTGCCCGCAATGGCGAGTGTAGCGGTTTTGCGTTCCGTGAGCAGGAAAGCAATGCGCTGATTCCCTTCGGGAATTGTCCCGTGCTGACTCCCGCATTGAATGAATTTTTACAGGGGCCCGCTCGGAAAATCTTTGGGTCGGGCTCGTTGCCGCGGCGCCCGGCTCGACCGGGCGATGTCTCGCTGAACGTGTTCGACAACGGCAAGGGCGAGGTGAGCTACTATTACCGCGGCATGCCGAAAGAGGAATTTGAAAAGAACGCCGTCAGTGTCGTTGAAATCGAAGGTCGCAAGATAGAGTCCGACGCCTCGGTGTTCTTCCAGAGCAACTTGGGATTGCTGCCGGAACTGGTGCAGTCCGTGCGTCGCGCTGTTGACGAGGGCCTGTCGAACGGTAATGCCTGCAACGACTGGCTTATCGACCTGTTCAGCGGTGTCGGCTTCTTTGCGGCCCTGCTGCAGGACAAGTTCAAGCGCGTGACCACGGTGGAACGCGACGATGGATGCCTCAAGCATGCGAAAAAGAACTTGTCTGCGAAGGATTCGGGCATGGCGTCTGTCGAGAATGTCTCCGCCCCGGCAGAAGAGTGGCTTGCTGACCATGTCGTGGACATCCCGGCGACCCTTATCGTGGACCCGCCCCGCACGGGATTGCCGGGGGAGGCGCTGGAGGCGATTGTCCGGAGTTCTGTGAAACGGCTGATTTACGTGTCGTGTGATCCGGTGACCTTGTCCCGCGACTATGCCAAACTGGCGATGGCAGGATTTGGGCTGGAACGGGCGGAAGGGTTCGCTTTTTACCCGCAGACCCCGCACATGGAAATGTTATTTGTCCTTTCCCGGTAGTTTTTTAGAGAAATAGGGCATATAATTCGTGCAAAAGTGGGTGTAAACCGCTTTTTTACATGGCTTTTTGCTACTTTACATATAGTTTCATTAGGGATGGTTTGAGGTGACAGGAGCTTCAACAATGAAAAAACTTTTGGTTGCAATTTTAGTTACGGCAGCGATGGCTTTGGCCGCCACAGGGTCCGAAGACAAGAACTGGGCTGTCGGTGGATGGCTGCAGGCTGGAAACCCGGGTGAACATGCCGGTATTGACATTGAAAACCGCCTGGGCCGTGATATTACGCTGGACATATACCTGCATTTCTGCTTCTACACGGGCGACAATGCCTTGGGTGGCTACGTGGGCTACTACTGGAACTACTACCTGAACGTGCCCAAGGAACTGGGACGTATGGGCTTCTATGTCGGTCCTACCGGTGGTATCGGCTGGTGGGATGTTGACAAGGGCCATCATTGGGAAGAAACCGGCCTTGCCATTCGTCTTGGCGTCGTCGGCGGTTACCAGTGGGAATTCCCGGTTGTCCCGTTGCAGCTTTATTTGGAATTGAGCCCGGTCGGCGAAGTCCACTTTATGTGGTGGGATTATGACGGAAAGGACGACGATGACAGCTATGACGATGACGACACTAGCTGGAAACTCCCCGACGTCTACTTCCGCATAGGTCTCCGCTTCTGGTTCTAAAGAACTTTTAATGGAGAAAACGACATGAACTCAACAAACAACAAAACACTCGTGATGGGATTGGCCCTTGCTGCAGGTATGCTTTTTACCGGCTGCTCGACGGAGGACCCGCATATTGTGTGTGGCCGTGAATGGAATCCCGCTCACCAGGTAGTTGCTGATACTGGAGCAGAGTTTGCCATGAACGACCAATTGTTTGTTCAGTTCCGTTATGGCAAGAACTTTGATTTCCCGAAACTGGTGACTACCGTGTACCGCGGCACGCTCGCGAAGCGTGGCGAGAAGATATGGGACCGCGAAGTGGCTGTCACCGAGAAGATGGGTGCCTACACCCTTGTGGGCCGTGCCCACCGTGGTGGCTACATGGATGCCCGTGAACTCGCCCGAGTCCATGAACCGGGGCCGGTGGTGTTTGAATTCAGCGCCAACGGCAAGGTCCTCGCTGCGAAGGAAATCAACCTGACTCACAACAGGTTGCAGAAAGAACAATAATCATCTTGGGGGCAGTCCCCCTGCGTTATGTTTATGAAAAAAGAACTGTTTATCGGTGCTTGTGCTCTTGTTGTCGCCGCTTGCAGCGACGACATGGTCGAAGTGAACTACAATATCGACTCGCCTGTCGAACTGGAACTGTTTAGTGAAGGGTATTTTTCGACATACGACCTCGAAGGGCAGGAACGTGTCGGTACGATTACCGGCGCCTTCAACAATGTGACCTTCGAATCCAAGGGCGATACGGTGCTGGTCAACAGGGATTACGTTATTAACAGGTCTCGCGGCTACCTCAAGAACTTCATGCCGTCGGAATTGGTCTGGCGTGTCAAGAACGTGAAGATGTCGGCTGTCGACCGTGAGGTGCTTACGATAGAGGGCCTCGATGACGGTTACGACACTCTGCTTGCGGAAACCCCGATGCCTTCCCGCTGGCGTGCGCAGTTGCTCAATCCCGATTACAAGCCCCATCTGAGGCGCCTTGAAAAGCACCGCTGGGAAATGTCCCACCTGCTCAAGGGCCCCGTGCCCACCAAGGGCAACGTGACGGCTCTTCTCAAGGACCGTGGCCGCTTGAACTTCGCTCTCATTGCCATTGACTCCGTGGTGATGGACGGCTTCCACAAGCTCGACAAGCGCAAGTGCCTGGGCTACAAGATTTACCTGCACGAAACGGAGAGCTTCCCGTATTACATTTGGGAACAGCATGTGGGAAGCAATATTGTGCCCGACAAGTACAAGGCCTACCAGAAGGGACTCAAGGGCGAGTACGATACCGAGTACTGGGTGACCCTGGATCCTTCGAATGGTGTCCCGTGCCAGGAACGCGAAGTGAAGGTCGGTACGCATACGATGGTGAACCCCGCGACCAACGATACTGCAACTTTCAAGAGCCACGTTACTCTTGAACGACTCTATAACATCAGGAAGCCTGCCGAAGAATGAAAAAGCTCTTTATGGTTGCAGCCGTTGCTGCCGGTTCGTTGTTCTTTTCCGCCTGTTCTCTTACGGGCGGTTCTGCTGCGCAGTCTATGGCAATGGAACGCGCCAGCGCCTACGAAGGTATGTACAAGGCCTACATGGAGGCCGAGGAACGTTACCTGAACTTGCTCTTCAATATCGAGCGCATGCCCGACGAAGAAGAGCTCTGGTCGATGAAGCGTGACCAGATGAAGGAATTGGTTCAACTCAGGGAAATGATGCTGAACGCCCGCACGGAACTGGATAACGCTATCCAGGAGTGGGAAAAGTACCTGATTGAAATGAAGGACGAAGCCAAGCAGGACAAGGCTGGCCGGTACAATCCGAACTTTACAGGGATCGACGGTTTACGCACAAGTCCGGGACAGCTTCTCCCGAACGAGATTCATTCTTCCAAGAGAAATTACGAATAAATTTTTTACTGCCACGTATTGGCGAATCCCATACCGATGTTCAGCTTGATGCGCGTCGGTGCGACGGATTCGGGGATGACCGGCAGGTCAATCGGCGTCAGCTTCCGGCTGGTGCTGCGGTTGCCATCCTTGGATTCTCCGATGCGGCTTAAGCCCCTGGCCAGCGTAAGCGAGATGTCCAGCGGAACGTTGTAGAAAATCTTGTTGCTCATGCGGAAACTCAGGCCGACAGAACGGTCCCAGAAGTCGTGGTCCTTGAATTTGTCCATGTCGAACCACTTGGTGTTCCAGGCGGAACCAATCTGTGCGAACAGGTCGACGTAGAAGTCACGCGTCTCGAAGATCCAGAACGAATTGCGCCAGTCGTCGTAGACGGGCTGCAACAGGTGGAGTTCCGCCATGGCGGTCTTGGTACCGGCAAGCGTGTAGTTCTCGGAATCGCGCAGGTACGGATAGCCTTCCAGGAATATGGCATTGTAGTAGTACGAGTCCAGCGTATCCTGGTTGGCATCGGTACTCCATTTGGCAATGACGTTGGCCTTGCCGCCCGCGGCGACACGGGTTCCGGTGAACGGAACTTGCAGGCTCCCGTAGAGATTCATGCCGATTTCGTTGATGTGGAAGTTCCTGTAGTTGGGTTCCGCGAAGCCGCTTTCGGTGATATGGAAACTTTCGGAGAAGGTTCCCGGACGGTAGAGGTCGCTGTTGGAGAACTGGTAGAAGAGGAAGAGTCCATTGCCCTGCCCGCTTATGCCGGAGCCTTCTTCGTCTTCGTGGTCGCCGTACAGGCCGAAACCGATGACGGTGTTGATGCGTTTCTGGTAGGTCCAGGAGAAGTTGTCGTAATTGTCTTCGTCGTAGAAGTTGAAGTCGGACCAGTCGTAGCCTAGTGCGAACTGCAAAGTGTCTATGGACTTGAAGATGCTATAGCCGGCCAGGCCGGTGATGCTTTGAAGCGAGATGGCGTAGTGGCTCAGCGAGAGCGAGTCGCCGTTGTTCGAACGAACGTCCTCGTTGCGGACGGTGTCCTTGCTTGTATAGTTCGCGTAGGAGTAGGCGAGTCCGAGATCGAGCGGCGTGCTGGTGTTCTGCCACGAGGCGAAGAATTCCTTTTCCTGGCGCGGGTTGATGCCGTCCTTGTTGATGTAGTCGTAACCGTTGCCGAGTTCAAGCAACAGGCCGAGCTGGACGGTGTTCTTCTTGAGCGGATCGGAGAGGATTACGGCGAGGCCCGCCTTGGTCTTGAGTTCGCCTTCGCCGAATACGGTCAGGTCGGGAGCGTTCTCGCTGAACATGAGCATCGGGACAAAGAGCGGCAAGATAGGAATGGGCCTGTAGGGCTTCTCGGCGCCTGCAAATTCGCGGTTGTCAAGCTGGAGAGGCTTTTGGGTACGCTTGGGCAGGCTCCCGTGCAATACAATGGGAGCATCCTTCGATGTGGAATCTCCGGCGGCAACCTGCGCCACCTTTATGGTGTCGCGGATTTCGATCTTGATGGTGCTGTCGCGCATGGCGACTGTCGCCTGCGGGACGCATGCGGCCGAGTCGGCTGCCTTTTCGGCACTTTGCGTGGAGTCCTTGGCTTCGGGGCAGGTGCTCCAGGTGGTGTCGGCCACCTTTATCACGCTGTCGCGGAAGGTGACGACGATGCTGTCCTTGGCAGTGCTGGGGGCTGCAGTACCGTTCTTGTAGTCCATGCGGTACAGCGAGAAGCCGTCCTTGTCGTACTGGGTGAAGTAGAGCGTGTCGCCGGAACGTACCGGTGTGAATGCACCACCCACGACGTTCGTGAGGGGGCGCTCGGTTCCGGTGGAAAGCGACTTCTCGAATAGGTTGAAGATGCCGTTCCTGTTGCTCGCGAAGACGATCTTGTCGTTGTCGAGCCACTCGACGTCACGTTCGTCGAACTCCGCATTGCTGACGACCTTGAAGTCCTTGCCGTCGCTTCCGATGACGGCGATTCCGCGGGTAGTGTCGTCGAAGAAGCCGAAGGCGATGCGCTTGCCGTCGGGGCTGAACTTCGGACTGTAGATGTTGTAGTAGCGGTACTTGGCGTCGGGGACGAATAGGTCGACGGGATCGTCGGCGACGTATTCGTCGAAGTCTTTCGGGAACGGGGCCTTGCTCAGCACGAACCGGGTGCTGGCGTTTTCCCTACGTGCGAAGACGACCGTGGTGCCCTGCTTGTCGATTGCGGGGTAGACCGCATCGGTAAGGTAGGTGACGGAAACCTGTTTCTTGTTCGTGTCGCAGACGACGACGTCGAAATGGGCATGGCCCTTCTTGTCTCGGTTCTGGTAGCTGATGTAGGCGAGGATGGGACCGCGCAGGCTGTCTTCGTAGACGTCGATGCCCTTGTCGAACCAGGCCTTCTTCGCCTTGAAGCCGGACTTCGCGTAGTCCGTGATATCGATAGTCTCGCTTTCTTTTTCGATGGTGGCTTCCCCGATTTTCACACCGTCAACGACCTCGGCGGTGTCTCTCGTCTCATCACCAAGCGGCATCTTGAAAATTCCGCCGTCGAACCAGTCCCCGCCGAAGTTCGAAATGCCGTAGATGTGCTTGCCTGCGATAATCGGGAAGTCCTGCCAGAAGGCGTCCTCCGTGAGCTTTGTACCTTCGACGAGCGTGCCGAGGGAATCCTTCTGTGCCTGGTACTGTTCCGTGATTTCCTTTTTCCAGGCGTCGTAGAGTTCCTGCTCGCTTACACCGAGAACATTCTGGATGGCGGCGTCAAGCGTTACTCTGTGGAAGCGGGACATTTCCGACCAAATTTTCGGTACGGCGCTTTCTCCGTAGTGCTTGCTGATGTAGCGTACCAGGGAGAATCCCTGGTTGTAGGGGCCGAGTTCCGCATAGAGCGAGTTCGACGAGAAGTTGTGCATGTATTCCAGCGAGAGCAGGTCGTCGTTCAGTGCGGCGACGCGGAGCAACATGTCGCGGTGCGTGTCCCAGGCGTCAAAGCCCATGCGGCTCGATTCGTACTGGGCCGTACCCTCGGCGAGCCAGAGCGGCTGCAGGGTGAACGGGAAAAGCGAGAGGAAGTCTGTCGTGGTGCGTTCGTTGTAGTAGTCGGAATAGCCCACCTGGAAACCGTAGATGTTCGGCAGGATCTTGCTTCCGCTTTCGATGCTCACGAGGTGGCTGAATTCGTGCGTGACGACGTCGGAAATCCAGCCGTGGCTGCTGCGGACCTTGAAATCCCAGTTGGTGAGCCAGAGGTGGACGCTGTTTTCGCTGGGTACCGCGTTTCCGTTACTGTAGAGCGCGTTGTTCAGCGATACATTCACGCGGCCGGGCAGGTCGATACGGTAGCGGCTGACCACCGAGTCGTAGACGGCTTCGGCGTAGGCCGAGACGGTGGCGGCGTGCTCGCTGTATTCCGCCGGGTAGATGAACTGGAAATGTTCCGTGCCGGCTGTTTTCCATTGGATGTCGCTTTGGTTCCCGTAAAAACCGATTGCCTGGGCCTTGGCCGGAATTAGCGGGATGACGGCCATTGCACAAAGGAGGCTAGTAGCGAAAAAGCTTGGAAAAAGTCTATTACGTTCGTTCATGGGCATGGGGCATTTCAGTCCTAGTAAAAAAATACAGGGATAATCTAGAAAATTGGAGGCCCCGAAATGGGATTAATTGCCATAATTACTAATTTAGAAACGAGCCCTTATGCGTTTTTATACGGAATCTTACCACGAGTCGACCCAGTATGCCCCCCGGCTGTCCGGGGATCCCCTCTCGTTGCACTGGGAAAACGAGCCGGTTCCGGACAAGCGCTACCCCGGTTGCGAGCGCGTTGCCATGCCCAGGCACATGTTGCCTCCCTTGCCCGCGGCGACATTTGACGGGCTCGATTCCATAGGCATTTACGTTGTCCTGCGAAAGTACGGCGTGCCCGACGGCGTTTTCTATTGCGATTTGTCGCGCCACCAGCTGGTCCGTATAGGTGCGGGTGCCGAGATGGAGGCCATCGCGAAAAGTTTTACGGACAGCGAGTTTATCCGTAACGTGCCCATGCTTTTCTTGTATGTTGGCTCCGTGAGCCGTACGGTGTGGAGGCTCAAGGAGGCCGCCTACCGCGAGATAGAGAAGGATGCGGGCGCCGTTGTCGGGAACCAGATGCTGTTTTCGAACGGTCGCGGTTTCAGGACTACGGTCTTGGGCGGTTTTGTCGACGATACCATCGCGAATGTGCTTAAGCTGTCTTCGACGGAAATACCCTTGTCTGCATTGGCCGTGTATCCGGATTCGCTGAACGTGAACGCCATTTCGCTTGATGAAGGTGCAGGGCGCTTTTCCTATTCGAACAGGAACGAGACCCTGGAAAAGGTTTACGCCGTGGACTCTTCTGTCGCGGGGAACCGCTATTCTTCGCGGTTCATGCTCCAGAACCGTTGCGAGTGCATCGACGAACTCTCCCGCTGCATCCGTGTGTGCCGATTGCAGGCGCAGTCGTTGCCGGGCGACGAATTCCCGCTGACCCCGGCGAAGTTCACGAACGACTACTATTATAGGGAAGCGGAACTGCTCCCGCAGAAGTCCCTGCGGATCCGTCCGTTCAGGCCGCACAATCTGGACCTGGACGACTTCTCGAGCATATTGCGCTGGCTGGAACTGGGACAAATCAACATGTTCGGCGCGGGCCTCCTCAAGATATGGGTGGTCACGTTCAACGTCATGTTCGTGTACCCGGGCGTTTACCGCTACGTGCCGATACAGAAGTCAATTTATATGCAGACATCGCAGGTGTCCGACAAGAAGTTCGCCCGTTGCCACTCCGCCCCGGAGCAGGTGCAGAACACGACGTTTGCGATAATCCTGACCGCCGACTTGAACGAGTGCTGCAATATCCTTGGCGACAGGGCCTACCGCTACTTGAACATGAACGCGGGCTACATCGCCGAATCGGTCTACATTTCTTCGCGCATCCTGAACAAGGCCTCCCATGCGGAACACTTCTTTTTCGAGAAAGAAATAAAAACGCTGTGCGGCATTCCCGAAAACGAAAGCATCCTTTCCGAAATCGTCATCGGAAGGGAAGAGACCTGATAAAAACGTTTCCATGATGCAAAAAGCCCTGTCTTTGGGACAGGGCGGTGAATATGCAAATTACAGATTGCGAATTTTCTTTTCTGAAAGTCCGGTTACTTTAACAATAAAGGATATGTCGGCACCCATATCGCGCATTTTCTTCGCGATTTCCAGCTTTGTTGTATACTCAGCCACGGCTCGGTCAAAGTCGCTCATGTCCACTGTCATAAGATACCTCGAACTGAAATTACATAATTTTACCTCGTTTTGCAATAGCCGCTTTTGAGCGATTAGTAAGGAGATCCTCGCCTCCGCGGGGATGACAAAGTAAGAGGGCCACGGGGATGTGGGAAACAAATTGCAAGAAAGTCATCAATAAAAGCGGGAACGCGCCGGTTCGCAAACGGGCGCACGCCCGTTCGTTACTATAGACGTTTATGCGGGGAAATTTTTCCTCTGAAATGTGAAAAAAAGATGGAAGAAGGTTCGGAAGAGTCCTGGTTAAAGTGTTCCCATAATGCAAAAGCCCTGTCTTTGGACAGGGTTTTTATGGTTGTTCAGAAGAATGTTAGGCTAAGAAGGAGTGATTTTGGCTTATGAATAGTTCCTTAATCTTTTATACAACGTATTGCATGCCAATCGTCTTTAGACGACGTACTCCATCCAAAAAAATCTTCGTCTTTTCCTAAAGTCCTTGCAAAGGCATAATCTTCATTTTTCGCTTCATTTGTCCAATAATATCCTTTGTGATCAAACGTTTCTGCTCCGTTACTCAATCGATAACCGGAAAACATTCCGCTAAACCCCCAGATATCATTTTTACCGGCTTTCAAACTTGTCCCTACTGCCATTCCATGATTATTTTCTTCTACATACTGTGATAAAATCTCATAGTCTTTATCCTCTTTGTCATCAGACGGCAACCGCCATCCAGCAGGACAAGCATTATTTGCGGCATCCCACGTATACAATCGCCCATATACAGAACATAGGCTATCACTATTTGCATTGCTTAGGCATCCGCCTTGGCAAAGGCAACGACTTCCCTCCATTTTGTAATTTAAATTTTGAGCCATCCACGTTTGCTCGCCTATTTTAACAGTGCGATAGACCTGATCATCGCGGGTATCTAGAAACTCGCCGTATTCAATCTTTGGATTAAGGTATATTGTCGTAACGCATTTGTGTTCACTGCAATCATAAATCTCGAAGGGAATTCCTAAGGAACTGCTGGATGACTTTGCAGAACTTGACGATGATTTTACGCTGCTGCTGGAAGACTTGTCCGAGCTTGACGACGATTTGGCGCTGCTGCTGGAAGACTTGTCCGAGCTTGACGACGATTTGGCGCTGCTGCTGGAAGACTTGTCCGAGCTTGACGACGATTTGGCGCTGCTGCTGGAAGACTTGTCCGAACTTGACGACGATTTGGCGCTGCTGCTGGAAGACTTGTCCGAGCTTGACGACGATTTGGCGCTGCTGCTGGATGATTTTTCCGAGCTTGACGACGATTTGACGCTGCTGCTGGATGATTTTTCCGAGCTTGACGACAATTTGGCGCTGCTGCTAGAAGACTTTTCCGAACTTGAGGATGTTTCGGTCTTGATACTGGATGAGGATATAGTCCAGATTTCCGATGAAGACTTTTCTTCAGGAATGACCGGGTTGCTATCAGAAGATTTGTCATCACCGCAAGCAACCAAGAAAAGAAAAACTGCGACAAAGCAACCAATGATAAATTTGTTGCACATGTTACGCCCCCTTTCTCGCTGTATAGGAAATAGTCAAGATTACGTTTGAAATCTGTTTTCTCGTTATTCCGGGAACAGTAAGGCGCCAAGTTGAATCCAGGCCGGCTCCTTCAAAAGGACAATATTTGTCTTTTGAGAAATCAAACTTAAACTGGCCGGCTTCTAAATGAGCCTTACTTGTCGCAATAGTTTGTATTCCGATACGGTTTGTTGCCGAATTATTATTATTCAGCCATAGCACATTGTCTGTCAAAGAAAGTTCCGCACTTATACGACGTAAAGGCTCTTTTTCTTCTTCGGCATCTTCGTCGTCTTCCAGAAGAATCTGCAATTGAACATTCCTTATCCTTCTAAAATAATATAGAAATTCCGAATCAAGAATTTGTTTCGTGATTTTAAATTCAAAATTTTCAACCTTTCCATTTTCCGCATGCAATTCTGCAAGATATGTAACATCTTTTGTATCTGGATCTATCAATTCATCTAAATAGAAGTCTCTCGTTATTTCCAGCTCATTCTTGTCATTTTCAAGATAAGCCACTTCCATCGCATGCAGGTCGGCCAGCAGTTTTTCACCGGCCAGCAGGCCGCTGTGCAGGCCGTCCCAATAGACGCCGCTCCCCTTGATGAATGTCTTCGCTGATTTTGCGTCCATGTCGGTGTCCCCTATCTCGAAATGGTAGCATTTTTCAGCCTTGCGGGCAACCTTCGCAGCCAGCTGGAACAGCGTTTTGTACACTTTTCCGGTCTCTTTCTTGAGCCATGTGTACAAATCCTTGTTCGTGTACTTCTCCGACAGGTGCTCGTACATCTCGTCCTTGAGCTCGATTTCGCGCTCGTAGTTCTCG
>JAGCGO010000084.1 GCA_017649565.1 Fibrobacter sp. | reverse complement strand
GTGAAGTTCTCCACCCGCCCCGAAAAGCGCGTGGGTTCCGACGAAATCTGGGACAAGGCTGAAGCCGCCCTCGCCGAAGCGACGAAGCTCGCTGGCCTCGACTACATTCTGAACCCGGGCGAAGGTGCCTTCTACGGCCCGAAGCTCGAATTCACGCTGAAGGACTCCCTCGGTCGTGATTGGCAGTGCGGTACGATTCAGGTCGACTTCAACCTCCCGCAGCGCCTGGGTGCTGAATATGTCGGCAAGGACAACCAGAAGCACATTCCGGTGATGCTGCACCGTGCCGCAGTCGGTTCTATCGAACGCTTCCTCGGTATTCTTATCGAAGAATTCATGGGTGATTTCCCGCTGTGGCTCGCTCCGGTTCAGGCCCGCGTGCTCCCGATTTCCGAGAAGTTCGTCGACTACGCTAAGTCCGTGGAAAAGGAACTCGTGAACGCCGGCGTCCGCGTGGAAGTCGACGAATCCAACGAGAAGCTCGGCTACAAGATCCGCCAGTGCGAATTGCAGAAGGTGCCGTACCTCCTCATCGTCGGCGAGAAGGAAGTTGCCGATGGCGTTGTCTCTGTTCGCCGCCGTAAAGAAGGGGACAAGGGCAGCATGACTGTCCAGGCCTTCCTCGACATGACCGCTGACGACCGCAAGGTTGTTCGCTAATCCGCCCCCTTAAAATTTAAGACGCAGACTCGTTTGAGCCTGCGTTTTTTTATTCCGTCGTGTATTCGTCGAGCATCTGCGCAATCTCTTCGCGAGAATTGAACATGATGACGTCGAGTATGGAAAGTCCGGGGATAAAGTTTTTCCCGTATTGCTTGTACTCGCGGCAGTGCGAATGGATGAACTTCAATTCGATTCCGTGCTTCGCGAATTCGTCCTTCTTGTACAGGGCTTGCCCGCCGATAGCGTTGATGTAGGTCGTTCCGCCGAGCCTGTCGCAAAAGTCGAAAATACGTTGTTCGCACTTGAATTGGCTATTCCCTTCCAGCTGCGACGTGTACATCATTTTCGTCTTGATTTCAAGATATTCGCAAATGATCTTGATGGAATTCACCAGGAACGCAGTCAGGTTCGTTTCTTCGCACGAGAAAATCTTTTCCATCAACTCGTAGCCCCGTTCAAAGAAAGGCGCCGCGCGGTAACAGTGGTAAAGTTCCTTCAGTTTTCTCGGAAAGTCCGCTCTCAGCAGTTCCGTCTGGTTGATCAAGCGGTGGCAACTGACATCGTTGATTTCAAGCCCAAAGTAGACCGGCTTGCCTTGCCTCAAGATTCTGTTGCGCTGCACCCATCCGCTCTTGATGAACGCATAATCGTCACCAATCAGGAACAAGTCGCACGCCTTCATGAGCTGCCAATACGCAATGTAGGGTATAAAGTACGGCTGGTTTCCGGCAATAATCACAGCACATCTCCGTATGCATAAAGGCTTTCGCAATCGGTAGCGACTGCACAGGCCTTTCGGTCGTCTACTTTATTTGTAACCGGACAGCTGGATGTACGGAACATTCCCGAGTCGTAAAACTTGTCATCTACGCAAAGCATCATGCCGCAGACGTAATCGTCGAACGGAGTTCCTTCCCAGACAGTAGAGAACTTACGTTGCAGCAAGAACGGCTGCATGATCATGTCCTTTACGGCACCGGAATCAAACAGGTTTTTCCATTCTTCTTCGGAGGTCAGCGGGCCAGCAAAGACCTTTTCACTTTTCCCCAGACAGTAGTGCTTGAGAATGTAGCGGTCCTTGTGCGCATAGGCATCGGCAAGCGCAGGCGATGCGCCCGGTTCCGCGCAGACAAAGGTCTCGATGGCATGTTTGCGAATGAACGCGGACTCTTCTTTTGCCAAAAAACGATCGGTAAAGTCGTCTTCGAACCACATCCTCATAAAGCGTTTGTCGTGCGCCAAGAAGATGGTGCGGAAATCGTTGTACATTCCTGAATCGATCATCGCCTTGATGGTATCCATGGAATAACTGAGGATATCGTTCTGGTTCAATGCGCTGATGACAAAATTACCTTTCCAGTGGTCGATATTCGGCTCGACCTCGTTCGCCTCGTAAATGGTGACGCTCTTGCCCATGTATTCGTAGAAGGCCTTGTATAGCGCAATCTCGGATGTCTTATCTGCACTTTTCAAGACGAAGATTTTCTGCTTGTCGCCGACAATGTCGAGCATGTAGCGGATCATCTCTTCGAAATGGCTTTCACGGTGCGTTCCCGGGAATTTGGCGATGAACTTATCCGCCGCAGCCTCCGAGTAGTACGACATGAATATTCCGTGAGCGAAAAAGCGCGAAGTGATTTCGCACAGTTTCAGCTCGCCGTCTTCGGTAATTAGGTAATCGGGGCGGTACGCGCCCGCCTTGAACGGAAAACGGCTCTGGTAAGCGAGTATCTCCATTTCCTTGGGAGAAAGCGGCATGTACTTGTCGACAAATTCGGCATAATGATACGCCATGTAATCAATACACTTGTACAGCACGCGATGCATCTCACGGATTTCGGCAGTCCGTTCGGGCGTAATGATAATGGGCCGTTCGTGATACCACCGGTGGAAATAATCTTCCCTGTCGTGGTACAACTCCCGACAAACTTCGGAGCAAGTTTTATTCACAACCGCCCCCTACTTGGCAAACAGCTTGGACTGATAACCCAGACACTGGAAGCCGTTCGCGTTGACAATCGGAATCAGCGAAGTTGAAATGCGAAGCTGCTTACGGACCCAGAAACAAATGCTCGTCGTCATGCCGAGCGTCTGCGTGTACGCCATCATCTTCTCGATACTCTTGATGCACAGATCCCTTTCCGGAGCTGTACGGCCGCGCTGCTTGCGATGGTCCGCATTGTCGGGCTTGATATAAATCTCGTAAAGTTCGCGTTCCAGGTTCTTGTCGAAATGTCCGAGCCACTGTCCCAACATCGCAAGGTTTTCCATGCACGCGGTTAAAAATTCGGGCTTGTAGTTTACGATTCCCGCCGCATGCAACTTGTCGAAAAAGTCCTTGATGTGCTCGTCGGTAAGGTACGGCATCACGATAGGCTGTATCAGCGCCGAATTCGCCTGAATGCCGCGCTCCTGGCAGAGCTTGACAGACTGCAGGCGTTCCTCGATGGGTGCGGCGTAAGGTTCCAGCAGGTCGCGGAATTCCTTGGGCATAATCGAGACGCTCGTATTGAACTGCATCTTGCCCTTGAGTTTTTCGAACAAGTCCAGGATCGTTTCGCCTTCGTACTCATAAAGCAAATGCTTCGGTCCCGACTTCGATGCAATGAAAAGCCTTGCGTTGGAATCCGGATACTTTTCAAAGTGCGCGATGAATTCCTTGAGGATGCGGTGAGCAATTCCCGTCTGCACCGTCGGTTCCTGGAAAGCTTCTGTCTTGGGCGAGAAATAGTAGTAATGGTTCCAGTTCTTGCCGCGGCTGATTTCGACAATCTTCGACTCGATTTCCTTCTTGCGTTCGGGAGCCTCTTCGATAGCGGTCGCCAAGTCCTGCAGCAACACGTTCTTCTTGTGAATGTCCTCTTCGGTCACGGGGCGTGTCGGAGTGCCGTTCATCTCTTCCAGCAACTTGCGCACGTACAAGTGGTAGTTCTCGTATGCCACCAGGTGCTGCTCGTGTACGCCGTCGGTCACAAGACAGTACTGGCAGCCGACATTACAACCGCGAATAGGATTGATTTCGAACGTGAGTGTAGGGCAACGGCCCGTATAGTTGTGAATTTCTGTTTCGACCTTATCCGGATCGACATTTTGTAGCGTCAGTTTTGATACCGGAATGACCGTACGGTTCTTGACGCGTTCCATGAAAAGTTTGGAGCCCTTGATAAGTCCCTGAAGTGTATCCTCGGACGGGACCGACTTTACACCGAGATTGCGCAGGTATTCAGCATCAACAATTTGCGGTTCAAAGTTCTCAAGATTATAAACATTCGTATCATGAGAATAAAAATTTTTCAAATCGAAACTTTTTTCCATACAAATCCTTCATAATACCCATCCCTTATCTCATCAGCAATATAACATCTTCCATCGGGATGAACCACTTTATTCGTCTTTTTTCTTGAAAATTTTGCGCTTTCGGCGGATTGGATGTTGCATATGCGCGCTTTAGCGTTTCATAAAAAAAGCCACAGCAACACTGCTGTGGTCTTTAAAGTTTTAGATTGCTTCGCCTCTATTCGAGGCCCGCAAAGACAAGCGCGGGACTTACACTGGGCGCCTTACGGCGCCAGTTCGCATCGCCTCGGTCATGCCCAAGCGAGCTTGGGCGCGACTCTCGGCTCGCTACACTTCTTCAATAGAAGCGTGGTATTCCTGAAGGCTCTTCACCGCACCATGTCCGTTCCTTGCGGCCGCAATTCCCTTCACGGTGTTGTAGGCACCGGCGTGCGTGGTGATGTAAGGCACCTTGTACTTGATGGCGGCCTTGCGGATGGCGCTTTCGTCCTTGATGGCGTCGCGCTTTGCCCACGGCGTATTGATGATGAGGTTCACCTGCTTGTTCAGGATGATGTCGAGAACGTTCGGGCGGCCTTCAGCAATCTTGTTCACCACTTCGCACTTCACGCCAGCGTTCTCATAGAACTTGGCGGTACCTTCGGTAGCGTAGATCTTGAAGCCGAGCTTCTGGAATTCCTTACCGATTTCAATCGCCTGGTCGACGAGGTTCACCTTGTCAGAAAGGCTGATGAGCACAGCACCTTCGGACGGGAGCAGGGAACCGGCGGCTTCCTGGCTCTTGTAGTAAGCGAGGGCGTAGTCGTCGGAGAGGCCGAGCACTTCGCCGGTAGAGCGCATTTCGGGGCCGAG
>JAGCGO010000083.1 GCA_017649565.1 Fibrobacter sp. | reverse complement strand
AAGTCAATACCGATAATCTTGCTCATAATGAGTCTCCTATTTTTAAATTCTTGCCGCCCGCGAATCAATCTGAACGGGGCGATTTTTTACGCCCATACATAAGCAAAACCCGTGCCAAATGCTAATAACTGGCAAAAAACGCCCATTTTGTTTCGTTCTGAAACAAGAAAGCGGCGAAAAAAGGGGTAAAACCGGCTTGTTTCATAATGAAATGGTAGGAAGTAGACAGTGGTTGGTGGTTAGGATGGCGCGGGATGAGAATTGTCATTGCGAGGAGCGAAGTGACGAAGCAATCTCAAAAAAGAAGCGGGGAGCAGAATTGTCATTGCGAACCCCGAATAGGGGTGAAGCAATCTCTAAAAAAGGAGGGGAGGGGGAAGCCTCCCCCTGCCTTCAGCCTTGCCCTATCGTCATGCCCGTGGAATCCGCAGGTGTCATCCTGAGCGGAGTGAAACGGAGTCGAAGGATCTAGGGCAAGTCTTCCGTCACCCCCTCTGCGGGCGCTCGCCGCCCCGCAACGCCCCGGCATCTCCGCAAAAAAAAATAACGCCGGGGGAGAGCCCAGCGTATTCTGTCGATAGAAATGTCGTCTTTTAGGATAGAGTCGGGAGCCCGCGCCATTATTATTTGTGAACATCAGACCAAAGAAAGATGGACTTTGGGCATCAAAGCGACTCGTTTTTTAATCCTTTATACAGCGAACAGACAACGCTTCAATACATGCAGAATGCGATGTTGAGGAGAACCAATCGTAACCTTTGATACTTTGCATCGCATAGGCGCTAAGTGTATTGTCCTTAGAATTTGTAGCCGTCCAAAATTTCATATAATCATTTTTGAAATTAGCGCCTCCGTCTCTATATCCAGCAGGCAATCCCGTAAAACAAACCTCATCAGTGCCATTTTTTCCACCAATAGAAGCCCATCCTTCCGAACTTTTCAACTTTTTTCCAGCAATATCTGAGCCACCAACAAAACGAACCAGTCCCTTTTCCCATTCTTGTTTAGATGGAATATGCCATCCATTAGGACACAACCCTTTCCACTTATTTGGCATGGAACAAGTTCCTTGCCCAAGACTTCTACAACCACATGTTATCGCAGAATCATTCGCTAAAGTTAGAGAATCGATTGCGACAGACCAACGATAAAGACGTCCATACTTTTGACAGTTATCAACCTCGCCATCTTTACCATCCTTATTGTCATAACACCAACTACGATAGCTACTTTCATAATTTTGAATATCGTAATTCAAATTTTCAGCCATCCATTCTTGTTCGCCAATTTTTACGGTCTTGTACGTTTTGCCATCACGGTCATCGTATAAAGAACCCATAATGCATCCAACAAGGCTGCTAGAAGAACTTTCTTCAGATGATGAGGAACTGGTTTCTTGCAAACTCGATGAACTGTATTCCGACGAGGATGATTCTTCCGGTTTCACGCTGGAAGAACTGATTTCCGACGAAGATGATTTCTCCTTGCTGCTGCTAGATTCTACGGGTTTGTCAGAACTAGATGATTCATCCGTTTTCACAGAGCTAGAGGATTCATTGTTTTTAGTCGAACTTGAAGAAGCATCTGCTTTTGACGAACTGGATGATTCGATTTTCTTGGAACTTGAAGACTTTTCGCCCTTACCGCTACTGCTGGACCCAACTTTTCCGGAACTCGACGAGGCTTTTCCGTCGCTGGAAGAACTGCCATCGACCGCCTTTTCGCTCGACGAAGACCCATCCGACTCCGCCGACTGCGGAGCCTGCCCTGAACTAGTCGAAGGGCTCTCGGTCACACTTGATGATGAACTGCTGCCAAGGGTAACATCGTCGCTGGAGGAGGAGAGGGTAACCTCGCTATCCACAGGCCCCGCCGGCGAATCGCTCGAACCATCGTCCCCGCAAGCATTGCCAAGCAACGCCGCCACCACAACCATTCCCCCCAGAACAAACTTCTTCAGCATAAAAAACCTCACCCCTAAATATAACCCAAAACCACCACAAAATCAACCACCCCGTGACCTAACACAACCTATTTCCAGCATGACTTTCGGGGTCTTAGGGGCAGAACATACCCCTTTCAAATAATCATTTTTCCTATTGACATATCATAATTATGATATTATATTATCATAATAAAGGAGGCCTCCATGCCGAATATCCGACCGATTTCAGACTTGCGCAACAACTTTACGAGCGTCGCAGAAACCGTACACAAGTACGACGAACCCATGTATCTGACCAAGAACGGCGTAGGCGACATGGTCGTGATGTCCATTGAATGCTACGAAAAGCAGATGGCCCAACTGGAACTCTATTCGAAACTTGCCGAGGCCATTTCCGAAGTGGAACGCGGTGCGGAATGCGCTGATGCAGAAAAATTCCTGAAGGACCTGATGAATGGCTAAAAAGTACGAAGTCGTCGTCACGCCTTCGGCACAAAGGGACCTGACTGAGATCAAGTCCTATTTTACGAACATTCTAAAAACGGCTTCAAATTCCGTATTCGAGAAATTCCTTGAGCAGGTCAGGCTGTTGAAAGAGCATCCGTTAACGTATCCCGTTCATCAGGATTCGCTGCTGAAACTTGTCGGCTACAGGGTCATTCCTATCGACAACTACCTGATGTTCTATGTGGTCAGGGGCAATACGGTCCAAATCCATCGCGTACTCTACGCCAAGCGTAATTACACTCAATTACTAGGCATAGGCGAAAATCAGTAGCGTTCCCCCCCCCTTAATAAAATAGGGACTAAAATTTCTTCCGCACATCTGCTGCAGAAAGCCAACCGCCTTGTTCGGCGGATCGTTCACCCTCGGCAAGTGCCTTCTGGAGTTTCAACGCCGCGACCATCCGTTCGTATTCCTTGATGTCGATGACGACATAGCAACCTCGACCGTTCTTGGTCAGGAATACCGGAGATTCTTCGGAAACGTTCTGAAGAACCTCATTGTAATTTCGTAAATCAGACACAGGTAAAATGCACGGCATAAACAACCTCCATCTCAATAATACATAATTTTAAGTAAAATTACAAGTAAAAAATTAAGAAAGATTGTTTTATAGAAATAAAAAATCCTCCGCGGGGGAGGATTTTGCAGTTAAAAAGGGACTGCGCGGGGATGACATAAGAGGGGAGACGCAGGGGAGTCTCGCGGGTTTATTTCCCAGACGAAACGATCACCTTCGCGGTCTTCAGGATCTTGTTCTTGAGCTTGTAGCCCTTCTGGAACACGGTGACCACGTGGCCTTCGGGGATTGTCTCGCTGGGCTGCTGCATCAGGGCTTCGTGGCAGTTCGGGTCGAATTCGGCTCCGGTCGGGTCGATCTGTTCAAGGCCGGCGTCCGTCAGAATCTTCGCGAACTGGTTGTAAATCATCTGCATGCCTTTCTCGAAGGCTTCCAGGTCCTTGGCCTTGTTTTCGCTGGCGAAAGCGCGCTCGAAGTTGTCCTGGACTTCCGAAAGTTTCTCCAGGAGCTTGCCGTTGGCAGTCTCGATGAGTTCGAGCTGCTCCTTGGCGCTGCGGCGGCGGAAGTTGTCAAATTCGGCCATCAGGCGGAGGTTACGGTCGTTGGCGGCAGCGAGTTCGGCTTTGAGCACGTCCTCAGCAGATTCTGTAGATTCGGGAGCTTGGTCAGCGGGTTGCTCGGCGGCAGCTTCGGCAGACTTTTCACTCTCGTCTCTCGTCTCTCGTCTCTCGTCTGTGTTCATTGCGTCTTCGGCGGCCTTGAGCACGTCCTGTTCGAATTTTGCCTTTTCTTCTGCGGTCGGTTCCTGTTCGTTTTTATCTTCAGCCATTTCAAATTGCCTTATATATAATCGCCCGAGAAAACCCTGCGGGCGCACGTTTTACATTTTTCGTGCCAAAGATAGCAATTTTTATGCCAATTCAAAGCGGGGAAGCCCTGTTTCAATTTAAAACGACAGTTTGGCACATGCTTTACCCGGGATAGATTTTTTGTCAATGGGAAATTTCCCTATTTGCGTCAAATAACGCCATTCCTGACCTATATTCATATTGTTGTTTGTATGGGGTAAACATGAAAAAACGCATCCTATGGACTGCGGCTATGGCCGCTTCCTTCTCTTTGGTCGTACCTGCGGCGGCAAAAACGCTCCCGACTGCGACCGAAATCTTCAACCAGATGGGCTTCGGCATCAACATCGGCAACACGATGGAGGTTCCGGGCAACCCGACCGGCTGGGGCAACAAGTTCCCGACGGAGGCCTACATTGATTCCGTGAAAGCGGCGGGTTTCAGCACCATCCGCATCCCGTGCGCCTGGGATAGCCACGCGAAGGACGGCGTCATCAGTCAGAGCTGGATGGATTCCGTGCAGGTCGTGGTGGACCGCTGCATGCGCGCTGGCCTCATCACCATCCTCAACATCCACTGGGACGGCGGCTGGCTCGAAGAAAATCTCAAGGACGACAAGAAGTCCGAGGTGAACGCGAAGCAGAAGGCCTACTGGACGCAGATTGCCACGCATTTCAAGAACTACAACGAGCGGTTGCTTTTCGCGAGTGCGAACGAACCCGCGACAACCGACGACAATTACCAGCACGAGACGGAAATCCTGATGACGTACCATCAGACCTTCGTGGACGCCGTGCGCGCGACGGGCGGCAACAACGGGAGTCGTACGCTGATCATCCAGGGACCTTCGACGAGCATAGACCGCAGCTGCGAGGTTATGCCCGTGAGCAAACTCCCCAATGATGTCATCGAAAATCGCCTGATGGTGGAGGTGCATTATTACGATCCGTACACGTACACGCTCATGAACGAGCCCGCCGACTGGGGTGCTATCGTCGAGCCGCAGTATTACTGGGGAACGGAAAACCTGGCAACGGGCGAGGACATCGTACACAACTGTGGCTACAATTCCTGGGCAAACGCGATGGGGGACCCCTGCACCGGCGACCGCATGGATGACCAGTTCGGGAAAATGAAGGCGAACTTCGTGGACCAGGGCGTGCCCGTGATTATCGGTGAATTTGGCGCAAACGACCGCGTAGGCGTGCTTACCGGTTCGAATTACGATATGCACCGGCAAGGCCGACTCGCCTATTACGACTACCTGATGAATTCCGCCAAGAGGAACAAGGTCGTACCCATCGCCTGGGACACCGGCCACGAAGGCGAAAACAACATGACCGTCATCCGCAGGCAGAGTGAACCAGACGGCTCCGTGTTCGACATGGAAGTGCTGAATATAATGCGCAAGGCCTACGGGCTGCCGGATTACGTGAACAACGGGATTACGCACATGGACGACTTTGTTGAAGGCGGCTCTCCATCATCGAGCTCCAGCGTCGCTTCGCCAGGGTCATCCAGCTCGGTACCTCTGTGCGACGCGATGATTCCCGAATGTGGCTGGACGGGCTTGCGCTCGGTGCCTTCTGCCACGGTAAAATTCTCCACAGGACTTGCCCGTGAAGGAAGCATGCTCCGGGCATCAGCCAACATCCGTCTGTTCGACATGAACGGCAACCTGGTACGCAGCGCTGGCAAGAACATGAACCTGCAGGGACTGAACCGCGGGCTCTACGTGGCGAAAAGCGGCAAGGAATTCCTGAAAGTCGACATCAGGTAGGTGACACGAAAAAAAGCCCAAAAGGAGAACGGAGGTGTAGAACCTCCGTTTTTTTGATTAAATTCCGAATGTTTAGTTTACATAATCCGCATTATCGGCAATAAATAATGCGGGAGATGAACCCCTCATTCGTTGAGTATGCAGCGAACTGAACAACCCATACTTCTATGATCCCAAGTTACAACGACGGATTTGTATAGCACATCGAAAATATAAGTGAAATAAACCGGAAACATTGAGCCGTTATCTATCCTTTCCGTTGAAGACCAGAAGCATTTCTGGTTAGAATTAAACTTATCACCTTTATCATTAGGATACCATACAACTCCGCTTCGGACACTAAAGCCAGTGCTATTACCTAATGTTAGATTATCCCAACGAGTAATATCGTCTTTTCCTGAGTTATCAACTAGAACATTCCATTCTTCTCTGCTGGGGATATGCCAGCCATCAGGGCATACTCCTTGTATATTTCCGCTCTTGTTACACGGAACGCCGTCTCCGCAACCAAGTCCGTCATCGGAGAACACACCGGCAGAATCCATGGCTGCAGACCATTTGTATAGTCTATTTTGAAGGCATGTATCGGTTGGTTTATATCCGGTTGATATATAACAGGCCGATTGCGCCGTTTCGTGGGAATACCTAAAAGCAAAATCTTGCGCCATCCAGACCTGGGTCCCGATTTTTATCGTCTTATAGACAATGCTGTCGCGAGGATCCATGAATTCGCCGTATTCTCCATCAGCGAGCATGGTTAGGTTCAATTCAATTGTCGGTACGCATCTGTATACATCGCAGTTATATGCCCCGCTAGGCATTATTTTAGCAACGAGCTTTGCAACGCTTGAAGAACTTTCTTCTTTGCTAGAACTGGATGGGATTTCTTTTGAACTGGACGACTGCTTGGAGTTGGACGAAACTTCGTCCTTTGCGCTTGAAGAACTTGACAATTCCTTATTTTTTGAACTGGAGGATGTTTTCTCTGTACTGGAAGATTGTTTTGCACTTGAAGAGGAAATGTCCTCTTCGTCGGTTGATATCCATTTTCCGGAAAAACAGACGTATTCCCTGTCGTCTTCTGTTACGAAAATCACCTCCCCTTTCCGCTTGTCGGTGCATTTTCCCAGGTCATATATCGTTTCCACGTCCTTGGGCGAACTAGAATTTTCAACCGGAAATGACGAACTAGAATCGTCGCCACAGGCCTGCAGGAGCAAGCACGATAAGAAAATAACCGCCGCTGTAACCTTGGATTTCATTTCAAACCTTATTCTTTTTATATTTAATATATGTTTTTCCGAAGCAAAGTTGATTATATAACGCTCATTTTTGCCCTGATGGCCTCATTTTTGGCCAGCTGTGCCGTCACCAAGAAGATAACGGCGGCTGATATCCTTTCCAAGACAAAGCTCGAATTCGAGGCGATCTCGCTGGACTCGGTCAACATCAACAAGGACCTTTTCCCGGAAAAGGGGCTCGCCTCCAGCTTGCTGCCGAACCCCCAGGTCGTCACGACGCTACAGAATTTCGCCCGCGGCATCATCGAGAAGGAACTCGGGAAGGCGAGCCTGGATATCGCGCTCTCGGCGACGAACAGCAGCAAGGACACGCTGTGGATCCGCTCGTTCAACGCGAACATTACGCTCGACACGATCATCACGCTGCCGGTCACGCTCAAGGATTCGAGCCTGCTCAAGCCCGGCAAGAACAGCCTGTCCGTCAAGACGCAGTTCCCGCTGGACAGGCGCATCTTCAAGCTGCCCGACGTCCGGCATTTCAAGATTGTGGGCGTCATCGAGGTCGCTCTGGATGCCGACGGAGCGACAATACCGCTAGACTTTAACATCGACCGCGACATTTCCGACGAGGAAATGAACAACATCATGGAAACCGTAAGGACTTCCATCATCAATGGCATCGTGAACAACTGGGTGGGCGCAATACTACCCGGAGGCTTTTAAATGACACGCAAGTTTGTACCGCAAGATTTCAATCCTGATAACGTCGCACTGGTGACTTCCCTATTCCAATCGCTGCTCACTGCAGAGCTCGAGCCCACGTCCGCCGCCCTACGCAACTGGATTTTCAAGTGGAGCGAACTAGATTCCGTGTTGGCCGAAGTCTCCAGCCGCCGATACGTGGCAATGACGTTGAACACCCAGGACGAGACCGCCGCCAAGGCCTACGGTGATTTTGTAGAAAATATCGAGCCCATCTCAAACGAGTACGACGACAAGCTGAACAAGAAGCTCGTCGCCCACCCCAGCTTCAACGACCTGAAGGGCGAATTCGGCATCTGGTTCAAGAGCGTACAGGTTTCGCTCGACTTGTTCGACCCTAGAAATATTCCCCTCTCGACCGAAGAAACCAAGGCAGTCCAGGACTACCAGAAGATTACCGGCGGCATGAGCGCCGAGTTCGACGGTAGTGTCAAGACGTTGCAGCAAATCGGTGCCTACCTCGAAAGGACGGACCGTGACTTGCGCGAGATGGCTTGGCGTACGGTCTGGGAGCGCCGCCTCCAGGACAAGAAGGCGCTCGACGATGCGTTCGACAGGCTCTTCCAGATTCGCAACAAGATTGCCAAGAATGCGCATTGCAAGGACTACATCGATTACATCTTCCTTGCCAAGCGCCGCTTCGACTACACTCCGGAGGACTGCAAGGCTTTCCACGAGAGTATCGAGAAGCTCGTCCTCCCCCTCCAGCGCGAGATGTACAAGCGCCGCGCACAGAAGATGGGCCTTACGAAGCTGCGCCCGTGGGACCTGGACGTCGACCCGCTGAGCCGTCCGCCGTTGACTCCGTACAAGACCGGCGAGGAACTTATCGAGAAGGTCGACCAGATTTTCGAAGGCATCCACCCGCAAGCAGGCAAGTGGGCCCGCGAGATGCAGGCCAAGAAACTTATCGACCCGGATTCCAGGCTCGGCAAGGCTCCGGGCGGCTACCAGATCGGTTTTGACGAAAGCCGCCTCCCCTTCATCTTCATGAACTCGGCCGCCACGGACCGCGACATCTACACGCTCCTGCACGAATCCGGCCACTCCTTCCACCAGTTCGCGCTCGCGGACCAGCCGATTTTCCCGTACCGCGACGTGCCGGCAGAATTCGCCGAAGTGGCGAGCATGAGCATGGAACTCCTCGGCATGTCGAACCTCAAGCCGTTCTACGGCGACGACAATGAATCGATCGAGCGCAGCGTCATCGGCGAACTGGCCGACGTCGTCTGGCTTTTCCCGTGGGTCGCAAGCATCGACAGCTTCCAGCACAGGCTTTACGAATATCCGTCGCACACGGCCGAAGACCGCAGCGACATCTGGAACGAGATCATGGACCGCTACGACGCGGGCGTGGACTACTCCGGACTCGAGGCCGTGCGCCGGAACCTCTGGCAGAAACAGCTCCACCTCTTCGAGTGCCCGTTCTATTATATAGAGTACGGAATCGCGCAGCTGGGTGCCCTGCAGGTCTGGGCAAACTTCAAGAAAGAAGGCCCGGCCGCCATCGACAAGCTGTTCAAGGCTGAAAGCCTGGGCTACAGCGTGTCCATCCCGGAGATGTTCCGTACAGCCGGAATCAAGTTCGACTTCACCCCGAAGACAATCGAGCCGCTGGTCCAGACCGTATGGGACGAAATGAACAAGATGTAGGGTATAAGGCACGAGGTTCGAGGCACGAGGCACGAGACATATGGCAATATTTTTTGTTTTTTTTGCAAAAAATATGCAAAATAGCGCCCAATCGCTTGACAAACGGAACGGAATAAACTATATTTGGCTCCACATCCTAAGGAGGGATGGCCGAGTGGTTGAAGGCGCACGCTTGGAAAGCGTGTTTACTTTACGGTAACGAGGGTTCGAATCCCTCTCCCTCTTCTAAAACTTTTTCCAGAGGTCCAAATGCCTGATCAGAGAGTTTACCTGGACGACATCTATTCCAATGAACAATGTCAGGGCTCTGTATTTCGTGCTGTCGTCATGATGGCACATGAGGCTCGCTTCATCAACAAGCAAGCAGGACAGGGATTCATCCAGCTCACCAAGAAGCCGACCACGATTGCCATGTACAAGTTCAAGGAAGGCAAGCTCTCGATGACTGAAAAGACCTCCAACGACGTTTCCGCCGAAGCTGTTGGCGCTGCCGCCTTCGCTCAGGAAGCCGAAAACGCCTCCCCTGTTACGGAAATTAGCCCGGACGTCAGTGCCCAGGCCGACGACGCCTTCGGCGTGTAATTCTCCTCACTCAGGACAAAAGAAATTCGACCGTTCGAAAGAACGGTCTTTTTTATATGTTCACAGAAAAACGTAAGTCGTGGAATTTCAACGACTTACGAAAAACAGCTAATTCACTTTTTCAAACTAGAAAGGCCGCCTTTCGGGCGGCCCATCATGCCCTAGTCCCGCATTTACTTGCGGAATATGACCGTATGCGAGGCCCGGTTGCGGCCGAGCGGCAGGGTGCCGATGCTTCTGCCCTTGAGGTCGAAGCTCCGGCCGGAGGCCGGAATCACCGCCGGACGATGGTCCGGGCGGCCGGCGATAGCCATTCCGGAAGAATCTTCCGGAACTGTGCTCGGTTTCGTTTTCGTGGAATCCTTCGTTTTCGAAGAATCGCTCACAGCCGGAGTCGGCTTGGTGCCCGAAGAGTCGCTCGCACTCGGGCCCGGCTTTGTCCCTGTGGAATCACCCACGCCAGGATCCGGCTTTGTACCCGAGGTGTCCTGCTTGGACGTATCGGCGACACTTGGCCCAGGAGTCGTTTCGGCTTCTTCCACGATTTGCCAGATGAAGTCGTCGGAACTCTTTTTCGGGTTCTGCACCACGGAATTGTCGACGGCCTGCAAGTAATGGCCGCTTTTGGCGTTTTTGAGATAAAGGGCGTTCGGGGTATTCACATTCGCCCCCTCGAACACGTACCTCTGGTGCGTTCCGCCGTTATAGCCGTAGGTCGACGCCTTCACGCCGGCCGCGGTCGACTCGTTCGGGATGTCCACCACGCGGTTCCCGAGCTTGATATAGTAGGTGACCGGGTTGTCGCCCACGGAGAAGATCTTCACGAAGGTCTCTTCCTTGGAGCAGTCCATGAGTTCGAGCGCATTGTCGGAAGTAATCCCCATGCACTTGGAGTTGGCGAGGGACTTGAGCCTCCCCTGCTTGTAGAAAGCCTCCTTGAACAGCTGCTGGTGGATAAAATCGACAAGTTGAACATGGATTATCAGGTCCTTCTCGGACTTGGCTTCGCTGGCCTGGTTCAACCCGTACGGCCAGATATGCTGCCTGTCGCAATGGAGTTCGTCGCTCGGATTGCCGCTCAATTCGCGGAGCTTTGCCTGGACCTTGTCATTCCTGAAGACGCCATCCTGGCATGCATCCCAGTATTCCTGGGTCGTGCCGATGCCCATCGTATGCCCCATCTCGTGCATGGCCGTCGGGACCACCATGTAACTGCGGTTTTCGCCAAAACGCAGGTCGCCGTTGCTGCTTGCCTCGGCTGTGGGCACTCCCGGCGAGTAATACACGTTGATGAACTTGGAGAGGTTCGAATATGTATTGTACAGCTTGACCGCCGAATCCATGACGGCTGTGATGCGCCTGTAGGCGTCCTCCTCGTCGGAGGTCGGGTTGGCTGATTTATGGAGCGTATACGTGACGCCGCCCTCCGCAAAAGAGACGGTCGAAAACAGGGCGACTGCAATCCCGGCGACAAGTAACGTACGCAAAGACATAAATACTCCTTAATAACCCATACTCCCTAAAACTAGATTTCCACGGGCCAAAGTGCAAGTAAAAAGAGCGGCATCGGTGCATTCTTTGGTTACTGAAGGGGCCAAATTAGCCAGCAAATCCGTCCACCCCGATTATCCATGCTTTATCGTAAGTTATTGAATTATATAAAGTTACAAGATATTATTAACACAAGGTTAAACAAAAAGAAAGGGCAGTGAACCACATTCGCGACACCCCAACAGAACCCCGAACGCCAAGAGAACCAGGAACAATTCCAGTTCCGCTTTGCAGAATAAAGAATTATATTGCCTTAAAGGAACATGCGTTACGGCAGTCTAAAAATCGAAAAGGTCTACTGGTCCACGAGGGAGGTCTCCGAGATGATCGGGGTGCCGGAGTATACCCTGCGTTACTGGGAAAAGCACATCCCCGAACTCAGCGTCCCCCGCAACCGGGCCGGCAAGCGTACCTGGCGGAAACAGGACATCGAGCTCGTGAAGGAACTGAAGGCCAAGAACGCCAAGCCCCTCCCCCCGCACAATCCCGACCCGGAAGTCCTCCGGGAACTCCGCGCCCAGGTCCTGCAGGCCCTGTCCAAGCTGCGCAAGTGAGCGCACCCCCGCCACCCCCTCGTCCATCGTTATTTTTTCGTTCCCGTGTTTCCAAACGGGTGCGTTTTTGCTAAATTTAGCCCCGTAACTTTTAACCGGCGATGCAAGTCGCCAAAGAATCAAGAGGTAAAACAAATGGCAGTTTCTTACAAGGAACTCGGCCTGGTGAACACCAGGGAAATGTTTGCAAAGGCTGTTAAGGGTGGCTACGCCATCCCGGCTTTCAACTTCAACACCATGGAACAGATGCAGGCCATCGTGCAGGCTGCTGTCAAGCAGAAGTCTCCGGTGATCATGCAGGTCTCTAAGGGTGCTCGCAACTACGCTAACGGCACCATCCTCCGCTACATGGCCCAGGGTGCTGTTGAATACGCCAAGGAACTCGGCTGCGCCAATCCGCAGATCGTGCTCCACCTCGACCACGGTGACTCTTTCGAACTCTGCAAGGACTGCATCGACAACGGTT
>JAGCGO010000082.1 GCA_017649565.1 Fibrobacter sp. | reverse complement strand
TACGCTCACTACATCAAGAGCAGCAACTTCGTGCAGACCGGCAAGGACGGCAACAACCTCGTGATTGTCTCCCCGGACAAGGGCGCCCGCCCGTTCATGAACGCGGTCTACGATGCTCTCCAGCTCCCGGAATGCAAGCGCGTGGTGATGGATAAGGTCCGTACCGGCGAACGTGAAATCAGCATGACCTTCAACCCGGAACTCTCCGACATCAGCATCGAAGAAATCGAGGGCAAGGACGTGATCGTGTTCGACGACATGGTGCGTACGGGTACGACGATCGTGCAGTGCTGCGAACACATCAAGAAGGGCCACCCGAACCGCGTGTGCTTCGGCGTGACGCACTTCCACACGAGCCCCGAGGCCCGCGAAAAGCTCAACAGCCCCGCCATCGACGAAATCCTCACGACATCCACGCTCCCGGACATCATGAACCGTGACTGCCAGGGCCGCCTGCGCAAGAAGCTCACCGTGATGAAGCTCGGCAAGTGGATTGCTCGCCACGTGATGCAGATGTACGGCTTGGACGACGGCCGCTTCGAGAAGGACTTCTATAAGATCGATATGTCCTCCAAGAACCCGCGTTGGCCGCCTGTGTTCTTCTAATTGACGACAATAATTGTCTACAAGACAAATACGCCCCTGAATGAGTGTTCATTTAGGGGCTTGTTGTTTTATGATACAACAGTATAGTATGTTTTTTTTCTCATAAAATGTCCACATTTTAAAATATTAATGTATTATTGACTGCAATTCTATTTTAAATCAAAGGAGTAACAATGTTTTCAAAAAAAGTTCTTTTCCCCATGGCAGTTGTTGCAATGGCTTCTTTCGTCGCTTGCGGTGACGATAGTTCCTCTGGTGTTTCCAGTGATGTAGCCCCGGCCAGCGTCAAAAACTTTGTGGACACAAAGGATGTCACTTGCTCTGCAACGGCAAATATGTGCGCCAAGATTTATGTCGAAGAAGATTTGAAGGACACGGTCCAGTGCAACGGCACTTCTTGGGAAATGATGCTTCTCGGCAAGCCGGTTACTGGTTGCGAAAATGCCGCTCCGGCTGCTGATCCTGCTGCAACTCCGGCTGCCGATCCTGCTGCGACTCCGGCTGAAACCCCGGCTGCCGATCCTGCTGCAACTCCGGCTGAAACCCCGGCTGCTGATCCTGCTGCAACTCCGGCCGAAACCCCGGCTGCCGATCCTGCTGCAACTCCGGCCGAAACTCCGGCTGCCGATCCTGCTGCAACTCCGGCCGAAACTCCGGCTGAAACTCCGGCCGCCGCTGCCACTGGCGACAAGGCTGCTTGCATGAAGGGCAAGATATGCACCGAAGGTTCTGCCGATCTGGCTGCCGAATGCAAGGCTGAAGATGGTGAAACCCTCATGGAAGCCTGCCCGGCCGGTGGTGAAGTTTGCGATATTGGCGAACCCGGTATCACCATGTACTTCTACGAAGGTGCAGAGATGTCTTGCGAAGACTACAAGGCCATGATTGCTGCTTTCTCGGCCATGGGCGAATAATTTCAGGGCGATTGCTCGAAATCTTTCGAAAGGCTCTCCTTAGGGGGAGTCTTTTTTGTATGGCCGCGGATTCTGCATGGAACTTAAAAATATGGAATAATTAACAAATTGGATTTGCCTAGGTGCGCATAAAAACATATCTTATACAACATAAGTGACAGTTCATTCGGAAGAGAGAGGTCAGAGGATGGAAACCCCCAGTGCACGTGACGTTCTCACAAAGAACGTGAAAAAAGACAGGGTCATGGAAGCCCTGGCTTCCGAGTATGAATGTATCAACTATGTCGTGGTTGGCAATGTCCTGAGGGAACCGTCCATCCGGTACCGTATCAGCCCTAGGCTCGGGGAATGCATCCCGGGCTGGCTTCGCGAAATGGGCATATACGAACGGTTCGACCTGATCAAGAATACGATTGTCGCCGGTCCGGATCGAGAAGCCTTTGCCTACAGGACCAAGCGCGAGGTCATCCTGGAAAACCTCCGGACCCGCCCGATGTACTTCGTGAATTTCCCGGCGAAGGTGCTCGGAAAGACCCACTATTACCAGATAAAGTTTATCGCCGACAGGAATGCCGTCGGCAAGCTCGTCGGCTATATCGCCGCTTTGCGCTGTATCGACAACGAAGCCCAGGCCGAGCGTAAGACGCAGGACTTGCAGCATGTCGTGAGCGCGATGACGGAAGATTACGATACGATTGTCCAGTACAATTTCGACGCGAACGTGGGCGAGATTTTCCGTGCCGGACGCCTTGTGGGGGCCTCGAAGGATGAATGGCGCAGTTCAGGCAGTTTCGATACGTTGATGAAGCTGTATGCGGGACGGATTGTGCTTCCCGCCGACAGGGAAGAATTTTTGCGTCAGGTCCAGCAGGACAAGCTTATCCCTGCAATCTGTAGTGGGAAAGCCTGCAATGTTTCTGTACGGTATGGTAATTCGGCCAGCCCGAATTGGCTCGGCATCAAGTTTGTACGGCATGGAACGGCGACTGGCGCAAACTGTGCACTAATCGGTATCAGGGATATCACGAGCGAGATTACGGAAGAGCAGCAGCGCAAGGCCGAACTCGAGATGCAGAACAAGGCACTCCAGGCGGCCCGCGATGCGGCGCAGTCGGCGAGCAAGTCGAAGTCCACGTTCCTGTTCAACATGAGCCACGACATCCGTACTCCCATGAACGCCGTGCTCGGTTTTGCCGACAAGATCGAGAAGTACAGCGACAATGCCGAACTGGTCCGAGAGTCCGTGGCCAAGCTGAAGAATTCCGGGACGCTCCTCCTCAACATTATCAACGAGGTTCTTGAACTTTCCAGGATCGAGTCGGGAAAGATCGATATCGAGCCGGTGCCTTGCGACGTGAGGTCGGGCATTACCCAGCTCGAAGACGTGGTACGTCCCCTGATCGAGAAGAAATTCCTGACCTATTCGGCTCAGGTCAACGTTCGGGACTACCTTGTACGTATGGATGTCGCACGTGTGAACAAGATCGTGTTCAACATCCTCTCGAACTCTATCAAGTATACGCCCGCCGGGGGAAACATATGGTACAGGCTGGATCAGGTGGGCAAGCTGCCCGACGGGCGCGTTCTTTACAAGTGGTCCATCCGTGACAACGGTATCGGCATGGATGCGGACTTTGTCGAGCATGCTTTTGAACGGTTTAGCCGGGAGCATAGTTCCACGGTTAGCGGTATCGAGGGGACAGGCCTCGGTCTTGCCGTGTGCCACGAGCTTGTCGAGAAGATGGGCGGTGCCATCAGCATCAATAGCGAGAAAGGTAGGGGGACGGTGGTCACGTTCAGCCTGCCGGTCGAAAGGTGTACCGAGGCGGATTTCCCGAAGTCGCCGGAGGTGGAAGAGGTCAAGGAAGAGACCGTTGTGCTGGACGGCAAGAAGGTGCTCCTTGTCGACGACAACGAGATGAACCGCGAAATTGCCATGGACATGCTCACCGACAACGGGGTGCTTGTGGAAACTGCGGATAACGGTTTCAAGGCGGTCGAGGCGGTTGCTGCGTCCAAGCCGGGCGATTTCGATCTCGTGCTGATGGATATCCAGATGCCCGTGATGGACGGTTACGAGGCGACCCGCCGTATTCGTGCCCTGCCGAACAAGGTCCTGGCCAATATTCCCATTATCGCGATGACGGCGAACGCTTTTGACGAGGACCGCAAGGCTTCTCTTGCTGCCGGGATGAACGCACACCTGGCAAAGCCCGTCGGTGCGGAAGTCCTTTGCGGCATGCTGGCCAAGTTCATTGGCGTTCGGTCGCCCAAATAACGATATTTATCGTTTTCGTTCGTTTTTTTTTCGGTTTCCAAACAAAAGTAATGTATATTGGTTAACGTATGTCAGCAAAAGTTACCAGTAGCGATAAAATCGAAAATCTTTTTCCGGAAACCCCGGTTCGTAAAATCATAACCCCGATCGAACGCCTGATGAAGGTGGAGACGACGGGCGGCATTGTACTGATTGTCATGACGATTGCCGCCTTGCTCTGGGCGAACCTGAGTCCATCATCTTACGAGCATTTTTGGCACATGCCCTTTGCCATGACGATTGGCAACTGGGTGGGTACCGGTGATTTGCATTGGCTTATCAACGATGCCTTGATGACGATATTCTTCTTCAACATCGGCCTCGAAGTCAAGGGCGAGATGACTTATGGCGAGCTGCACGACCCGAAGGCGGCTAGCCTGCCTATCATTGCCGCTGCGGGCGGTATGCTTTTCCCGGCGCTCATTTACCTGACCCTCTGCCCGCATGGCGAAAACGGCGCGGCGAACGGTTGGGGAATCCCGACGGCGACCGATATTGCCTTTGTCGTGGGTTGCATGGCCATCCTCGGAAAGAAGGTGCCGCATGCGCTCCGCGTGATGATTCTGACGCTTGCCATTGCCGACGATATCGGCGCCATCCTCGTGATCGCGATCGGTTACCCGAGCGGCGACGGTATCAACTTCGCGGCTCTCGGTGCCGGATTTGCCTTGCTGGTGCTCATCAACGTGCTCTTCCGTATCGGCGTGCGCAACTTGCTGCTGCATGGCGTCATAGGTGTCGCTGTTTGGGCGTTCTTCGTCAAGAGCGGCGTACACCCGACAATCGCGGGCGTGCTGCTCGGCCTCTCTGTCCCGGCGAAGGCTGTCGTTGCCAATGGCAAGATGGCGCACTTCGCAAGCAGCGTCGGCGGTGTCCTTTCGGGCGAAGCCAAGGACCGCAACGAACAGTACGAAGTCTTTACCATGCTCAAGCGCGGCGCGAGCGAAAGCATTTCCATGCAGGAACGCCTGTACAAGCCTCTCGTGCCTTGGGTGAATTTCGCCATCATGCCGCTGTTCGCCTTGGCCAATGCCGGTGTCGAAATCAAGCTCCAGGGATTCGAGTTGCCCGTGATGAGTGCCGTTGCCCTTGCCCTTATTTTCGGCAAGCCGATAGGCATATTCCTGTTCAGCCTGCTTTCCGTGAAGATCGGCCTTTCGAAGAAGCCCAGCTACAGCTGGAAGGTGCTGTGGGGCGGTGGCATGCTTGCTGGTATCGGCTTTACCATGGCGCTGTTCGTGGCAAGCCTTGCATTCGATGTGGGCGGCCGTCAGGATTCCGCGAAGCTCGGTATATTGCTGGGCAGCTTCTGCGCGGCCATCCTCGGCACCATCTACATGAGCATCGTGTCCAAGGCGCATAAGGGAACGAACGGCGAGGAATGAGGTTCGAGGCCCCATTACCCTCTCTCGTCTCTCGTCTCCCATCTCTCGTCTAACTTATGCCCCATTTCGTCTACATGCTCCGTTGTTCGGGTGACCGGATCTATACGGGCTATGCGACGGATGTCGAGGCGCGTTACGAACAACATGTAAAGGGGAAGGGAGCCAAGTTCACAAAGGCGTTCCCTCCCGAGTGCATCCTACGACAATTCGAGCTGGACAGTCACGAACAGGCGCTGCGTCTCGAGGCGCGCATCAAGATGCTTCCCCGTCAAAAAAAGGAACTGCTGGCCTTAGGCGATAAAGAACTTGCCGACAGGCTGCTTGCCGGCCTGGACGAGACGCTGGAACAGAAGAAGGTCCGTGAACGCAGGGAAAAGCGCGAAAAAACTAGCCGACAATGAGGTCGATGACCAGGTATACGGCCATCGCGATGCTTGTCGCACTCACGAAATGCTGGATAAACTTGTTGCCCTTCTTGCGCTGGAGGAAGCTGCCGCAGTAGCCGCCCAGCCAGGCTCCCGCCGCCATCACGATGGCGATGGGCCAGTTGATTTTGCCTGCAATGCCGAGGACGGTCGTGCTCATGAGCAGGAACACGTTGGTCAGTGCGTTCTTTAGGGCGTTCACGCGGATGGGATCGAGCCCGGTGTAGCGCGTGAGGCCGAAAATCTGGACGAAGCCTACGCCGACCTGCACGATGCACCCGTAGATGGATATCAGGGCGAATCCGAGGGCGCCTTTCCATGTGAGTTTTTCGGGCGGTGTCGCGGGGGGCTTGCCGAGGATGTCCTTGCGCAGGTTGCTCATTACTACGACAAGGCAGATGACGCAGGCAAGTATGGCCTGGAATGCACGGTCGCCGATGCGCACCAGGAAAAACGCCCCGATGGCTGTCCCGGCGATGGTGGGCAAGAGCAGCTGCAGGAAAATTTTCTTGTTCAGGTAGCCGTGCTTCATCAGGTTGAAAGCGCTGCTGCAGTTCCCGATGATGAGCCCGATTCGGTTGGTGCCGTTCGCGACGGTCGCGGGCATGCCGAGGAATATCATGAGGGGCAGGCTGAGCGTGGAGCCGCCGCCCGCGATGCTGTTGATGAGGCTGACCACGGCCCCGAGCACGAAGAACGCCGGATACTGGGCGTACTGCCACCAGTCGGCATCGATCATTTCTGGATTTCCTTTTCGAGGAACTGCCTGTTGTCCGTGACGGTCTTCTTCTGGCTATTTTCAGGGAATTCGCTCATGCACTTGTCCAGCGGGGCGATGGCCTGCTTCAGGAGGTCGCGCTTCTTTTCGGAGTCTTTTTGCTTCTGGGCCTTCGCGAAAAGGTTCGAGGTCTCCTTGCGTTGCATGTTGCAGTAGGCATCGGCGAGTTCCTGGTACTTGGCGGCAGCTTCCTTGCGAAGCTTGCTTGCCTTGAGCTTGTTCAAAAGATCCTTGGCGTCCTTGTACTTGCTTGCCTTGATGAGCTCGTCCGCCTTCTTGAGGGCTTCGGCCGGGTCGTGCGATTCCCAGTACTTGGCAGCGGCGGCATCGGTCGCCTGGGCGAGTTCGCGGATGTGGTCCACGAGTGCCTGGATCTGGAGTTCGGCTTCGAAGTCGCGGTAGCGCATCTGGAATTCGGTCGCCTTCTTCTGCGCTTCGGCGAATTGCGCCTTGTCGTCGGCGAGCGACTTGATTTCGGCGTATTCCTTTTTCGCCTTGGCGAGCGTGTTCTTGTAGGCGATTTGCTTCTGGTCAACTGCCCAGCGGGTGAGCGAGTCGTCGGGGGCAAGCGCGATGAGGCTGTCGGCGGTCTCGGCGACCATGCTGTAGGCGGCGCGGGCGCGGTTCATGTTCTGGATTTCGAGAACCAGCGGCTCGAATTGTTTGGCCCTTTCGGCGCGGACCTTGTCGAAGGCGAAGATCATGGAGTCTGTCTTGGCTTCCCACTGAGCCCAGAGCGGCTTGATGACACGGAAGCGCTGGAGGTAGGCCACGGCGGAGTCGGCAAATCCTGCCTTGTAGAGGGCGTCGGCATAGGCGAACACGCCTTCGGCGAGGGACGGGAAAGCCTTGTAGGGGTCGACCGGGGCCTGCGCCTGGTCCCTGCCTTTTTCGGAAACCGGGACGACATCGATGGAGGACTGCTGTACCGGTTCGGTCGAGGGCACGTTTTCGGGAGTGGCGAGGCGGTAGTTGTCAAGCGCCTGCGCCTTGGCGGGCTGGCCGAGGGTGGACTTTCCGGAGTCGGCTTGGTCCGGGGCGCCTTCGTCGGCGACGGGTTCCGGCGATGTGCCGGGTGCTGGGGCATTAGCCACGCAAGCCGCCAATACCAGCGGCATTGCCATGAGCAAACCAATAAAACCTAATCTTTTGGGAAGCATGTATGAAAAATAGAAAAAAGGTGCGAGGAAACACAACCCTCACACCTCATAGCTCATAGCCCATCGCTCAAAGCTCACGGCTCTTCGCCCCTAGATTCTAGCCCCTAGCCTCTAGATCCTAGATCCTAATCCCTATTCCGCTTCTATAGGCACGAAGGCGTTGCCGCCCAGGCCTTCAGGCAAATCCCAGTCGTCGTCCTTGGGCATGGCTGCGGCCTTCGGGGTTGCCGGCTGTCCAGCGGTGGCAGGGATTTCCTGCGCGGTCGGCTGGGCCGGGGCCGGGCTCACGGAGCCCGCGTCGGGGCCGATGGCCCCGTCAATGGCGGGCGCACCGGAGTCAGTCACGGTGGGCATCGGCATGCTCGTGAGAATTCCCATCTCGGCGCTTGCGGCTGCGGCGCGTTCCTGCACCTGCGGCGGCGTGAATCCCGGCACGTCAAGCCACGGGAGCGGCCTGCCATCCGCGCTGTTCGCGCCCGCCATCGCCCGGCCCGTCATCGGGTCGACCGTGAGTTCCCCGCGTTCGTTTGTAAGTATCAGCGGGACTTCGCCTGTCGCCATCATGGAAATGTCGAGGAAGTCGACCTGTTCCGGGATGCCGAGGATTCCGATTTCTTCCTTCGCGAAAGCCGCCCATTGCGGGAGACCGCCCGAGGCGCCTGCGATACGTGTACGTCCTGACTTTAGCGGCTTGTTGTCGTCGAAGCCCACGTAGCTGCCGATAGCCACCACGGAATCGAGCGCAATGCCGTTCTTGTCCTTCACATATGTCGGGAGTGCGCCCATGAAAGCCACGTTGCGGTAATCGTTCGTGGTACCCGTCTTGCCCAGCGCCGGGTAGCGCAGCTTCTGCGCGCCTTCGGGGTTCGATACGGTGATGTTTCCGTACTGGCTGCGGGCGGTTCCGTTCTTGAACACGGAGCGCAACATCGCGCCCATCTGCGTGGTGACGGCATCGTCCAGGACAACCTTGCTTTCGGTGTCGTTCTTGAAGATGGTGCGTCCGTCGCGGTTCTTGATTTCCTTGATGAGGCAGGGCTCGGTCCAGTCGCCGTCCTTGCACTTGAACACCTTGCCCGTAAGGATCGTCTGGTAGGCGGTCGTGATTTCGCTCAGGGTAATGTCGTTCACGCCGAGCGGCATGCTGAACACCTTCTGCAGTTTCTGCTTGATGCCGATTTCGCCTGCGAACCTCGCGAACTCGGACATGGCTAGAGCGCGGCGGTAGTCGGGCCAGTTGCGCAGATGTTCGGGGTCGAGGTAGTCGCTTTCGGGGTCGGTCGGCTCGACCATCGTGCTCAGGCGCTTGAAGTCGGCCAGCGAGAAGTTCGGGAAAAGTTCAACCTCTTCGAGCGAGGCAAAAGTTTCGGTGAGTCCGTTAGAAAGGATTTCGTTTTCGCGGTTACGCAGGACTTCGGAGTAGTTCTTGTAGTTGTGCCGCAGGTAACGGATTGCCGAAGCGTCGCGCTTGGCCTGCTTGATACCCACGTCGGTGAAGCTCCCGTAACGCAGCGCCTGCGTGGCGCGCGCCTGTGCATAGAGTCCTTCGTTCTTGTAGCGTTCCACAAGGGCGTCGCGGGCGCGGGTGAACTCGATTTCGCGCTTGACGTCTTCCTTCATGGTGAGCCCGAACTTGTCGCGCAGGCGTTCGAAGAATGCCTTGGATTCCTCGTCGGGCATGCGGGCCATTTCGTTCTTCGCCGCGACATCGTGGAACTCCTCGTCGCTCAGCTTGTCGAGCAGGTGTTCCAGCAGCCAGATGCTTGCGATGTTCTCGGAGCGCGTGGCCGCCCAGGCGATGCTCACGACGTCACCCTTGTTCTTGTGGTCGGGGCGCGGGAAGTAGAACTGGTTCACGTACTGGAAGGCGTTGTACTCGTTCTCCAGTTCGTCGAGGTAGTTCCAGTGGTACTTGAGCGCGAGTGCGAAAAGCAGGGGCTTCCAGCTGGAACCGAGCTGTCGTAGGGCCTTGAAGCTTCGGTCGAAGCCCGTATTGTGGAAACCGCCCTGGCTTGCGATGACCTTGCCGTTCTGCAGGGCGAACAGCGCACCCTGCAATACCGGTTCCGTCTCTATCTTGCAGGTGGCGTACCCGTCCTGCAGCTCGTCCGAAAGGATGCTCACCAGGAGGATGGCCCCCTGCTTGAGCTGGGATGCGAGAATCTTGTTCACGTCGCCGCCGACCTGCTTCGCGAAGTCGTTCACGGCCTTCTCGGTGACGATACCCTTGAGCTGGCCAAAACTGAGCGTGAGGGACTTGAGCTTGCCCGCCTCGTCGAAGAATACGCTGTCGACCGTACCGTAGAGGTAGTCGCCCTTGCGCGCGCTCTGGGCGCGGTTGCCGAACTCGGCCTTGGGCAGCACGAAACCGCCCAGCTGCATCTGCAGGTTGCTTATGTTGGTCTGGAGGGCGCGCTTCGCGGCGTCCTGGCTCTTCGCGTTGAGTGTCGTCACGATGACAAGCTGCGCCTTGCGCCAGTCCTCGATGCCTTCCTTCTGGAACAGGTCGTGGAAGTAGTCGCTGTCAAGCTTTTCTTCGAGGCGTTCCAGCGTGGTGCTCATGGTGAAGCGGAAGTTGCCGTGATTGAACTCGAGCGGCTTGGCGAGCGCCTTTTCCATGTCTTCCTTTTCGATGTAGCCCTCGTCGAGCATGCGTTCGAGCACGTACTTGAGACGTTCCTCGCCGCGGGCGATGGCCTTTTCGCGGCGTTCGGTGGAGCGCTGGATGAACGGGTCGTAGTTGAACGGACCCTTGACCGAGCCCGCGATGAATGCGCATTCGGCAAGCGTCAGGTCCTTGAGTTCCTTGTTGAAGAAGTACTGCGCCGCGATGGCGACACCCTTGCCCGTGCCCGAAACGTGGAACTGGTTCAGGTAGAATTCCAGGATTTCTTCCTTGCTGAAATGCTTTTCCATGCGGAGTGCGTTCATCAGCTCCTTGAGCTTTTCCTTGACGCTGCGTTCCTCGCGGCCGAAAATGTTCTTGACCGCCTGCTGGGTGAGCGTGGAGCCGCCCTGGCGGAGGTGCCCCTCGCGGATGTTGCGGGCCATGGCGCGCGCGAAACCGTGGAAGCTGAACCCGCTGTGGTTCCAGTAGCCGGCGTCTTCGGCGGCCACCAGCGCGTTGACGATGTTCACCGGGATGTCGCCGTAGGGCACGTACACGCGGTGGTTCGCGTCGAAGAAGGCGCCGAGCAGCTCGTTGCCGTCATTAAAATAGACGCGGGTCTCTCCGCTGAGCACCTGCAGGATGGTATTGCGGTTAAACTGGTTGTCGGGATCCTGCTCGGGGAGGATCTTGAACACGACGATGTATGCGGGAATGCAGCAAATGAGGCCGACCAGGGCGAATGCTGCGGCAATTTTCAAAGGCTTTTTAAAAAATCGCATTTTAGATGTAGGTGGAAGATGGAATCTACCAAAATCTAGAATTTTTTGGGGCTCCACCCTTGAAAAAAACGTGAAAATTAAGTAAATTAGTGTCCCCAAGATGGGAAGATGGCCGAGTTGGCCGAAGGCGCGTCCCTGCTAAGGACGTATAGGACTTAATCCTATCGCGAGTTCGAATCTCGCTCTTCCCGCTGAAAAGGCCCCGAGTCGTTCGATTCGGGGCTTTTTTCGTGCTTTTTCGCAAAAATCGCCTAAAAAACGCCAAAAAGGGCATTTTTAACCCACTTTTGGATGACATTTTTCAAAAATCTTCTCCAAAACTCGGAATTTTAACCCACTTTTGGAGAAGATTTTTGGAGCCGACTTCATTTGTCATTCCCGGCTTGACCGGGAATCTCCTTTTTTTGCGTCATTGCGAGGCCTCGAAGAGGCCGTGGTAATCTTGGTGCTGATTTGTCGCCCTGGCTTAAGGTCACTGAGCTTGCCGAAGTGACAAAATAATCTATATTCCGCATGACATAGCCCCGTACCGAATGGTGCGGAGCGACCGGAAATTTTGAGATTCGTCTCTTATTCTCATTGCAGAAACTACCACTTTCAATCAACACGAGAATAAGACGAACGCTCACGTCCCATCAGGGGCGTGGGTCGTTTGTGCTTATTGTGTTGAAGGGTGTGGTAGCCCGCTGCAATGGTAAGCGCTGCGACTCCACGCCTTTTTTGTTTGAATACAACTCAGGCCCGAATTTTACGCAATTGAATAAGGATGGTTCTCCACCAACCTTTAACGAGGAGCACCTCTTTATATGTCCATGCAGAATTCCACTTCTAAAAACATGAATTGGGCTCTTATAAAGAATTTTATCGATAAACAGCCCACAAAAATTGTTTCCTCAATTGAATTAGAAAAGAAAAAAATCTCATACAATCTAATCCATCAAGGGCGAGAAATAAAAGAAATCACCGGTGATGAAGAAATATCTCGCGCATTTATTCTAACTCGCCTTGTAAATGATCTTGGATATTCTCCAGATCGCATTGAGATTGAACGTGAATACACAGCCGGTAGGCCCCACGGCATAACAAGTCGAATTGATATTATTGTTAGAGACGCAAAAGGTGATGCATTTTTATTTATTGAAGCAAAAAGTCCTGATGAATACGCAGCTATTGATAAAGACCAGACAATTGAAGAACAGTTGTATAAAGTTGCATTCATGGAAAAAGCTGAAGGCCACGCAGTCAAGTATCTCGTCCTCTACACTACTTCTGAAATTGGCGATAAAGTATCAGACGAATGCATGATTATTGATATGGATACTTATCCCACTTTCACAGATTGGGAAATAGATCGAAATTTCACAAACAATCTTCCCGCTAGATATGGCAAAGCGCGACTTAAGCCGTATATTAAGGATTCCGACAAGGATCTCGAAAAAAACTTTTCAAGTGAAATGCTTGGACAACTACAAACAAATCTTCACAATGTACTATGGGGAGGAGGCGGGACAGACGACAATGAAGTTTTTGCATCATTAACAAATTTAATTCTTGCAAAAATACAAGACGAGGATACCACCGAAAGCGGGCACGAATATGAATTCCAAGCCCGTACTTTTGAAAACGAAGGAGACGAGGTTTTCGAAACAAACGAACAACTTTTCGAAAGAATAAACAAGCTTTATCGTTCCGCTCTTGAAAAAAAACTTTATATTCTTGACAAGAAAGAACTTGCAAAATCTTTTGTTATTGACAGTAAAAAATTTTCTCTTTCAAAATTAAAATTTGCTGTTCAAAAAATGGAAGGTCTTTCTTTTGTTGATGGTAAAAACAGCTTAAGCGGAAAAGATATCTTAGGAGATTTCTTCGAAGGCATCATTCGCAATGGATTTAAGCAGAGTAAAGGACAATTTTTTACACACATTAATATTGTTCGATTTATGTTGTGGGCAATCCAAGCTGACAGACTCGCTATTTCTCGCATAAAGAAAGATAGAGAAATTCCATATATGATTGATCCATCTGCTGGGAGCGGGACATTTTTAATTGAATACATGAAGTTTATTACAAATAACATAAAGTATCGTTTTCGTAGCGAATTGGGTTCTTCAAGAGCAGTAAAAGACCAAATCGATGACTGGTTTTATCCAGACCATCGTGAAAACAAGTGGGCACAGAAATATATATATGCATCAGAATCTAATTTCAATCTTGGAACAGCCACAAAAGTAAATATGATTCTTCATGGGGATGGATCCACCAATATATTTGTCAAAGATGGTCTGCTACCTTTTTCGTATTACGAAAAAGAAACTGCACCAAATGTTATGCATGATAGCACAAAAGAGCCTCTTTACTACAATAAGGCTACCAATGGAAACTTTGATCTCATTTTAACAAATCCTCCATTTAGTGTTGAACTTGATAACGATACAAAAAAAACTATAAAGAAGAGTTTTTTGTTTGGAGAAAAGAAAAACTCGGAAAATCTCTTTATTGAACGTTGGTATCAGCTTTTGCGTGAAAATGGCAGGCTTGCGGCTGTTTTGCCGGAAAGTGTTTTTGATACGACAGAAAACAAATATATAAGATTGTTTCTATATAAATATTTTAAGATAAAAGCGGTTGTTTCTCTACCTCAGGTCACTTTTGAACCCTACACTTCGACGAAAACTAGCATTCTTTTCGCACAAAAAAAGACGTCTGCCGAAGTAGAAGAGTGGGTTAAAGTGTGGAATGATGTTTCTAAAAAATATTCTGCGCTAAAAACACGAGTTGAAAATCTTATTGCTGTTCATGATGGTTTGAAAGAAAAGAAAAAATTACCTTCAATTAAGGCATTAACATCTGAAGAAGAGCGAAATGCGCTTTGCGACATGCTGAAGAATTACATCTCTGAAAAAGACGATTGTTTAACTGCCGATGAAATAATCAAGAAATATCGCACAGAACTTGATGACTTGTGTACAATTGATAAAGATACAGCTAATACTTTCGGATATGTTAACACTTGGTGGGTGTTTGAGGAAATAGCAACGTTTTTTAATTACGACATTTTTATGGCTGAAGTAGACAATGTTGGTTATAAACGTACAAAACGCAGCGAAAAAGAAATGTCAAATGAACTTTTTGAGCTAGAATACGTTCCTTTGGAACTAAATGAGTCTCTAATCAAAAAGGACTATGAGAATAGACTTCGTGCGCTTGGTGAAGAGATTTTATTATTGTCTGACAATAATGACAAAAAAAAGAAATTAGAAAAAAATTCTCAAATAGAAAATAAACTCAAAAGACTTAATAAAAAGAAGAATGATCTAAATGTAGAGCTGGATGAAGTAAGAAAATTTATAGATAAGTATTATGAAGAAGGCATACTTAAAGACCAGTATCGTGAACGAACGGATTCTGTGTTAGTTAACGAATTTAAAAGCGGGCATTTGCATAATTATCGCAGCAACTATGTGGCTCTTCATACAAATGTACACAGAACCGTTCTCGATTACATGAGAGAAATTGATTGGTCTTAAGGATTCTGTCTATGATTGTATCAAAAACCAAGTTTAGCAATATTGCATCGGATTGTTATCTTCGATGCGATGAAAAATACCATAGCGTCGAAAGTCTATGTTCTTACAATATTTTTGGAATCCCTGTTGAAAAACAAATTTCACTCTCTGATGTTATTGAAGAGTGTTATTTGACATTTGATTATGAAGAAGGACGGATTTATAAGGGTATTCCAACTGGCCAAACCTATATAGATGAAGACGGAGATATCATCGATTATCAGCCTGTTTCATTAAATGATCATCCTGACCGATTGAAATATGCTTTGACAAATAATCTTATTCTGATATCAAGTTTAAGACTTGCCAGATCTCCCGCATTGTTGTTTGAAAACTTCAACTTAGAAGAGTTTGTCTTTTCAAATGGTTTTTACTGTTTTTCTGTAAAAGCTGGTTGGGAAAAGAAATATGTTTTGTACCTTCTTCGGTTAAAAAAATTGAAATCCATTATAGATAACAATATTTACAGAGGAATAGGGATTTCTACATATAAGGTTAAGGATTTGTTGCGAATTCCTGTGCGACAATTGAGTAAGCAAGAACAGATAGACACCATAAAATCGATCAATCCTATTGAAAAGAAAATAGCGGTTCTAAAAAAACGTAAGCATTCTATAAAAACCATAATTGACACCGTTTTTCAGCGAAGGTTTGGTCTTGATTTTCAGGATTATATCCAGATTGAAAAAAGAAAGAATATCAAAATTGCTAACGTAAGTCTTGCAAAATCCAATTCAACATTAAGATTGAGTTACAGATGGAATAAGTCTGTAGCGTTCCAAGACCTCATAACAAAAAAAATAGAATGCAGCACATATTTAGGACATCATATTGTATCTGTAAAAAATGGTTGGTCGCCAGTATGTAATGATAGTGAGAATGGCTATCGGATTTTAGGAATTGATGCTATATCAAACAGCGGCGAATTATCCTTTGATAATCCAAAGTATAGCTCAATGGAAAAGAGTGACCTGAGCTCTTATTATGTAAGGGACCAGGATTTCTTTGTAAGTAGAGGAAACACTGTAGATCTTGTCGCGTTGGCTGCTGTTGCCAATATCAAGGAGGACGATAATCAAGATGTAATATACCCTGATTTGATGATTCGCATAAATTTTGATAATTATGTCAATAAAAAATATATGGCTTATGTATTTAATAGTTTTATTGGCCGATGCTATTTCAAATATTGCACTAAAGGGAAGAACCAAACAATGGTAAAAGTGTCTCTTAAAGAATTAAGAGATTTTGTTGTTCCTCTTCCAAATTTGGCTATTCAGCAGAGTATTGTTGATGAAATCCGAAAAGAAATAAACGAACAACAACGAATAAAAAAAGAAATCGCTGTTCTGAGAGAGCAAATTGACGAAATCATAATCCGCTCGATTTCCGCATGAATCAGATGGCTAAGTATTACTTGAGTCTTGAAGCGAGGCTTATAAAACCCTCAACGAACTTTTCCAATCGATGAATTCTAAAGTTCTATGATTGCAATTATAGAACCTATGGAAATTCGTCAACTGTGTTGACGAATTTCACTCTTAGATGGGCCCATTAATTTTTTCCTGATTTATTCCAAGGAAATTTCGCAGACAGTGTCTGCGGAATTCACCCTTAGCAGTAAGCCCATTTTTACGTAATCACTCCAAAAATTGTGCCATATAGTACCTGGATCATTCTAATTATTCTTTTTACAATGAAATCATTGGCTTTCTTCTCAAGGCTTATGCGATATGAAAGATTCCCAAAATTGCGTGATAGCCAAGACATCTAATAATACGAAGGATGCTCAAGCTATCATTTCGGTAATCAAGTAACCAAGAATTCTGAAGCGACCCTTAGTTTAGGGTCGCTATTACTTTCTTACCCAGTCAGTTATAAGTTTTATGTAATCGCCCTTGTCCATTCTTTCTGGGTGATTTGTGACTAGGATTTTGACTTTTCCCCAATCAGTCAAAATAACTCTTTCCCACCAGGGCATTGTCTTGGCTCCGCACATTACGCTTTTTCTTTCTTCTTTTATCAGTTCCTTTTGGAATGGAATTGCTTGTAGATAGCTAGCGCAAAGTTTATGAGTGTAGAATAAAATATTGAGTGGTTTCGTTTCTCGGATTTCTCTCCAGATAACCCCATTCCTTTGAATACAATTGTCAAGCATCTCATTCGTTGTGGTATCTTTGCCTTCAGTATTTGTACACTTTACCACGTTTGTCATGACTATTTGGTTCATTCCCGTAGAGCCATACAATTGCTGAGCGATTTCTCGTGAATAGGACCAATATGCCCAAGAACAATTCATTAACCAATCAATGCAATAATCCATTGTACCTGCATGTTTGGAAATAGGTACTGCATCACCACGATGCGGCTTTCCCACAATCATCAACCGATATTTTGAGTTTTCGTATTCTCCGCCAACAATCCAAGGCAATAACGGAGTCTTGTATGCTGCGTTGCATTTTTGACAAAAATCGTTTTCAGCCAATTTCATATTGTCGAAAATGGGTGCGAAAATTTGTTTGGTGAGATTTTTCATAAGAGATTCTCCCTGACGTAGTTTGCAAGTTTTGTTAGACAAGGAATCCCCTTAACATGATATTGAGTCTACTTTATCTATAATTTTTGAAAACAATTCTTCAACTCTACGTATATCTATTTGGAACATTTCATCTAGCCTGTAATTTTTAAGTATAAACATGATTTTTTGAGAGCATGTTTCTAGTTTATTCATGTCTTTTTGATCTAGATAGTCCTTAATAGCACGAATCTCATCTAGGCTGTTTTCAATATATCTCAAGGATTCTAAATTTATGTTGGTGTGTTCTCGTGTATGTTTTTGCAAAAAGATGACGTATTCTTCTAACCTTCCTATCATTTGCGGAATACGTTTAGAATAAACAAGTTTTCTTATTCTTTCTTCGTTAATTCGCTGCTTTTCTGTGTTTTCTTTTTCTATTTCTTTTTGCCTATTGCTTATAAGTTCTCCGTATTTTTTTTGGACCGAAGATTTGTTTTCGTTGTAAAAAGAAATGTCAATTTTTTCCAATATACCTAAACATTTCTTGTATTCAGTGGAGTTCTCGGTTTCGTATTCAGCTATCTTAGATAAAATTTCGATTCTCTTATTGTTTATTGCTTCTTTTCGCTTTTTTCCACCCCATAGTTTGGATACAAAATTTTTACTTTGTTCGATATTGTACTCTTTTTCCCATCTTTTTTGATTCTTCTTCAAGGTTTTTAATTCTTTTTCATAACTAGCAATAAAATTTAGAGCTTTAGGTATTAAATCAATGTCTTTTATTTCGTCAAAAATAATTTGAGCAGTGTTTGATATTTTATTGTTTAAAACGGCCTGTTCTTTTTCTTTTTTTGCTTTTTCTTGTTCTTTTTTTTGTTCTTTTTTCCTTATGAGCAATAGAATGAAGAAAAATAAAAAAATTAGCAGCGCGGCTGCTAAAATTGTGATAAGGACTTGAGAACTCATTTTATTCTCTCCCAATAAAGTTGGCCCCAAAATGGTTTGGCAGTTCTAAATTCAAGGCCTTTATTGAATCATCAAGATTTCCCTTGGCGTTTAAGTAATGTATTTCTAGTTCAGAGCTCTTGTCTTCTAAATACATTATATCGGTAGATAACCGTGTGAATGCCTCAATGTTGTCTATACAATTTTTTCGTTCTGTTTCAAGGTGGGCGATTCTTTCATTTAGTAATTTTTGTTCCATACAATGTGTTTTTTCTAGATCTTCGAGTCGTTTTGTGAAAAAATCTACTTTTTTATCATAGACCTTTAAGGAGGCTTCTATGGCAAATTTTAGTATTTCTCCTTGTTCTTTGATAAATTTTTCCTTATACTGCAATTCTTTTTCATGCATTCTTTCTTCGTGTTCCCATTCCTTTTGTTTTTGTCTGGTTTCTAAAATAGTTTTGGGAAGATCTATTACTTCAAGAGTGACGTCTTTAATAGCCCCTGTGGCACTGCATGCGATGTTAGCCACAGAAGAAGCTACATTGCCAGCGAAATCTGCCGTAGATGAAGCTAGTGATGAGGCATCTTTGGCAACGCCAGATTTTCCGAATTTGTCAATAAGGACAATCATGTTTTCAAATTGTTTCTCTAGATCATTTTTCTCTGACATGGGCTATCCTTTTTTAGTTCAATTTGCTCAACATTAAAATAATATTTTTCTCTCTTTGGGGCATTGATGGTAATATTTATTCATACATTTTTCCTCAGAACTGCTCCTTAAAACGGCTCACACTTGCCGCCTTTTTCGCAGTAAGTATGCTGAAGCATATATTTAAAATCCGTGTAGGTTCGCCCGCATTTCTTACAATGCCAGGGACCTGTTTCACGACCTTCATAGGGTTCACAATGGCCGCCTTTAGGACAATTGGCGTGCCGCGTCATGTACGCAAAATCCGAATAGGATTGGCCGCACTTCTTGCAGTAGTAAGTCATGCTTCGCGCCCTATTGTTTGAGCCAGCAGTCAATACAGTAGTTCCGAATCGATTTCACTAGCGGGTTTATCAAGTTCATCAGTTTTCTCATAAGGTCCTCGCATTTCCGTGAGTTTTGCCGTAGTATGAATATACGATTGCTAGGCGACAATAATTGTCTTCTAAACCGGCCTCTTTGCATGCCCCACAAAAAAAAGCGTGGAGTTAATGCGATTACCCATTCAAGGTTCGGCAAAAATAATCAAATTTTTACAGGGTGGAACACGAAAAAAGAGGTTATTCTACACTTTCCCAGGCTCAAGACTCCACTCCAGAGCGTTTCTTATGCGGATGGTCCTGCCTTTTACAAGTTCGTCGCGACTTTCTTCAAAACACACCAAGGTCAGGTTATCACATCGCAAACTTTCGGATGCGTTAATCAAAGCCGAAGTTTCTCGGTTGAATGTCTTGGTCGATTCTATCTCGTATGCGACTTGCACAAGTTCCTTAGCGTTGCCTTGTCTGCAAACGACAAAATCCACTTCTTTAGATTGCGATGAGCGCTTGTAGTAGTAAACATCGTCAAACTTCTTTGCGGCTCGTCGCAACAACTCGATGTAAACCACATTCTCAAGTCGCCAACCCAGATTCTCTTGCGAGAGCGCGTTTTCACGATTGGTGATGAACCCCGTATCAATCACATATGCCTTGTTGTTGCGAAGGCGAATTTTACTTTTGAACGAATGCTTGTTCAACAGTCCAATCAAAAAAGCTTGTTTCAAATAATCCACATATTTTATCGCAGTCGTGGTGCTGCTTAGTCCAAAATTCTCGGCCAAAGATTTGTAATTGGTTTCTTGGCAAGAATTGTTGATCAAATGATTTGCAATGGTTCGAAGAACTTCGGCATGTCGGATTTTGAAGCGTCCGGCAATATCCTTTAGTATTATAGAATCAAGCAAACTTTGTATATAGGCGCGTTTGTTGCTGACACTTTGCAGTTCCGGGAATCCGCCATATTGCAGGTATTCAAGAAATGCCGATTTCCGAGCGGCTTCGGCCTTGGTTGTAATATCATGCAGATTCACCTGATGAAAAGCGCAGTATTCAGTAAACGAAAGCGGATAGAGACGGATTTCATTATAACGTCCGGTCAGGTGCGTGGCAAGTTCGCTACTCAGCAATTTTGCATTGGAGCCTGTCACAAACACGTGCAGTCCCTGGCGCAAAAGACGGTTCACGAACAAATGCCATCCATCCACGTTTTGGATTTCGTCGAGGAGTATGTATTGGATGTCTGTGCCATAGAGTTGATAAAGGCAAAGCAGAAGCGTATTCAAATCTTCAGTAGTAAGCGACATCAACCGGTCGTCGTCAAGGTTTGCATAGGCATAGTTAATGCCGTGATCTTGCAGAACCTTGTGGCAAAGTGTCGATTTTCCGCTACGACGAACCCCGATGACCACCTGCGCAAGCGAACTGTTCAGTTCAAACAAGGATTCCTCGTAACGCGACACCCAGGAATTGTGTTTCGTGGTGATTTCCTCTTTTTGTTCCGCCAGAACCTGCAATAATTTCTTTTCGTCCATAAGCCACCTCTTAATGGACTAAAATATATATTTTTGCTTATTAAAATGGACTAAAATTTAAAAATTAGTCCATTATAATGGATTAAAATACGTCTATTTGCCAAAAATTGTACCAATCTCCCCAATTACAGTCCCAGTTTGCGTCCGTGGTGGTCGTCTCTGTTGTTGATTTCGTCAAGCATATATTTCGTTATGAGCTCGGTTGTTTTGATTTTCTCGGGCATGTAACGGAGTCTTTGGTGGACGGTCGCAAAGTCGCTGATGGAGATTTCGCCTTGTTTGAGGATGGTCTCGGGGCATTCACATCCGAAAAAATCATTCCAAATGTTTTTTACTTGTGCGTGAGCCAAATAATCAAATGCGATTTTCAATTGGAACCTTCGTCTTATCGCCTTGTCTAGAGTTCGCTCAAAATTTGTTGCGGCGATAAATAGTCCGTTGAATGCATCCATCTGGCAAATGAATTCGTTGACCTGTGAAACTTCCCAGTGGTGCTGTGCCTCAGCCCGACTTTCTAAAAAGCTGTCCGCCTCGTCGATGAACAGTATGGCGTTGTTTTGCTCAGCTTCCTTGAAAATGTTGCGAATGTTCCGCTCCGTTTCACCGACAAGCCCGCCCAAGATATCGCTTGCGCGTTTTACGATTATGTCCTGGTGCAGGATATTGTGAGCAATGTGATTCGCGAAAGCCGTTTTTCCTGTTCCCGGAGGGCCGTATAGAAGGATGTTCAGGTTTTCGCGGGACTCCGTATCTTTACTTTGTCTCAACCTCGAGCCGAAATTCTGTAATGTGGGAATCACGTAATGAAGAGGATCGTTGCAGCTACCTGAAAGATGAATGTAGTCTTTGCGGAAAAATCCGGTTTGCTGCTGCTTGTTGTTTGAGATTTCGATTCCTAGAAGTTTTGCATGGGAACTGGCGACTTCGCGAATGATTTGCTGCTGCTGCGCAATCCCAATAGTGTTGCCGCTGCTTACGTCTGTGGAAAACTGCTTTGCTGCTTTGACGGCCAGGGTGGCGCTACCGGCCATCACGGGAATTTCGGCTGCAATCTTTTCAATCGATTCCGCATCCATCATGGTTTCTGCGTGCTGTGCTTTTAGCACGGATTGCCATATGGCTACGCGCTCCTGCTTTCCGAATATTGAAAATTCGATGGCATAATCGAAACGGCGACGAGTGCTGTTTTCTATGGAGGCGATATTGTTTGTTATCCAGATTACCGGCACTTTCAAGTTTTCGAACATGATATTGAGCAAACCTTTTTCTCCCTTGTTCAGCACAAGATCTGCTTCGTCCATCAAGATGAATCCGCCGTCCCTTTCGCAATCCCATTCTGCCAATAGCATGGATCGCAAACGGTGGTGAAGCAGGGCTTCTTCGCCCATTGTTTCTTCACCAAGGCCTATCGAAAGCATCGGAACGTTCATCTTTTTCGCTAGGGCTTTTGCTAGTTCCGTTTTGCCTGTCCCCTCTTTACCATAAAACATGATGTTGAGCGGAGTGCCTTTTTTATGGTTCTGTAACAATTGCAGTGTAAACAATGCGTGTTGGTTCTGCGCGGCAATCTGTTCAAATGGAACAATCGGGGGTTCGGCTACGTTATAGTTGATTATGTGGGATATGCTTGAAAAACCATAGAGAAAATTGCTGACATCGTCGGCGAGATACAGTTCTTTGCGCTTGATTCTGAGATCTGCGTTTCGAAAGGTCTCTTCCATTTGAACCAGATGAAATTTGATAAGCGGACTTTCTTTGGAACAGAGCTTCTGGATTACGCTCGGTTCAAGCCCAGTAAGAAGTGCGATTCGTTTGAAAGAACCGCGTTCGTTGTAATCAAAGAAAATCTCATCCTTTGTACGGGACGGTTCTAGTTTCAATAATAGGCGATTGTGGTTGCGGAGCCATAGATAAAGAACCACTTCAATCGCTTCGTCAGAGAGATGGAATATTTTTTTTAGTTCAAATAATCTTTTCAATGAGGTGTCGTCGGATGCGCATCCCTTTCTTATCCAATCGGAGGCACATTTGTCAATAACTTGCACAAGAACTTGTCTTACGCAATTGTTGGCTTTATCTAAATAGACGATGATGTCGAAAAATTGCTTGGCAAAACGTAAATCTCTGTTTTTGTGAAATTCTTCAAGCAGCTCGTTTGTATGGTATCTTTTTTCGTCTATTTCTGCAATGGTGTATTGTGGAAAATCAATTTGATTGCGAATGTCGTAAATTCTGTCGGCGAATTCTATTAGATACGGTTCTGTCATGTAATAATCGCAAAATCCTTTACAGCAACCATCAGGGTACATGCGCATAAAGCGCACCCAATATTCCATGAGCTTTAAATCAATAAACGGTTGCCGCGAATCTTGTTCTTTCTTTATAGAGCGCTCGCTTTCTAGCCTTTTAAGAGAGTTGGCAATATATTTATCTGGTGTGTTTTCAAAATGTAATTGCATTGCAAGGGCCTCTTTTTGCAATGCAATATAAAATCAGGAGACGACAATTATTGTCGTGTGCTTTTTATATATTATTGGAAAGGAAGACAATGGTAAAACGGAGGCTTTATGGCGGAAATGGCTCGTGGCGAACGGATGGTACATATCTTTGTATTCTTGTTGGCGCATTACACGCGCTGCTATTCCATAGTCGAAATCATGCACAACTTGGAGATCCCCGAGACGGATTTGCGTAATGTGCAGCGCGACATGGTTGCCCTTGTCAATGTTCCAGGCAATTACATCGAGCGTGTCACAGAATTCGGCAAGGTGTATTACCAGGCCGCTGTTCCTAAAGCTGACAAACTCGTGTTCCCTGAATTCAGCGATACACTGTTGCATTTGGTGTTCTTGAAGCGCATTGCGAATATGTATCCGGCATCGTCGGCGCTGATTTCTGACCTTACGGAAAAGATTGGCGAAAGTCTCCCGAAAAAATCCCAGGATACGCTTTCGCAACTTTATTCCGCACTGAATTCACGAATACTCTTTATGGGAACTCCTCCTAGCTTTGAGGAAAATTCGGCAAAAGTATTGTACACGATCTTGCGGGCAATTGGTGAACGGCGTAAGGTGCAGTTACGCTACCTAGACAACTGGGGGAATGTCTCCGAGAAAACCCGTGTCCCTCTGATGATTGTTGTGCATCATGGAGATATATATGTCGGATGCGTGTCGCAGAGTAATCCAGGAGCGACCTATGCTTTAAAGCTCTGCCGCATTGAATCGGCAAAGCTCACACGCGAACAGTTTACGGAAGATCCGAAGGTGTTGGAATCTTTGCGGGCCCGGGTTACCTCGGGGGCTTTCCTGCTGGGAGAACAATCTCCCAAGACCGAGGAAATTGTCATCCTGTTTGAAAAACATATATGGAATACGCTTAGGGAACGTCCTTACAATTTATCCATGCGCATCGAGGAACGTAAAGAGAATTTACGTGTGACGATAAAGGGGGAGGTGAATGATTACCTAAAACAGTGGGTTATGTTCTTTGGCGACATCGCGTACGTTGAAAAACCTAAGTCGCTTCAGCGAATGATTCGTGACACGGCTAGAAAAATGACCGCGCGGTACTGATTGCTGTTTTATAGCATTTTCTGTCAAAAAATCTGGATTTTTGACAAATTTTATGATTGTTGGTTTGCCAGAGCACGTTCTGGAAATCAACGGAAAACGTTAAGCCGAAACTTGAGAATATATATACGAAAACTTTAGAGGCAAGGCCGCTACACGGCCGTCTTTAGAGAATCCTTCGAAACAAGATCGCCGTTGAGAAACCTGTGCAGAACGGAATTGATGAGTGTTTGGTAAGGGATTCCTTCAACCTTTGCGCGTTCCTTCATGCCTTCAATGTTCTCGAGATCAAGCCTCATGGACACCATTTGCTTGCGGCGTTCTTTCGCTGTGGCAATTGCCTTAGACAATGCTCCCGGACCGGAAAAAGACAGACCATTTGCCTCGGCCCACTTGTGTTCCGCATCAGCTTCGGCTTCCGTTATATTCTCGTAGTGCTTGGCAATTTTGATCTCTTTTTTGGTAAGTCCCTTGTACATGTATTACCTCCTCGGAAAGCAGGTGATAAGTGTTGCTGTTTCCCAGTTAAAAACGAAAGACCATTTTTTCCCGTTGATTGTCTTTGTCAGGATTATGGCGGATTCGTCAACTTCGGACACATCGTAGGATTCCCAGTCCTCGGCATCGAACGCTTTCCGGACCGCGTCTTCGGAAATATTCCGTTCCGCCATCCTTTGCGCCGCGTGCTCGCTTATTTTTATGTTCATAATATACCTTTTGGTATTGACATTGTCAATACATTTTTTTCCCATTTTTCTCATAAACAAAAAAAAGACCGTTTTTATATCTCAATAAAAAACGGTCTCATCTAATGAGCTTCCTTTTTTCTCAGGTGGGAGCTCTTCTACCCTGTCTGTAGACAAACATATGAACTTTTTGGTGTAAAAGCAAGTATAAAATTGGTCAGACAGTGTCTGACCATTTCGTCCTTAGCTATTCCCACGCTTCCTGGACGGGTTCGCGCTTTTTGATGTGCTTCTTGTTGATGTACATGAACGAGTCGGCGCGCTTCAGCACGTCCGCCACCGATTCGTCGATTTGCGGGTTGTACTCGGCGATGCCGGCCGCGAACGAGACCTTGTCTGCTTGCACGGGGTCGTTGTGCTCCTGCAGGGAGCGCAGCTTGTCCATGAGCGCATCCCGTTCGTCGTAGTCGCTTCCCTGCGCGATGATGACGAACTCGTCGCCGCCAATCCTGTAGACGGGGCTGTGCTTGAACGTCTCGCAGAATGCCCGGCAGTTCTTCTTGATGAATAAGTCTCCCGCTTCGTGACCGAGCTGGTCGTTGACCAGCTTCAGGTTGTTCAGGTCGCATTCGATGATGGCGAACTTGACTTCCTTTTCATGGAGGATTTCGTGGTGGAGGTCTTCCAGCTTCTGGTTGAATGCCGCCCGGTTGCTCACGCCGGTGAGCGGGTCCCTGTTTGCGATGATCGTGGTCTTCTGGAGGTCGCTCCTGAGTTTTTCCGACTCTTCCTTGATGCGTTCCACGTGGCTTATGTTGTGCATGCCCAGGACGCAGCCGGCCAGCTTGTTGTCCATGTCGTGCACGATTTTCATTTCGTAGAATTCCGTCGTGCCGTCTATCTTGACGCGGACGCGGATGGTGTAGGAAATGTCCTGGGACAGCGAACTGACCGCCTGTTCGCAGGAGCCGTCCTTGATGATCTGCGGGAGGTCTTCCGGCACGACGACGGCTTTCAGGAACTGGTCGAGTTTTTGCAGGTTGGTTTGATCCTTGTCGACCGTTTCGTCCAGGATTTTCTGGAATTTGGGGCTCAACGTCTGGAATCGCGCTTCGTTACGCTGTATGTCGATATAGCAGATCATGTCGAAGTCGGCCGAGAGCGCCGCCATGATGGCATTGTCCTGCTGGTAGGTGGAAACCTTGGTCATGTGCAAGACAACATGCGTGAAGATGACGCAGCAGCCGAGCATGTAGCCGATGACGTAGAAGGGGCTCAGCGGGGACAGCATCTGGAGAATGCCGCAACAGATGGGGGCGAGCACGCACAGGAACATGGCCAGGAACTTGCGGCGGTCCTTTGGGGTGCCGCTTTTCATCTTGAACAGGCAAAGGAGCGCAATGATGATGTAGGTCGCGTACTGGCTGCAGAACAGGAATCGCATCGCGCTGGTCTCTTGGTAGAGCACGGCGTTGTTGACGGAGAAGAGGAAGCTATTCGGGATGTTCAGGAGCAGGAGCCCGAACTGGATGGCGACAAGGACCATCGCCGCAATACGCAGGACCGAGGCGTACTTGACGCGCTTGCCCAGGTAGTAAAGGGTGTAGCTCAGCCAGAGGTAGGCCGTGACCGCGGCGGCCCCGTGATAGACGGTAGAGCAGGCGAAAAGGAGGGTGGTCTGGTCCGGGAACTCCGTGGCCAGTAGCCACCAGAGAGCGTCGTTAAAGCAGAACAGGATGACCCAGAGGATGAGTCTTACGAACGCACGGTCCCTCATGTCCTGCCTGTCCCACATCTTGTGGAATTGCGGGAGGGAAACCAGCAGCACCAAGGCGCATGCGATAGCCACGATTGAATGGAATAGATTTTCCATGGCTTTAATATAATATATTCGCAAGCATAAAATATGTTACATTATGGAAACGTGAGGGGGTATTTAACGCATGAGTTCGTTAAGGCTCTTCCTCTTCCTCGTTCTCATCCTCGTTCTCTTCTTCCCCTTCTTCCTCGTTCTCTTCTTCTACCTCTTCTTCTTCGTCTTTTTTCGTTGATTCGAGTTTCTTTGATGTTTCCGACTTGCATTCGTCCTTGAGCTCGTTAAAGAGCCTTTCCCGTTTTTCCTTTAGGGCTTGCTTGGTTTCTTCATCATCCAGACCCCAGAAAAATACGTCGTCGGTCGTGGAAAATTCCCAAATGGTGATGGTTTTGATGCCCTCGTCATCGAAACATTCCAGTTCATCGTCAGTTCCCTTCCACTTTGTACCACTATAGCTTCCTCTGTGATCACCGGGTCTTGAACACACCAGTTGTCTCATAGAGCCTGTGCCCCGGATGTATAGCGAATCGACATAGGTGGTGTCGTTGACCAGCACATAGTGTTCCAGACGCCTTTCTCCAAAAGTTTCGCTGCTGAGAACTGTGTAGTAGGCCCATATTTCATCGTCTATGTCAAGGTGGTCGCAGCCTTCCTTGAAATTTATGGAGCCCGCGTTCTCGAAGACATGACGGGTATTGCTAAAATCTTCCTCGCTGGAGGAGCTGGACTCGGCTTCGGAAGAACTGGACTTGGCGTTGTCCTTGCCGCTATCTATTTCGGTTTCGTCGTCTCCTGCGCTGCTGGCGTTACTGCTGTCGCCGCTGCAGGCCACCATGCATAGCGCGATGGCGAAGGGAATGCTCATGGCCAAGGCCTTTGCGGTGTCTATAATTCTGGAATTCATAATGGGTGCTCCCGTTTGATTGGTTGTGCTGTTGTGTAAATATATAATACATTTGGTTTTTTTCTATATTTGCGTGCGTTTAAGGCCATGCCTTAAGGACAATTTGACACAAGAAAAGGAACGCTATGCCAGCTTTTGATCCGAATGCGAAAAAGATGCTGATTTCGGGAAACGAGGCCATCTCGTTGTCCATGCGCCACTGCAACGTGCAGTTTGCCGCGGGTTACCCGGGTACCCCCTCTACCGAAATCCTCGAGGATTATTCTGAACTCGGCGGGTATGCCCAGTGGGCCCCGAACGAGAAGGTTGCCGCCGAAGTGGCCCTGGGTGCAGCCTTTGGCCATGCCCGCAGCGTGGTCACCATGAAGATGGTGGGCCTCAACGTGGCTAGCGACGTGCTCTACACTGCGACCTACACGGGCGTGGACGGTGCCATGGTGTGGATCGTTGCCGACGACCCGGGCCAGGGCAGCTCCCAGAACGAACAGGATACCCGCAACCATGCGAAGGCATCCGTTTGCCCGATGTTCGAACCTTCCAACTCCCAGGAAGCCTACGACTTCTTCCGTATTGCGGTGCAGACGAGCGAAAAGTTCAAGATTCCGGTCATCCTTCGCATGACCACCCGCGTGGACCACTCCAAGTCCATCGTCGTCCCGAAGGAAGAGCTCCCGGCCATGGTGCCGAACTTCGAACGCAATATCGCCGGCCACGTGATGGTGCCGGGCTTCAGTAAGCCCGCCGGCCGCAAGCTCCGCGCCAAGATGGACGAGATGGAAGCCTGGAACGTCGCCGAAGGCCCGAACAAGGTGGAAATGCGCAGCGCCGACATGGGTATCATCACGAGCGGTATCAGCTACCACCATGTGCGTGAAGCCGCCCCGGAAGCGAGCATCCTCAAGCTCGGCATGACCTACCCGCTGCCGATGCAGCTCATCAAGGATTTCGCCAAGAAGTTCGAAGGCAAGCGCCTCATGGTCATCGAAGAGAACGACCCGTGGCTCGCCGAAAACATCAAGGCCGCCGGTATCCAGTGCGAATCCAAGTTCGACCCGATTTTCCGCTTCGGCGAACTCGACGTGAACCGCGTGCGCCGCATTATCGCTGGCGACAGGAATCCGGATCCGGTCCCGGTCAAGGGCAAGCCGCCTATGCTTTGCCCGGGCTGCCCGCACCGCAGCTCGTTTGCTGTGCTCAAGGAACTCGACTGCATCGTTTCCGGTGACATCGGCTGCTACACGCTCGCCGCACTCCCGCCGATCAGCGCCATGGACTACATGATTGACATGGGTGCCGCTATCGGCATGGGCATTGGTCTCCGTAACGTGCTCCCGCGCGAACAGGCCAAGAAGGTCGTCTCCGTGATTGGCGACTCCACCTTCGTGCACAGCGGTATCACCGGCCTCGTGGAAGCGGGCTACAACCGCCCCGACACCGGCCACGTGGTCATCATCCTCGACAACAGCATCACCGCCATGACGGGTCAGCAGGAACACCCGGGTACGGGCCGTCATCTCGACCATAGCCCGGCCTACAAGCTCGATTACGGCGCCATCGCGAAGACTGCCGGTTTCGACAACGTCTACGAAGTCAACCAGGTCAAGGAACCCGAGGAATTCAAGCGTCTCGTGAAGGAAGCGCTCGAGAGGGACGAGCTCACGCTCATCGTGGCGAAGAGCCCCTGCATCCTCGCACTCAAGAGCATCCTCGCCTGGGACAAGGCCAACAAGGAAAAGGCGGAAAAGGCTCTCGCCGAGTCTGAAGCTGCTGCAAAGAAGAACGGCAATTTTTAGGAGAAGTTTTTATGAGCGTAGTTAACGTGAAATTTGCCGGCCTCGGTGGCACAGGCGTTATCAAGGCGAGCGACGTGATGGCGGAACTCGTGTTCGAACAGGGTTACGACGTGAAGAAGGCCGAAGTGCACGGCATGAGCCAGCGCGGCGGTTCCATCGCTTCCGACGTGCGTTTTGCCAAGGACGAAGAAGTCCAGTCCCCGATGATCCCGACGGGCGAAGCCGACTACCTGGTGGTTTTCGACGAGACGCAGGTCGTGGTGAACGAGGCCTTCCTCAAGCAGGGCGGCGTGCTCCTCACTCCGGCTGACATCGACGTCTCGAAGCTCGAGAACGTGAAGGCCCTGAACGTCGCGATGCTCGGCAAGCTGAGCAAGCACTTCGACTTCACTGTCGAACAGTGGGAAGTCGCACTGAACAAGCTCTTCGCCGAAAAGTTCCACGAAGGGAACAAGAAGGCGTTCATGCTTGGTCGTGAAGGTTAATATTCGTATTGCCGGCCTATAGTGTCTATAGGTCGGTTCTTTTTTTAGGATGGGTTCTATGGAGAAGTTATACTGGGTCCTGTTTGGCGGTATCCTCTGGGTTGCGCGCGCTGCGCAGCTCTGTTTCCTCTACCTGATGGACGCGCCCACGGGCGGTCCCATTGTTGAGGACTGGAGCCGATTCCTTCCACAGTCGCTGGTTGTCGAGGCGGGCATGGCCATGGCTATCGCCTTTGTGTTCGGCATGGTCTCGCTCTTGCTGAAGGGACATGCCCTGCGCAAGGTATGGGGTGTGCTTTCCGTTGTTATCGCGGGCGTGTACATTGTCTCTAGCGGGGGCGACGACGAACTGGTGCGCTGGATGGGCCAGCATCTTTCTCTCTCCTTCTTCGGTACGTATTCCAACGCGGCATCCGACATGGGGCTTGTCGGGCGAATCTTTATCGGCGGTATCGGACATTTCTCTCTGAGTATCGGCTGGGCCGTGGTGATGATCATGGCCGAGGTCATGCTTTACCGTAGACTTTATTGGAAGTGGTTCGGTGCCGTACGCAAAAGGGCATCGCTTGCCATGCTCGGGATGGCACTGCTTGTCGCTACGGTCGGGCTGAGTGCCCGTGTCTGGCTTGTTCCGAACAACATGTGCTGGAACCGTGCCTGTCCTGTCTTCTGGCGTATTGCCGGAGAAATCCGCGAAAACTTTGCCGACCCTGTGAAGGGCGAGGGCTACGAGGCCGGAATTCGCCTGCTTGGGGGAGATCCGTCGCAGGAATTCCCCTTCTGGAAGGAAGCCCCGCGCGAAGCGGTCTCCATCGCCGAGTTCAAGGCGAAACCGCTCGCCGAGCGGCCCGACGTCATCTTCCTCACCATCGAGACTTTCCGCGGCTGGTCGGGTGATATGCGTATCGGTACGGCTTGCGAGAAGTTCCATAACCTCTGCCGCCTTTCCAAGAAGAGTCTTTACTACCCGAACGCCCGCAGCGTGGGCTACCCCTCGGTCGAGGGATTCCTCGGAATCTTGGCGGGCGTGTGGAGCCACCCGACAAAGTCGTTCCTCTCGGATTACCCGGAAACGCGCCTGCGCACGCTGCCGCAGATTCTTGCGGATGCGGGTTACCATACCGAGGTGCTCACGGCGACGGAACCGAGTTTCGACAAGCTGGATCCCTGGTTCGAGGCATGGTTCGATCATTGGGAATTCAGGAGCGAGAACCAGCACGACGTTCCCCTGGCGGACCGTTTCCGCGAGGTCTACGCTTCGCGCCCTGCCGACAAGCCGCTTTTCATGAACTGGATGAGCACTTCCATGCACGTGCCCTTTACTATCCCCTCCGAATACGGGCCCACGCCGGAAGATCCGGACGAGGCGTACGTGAGGTCGGTCGCCTACATGGATAGCGCCGTCGGTATTGTCCTCGACGAAATCGAGAAGGGGCCGCGCGCGGAGCAGACGCTGATTGTCGTCATCGGCGACCATGCGTTCGGCAACAATGCACAGCATACGACTCCGGAATACATCGGTACGGTGCAGGAGGGCTACACTTGGGTGCCGCTGATGGTGGCCGGTCCCGGCATTGAGCCTGGCCTTCGGACGGAAGTGGTTTCGCAGGTGAACATCGCCCCGACGGTCCTGGATTATCTCGGTCTTGACGTGTCGAACAACTTTGTCGGTAAAACGCTTTTGGAGCATGTCGTAGAAGAAGTTCCGGCAGATACGGTTTCTCCGGCTGACTCGCTTGCCCAGGCGGATTCGGCCGACTCCTCTGCGAAGACTCCGACCTACCAGTTCAGGGCGACTTCCCAGTACGCACCGGTGTTTGCGTTCCGTCTTGCAGACATTGCCATGCAGCGGGATTCCCTGACCTACTACGGCAACATGGACGACCCCGAGGCGTCCTCGGTGTTTGCCACGCGGACTGTCCCCGACTGGGATACCTTGCACCTTGCCGAGGGCTTTGTCACCGGACGTCGGTTGCAGGCACCCCCTGCCGACTTCGCCGATACGGAAAAGGCGATGCGCGATGCTGCCGAGGCTTGGCGCTATGTCGTGAACAGCAACAAGCTCCGTCCCTGATTTCCTGTGCCCGTGCAGGCCCTTTTGGCTTTTTCCTGCGCATTATAATTTGTAAATTGTACTTGTGGCACGATTTTTGCATAATATGCAAGGTACATTGCAAGATATATTGCATGACCTGAAAAAATGGAACGGCGCCGGGGCTTCGACCCTTGCAGCCGTGTTCCTGCTTTGCTGTGCCGTAATTTTTTCCGCTTGCGAGGAAATCGAGGAAGAGAAGCCGTGGATCCAGGTGGACCGCCCGCAGATGCTCTTTACCGACACTACCCTGCTCGACAGCTACAACGGTAACGTCCTTTCGTGGAAGTTGAAGACGGCCTACCTGGAACGCTGGGCCGACAGGGAAATCGTGTTCGTCCGCCCGATTTTTGTGGACATCTACGATTCCGTGGGCGAGCGTGCGGCGTTCCTGCGTGCGGACTCCGGCCGTTTTGACATGAAGTTTACTTACGTGAACGCCTACGGGCACGTGTACGCCCTGACCCCGAAGGGCGCCTCGGTCCGTGCCGACTCGCTTATCTGGAACAAGGCAGACAACCTTGTGCGTACCGAAAGCTATGTCCGCGTGGTTTCCGAAGACGGCGACGTGCTGCAGGGTAAAGGTTTTGAGAGCGATGCCAGGATGGACAACTGGAAAATCCTCGCGAACGTGACGGCCATTTTCCAGGATGCGGCAAAACGCCTGAAAGAAGAGGACAAGAAGGAAGCGAAGGAACATGCGTTGGATTCCCTGAAGGCCGATTCCGCGCAGAATGCCCAGAATGCCGCACAGAATGCGGCGCCGGCTCCACACCCTGCCCAGCCTGCACCGGCTCCCCAGGCGGGCCAGCCCGCCCCGGCGACCCCTGCCGCAGGAACAGCGCCATCTCCGGCTCCTCCGGCTGCCGAACCGCCGCCCGACACGTCTACCGGCCCGCGCGAGATGAACGCGGATGCCGATGCGGAAATGCTCAAGCAGTCCCGCAAGTCCCTGATGCACCACATGCGCTCGCGTCACGGGAAGGATTCCGCGGCGGCCGCACCCGCAACAGCCGCACCGGCGCCTAAGTCCGCTCCCGCGCCTAAGCCCGCGCCAGCATCCGCTCCGGCTCCCGCGAAAAAAGATTCTTCCGGGGGCGGCAAATGATGCGCCTTGCTGTCCTCCTCTTGTTGCTCGTGTCGTCCGCATTCTCGTCTTCGCCGCTTATCATGAAGCATGCGGACAGCCTGAATGTCGCGCGCACCCGCGGTATCCTGCACCTGCAGGGCCGGGTCCTCTTTGTCCACGACAGCATCGAGTTCCGCACGCAGCATGCCACGTGGAACAAGGACGCCGAGATGGTGACATGCAACGGGGGCTTCCTCTTTACGCATCCCTCCGGCTACATCCATGCGCACGAGGGCATCTACCAGAAAAAGAACAGCATGGCCACCGCCCGCGGCGACGTGAATGCCGGGGACTCCGCGCACACCTACGCCTTCAAGGGCGAGTACCTGATCTACGACCGCGAGCAGGAAATCCTCACCATGCCCGACAGGCCCAAGCTTTTCCAGTTCGAGACGCACAAGGACAGTACCGTCGATACGGTGACGATCGAGGCGCGCCGCATCATCTTCAACAAGAAGGAATCGTTTGCCGAGGCGTACAAGAACGTGAAACTCACGCAGAAGGACATGATAGTCACTTGCGACACGGGCTATTTCGACCGCAAGAACAACTGGCTTTCGCTGACAGGACATCCGACTTGCGACATGAAGAACTACCACCTTACGGGTGATTCCATCTTTATGGTGCTGGACTCGTCGGGAAAGTCCCTCAAGTCCGCTCTCGTTATCCGCAATGCGCATGGCGTGCAGGAAGAAGAGGACAAGCGCGGGGCTCCGGGGCACGTGACCGAGGCCTTTGGCGATACACTTTATGCCGAGTTCATTGATGGCAAGATTGAGCGCTTGTATGTGAACCTGAATGCACATGGATTCTTTTACGAAAACGACTTGAAGGATTACCGCAACCTGATGGATGGCGACCGTCTGGACCTTTATTTCAAGAAGGGCAAGATGGACCGCGCTGTCGTGGCGGGCAAGGCGCAGAGTACGTACTTTTTCGTGAAGAAGGACCGTACCGTAGCGGGCAAGAACGAGGCTACGGGCGATACGATCCACCTTCTTTTCGATGCGCAGAAGAATGCCGTGAAGTCGCTTAGGCTCTTGGGCGGCGGTACCATGGCGAGCGGACGTTACGTGGACATGGAAAAGACTGCCCGACAGAAAAAGGCAGCGGAACTTGATTCCTTAAGCAAGCTGGCACAGGACAGGATTGCAAAGGCTGCAGCGAAAAAAGACTCTACAGGGAAAGTCGCTGCACCCGCTCCTACGGAAAAGGTTGTCGCGCCTGCGCCGAAGGCGAAGAACGGACCTGCTCCCGCACCTAGGAAGACGCCCGAATCAAAGATTTCTCCGGCTCCCGAATCGAAGAAAAAGGAACCCGCAAAGACGGAGGGTAAACCATGAAGAACCTAGTCAGTACCATTCGCACCGACAAGCTGCGCAAGATTTACGGGGGACGCCAGGTGGTGAGCGACGTGTCCATCAGCGTGTCGCAGGGCGAGATTGTCGGCCTGCTCGGTCCCAACGGTGCCGGAAAGACGACCACGTTCTACATGATTGTGGGCATGGTCCGTCCCGACGCGGGGCACATCTTCTTGGACGACGTGGAAATGACGGACAAGCCCATGTACAAGCGTGCCCGCCTGGGGCTTGGCTACTTGCCGCAGGAAGCTTCCATCTTCCGCAAGCTCTCCGTCGAGAACAACATCATGGCCATCCTCGAGACGCAGGACATGAAGCGTCGTGAACGCAAGCGCCGCCTGGAAGAACTGCTCGAGGAATTCAAGATTACGCATATCCGCAAGACGAAGTCGATGAGCTGCTCGGGTGGCGAACGCCGCCGCCTCGAGATTGCGCGCGCCCTTGCGAGCGATCCCTCGTTCCTCTTGCTGGACGAACCTTTCGCGGGTATTGACCCCATCGCCGTGGCCGACATCCAGTCCATCATTTCGGGGCTCAAGGACAAGGGCATGGGCATCCTCATTACCGACCATAACGTGCGCGAGACGCTCTCGATTACGGACCGCGCCTACATCATGTACAAGAGCCAGGTGCTGACGGAAGGTTCGTCGGAGCACCTTGCGAACGACGCCGAGGCAAGGCGCATTTACCTGGGCGACAGCTTCCGCCTGGACTAGGAGATTTTAGATGGACGTTACGATGCAGCTTGGACAGGGCCAGCGGCTGGAGCAGACGCTCTCGCCGCAGTTGCTGCAGTCCGTGACGATTTTGCAGAAGAACTCGCTGGAATTGGAGACCGCCATCAAGGAGGAGGTCGAGGCGAACCCGCTTCTGGAATTGGACGACGGCGGCGACGACATTTCGTACGAGGACTATGCCGCCGAGGCCGAGAACAGGGATTCCCGTGGTGACGACGAGGCGAACCCGGGCGAGGCCATGGACCCGCGCGAATACGAGCGTGGCGACCTGGACGACAGTGCTGCGGTAGACCGCGGCATGCTCGACGGTGCGACGAATGCCGAACTGGACTGGGGTTCCTACCTGAACGACGGCTACTCCGACACCGACGCTCCCTTCAAGGACTTGAATGCGGGGCCTGCGGACCCGGACGACGAATGGGACCGCCCTGTTAAAGACATTGACCTGAGCCTGCAGGACAAGCTCAAGAACCAGCTGCGCGAATGGAACGGGACGCACGAGCTGCAGGAGCAGCTGCGCGAGGCCGGCTGCGACGATACGCATTTCCGTAGCCTGGTGGAATACCTCATCAATTCCCTGGACGAGAACGGGTTCGTGCAGGGGCTCAAGGCGGGCGCGGCCATTGCGAGGGCAATGGCGAGCGATGCCTTCGTCGTGGAAATCGAGTCGGTGCTTTCGTCGGAACTGGAACTGGACGAGGCATCGCTCCCTGTCCGCGAGGCCTTCCACGTCTTGCAGTCGTTCCAGCCTCGCGGCATTGGCGCCCGCGACTTGCGGGAATGCTTCCTGATCCAGGCCTACGCCATCCCGGATTTCCCCGAGCTTGCCATCCGCATCCTCGAGACGCATTTCGACGACCTGAACGCGCTGCGGTATGCAAAGATTGCCAAGGAGCTGGGAGTGTCTACCGACGCCATCCAGCAGGCTGTGGGTAGCCTTGCCCGCCTCACGCCGCATCCCGGCCTCCAGATATCCAACGCCCCCTCCATGTCGATTTCCCCGGACATGCGCGTCTACGAGAAGCGCGGCCATTTCGAGGTCGAGGTGTTCAAGTCCAGGAGCCAGAAGTCGCTCCGCATCAACAAGATGTACCTCGACATGCTGCAGAACAGGAATCTCCCCAAGGCCGACCGCGACTTCATTGCGGACAAGCTCCGCCGCGCGAAGGAGTTCATGACGGCCGTGGACAACCGCCATTCCACCATGGAACTGGTCATGCGCGCCATCGTCAAGCGCCAGAAGGAATTTTTCGAGAAGGGCCCGGCGGCACTCAAGCCGATGATCCTGCAGGAAATCGCCGACGACGTGGGCCGCGACGTGAGCACCGTGAACCGCGTGACGAACGGAAAGTACGTCGAGACCCCCTTCGGAGTCCGCGAGATCAAGGACTTCTTTACCTCGGGTGTCAAGCAGGGGGAGTCCTCGGATGCCGAGGTGGTAGGGTCCGCCAAGATTTTGGACACGATCAAGGCCCTCGTGGCCGCGGAAGACAAGAAAAAGCCCCTTTCGGACCAGGCCATTGCCGACAAGCTATTGGAGCAGGGAATCAAGGTTGCCCGCCGCACGGTGGCCAAGTACAGGGAGGAAGAGCTGAAAATCCTGCCGGCCAGATTGCGGAAAACGGTGTAATTTGGGCATTATTCTCGTTTGGATGCTGTTTTTGTAACAAAAATGTGCGAAAAGTTTGCTTTTTTTACAAAAAAAGATGTATATACTCTTAATGCGGAACGGAAAGATACCTTCCGCGCCATAACTTACGATAACTAACGGAGGTTTTATCATGGATATCAATTTTTCTGCTCGTCATTTTAATGCATCTGCCGGTCTCCAGGATCGTATCCAGGAAGAAATGGATAAGCTCGCCCGTTTTTACCCGAACATTACTAGTGCCTCCGTCATCTTGGACCACGAAGTGGAACACCTGCGTCATTGCGAAATCTCCATCAACATCACCGGTTCCGTAGTCGTTGCATCTGCCGACGAAGAAAACATGGGCAAGGCCGTGGATGTCGCTCTCGAACGCGCCAAGATCCAGCTGAAGAAGGCCAATGACAAGCAGAACGACCACCGCGCACAGCCGCTTTCCGATTTGGCATAGGCAGTGGCGGACACAAGACTGAAAGATCTCAAGATCCTGCACCGGGAAAAGCTCTCGGTGCGGGACTTTTTTTGCCATTACGGCAAAGACTTGCAGCTGGTGCAGTGTTCTCCGGAAGAGGACCTGGACTCCTTCATTGCCGAAAGCGGCATTCACCGTCCCGGGCTTGCCATGGCTGGCTATACGGCGGTGTACAGCTCGCAGCAGATACAGGTGGTCGGCCATACCGAATGGAACTACCTGGAATCCATAGGCGCCGAGGCGCGCAAGAAGATATTTGACAACCTTTCCGTGTTCCACGCCCCGATGTGGGTGGTGACGCACGACCAGACTCCGCACAAGGAACTCCGGGAGATGTGCCTCAAGCTGCATATCCCGCTGTTCTTTACGACGCTCCACACTTACGAATTCAACAAGCTCTCCCAGCGCATTCTGGAAGAGTACTTCGCCCCGCACGCTATCATCCACGGGAGCCTTGTCGACGTCTACGGTATCGGCATGCTCTATGTGGGCGACAGCAACGTGGGCAAGTCCGAATGTGTCCTGGACCTTGTCGAAAGCGGCCACCGCATGGTCGCCGACGACGTCGTGCATATCAGTCACGTGGGTAACTGTATCGTCGGCCGTCCCGACCCGCTTATCCGGCACCACATGGAAATCCGCGGCGTGGGAATTCTCGACATCCGCTCGATGTTCGGTATTCACGCCATCCGCAAGGTGAAAAAGATCGAGGTCATCGTGGAACTGCAGCCCTGGAGGCAGGACGTGAGCTATGACCGCACGGGCCTGAACGAGCAGCAGGAATCCATCATGGGAGTTTCTATCCCGAAGGTGATCATCCCGGTCGCGCCGGGCAAGAACCTGACCGTGATTTCCGAAGTCATCGCGATGAACGCGCTGATGAAGATGAACGGGCAGAATGTCGCCCAGGACTTCAACGAGACGCTGATGCAGAAAATCAAGGCCAAGGCGAAGGGCGAATACACTGACGACCTGCTGCAGGTCGACCCGCAGCACTGGTCCCCGTATGAATAAAGATGAATAACGTTGCTTACAAGATAAGGCGTAACATAATCCCCCTCTGCATCGCGATAGTGCTGCTTGTGGGGATATGTGGCGCATGGTTCCTCTATCATCCGTCCAGCCCGTACCACAAGCGTATGGTCTTTGTCGTGAGTTTCGAGAAGATCGGTACGCTCATGCCGGGTAACCGGGTCGCTGTCCGCGGTATCAGCTGCGGTCAGGTGCTCAAGGTGGAACTGGCCGAAGACGCCGTCTATGTTACGGCGGAGGTCCTCGCCAGCACGAAGATTCCCAGGAATTCTCAGTTCAGGCTCATTACCGCAGGGCTCATGGGCGAACGCGAACTCAACGTGCTTTCCGGCGACGGCAAGGAATATGTGGCCGACGGCGATACCGTGAAGGGATTTTACGAGGAAGGCGCCTCGGGCATTACCAAGGGCTTGCGTGAAATCCTCGCCGACATCCGCGAGCTCCGCGTGGAACTCGAAAAGACGGACAGTACCGTCATCCAGCCGATGGACGAGCAGATCATGCGCGTGGGCAGGAAGGCGAACCGCCTTGCTTTCACCGTTGCCTCGCGAATCAAGGGGTGGAGGTCCAGTTTCGACAGCCTTATGGGCGACTGCAGCGACATTCTTACCAAGGTGAAAACCGACCTGGACGAGGTTGCGACCAAGGGCGACGACATGGCCGAGAAGGCGAAACCGATGCTCCCGCGAGTCAAGAATCTCATCGAGAAGACAAAATCCCTCCAGGGTGCTGCGGACGAACTTGCGAAGAAAATCGAGGCCGACGACAACTCGGTTGGGCTGTTTTTAGCCGAAAAAGGCAAGTTGTCGCAGGAATTGGACCGTACGGCGGCCGATATTGACGCCCTAATCGAGGACTTGAAGAAGCAGGGCCTCAAACTGAATGTGGATATTTTTTAACATTTGCTGTTGCTTTTTGTAAACAAAAAGGATAGATTACAACGACAACGAGCACTCCAGGTGCAACGCGTCCCACTCTACTAGAAGGAGTACATATTATGGCCGAGAAGAAACCCGCAAGAATGAGCGATGCCGATCTCAAGTTTTTTGAGGAGATGCTGCTGGAAAAGCGCCGCCAGTTGGTGACTGCCCAGAGCGAGTCCGAAAAGGCCAACGTGTTCCAGGGGCAGAAGGCCCAGGCCGGCGACGGTGCGGATTCCGACAGTGCCGATTCCGCGACGGATTATAACTCCCTCGAGACGAACTTCTCGCTTGCCGCCCGCGAAGGCAAGTACCTCGTGTACCTCGAGGAAGCGCTCACCCGTATCCGCAAGGGCACTTTCGGCGTGTGCAAGGTTTGCCAGGAACTCATCCCGAAGGCCCGCCTCATCGCGGTCCCGACGGCGACCAAGTGCGTGAACTGCAAGGAAGAGACCAAGAAGAAGGAACAGGAAAACAACCGCATCGAGATGGCGAAGCTCTTTGCCGAAGAGCAGCGCAAGGAAATGATGCGCAAGAATTCCGGCCGCTAGGCTCGACCGAGGGGAATTTTAGGATGCCCGGGGCTTTGTCCCGGGTTTCTTTTATGCCCGGAGATTCCCGAAGAACGCGTCGGCGAGGCTTGCGCGGAAGGCGTGTATGCGGTCGGCGTTTGGTTCGCGGTGCGGGTAGGTGAAGTCGCTCAGCAATACGGCTGCGGCGCCTGCGATGGGGTCGGCGACGATGCTTGCGCCGGTGAAGCCCGTCTTGCCGAAGGCACGGGGCGACACGCGCGACCCCATGAACTTGCCCTGGGCAAGTTCCCAGCCCAAGGCTGTGCAGGCGCCTTCTGCGGCGGTGGCGCCCGCGGGCATGAACCTTGCTGCATCTTCGCGGGCAAAGGCGTTCTCGCTGACCATTTTAAGAATACCCTTCGGCGCGACCTGTATGGCCTTGCCGTCGGATGTCGTGGCCGTCCCGTCGTTCAGCACCATCTGCACGAACTGGAGCAGGTCGGGCACGCAGCTGAACATGCCGGCGCTGCCGACCGGGAACAGCTGGCGCAGCACCCAGGCGCTCTCGTCGTGGATTTCGCCCTGGATTTCGCGGGCCCTGAAGCTGCAGATCTCGGTGGGAGCGATTTCCCCCTTCGCGACGGGGTTCCAGTCGCGCGTGAGCGGGTCCCAGCCGCTGCGCTTCATGCCGAGCGGTTCAAAGAACCGCTCCCGGCCCTGCTGCTGCAGGTCCGCGCCCGCCAGCCGCTGCAGTATGATTCCCAGGAGCACGCTTGCCGGGTTCCCGTAGTTGAAATCTTCGCCGGGCGCCTTTTCGAACTGGTACGTGTACAGCGCGTTCAGGATTCCCTCGGGGCTGAGCGTCCTAAGCGTCTTCATCGGCACGCGGTAGTCGAGGCTGTGCGTGAGCAGGTGGAATACCCGGACATCGTCACGGTAGTTTGTCTGTAATTCCGGGATGTAGTCGGCGACTTTCGCGTCGATAGAGAGGCGGCCTTCCAGGATATAGCACAGGGCAAGTGTCGACGTGGGGCACACCTTGGTAAGGCTCGCAATGTCGAAGACGGTATCTTCGGGCGTGTTGAGCGCGAGAATCTCGCGGCTCCCGTCGGGCAGTATGAACCCGGCCACCGCCTTGTGGAACACGCCTTCCTGCTCCGCTTTCCGCAGGAGTCCTGTCAATACGTCTCTATCGAATATCATGGTATAAAGATAGATAATGCCGCCGTGCCCGATTAACCTATATTTGTCGCGGAGGTTTAGTATGGAAGAACAGATAGATATCCTGAATCCGGACGGTACCCCCGCGGGCTATTCCTGCGGCCGCACCCGCGTACATGCCGAAGGCCTCTGGCACCGTACCGTACACATCTGGGTTTTCAACAGCGAAGGCAAGGTCCTGTTCCAGCTGCGCAGCCACCTCAAGGAAAACAACCCGAACCTGCTCGATACTAGCTGTGCCGGGCATATCTCGGCGGGCGATTCCAGCAAGAACGCCGCCATCCGCGAACTCCGCGAGGAACTGGGCCTGGTCAAGTCCCCCGAGGATCTCGAGTACCTTTTCGAGGCGACCCACGAATGCGTATTGAATGGCGGGACATATCTTGACAACGAGTATTATGATACGTACCGGACGTTCGCTACCGACGAGGAAGCCTCCCGTCTGGTACCGCAGCCGGGCGAGGTGGACGATTTCGTCTGGATGTCCCTGGATGAGTTTTTTACGCTATATGCGCAAAATTCCGCAAAATTCGTAGAGCATCCAAAAGACTATGGCTGGCTGGGTGTTTTGCGGGGCCGCAATTAGCTATATTAATGGCATGTTAAGGAAAAGGAGACAAATATGATAAGGAAATTTGCTCTTGTATTGTTGGCCGTGTGTAGTGCGGCTTTTGCGGTAAAAAGCACTTTCAAAGTGGAAGCTGCTAACGTCCCGAACGGGACAATTCAATTCTTTGGAAACGGGTTTGCTTCAGATACAACGGTGTATGCCGGCGAACAGGTCGTGGTGCATTATGCGCCGGTTACAGGGTATGTTTTGGACCAGGCAAGAGCTTTCCAAACGGATGATACTACAAAAAAAGTTTCATTACAAGAAGATTCTACCAACTACTTCAGCTTTATAATGCCTATGTCTGACGTGACCCTCTCGGGGGCGTTCAAGAAGGGTTCCTACAATGTCGCTGTCAACGGCTGCACCCTGCTGACTTGCCCCGAGGCTTCCGTGCATGAATTCGGAAGCCAGGTGACCGTCACCATTACCATGCCTTCCACCTTGAAGGGTGGTTATAAGATGGGTGTGAGAGGACTTGCTGACAGCCTCATCTCAACAAGCCATCAGGGCGAAGATTACATATACTCGTTCGCCATGCCTGGCCATGACGTGACCTTTACCGTTGCGGAAAGCCTGATGGTCAAACCGACCCGTTTCAAGATTGCCCTCAACGGATGCGAAAACCTGAACTGTTCCGCTCCGGATTCTGCAAATGTCGGTGACTCGGTGACTATCAAGATTCTGGGCACCGAAAGCCACTGGCCTTCTAGCTTGAGTATGGATGGGATTGTCAACAGTGATATCTGTTCCAAGGTGGACAACAAAGACACGACAATCTACGTATTCAAGATGCCGTCGAACGACGTTTCCTTTACGATGACGTCCCAGAAGCAGCAATACAGGGTCAGTCTCAATGGCGGCGAGGCCAATGGCTCTGTGTCGTATAGCGGCGATCCTCTTCGGGAATACGGTTCTAAAGTCGAGTTCTCCGTGACGCCTGCCGAAAACTACCAGATAGATTTTGTGAAGGTGGTTAAGAGCGGTGATGAATCGGTGACGGTGAAGACCTCCGGGAGTAATGGCGTCTACACGTACAATGTCCCCGGTTTTGACACGGTGATTATGGCCGGCTTCAAGAAGGTGGCTTCTGCCTCGTCTTCTTCTTCCGGGAATCCGGAAGGCTCGCAGGATGGATCTTCCAGCAGTATCGGCGGGGAAGGAACCTCTAGCAGCAGCGCCACAGGCTCGTCCGACGAAGAAGATAACGGCCTGTATTATGTCAATATCGTTAAGAGCGATAGCGGTTCCATTTTTATGGGGGGCTCGTTCTCGAAGCAGTATCCGAACGCCACCATGGAAGGGAACGAAATTACGCTTCGCGTGGATCCCGAGCCGGGCTATGCGATGGAATCCCTGTCGGTCAAGACCAAGGCTGGCAAGAATGTGAAATTGACTAAGGACGGCTCTGATTACAAGTTCAAGATGCCTGCATCCGACGTGACTGTGAAGGCGACGTACAAGGTTGCCGAGTACAAGATAACCGTGACGGGTTGCGGCGATCTCAAGTGCGTATCTCCGGAGACCGCCAAGCTGGGCGAAGAAATAAAGGTGACAATCACCCTTGTTTCGGGATATTCCGGATTCTCTCTGGAAGCCGAGGGCCTTGCCAGTCTCAGCCAGAAAGATAACGGCGCGAAGACGACCCTCACGTTCAAGATGCCTGGCAACGACGTGAAAATAATCGTCCATCCGCAGGCGAAGCCTGGTGCAAACTCCAGCAGTTCCAGCGCTGGCGATGATAGCGGCAAGTCCAGCTCTTCCGGTAAGTCCGGCAAGAATAGCTCTAGCAGCAAGAGCGGAGACAAGGGCGGCGAGAACGCCATTCACGTGTCCTCCCTGGTGCCGCAGCTCAGTGTCGCTACCGTCGGTCGTCAGGTCCAGGTCTCCGGTGCCCGCGTCGGTGCCGCTTACGCCTTGTTCGATGTCCACGGCCGCATGATCTCGAGCGGTGTTGCCTACACCCCGGACATGACCATCACCCTGCCGCATTCGGGTAACTACATGCTCCGCGTCGGCCAGAGCGTCCACGCGGTGAACGCCCGCTAAGGTTTTCCGGATCGCAGGATGTCCAGGGCGATTGCCGGTCACGTATACCGCCACTACAAGAAGGAGACGATGGTCTACACCGTCGTCATGGCGGATGCGCTGGACTGCGAGACGGTCAAGCCCCTGGTCATTTACCGCAGCGAATACGAAACACCCGACCACCCGAAGGGGACGGTCTGGGTGCGCGACCGGGCGGATTTCGAAAGCAAGGTGACGCTTGCCGACGGGACCGAGGTCGACCGCTTTACGGAAATCGTCTAAAATTTCTAACTTTGGCAAAAACGGTTTTTCTTTTTGCCAAGGAGTCTTTATGGGCGGCTTTTGCGGTGTTGTATCAAAGGGCGATTGCGTCTGCGACCTTTTTTACGGAACCGATTATCATTCACATCTCGGAACGCATCGTGGCGGCATGGCCGTCCTGAAATCGGACGGAGTTTTCCACCGCTCGATCCACAACATTCAGAACACCCCGTTCCGCAGCAAGTTTGAACATGACCTGTCCGCCTTTTCCGGTTCGGTCGGTCTCGGCGTCATCTCCGACACCGACCCGCAGCCGCTTGTCATGACGTCCAAGCTCGGGACCTTCGCGATTGTCACTGTTGGTCTCTTGACGAACATCGAGGAACTCAAGGACGAACTCTTCCGCAACAACTGCATGCAGCTCCAGTATTCGACGACAAGCGGCATGGTCGGCCCGACGGAAGTCGTTTCCGCGCTCATCGCTACGCAGGACTCGGTTGTCGATGGCCTCAAGTACGTGCACGAGAAGGTCAAGGGCAGCTGCTCGGTGCTCCTCATGGACAGCAAGGGCAAGTTCTATGCGAGCCGCGACAAATGGGGCCGCACTCCCATTATCCTGGGTAAGAAAGAAGGCTCGATGATTGTCGTGCAGGAAAGCTGCGCGCTCTACAACCTTGGCTACGAATACGTACGCGACCTTGGTCCCGGCGAGATTGTCGAAATCACCCCGGATTCCGTGACCACGCTCGCCGAACCCGGCAAGAAAATGGCGATATGCTCCTTCCTCTGGGTCTATTACGGCTATCCGGCCTCCAGCTACGAAGGCCGCAATGTCGAGATGACGCGCTACAGGTGCGGTTCCGCGCTTGCCAAGCGTACCCCGACGGAAGCCGACGCCGCCTGCGGTATTCCCGACTCGGGCACGTCGCACGCCCTGGGCTATGCGCACGAGGCCGGCGTCAAGTTCGCCCGCCCCTATGTCAAGTACACTCCCACGTGGGCACGCTCGTTCATGCCGCAGGATCAGCGCCAGCGTGAACATGTAGCCTCGATGAAGCTCATTCCCGTCCCGGGACTCATCAAGGACCGCCGTCTCGTGTTCTGCGACGACTCCATCGTTCGCGGCACCCAGCTCGGCAAGCAGGCCCAGAAGCTCTATTCCCTGGGCTGCAAGGAAACCCACATGCGCATTGCCTGTCCTCCGCTTGTCTATCCTTGCAAGTTCATCAACTTCTCCCGTTCCAAGAGCGTGTACGACCTGATTACGCGCCGCTACATCCGCGAGATGGAAGGCGAGAACGCTGATATCGAAAAGTACACCGACCCGAACAGCGAAGCGTACAAGGGAATGGTGGAGTACATCCGCAAGAACCTGAACCTGACCACGCTTGCTTTCCAGCGCATCGATGACTTGATTCACGCTATCGGACTCCCGGAAGACCAGCTCTGTACGTACTGCTGGAGCGGCAAGGACTATACCGAGACCGGTGACTGCTACCATTGCCCCTGCGAGAACGGAGGATGCTCCTGCAAGTCGAAAAAGGATTAAGGTTACAATAAAGTAAGCCTCAAGAAAATGGGTCGCCGCACAGCATGTGCGGCGCCTTTTTTTTCCTTGGCGGTCATTTCTCGAGCCCCGAGCCTTGAACCTCGGGTCTATGACCTTGTATGTAATAATTATTTTACTTTGTTTTCTTTTACTTTATTTTATATATATAGCTTGTACGAGAGAAAAGTATGAGAATTTTATTAAGTCTGACTGAAAATTGTAACCTTAGGTGTGGCTATTGCTATTATAAGAAGAGTCATGAAGAACGCTGTGCCGTTATGAGTGACGAGGTGATGGAAGCATGCTTGCGTTATACGTTGGAAAAGACGATTGAGTTTAAGCAGAAACTTATTGCCGTTACCTTTTTTGGCGGAGAGCCGCTCTTGCGCTTTGACGCCATCCGCAAGGGGACTGCTTATCTTAAGGACTTGGTGCAACGTCGCCGTTCCGAGCTTCCCGATGATTTCCGCCTGAAATTTGGTGTCAATACGAACGGTACGCTTCTCAACGATGAAATCCTGGAATTCTTTGAGAAGGAAAACTTTTTTATTTATCTGTCCCTAGATGGTCCCGCCTCGCGTCACGACATATCGAGACGTACTGTCGATGGCAGGGGGAGTTTCGAGGCCATCGCCCCGTTTATCCCGGCCTTGGTCAAGATGAGCGCCTTCCCGCTTTCCGTGACGACGCGGCACAACATTGCCGGCCTTACGGATTCTGTATTGTGGCTCAAGGACCAGGGATTTACGCAGGTCCAGAACCTGGTCGACTTCGATGGCCACTGGACTGTCGATGAAATGGATGCGCTGGCGGTGGAGTACCGCAAGCTTGCAGAACTCTGGTACAATCTCAAGAAGGAAAAGAGCGACTTTTACATTCAGATTATCCAGGACCACATATTGTACCATGTGCTGAACCTCAAGAAAAAGAATTGCTCGTGCGACATTCTCAAGGGCACGATCGGATTTGCGACGAACGGGAACGTTTTCCCTTGCAGCAGGTTCATCTCCAGCAAGGAGAATGCCCCGTACCTTTTGGGAAATGTCCTGGACAAGGAAGACCATGTCTATGACAGCCCTGCGGCACAGGAAGTCTATAGGTTCCTCGAAACCGACAAGAAGGAGTGCGAGGGTTGCGGAATCATGCACAGGTGCTCCGCCCATGAATGCGGCTGCACGTCCTTCTATACTACAGGAAGCGTATTCGGTGTTTCGCCGGAGGTGTGCACCCACGAACGTATCCTATGCTCTATATGCGACGAATTTGCCGCCAAGCTCCAAAGAGAGGGCAAGGCGGAAGATGTTCTCTAAACCAACCCCAACAAACACAAGGAGAAAAAAATGGATAATGCAAAAATCAACATTCAGAAGGCCACTGCGAATCGTGACGTGAAGCAGGTGAAAGGCGGCATAAAGGGCGCTGTCGATGGTTCCACTGGTGGTCCGCGTCCTATTGGAAACCCGGGTATCGTGACTGATCCGCCGCACATTGTCAGACCTACTGTCAATCCTAGTGGAGGAATGACCGTGTTGAATGCCAGAGAGAATCTTAAGGCGGACGCCAAACTGGATGTCAAGGAGAATATCAAATTGGAAGGCAAGCTGGGAGGAAGGTAATCCTTCTGGTATCCATCCTGCGATAATCGATCTCGCAAAAGATAGCTGCGGCTCATGAGGGCCACGGCTATTTTTTTTGTAAGAATTTTGTCCGTTTTCTATTCTGTTTATTTTTATTTACTAAGTTTGTATGGAAAAACCATAAAAAAGGAGAAAGATGAAAAAGCTAATTCTATCCGGCTCTGTCGCCAGCATGCTGGCGATTTTCTTCGCTGCTTGCGGCGATGACGTTACTAACGTTCACAATGATGGGTATGCTATCGTGGAATCCCTCGATAGCGCTTCTTGTAACAATGACAACGAAGGCGAAATGACTCTTGTGAAGCCGACGAGCGTCCTTTACGTCTGTAACGATGGCGAGTGGTCCGTGGTCAACGCCTCCGAAGCAGTGGACCTTCGATGCAAGTCCGAGCCCCTAAAGGATTCCACCGGCTACAAGATCATATGCGATGGCAAGACCATCGGTACTGTCCAGAACGGTACCGACGGTGAGAACGGTCAAAAGGGTGCTGACGGCAAGAACGGCAAGAACGGCAAGAACGGTGCTGACGGCAAGAACGGTCAGAAGGGTGACGCCGGCAAGGACGCCAAGGAAGTGAACGTCGATAGTCTCTCCAAGGTCATTTCCAAGAAGGTGACCGGCGAAGTGGTTGATTCCCTTGCTTGTCGCGTCGACTCGAGCTGGACCGATACGAAGGAGTCCCTCATCAACGTGCAGATTGCTTGCGGCTCGGGCATGAGCGTCATCCAGTTGCCGACGCTGGTCCCGAATAAGAACCTGACCAAGCATTACAAAAAGACCGTCATGCTGAGATTCACGTATAGTTCTGGCGCTCAATTATCAGAGCTTGGATTTAGCACTACGGCTGAGCTGACTGTGATGGAAGTCGATTCCAACTTCGAAAGGACTGGGAAGAACTTCGTCTCGGAAATGCAACTTTCGAAAAAGAAGGAATTGACCATTTATGATGAGCCTAGTATGGGAATATCGAAAATGTCCGTGCATTTCCTTGAGGGCCAAATCGATGTGACGAACATGATGAATTCGTACGCCCAATTCCGTGTAAGTCTTGCTCGCGGAAGCGGGTTTTCCGATATGGTGTTCATGGCCTTTGTCGATATGGATGCTGGCGATACCATTGTCATTGATTTTATTAGTGACTACAAGGCCGCCCGCATTGAGACTCTCATGAAGAATGGTGAGACAAACTTCGCCAGTGCGAGTAAGCAGGCAAACGACGAAATTACGGAGGCTCTAGGCCTCGGTAAGGATTTGGCCGCTGTCGATTTCCACATGTCGGATTCGGTTGAACATAATGAAAAGTATGTAGCAACAGCTTGGCCCATGCTGCTTATGAATTACGAACGTTATTATTCTTATGTCTTTGATTACAACAGGGTTTATTTCGATTATAGGGAACTTTTCGGTAAGGAAGGCAACTTCAAGAAAGCGATTGAAGAGCCGCTTCCCTTCAGTTCTACATCTATGGCAGAATATCCGGTGTTCTTTGTAGACTTTTTCTTGATGAAAGGTGAAAATGATGGAGCAGAATACAAAATAAACCAGAAAGGCTTGATTGATGCTTACGAACTGCCTGCTTGCGACTCGAAACGGAATGGTATTTACGAGACTACGGTTACAGGAGGCTTTTTCAAGTACTTCAGGTGCAAAGGAAGAATGGAACTTTGGGAACCTTTAAGGAATTTTGGCAGGTCGGAAGAGGAGGTCAATGAGATTGTAAGTGCTCTTGCTGGCAAATGCAATGATTCGACCTCGGGCCAGTACTTTATGATGGATTCCCTTGGCGAGTCAATCGTTATGGAGTGTAACGGGCAATCTTGGGCCAGGTCTTACGATTTGAAAAAGGCTCTTTGCAAGGGTGAACAGGTCGGGTCTTATGTATCTGGAATCGGGGGAAAAGGCTACGTTCAGTATTTCCGCTGCGTTGCTGATTCCAGTGGCAATATTAGCGCAGATTCTGTTGCTTATGAGGAGTATGCCATCGGGAAACAGTGCAATGCCGGTACAAAGGATACATTGTACTCCGCTCCTGGTCATGTATTTTTCTATAGGTGTGATACCTTGGGAAAATCTTTTGTCCCGTTATATCGTAATTATATAGACACTCTTGCCAGCATGCAGTTGGGCAAATGCGATAAGGCTAACGGGAATAACGTGAATAAAGTGGGTGCAATCTATGTGGCGCCAGGGCAACAGGATTATGTTGCGTGCAAGCTTGATGATGATGGCGTGGGCAAGTGGATCAAGGCGCAGCCCGTCGAAGCCGAGCATGGGGTGTGCTCTGAAACTCTGAAGAATCCTTCTTCGGTTTACAAGGTGGACGAATATGAATGGGAAAAGTCCATGACGACGGGCAAGAACTCTTTCAAGTGCGATTGCGATTATGTCGATGTAGAAACGGAGAGCGGTGATACTGTGTTGGTAAACCGTATCTATAGCAATTGTCGTTGGTCCGAAGCGGATGACCTTGATATCAAATTGAATAAGGCCTGCAATTCCAGCACCAAGGATTCGATCGTCGTATTTGACGGAAATAATTACTTCTGCGAGGAAGTCTGGACTCCGACCAGATCCTACGCTTGGAACATGTTTGACGCCAATGAGGACTGCCCGAATATCGCCACTCCTGGGCGAAATCTTGCATGGGATGCGGACTATAACGAACCATGTGATTATCCCTGTGTTTTCGCTGGAAAGACATACTATTACAGCCAGAGGACAAGCGAATGGATTGAATTTGGCGAGGGTGAAATCTGCAAGTCCCAGAGAGAATACTGTCAAGAGTCGGTCAGTGGTTATGCCGCTATCGATGATCCCGTCCACACGAAACGCGTGGTGATGACTTATGTGAATCATAAATGGGAGGAAGAAGGGACGGAATGCATAGAGGCGTGGTCGCTGTGCAACGATCTGGTCGGTGGCTATTATAATCTCACCTACAATTCAGAACTCGTTAGACGGGAAGATGGCTATGTGGTAATGCTAAATGGTGTAAGCATGGATGGGTTCGATGCCCCGCAAGTCTACACCATTTTCCATAGTGACTCAGCGAACTATACCGGTTGCGTAAGAGAAACCGAAATCAATAATATTTGCACTGTCCTGAATGGAGATCCGGCTGCTTTCGAAGGTTCGTCTTGTGATAATCCCTGTAAATACGGCGGCAAGGAATATTTCTACAACTCTGAGCGCCGGAAGTGGATGACGCTTGACGAAATGGGGCTGACAGATTGCTCAGATATGTAAAAGCGCTGTAACGTCAATAGTGCCAAGAATGGAAAATGCATCCGTCAGGATCGCATTGAAAACGAAATGAAAGAAGCTCGACCCTTTGGTCGGGCTTTTTATATGCAGGATACCCGTGATTCTGTATCAGTATGATATTATTTGATTACATAATTAACAAACATGTCGCAAAATACAAATGTTCCTGTTTTGAATTGATTTTATTATGTTGTTTGCAATATTGACCGGAAATCTTTTTTTATTATTACTTTGTGAAATGCTTTTACATTTTCGACGAAAAACGTAAGATTTAAAACGTTAAATTGGATTATTAATATATAAACCCTTTTTTTAAATTTGCGAACAAAAGAAAAAAGGGTGGAAAATGAACCAAGGATATTCTTATCTGGCGAAAGCCGTTTTTGTCGTTTCGCTGGTGCTTTCGGCAACTGCCGTATGGGCTGGACGCCCGAGTGGAAACCCGACATGCTCCTTCACTGGCGGTGCCTATTATAAATCCAACAACACGCTGTACCTGGAATCCTTTGCCAAGGACAGCGCCAAGGTCGTTTTTAATGAAACCGCTGCCAAATGCCTCCGTGACAAGGCTGCGGATTCCATGGTAGTGACTATTGAACGCGATACGCCGCTCAAGGCAAATTCCACGATTGTGCTCCCGGTGGATGTCAAGACTGATAAAAAGTATACCGGCAATTGTGTGACTGTCTACGAAATTGCCGACTTCAACAATTCCAGGGGGCAATGGGAAGCTGTCGGCAAGAATACCATGGGCAATCTCAGCAAGCACACCCCGTTCCTCATGATTGCCAATACGAAAGCCAAGGGTTGCGCGGACCTTATGGAGATCTCGTTCGTTTCGACCTCGAAAAATTTCCAGGCTACTGCCAGGGATCAGGTTCTCGAAAAGTGGTTGTACAACTCTGCGACGGGTAACCAGACCGGTTTTGTTTTCGCGGGGACATACAAGTACAAGAAATGGGAAGCCGGCGATTCGGAAATCAGCCGTGTCTACGGCTATGCCGCCAAGGAAAAAAAGAATGTAGATGCGGGAAAGTTTGTCAAAATCGGCTCTGGCGCCTATCTCCCGCCTCTGCGCGCATACCTGCGTTATAGGGATGGTAGCCGCGGTTTGTACAAGGCGTCTGCCGCCGAAGACATTGAACTCCCCGAAACCATCGAAGTCCGCCTCTTGGACAGCGACAGCACCCTTTCCATCGGCAAGCTGAACACCTTCACCGGCGAAATCAAGATGGACGACCGCCGTTTCGACCTCAAGGGCCGTACAGTCGGCGAGAAGCCCGCAAACTGGGGCATGTTCCTTGACAACAAGAGAAAAATTCGTTAATTTGAGGGGGCAGAAGAATGAAGAAGAAAGAATATCTTGCACCGAAAATGGAACTGATTGATCTCAAGCATCAGGCTTGCCTGTTGAGTGGGAGCGGCGAAGAGGAATGCGATGCTGAATATTGCGACGAACTCGGCCTCAATATCCAAGGAGTGTCCAACTCCAAAGGCTAGGGTATGCGTTCGCTAGTCGAACCATTCTATAAGATCCTGCAGGTGGCTCTCGGAGCCTCGCAGGATTTTTTGTTTACCCTGAGCGACGAGGAATGGCAGAAACTGTATGTCATGGCGAAGCAGCAGTCTGTCTTGGGTATCGTCTATGACGGTATTGTCAAGCTGCCCAAGGAGAAGCGTCCGCCTAAAGATCTGACATTGCGCTGGTCCTGCGTCGCCGAGTCCATCCGGGGCATGAACGAGAAGATGTACCGCGAGGCCGCGCGCATTACGCGCCTGTTCGGAGATCACGGCCGCCGCAGCGTTATCCTCAAGGGCCAGGCGAATGCGCGGCTTTATCCCAACCCGCTGGCGCGCCAGGCAGGGGATATCGACATCTGGATTCCCGGCGGGTTCAAGGGCGTGGTGGACTTCCTCAAGGAACATGGCCTGATTTCTGACGACAAGAACCTGAGAAGCTTTTTCCACCATGTTGAGATGCTCGGCGAGGGCGGGATTCCAGTCGAGATTCATTACACGATTTCGGGGATACCTTTCAGGGACAAGGAACTGAAGGCATTCTTGCTGGACGAGGTGCAGCATTCGGTACTGGTTCCCGAGGGCTTCTATTCCCCGACCATCCAGTTTGCGCTGTTGATGCAGCTTGCGCACTTGCAGCAGCACTTCTTTAGCAAGGGACTCGGGTTGCGGCAGTACATGGACTACTATGAACTGCTGCTCCACTCCACCGATACAGAGCGCGCCGAAGCCGTCGCGGTCATGAAGCGCCTTTCGATGATGCGGGCCTGTGGCGGCGTGATGTGGCTGCTCGGTCACGTGTTCGGGCTGGACGAAAGCCTGATGCTGTGCCGTCCCGACGAATGGCGCGGACGCTGGCTACTCCGCCAGGTAATGCAGGGCGGGAATTTCGGACAGTACAGCAAGGAGTCCAAGCTGAGGGGAGTGCCGCGCTGGTTCAACGACAGGCTGCGCATGTTGCGCTGGTTCCCCTTCGACCCGGTGAACGTACTGTTCAAGGAGCTGCGCTACTGGCGTGCCACGCTTTTCCTGATTCCGGCGCGCATAAAAAAACGTGAGCTCTTCCTTTCGAGAGCCCACGATGAACAAAAGCTGGATTTCTAGGCTGTTGCTAGTTTAGATACTTGATTTTTGCCGAGAAGAACGGCTTGCATTTGAGGTCGTCGTGTCCCCAGTGATCGGGACCGCCTGCGGCTAACATAACTCCGAGATCTCCGGCGGATGCCGCAAATCGTCCAACAAAGTGGGATTCTCGCCATACTCCGCGAAGGATGTCGTCGCATTCGCTTCTTGTAAGCGTGTGCCAATCCTTGTTCTCTTCGACACTTTTCATGCCGTATTCTTCAATCACACCCTCCCATGCGTATAGGCCATCATGGGTGAAGGCTGCGGCGTTGTATTTGTGCGCGTCCTCATCATCCATTGCAATGTAGGGAAGTATAATGCCCCTAAATTTCTCTGGGGCAGACGCCCCATTTGTTTTGAAGCCCTTCTTGAAAAAGACATCCAATATGGCTTTCTTGGGCTTTGTGTCGATGTTTTGGGCTGTGCGTGTTATGTCCAGTTGGATATGGGCATTCGCCTTCAGCTCGATTGTGTCTCCTTGGTCCACGGGATCGAATATAAAGCGGTCGATGATTTTGATGTCGTTAACCTTGATTTCGTTATTTCTAGTATCTGGATGTTTGATGTAGTCGGTTATTGTATTTTTCACCGATTTGGCGAACGATTTGCAAGCGTCTAAGAAACCCATAGTGCCTCCAGGGGGTTTTGTGTAACATAATTGTAATATACAACAGAAGGGAATAAAAAGGAATAGTTTGTCCTTATTTAAATGTATAAGTTTGTTTACGTTTGTCGGGGTTGTTTGTATCGCGCAAAAAGGGGCCGCGACCCTGGAATCGCGACCCTTTCCCGGCCTTGCGGCCGGCTCTTTCTCCTACCCTTGGGATGATAAAGGTTTAGTCCATTACACAGCGGACGGACAGGAATTTGGGTATCTGCTTTGTCGGCAGTAAGTTCGGTTTCCAATTCGCCATCATGAGGGCCTGTGTTGACCAGGTTCCATCATCACCTTGTTCGAGGATTGCGAATGCTTCAAGAGTGATTTCGCCAAATCCAATTTGAGGCAGATATCTCGAGGCGTACCATCCGAATCCGTCATTTTCCTTGAATTCCTGACAGCCTGGGTAATCTGGGCAATATCCTGAAGCGTATTCTGTAAAGTACAGCAGGCGTGACCATTCCCTGTGAGTCGGGATGTGATACCCGCTGGGGCAAATGCCCTGGAAGTGGTCGCTTTCCATGACGATGGTGTCGGCGCCAATCACCTCTTGTTCTGCATACCGCGCGAAGTTATTCCAATATGTAGAATCGAGGGAATTCTTGAACTTTATAAAATCACTTTCGTTACTAAAGCCAGAACCATAGAAAGCCCTGTATACAGAGGAGTCGATGCCGATTTCTGGTTGGATGGAATCGCTGCTGTAAGTCAGGTTCTCGGCTATCCATGTATACGGAGTCCCTTCGATGTCGTATGTGACCGTCTTGTATGTTTTCCCGTCGCGGTCGTCCGTCATGGTCCCGGTTTCGAAACTGACTCTCTCGAGTATTTTGTATCGTCCGGGTTCTGCCACCCATGCTCCCGATCGGCAAACGAGGTTCAGGTATTGGTCCTGGTTGCCTTCTGTTACTACTGTATCGCCTTCGCGTGCCGCTGTACATTCTCCCAAACCGATGGTTGCTGCGAAGTATCCGATCATGAAGGTGTTCTCGTTGTTGCTTGCATACTCGGAGTCAAAAGTGATCCAACGCTTAAGCCGCATTAATAAGGCTGCCTTGACCGAATCGTCTGCTGTAAACAATCCCGCTTCGCCAAAGGCGTTGACTGCTCGCGCTGTGTAGTCGGGCGCTATGGAATAGATCGAAGTAGAAGAGAAAAGTGAATGATAAACTGTAAGCGCTATAAAGAAATTGTTGGTGTCTTGGGCGAAATCGCTTTTGTCGAATTCGAAGGTCGCATTGTAGATGCCCAAGGCTTCCAAGACCTCTTTGTCGGCTTGCTGTTTTGCCGTTGCGAAATCGGTTCCGTTTTTAACAAGATGCTTTATGCGGGATGCCTCTAGGCGGGTCATTATGTTGAGCCCGATGTCGTTTGTCGTGCGCAAGTCAACGATTGCACTGTAGTTGTTGTTGATGGGATCGCGTGAGAAATCGATTCCGTAGTAGAGGAGTGAGTCGGAGAAATCCTTTAGTTTCCCGTTCTTGTTGAGTTCCCATTCATCATCGTTGTAGGTATAGGGCAAGAGCTCAATCAATACATAGGGGCTGTTCAACGAGACGCTGTCGAAGCTGAACTGTCCCGTTGTGTCCGTACAGCGGGTGTAATAGAATACTCCCGTTGTGTCCAGCGTGACCGAATCCAGCTCGGACAATCTTAAAACGGAACCATATGGAACAAAGGAGCCTTGCATGGTCGAGGTGGCTTCGTACGAATTGGGAATAGTGGATTCCGGGGAAGGAACTTCTGTTCGCATCGCCCTTCCGGAAATGCTGAAATTGTTGGCCTTTGTATTGCATGCGGTGTCGCAAGGGACCTCGTTGTTTGCCTGGAGCCCCCTTTCTTCTGCAGTGCCTCCGTCGGCAATCGACCTGCTGTCTTCGAAACATGCGACGAGAGTCAAGGCGAGCAATACCGCCGTCTTGCAAACCATTTGCTTGGCTATTTTTGAGTAATTCATGGTATCCTCCTAACCCTTTTTGTTTGAATTCTTGTTTGTCATCGGGAAGAGCTGCATGTTCAGGCGGTAGACCTCGTCTGTCGCAGCGCTCTTTGTTGCGATGGCGATGATGCGCTTGCGGCACTCGGCGATTTCCTCCACGATTTCCTCGTAGGCTTCGTGCGTGATGCCGAGCGTGATGCCCGAAAAATGGCGTTTGTCCTGCGGGACGCCCTCGATCGCGTCGAGCGCGAACTCGCCCATCTGGCGGTGCATCCCGCGGACGGCCACGGGGGTTACGTCCATGGAGCCGGTCGTCACGGATTTTTCCGTCTGGACGTAGTTGCCGGCGTCGTCCTTCTTGAGCAGGCCCGCCTTGACAAGGAACTTCAGCGTGTCGCTGACTTCGGCCGCCGTGATTTCTGGGCGGCACGCCTTTGCGAGCGCGAGCGGTTTTGCGCCCGGCATCGAGGGTGCCAGTTCGCGGATCACCGGGTTCTTCCAGTTCTCGAAAAAGCGGAAGGAGTCGCCTTCCAGGATTATGGCCTTGTGTGCCTCGGCGATCGAAAGCATTCTTCTGAAGATTGTTTTTTTGTCGGCGTCCTTTTTCGCATGGTCGAACTGGACCATCTCGGCAAAGTATTCCTGTTCGTAGTCTGCCAGGTGCATTGCCTTTGCGACGCGCTCCACGGCGGCATCGCTCAGGTTGAACCGGCCCTCGCTTACGTATTTAAGGTAAACCGGCGAAGAAAAGCCTGCCGCCTGTGCGAACTCCGGCCAAGTAAATGCGGATTTGGCCTTCCTGTCGGCGTAATAGTCCGCGATGTACTGGCGGTAGCTTGCGTATTCTAGTACATCTTTCATTGTTTCCTCCTAACCAAACGGCTTCCCGGTTTTTGAGCCCCGCGCCGTTTTCGTTTTTAATATACATCAAAAAATTTAAAAAGTCAATAGTTTTCACAATAAATAATTGCTGTTTTTGTTGAAATTTAGGCATTTGTTTAAATTTTGTGATAAAAATAGTGAAATTTCACAATAAGAAGATGCTGCGATTCGCTAAAAATGGAAAAAAAGAAAGGCGGGCCGAAGCCCGTCTTCCTTTTCCTCCTAGCCACAACAAGGGGGTTTTATGAGAGAGATTCTAGTTCTTGATGCAGCGGACTTCCGCTGTTATGTAGAAATTGGTACCTTCATAGCGTTCATTCTCTTTTCCAAAGGTAAGGTTGTCTTCTACATTGTTGAGACTAAACCAGTTGTGCTTGATCCCAAGTGAATACATAGAGGTGTCCGCTACAATAAATAAGTCGTTATAATCGTACATGCCTAAAATGAGCGCTGTGTTATAAAATGACATGTTATAATAAAATGAGGATATGTCATCGCCATACTGTTCGTGAATTTCGTTCATCATATAGTTAGAGGGCTCGATGATGGTGTACAGTCCAAATCCCGTCGCTGTCTCGTCGTAGAGAACGGTTGCCACCTTGGAATATTCAATCCCATACACGGCTCCCATATTTTGTAGCAGTGTTTTCCAATCGTCCCAGGTCGGGATTCTCCACCCGTCCGGGCATATTCCCTGATAGTTTTTTTGTGTTAATTCGGGAAGAGCGTCTCTAGTGGCGGCGCCACATTCGGTTATGGTTGTGTCCTTTTTTTTGGCCAAGACAACGCAAGTGTCAAATTCTATTCTTCCTATATCGCTGTCTCCGATATTCATGGCGACCGTCCAGGGGTAAACATGACCGTACACCTCGCTCATCTCCGCGTTGCTCAACCTTTCGCGGTTAAAGATGCTGCCCGTCAAATTGACCTTTAGCGCACTATCGATGGTTGAAGAGGTCGTGTCTACAAGGTCGAGGTTCTCGGCCATCCAGGTTTGCGCTCCGCCATCCCAGTTGTACGTAACCGTCTTGTATGTCTTGCCGTCGCGGGGGTCTTGCATTGTCCCTTTTGTGTAATCCATCTTTTTGAATCCGGGCACCCATTTTTTGGAGCGGCACACCACATCAAAAAAACCTCTATTGTTTTTGAATGTATGGACTTCGTCTTCCCTAGACTCGGTGCATTCTCCAAGATTGTTCTGACTGGCGTAATAGCCGACTTGATAACCATTCGCTTTTCTGGAGTTCGAGAGGAACACTTGTGACGCGTCGTCAAATTTGGAGGTTATCTCTGGATTGGAGTAAACAAGGAAGAGATCAAGATCGAAGTTGGGCGTCTGATCGAACGGGACTGTGTCAATTACGGCCAAGTTAAACAACAGTTGGGCGACAAATGACAATTCGGTAATGCTGTCGCTCAGATTTTCAAAGGATCCCAAGTCCTCGTATATCCCGAGACTTTCGAGAACGGCGCGTTCTGCCAATTGGCTAGCTTCGTCAAAGGAATTGCCTTCGGCAAGGTAATTCAACAAGTACGGGGCCTTGGCGTTTGTCAACCGATTGAGGCTAATTTTGCTTTTTTCCCGTAAATCAACGACGGCCTTGAACCAATCGCGATATGCGGTAACGGCGCTATCCTCGGATAAGGAGCCTTCGACTAGCACATAGATAGAGTCGTAAAATTCCCGTGTCTCAATCAGCACGTACGGGCTGTTCAAGGAAAGGTCCTTGAATTCAAAGCGACCTTCATCGTTGTCGATGGTGTCCACGAAGGTTATGCCTGTTGTATCGAACGTTACGGAATCTAGTTCGTGAACGGTTACGATGGTTCCTTTTGCGGCAAGTATAAAGCCGGCTGGATTTTCAGAACCTTCCGGTTTCCTTAGTCTCGGCAAAACGTCGCCGGCGCGGCCTGCCAGGGCGTAGATGCGCGTCTCTTCCGTGGAGCCGCCCAGGGAGATTGCTGACGGGTCGCTTTCGTCGTTGGAGCAGCCCGAAAACATCAGGATGAGCACGAACGCCATGACCAGGCAGAATGCCGTCCCGATAAAGTCATACACTAGCGTGTTTTTAATTTCTTTTTTCATGATGTCCTCCTAGCCCTTTTTATTGATACCTTTGTTTGTCATCGGGAAGAACTGCACGTTCAGGCGGTAGACCTCGTCTGTCGTGGTTTCCCTTGTCGCGATGGCGATGAGGCGCTTGCGGAAAGCGTCGATTTCTTCTACGATCTCGTCGAAGGATTCGGTCGTGATGCCCAGCGTAAGTCCCGAGAAGTGGCGCTTGTCCTGTTCCACGCCCTCGATGGCCTCCAGTGCGAATTCGCCCATCTGGCGATGCATCCCGCGGACGGCTACGGGAGTAACGTCCATCGGTCCTGTCGTTATCGATTTGTCGGTCTGGGCGTAATTGCCGTTCTCGTCTTTCTTCAGCATGCCCGCCTTGACCAGGAAGTTCAGCGACTCGGTCACCTCGGCGGCCGTGATTTCGGGGCGGCATGCGCGGGCAAGAGCGAGCGGCTTCGCGCCGGGCATCGCAGGGGCGAGTTCGCGGAGAACCGGGTTTTTCCAGCTCTCGAAGTAGCGGAAGGAATCTCCCTCCAGGATCTTTGCCTTGTGGGCGTCCGCAATCGCAAGCATTTTGTTGAAGGCGGCCTTTTTGTCGGCGTCCGTCTTTGCGCGGTCGAACTTGACCATTTCGCGGAAGTATTCCCGTTCGTAATCGACGAGGTGCATGGCCTCTGCTACGCGGTCGATGGTCGCTTCGCTCAGGTTGGCGCGGCCCTCGCTCACGTATTTCAGGAATACCGGCGAAGAGAATCCCGCATCGCGCGTGAACTCCTGCCAGGTGAACGCGGACTTGGCCTTTTTCTCGGCGTAGTAGTCCGCGATGTACTGGCGGTAGCTCGTGTATTCAAGTACATCTTTCATTGTTTCCTCCTAGCAAACGGCGCCTTGACTTTGCGATCCGCGTCGTCTGCATTTTTAAATATAAACCTGAAATTTTAAAAAGTCAATAGTTTTGTGATAAAAAATATGTGTTTTTGGTTAAAATTCAGCAAATTTATAAAATTTCTGTAAAAATACTGATATTTTGTGATATATATAACATAATTTTCGCATAAAAAACGCTACGACGTGATCGTCCGGGTGCAAAAAAAAGAAGGCGGGCCGAAGCCCGTCTTCCTTTTCCTCCTAGCCCCAGGTCAGGGGTGTTTTTGGATAAGGGGGTGCTAGTCTTTTATACAGCGGACAAAAGCGACATTTGGCAAATAATTATTAGTTGTGAAGTGATAGGGAACAGGCAAGCTACCATCTATCACAAGGAAATCTGCATATTCGTGGTCCATTCCGAAACCAATCGGATCCCCCAAAGGCGTGATGAAGAATGCCTCTCTTACCCGATACCTTAAATCATCTTGTTCAAGATCTCTATCTTCCTTGGGAATAAAAGGATTATACCATTCCAGTAGATAATCAAACAGAGTATTTATTTCTTCCATTGTTGGAATGTGCCATCCATCAGGACAAATGCCTTGATAAACTCCTTTCTCTGCCATAACGGAATCCACTTGCGGTATAGATTTTATTAGATCGAAACGATACGAAAGGTCGCAGATCTCCCTGACACTCATAGAGTCTTCTTCTGTGTACCAATCGCACAGCTCATACTCGTACTCCATGCAAGATTCTACTGACGGATATACCAAGGAGGTGTCCATATTTAACGCGCTTTCTACGAAATACGATCCGCAAAAAATCGAATCGTCTTCGCATGGAACTTGCGGACCGTCCGTGATGTATGCTAGGTTTTCTGCCATCCATGTTTGGGTAGTGCCGTTTAAATTATATGTTACGGTCTTGTACGTTTTTCCGTCGCGTTCGTCGGTCATCGTCCCCATGGTATGTTCGGGTTGTTTATACATGAACCTCCATTCTCCAGAAAGGCAGTTTAACGTAACGCCCAAGGCTACTTGAGTTGAACGAACGGTTTCAAATGATTCTCCTTCTTTTTCGGCGGTGCATGTCCCTGCATCGATTAATTGCGCATAGAAATTTCCTAGGAAGGGAGCCAAACCCAGGCGCACGAGATCCGCCGCTTCCGTTATGTACCGCTTCTTCAGGTATTCCTTATCGCACGTAATGTTGCCGCATTTTTCAAAATACGTAGCAATGGTGTCTTCCGTCGAGAATTGAACAAACCAGTCAATGAAATGTATATAGCCCGCATAATCTTGATTCTTTATATTCTCTACTTCGTCTTTATCAAACGAATCGCTATAGGTGCCAAATGTTTGAAGAATTTCTTTGCTTGCCTGTTTCTTTGCATCGGCGAATTTCATTCCCGACTTCATCAAATGAACTGTGCGGATGCTTTCAAAAGTGGTCTTCTTGCTTATTGCAAAGGCGTTCGACTGGCGTAAATCAACAATGTTGTATAAAGTACCAGTTCTTGGATATGAATCTGTACGTACTATTTTCACATATGGGCTTTTCACAGAAAGACTGTCGACAATGTAACCAGTATCAACAGGAGGTGTTGTTGAATAAAGGTTTCTATGACCCACCGATCTCGTCGTATCCAGAGTTACGGAGTCCAATTCGAATATTCTAATGAGGCCGCTCCTTTTTGAAGAATAGATTTCTATCCCCCTATAAACAGTCTCCGGTTCGTCAATCAGGGAACTGGAACTTGAAACGGGAATATTTTCTTCGCTCGAAGACGATGCGTTCGTTTCGTTCGAAAATTCGTTCGGAGGTTCATTCGAAGGGGCGTTTGTTACCAAGCTGTTGTCTTCAAGACAGGCGACAAACGCGAGTGGCATCAGGAATGCCAAGACTATTTTTTCGATATTCATAAGATGTTCCTCCTTTATTTAATCCTTGACGCAACGGACAAAAAGTGGATTTTTATCTACAAATCCTGTTAGGACTTCCACGCTTTCTATGCTGACATAAGCCCAGCTTGTGTTTTGGATGAAAACCGCGCTTATCCTAGGATCATAAACAGGAATATGTAAATTCTGATCAAAATGAACTGTACTGTCGATTTTAACGGCATATACCGACCCGGTTTCTGCATCAGATTCTCCGAATCCGGCGATTGCCATAATATCTTCAAATCTTAACAGGTCCAAATTAAGCTTTTCTGTCACATAGTCACGCAACGTTTGCCATTCATTTGCGTCGGGAAGATGCCATCCATCAGGGCATATCCCTTGGTAGGTTTTTGAGGCCGCCTTTACAGAATCCGTTATGGCCCAAATTTTTTCGTAGTCAAGATACTTCTTTTCTACTTGCATGCGGTCGCAATATGAATATTTTTGTTCTTCGATGCAAGATTCGTAGGGAACCAGTGCTATAGAATCGGGCAAGTTCATGGCTTCATGCCAAAAATAGAGGCCGTCTGCGGAATTATATTTCAGGTTTTCGGCAAGCCAGGTTTGCGTTTTGCCATCAATGTTGTATGTTACGGTCTTGTATTTTGTGCTATCACGGGAGTCTGTCATCTGTCCAAAGACGGCTCCTACGCTATCAGAGACGGCATAATGAATTAGATAAGACCATGTTCCCGTTTTACAAACAAAGTCAATCTCTTTAAGTTCGCTAAGAGGATAATTTTTAGGTTCGCTATAAGGATATGTGGTGCTGTAACCTTCGTTTTCGGCAGTGCACTGACCAAGGCCATAAATGGCGGCCATGAAGTTCTGCATGTAGTCTTGCAAAGATGCCTTTTCGTCTTTGTCAATCCATTCTGATTTGATCCAACTGTCCACGTTTTTATCAAGAAAGTCCTTTATGGAAGAATCCGCATTAAATGAGCCAGATCCGCCAAACGAATTCGTTATGCGCAACGTAGATACCTGCGTATAATTGGTCATAAGCCAAACGCCTAGATTGTCTGCCATTAGAATTTCCGTGCGGTTTTCATCAGAAACGATCTTGTCAAAGCGGTAAGGAACGCCATAGATGCCCAAAGCACGGAGTATTTCACTTTCGGCCGTCGCTTTGGCGTCTTCAAAGCTCGTTCCTTGGCTCATCAAAGTCAGCAAACGCTTTGTCACCATTGTTGTCACCACATTGATGCCGACATTCCTAGACTCTCGCAAATCAACGATTAGACTATATGGTATATAATGAACGTCGTTCACGTAGCATACATCTGCCCAAGCAATTTTTTCTTCCGCTTCATTATATGTGCAGCAAGGAGAAGACAGCTCAAGCATAACATAAGGGCTATTCAGCGAAATGCTATCAAAACTGAACACCCCCGTAGAATCTTCACTGCGACTATAGTAAACCGCACCTGTTGTTTGGAAAGTGATGGAATCCAATTCAGACATTCTTATGATAGAACCCGGAAAAACTGAACTGATCAATCGAGTCGCAGAGGAGTCGAAGAGTGAGTCAATGATAACGGGCTCGAATCGTCTTGCCTGCGCGACCACCTTGATGTTTTCGAGAAATGCAGTTTCTTCGGTATAGCCGCCTTCATGTGCGAGTGTAGATGTAGCTATGTCCTCGGAACATGCTGCGAATATAAAGGCGAGCAGCAGCGCCATTTTGCAGGCAACCTGCCTGACGATTTTTGAGTAATACATGGTTTCCTCCTAGCCCTTTTTATTGATACCCTTGTTTGTCATCGGGAAAAACTGCACGTTCAGACGGTAAACCTCTTCTGTTGCAGTGTCTCTCGTTGCGATGGCGATGATTTCCTTGCGGAATTCGGCAATTTTCTGCACGATTTCTTCGTAGGCCTCGCGTGTGATGCCGAGCGTGAGGCCCGAGAAATGCCGTTCGTTCTGCGGAACGCCTTCGATGGCATCCAACGCGAATTCGCCCATCTGTCGGTGCATGCTGCGGACAGCCACTGGGGTCACGTCCATCGGTCCCGTCGTTACGCCCGTTTCGGTCCGTGCATAATTCCCGTCCTTGTCTTTTTTGAGCAGGTCCGCCTTGACCAGGAAGTTCAACGATTCGGTCACTTCGGCTGCAGTAATTTCCGGCCGGCATGCGCGGGCGAGTGCGAGTGGCTTTGCCCCGGGCATCGAGGGGGCGAGTTCGCGGAGAACCGGATTTTTCCAGCTCTCGAAGTAGCGGAATGAATCGCCTTCGATGATTTTAGCCTTGTGGGCGTCTGCAATTGCAAGCATTTTGTTGAAGGCGGCCTTTTTCTCGGAATCGGTCTTCGCGTTGTCAAGCTTGACCAATTCGCAAAAGTAATCCTGCTCGAAATCGACGAGGTGCATGGCCTGTGCCACGCGTTTCGCGGCAGTGTCGCTCAGGTTGAGCCGGCCTTCGCTCGCGTATTTAAGGTGAACTGGCGAAGAAAAACCTGCGGCTCGCGTGAACTCCTGCCAGGTGAATGCGGACTTGGCCTTTTTCTCGGCGTAATAGTCCGCAATGTACTGGCGGTAGTTCGTGTATTCTAGTACATCTTTCATGGTTTCCTCCTAACGAATTCAAATATAAACCCGATTTTTTAAAAAGTCAATAGTTTTATCATAAATTTTCTTTGTTTTTAGCAAAAAATAGGCAAATTTTGCATAGCACTACAAAAAATGGTGATTTTTGATAATACAAACAACATATTAAATGCGAAAAAAAGAAGGCGGGCCGAAGCCCGTCTTCCTTTTCCTCCTAGCCACAACAAGGGGGTTTTATGAGAGAGACTCTAGTTCTTGATGCAGCGGACATTGACTTCTTTATTAAGTTCATAGAAATCAATATTTCCAAAGGTATTCAAGTATCTGATTGGCTGAAAGCCAAAATAGACTTCGTACATGAAAGCAGGTCTTTGTTCGGGAGCGTCGTTAATATCAGGAACGGAAGCGAATATAATTTTATCAAAAGCTCCATCCGTTATCTGTAACCCGGGAACGTCTGAATTGACAAATTCCACATTCATCGCCTCGTAAATTCCAAAACCGCTTCCGATGGGATCGTTAAACAAAGCTCCCTGTCTATCTATGTTCTCGGTTAAAATTATCCAGTCTTCCTTGTTGGGGATTCGCCATCCGTCCGGACATACGCCTTGATGGGCTACGGGGCCCGATTGTGGGATAAATCCGGAACAATCTAAGCGGCAGGACTGGTTGTATCTATGATGGCAATATTCAAATACGCTTGCGGCTGTATCGGTTGAATGACATTCGTTGTTTGTTGTTTTTACGCCGCAATATTCGTACTGGATGTTGTAAGAGGTGTCTCCGAAAAAATTATTATCATCATATTTTATTGCCAAGCACATCTCTTCCACGTCCGATATATAATTGCTATCCATATAGTTGTCAGATTCTTCATCTATTACAAAATCGTGTACGTATGAAGTCATTTTGATAGAGGACCAGTCTAGATTCATGGCTGCCATCCATGTATAATAACGGCCAAATGATTCGCAAGAGGAGTCTCCCTTCCAGCAACTTGTGTTTCCGAGCAAATTATTTTTTAGGGCGCTGTCGGTGTTTGTGGATGTCGTATCCGCGTAGTTCAAGTTTTCGGCCATCCAAGTTTGCGTGACGCCATCCCAATCGTACGTAACGGTCTTGTAGGTTTTGCCATCGCGGGGGTCTACCATCGTCCCGGTTGTGTAATCTATCTTTTTCCATCCCGGCACCCATTTTTTTGAACGGCAGACTATTGAAGCCATTATTGGATCGGTTGTGTGGCGTAAAATCCGATCATTGTCATAACCGAAGTAAAGATCTTTTTCGGAGTCGGGAATGGTTATAATGTTATGTGTTTCGTTTTCTCGAGCTTCCGTGCAAGTTCCGTAGTTTTTCAGATGGAGGAAATAACCGATTTCATAATCAATCATCCTCAACGTATTCAAGTAAGTCTCTTCTACAATTCCTCCTAATGCAGCGACTGTAGCAGGTGATATGTTGTAATAAAAGACCATAGCTTCTGCGAGATTCCATTCGAAACCCATGACATTCGAACATCTCGTGCGTGTGATATGGGCCATCATCTGCAATACATAAGACAATTCCCCATTTACGCTCTCTAAACTCTCGAAGTCCCCAAGATCCTCGTAAATGCCAAAATTTTCAAGGAGTTCCTGTTCTGCTTTCTTGCTCGCCGCAGCGAAGTCCATTCCCTCGGCAAAGTATTTTTTTACAAGAGGAATTTTCAAGTAAGTTAGAGAGTTGATGCTGATTTCGTCATGTTTCCGCACGTCAAGAATTGCGCTTAAAGGAATGGGATGTTTGGTCGAATCGAGAATTCCACAAGAGGTGGGCATGGAGCCTCCACCCCAAGCTTCGTATAGCGAGTCATAATTGCATGGAACTGGGATACTTCTTCTATAATTCTCGGAACCCCACACGCCACGTGTTTGACAATCATGGGCAATACAAGAATCTTGTATTTCGATTAACGTGTATGGACTATTTAATGAAAATTTTCCAAAAGCAAATTGCCCGTTCTCGTTGTCAATAGTGTCCACAAATACAAGTCCAGTTGTGTCGAGAGTTAGAGAGTCCAATTCATGAATGACCACGACAACGCCTTTTTTGGCTGTCAAGCGAATGCCTTCATTTCCCTCGTTCGAACTTGGTTTTGTCAACCTCATCGACTTCGGATAAACATCACCGGCTCGCCCCGACAGTGCGTAGATGCCGGTTTCCTCTTCGGCACCGCCCAGGGAACCTACGGGCTGTTTGGATTCGTCGTTGGAGCAGCCTGAAAACATCAGGATGAGCACGAACGCCATGACCAGGCAGAAGGCCGTCCCGATAAAATCATACACTAGCGTGTTTTGAGTTTCCTTTTTCATGATATCCTCCTACCCCTTTTGATTGATACTCTTGTTTGTCATCGGGAAGAACTGCACGTTCAGACGGTAGACTTCGTCCGTCGCGGGTTCGCGCGTCGCTATCGCAATAATTTCCTTGCGGAACTCGGCAATTTTCCGGACGATTTCCTCGTAGGCTTCCCGCGTGATGCCGAGCGTGAGGCCCGAGAAGTGCCGCTTGTCTTGCGGCACGCCCTCGATGGCATCGAGGGCGATTTCACCCATCTGGCGGTGCAGCCCGCGCACGGCCAGCGGGGTGAAATCCATCGGGCCGGTCGTCACCGTCTTGTCGGTCTGTCTGTAGTTCCCGTCCTTGTCCTTCTGGAGCAGGTTCGCCTTGACCAGGAAGCTCAGCGACTCGCTGACCTCGGCCGCGCTGATTTCCGGGCGGCAGGCGTGGGCGAGCGCGAGCGGCTTCGCCCCCGGCATCGCGGGAGCCAGTTCGCGGAGCACCGGGTTCTTCCAGCTTTCGAAAAAGCGGAACGATTCCGCATCCACGATTTTTGCCTTGTGGCCTTCCGCGATCGCCAGCATCTTGCTGACCGCCGCCCTCTTTTCGCCGTCGCTGTTTGCATGGTCGAGCTTGACCATCTCGACGAAGAATTTACGTTCGTATTCGGCCAGGTGCATGGCCTGGGCCACGCGTTCCGCGGCGGCCTCGCTCAAGTTGAAGCGTCCCTCGCTTACGTACTTGAGATAGACTGGCGACGAGAATCCTGCCAATCTTGCAAACTGTTGCCAGGAGAACGAGGATCTAGCCTTCCTGTCGGCGTAGTAGTCCGCGATGTACTGGCGGTAGCTCTTGTATTCAAGCAGTGGTTTCATTGTTCCTCCTAGAGGCGGGTTCGGGGGTGGGCCCTTGCCCGTCCTCGTAACTCAATATATCGCCGAATTTCCGAAAGTCAATAGTCTACAATATGAAATTTTAATTTTTGCGTAAAAATAGCCTATTTTTGACGATTTTATAAAAAATTTTATTTTCCACAATATGATTTTTGAACAAAATAAGACCCCCGCTTAGTTCGACAGGCTCACTACAGGCTGCGGGGGGGATGACATCTATCGGCCGGTCGTTGCCTTCTTGCCGAGCTGTGTTGTCTGGCTTAAATGCTTGGCGGATCCTTTTCGTCGCGTTCCTTGTGCTTCCAGTAGTCGAGCTTGTCGGGATCCATGCCGATATGCCTTGCGATGAAGGCCGGGTTGCGGCCCTGCTTGCGCTGGAATTCGTAGTCGCGGAGAGCCTTGAATGCGACCCCGCCCAGGATGACGCACGCCGGCAGGTTGATCAGCGCCATGCCGCCCATCGTGATGTCGGCGAGCGCCCAGCAGGCGTCCATAGGAGTCACCGCGCCAAAGAGCACCACCAGGCTGCAGGCGATGTGGATTGCTGCCATCGGCTTTTTGCCGGGCATCTTCTTCTTGTTGATGTACGCTATCGCGTTATGCACGTAGTAGAGGTTGCCGAGCAGCGTCGTGAAGGCGAACAGCGTCATGGCAATCGTGATGAACACGGGGCCTGCAACGCCAAAAGTCGTGGAAACCGCCTGCTGCACGTACATGGCGCCTGCATTGTCGGCATTCCCCGGCACGCCGGAAACAAGGCACATCAGGGCTGTCGCCGTGCAGAGGAAAAGCGTGTCGATGTACACGGAAAGCATCTGCGCAAGCCCTTGCTTTACCGGGTGCGAAACATGAGCCGCCGCTGCAGCGTTCGGAGCGGAACCCACGCCGGCCTCGTTGGAATAGAGCCCGCGCTTGATGCCGTACATCAGGCAGGAGCCCGCAATGCCGCCGCCGATCGCCTGGAAGTCGAAAGCGTCCTGCATAATCGCGACAATCACCGACGGGATCAAGTCGAAGTGCGCAATCAGCATGATGGTCGCGAGGATCACGTAGAAAAGGCCCATGACCGGAACGAGCACGCCGGTCGTCTTGACGATGCGCTTGCCGCCGCCGAACAGGCAGAAACCCACCAGTACCGCAAGGATTATGCCGATAATCCACGGCGTCACCGACGGGTTGTAGAAGCTGTACGTTTCGAAGGTCGACTGCAGGTTGTAGGAACAAAGCAGATTGAAGCCGAATGCGTATGTGGAAATCAGGAACACCGCGAAGACGACGCCGAGCCAGCGGCTGTGCAGTGCGCTTTCGATATAATATGCCGGACCGCCGTAACATGCGTTCGTGCGGTGGTCGCGATGCTTGTACACCTGCGCCAGCGTACTTTCGACAAATGCCGACGACGCGCCGATAATCGCGAGCACCCACATCCAGAATGCGGCTCCCGCGCCGCCCAGGCAAATCGCTGTCGAGACACCGATGATGTTCCCCGTGCCCACTCGCGATGCGGTAGACACTAGCAGCGCCTGCAACGAAGATACCCCGCCGGCCTCGTGCGGACGTTCGATAAGCGAACGGATCGCTTCCACGAAAAGCCTGATTTGCACGAACCGCGTGCGTATGCTGAAGTAGATTCCCGCCGCAGCGAGAACGATAATCAGGATGGGGTAATAAAGGACGCTGTCAACCGCGTTAAGGAAATCGACCATAAGGGCTCCATGATGAAATCGTTCTTACCAAGATACATATTTTTATCAAAACTTGATACCCCGGCCCGTAGTGAATACGTGTTTCGTATATGACCTCGCCGATAAACTTAAAGTCGTCAAAGTGTAAGATATGGCTTAAAAAGGGCGCAAAACAAAGATTTAAGGGGAAGTATAAATCATCGCACACTAAGAACTATTCAGCAACTTACATGCCTATCTTTGGGCTCAATCATTTTTACTGCATGTGGAGCCGACTCCTCATTTACGTCGAACGAGTCCGATCTTTCGCTTACATCAAATTCGGAATTTGCAGACAATCCCTGTGACGAAACGCGCGAAGGACGCGAAGCTATTGTTGGCAACGACAAGGACCACTATGTCTGCACGTTTGATGACCACGATTCCGTGTATATCTGGGCAGGTGAATCAGACACGCTTACGGCTCGTGGTAAAAAAATCGAACGTGTGGAAAGTTCCAGTAGTGTCGATGATGAAGATGTCTCTAGCAGTGATGATGAGGAAGAGGATGACTCCAGCAGTTCGCGGTCTTCCAAATCCAAGTCATCGAGTAGCTACTCCTCGAACAGCAGTTCTTCGACAAACAAGCAAGACATCGAGTCTCTCCTGCTAATAGCGGGCGACCAATTCAGTTTGTCTATTAGATACCGCACCATGACCGACAACCGTGACGGCAAGACGTACAAGACTGTAAAAGTAAATGGCGTGACCTGGATGGCGGAGAACCTGAACTATTCTGGCAACCAACTAGGAGTATCCACCTGCTTCAACGATGAAAGACGCTACTGCAGACTTTACGGGCGCCTGTACAGCCGCGATGCGGCGTTAAATTCCAGCAAATGCGCTTTTGGAGAAACATGCAATTTAGGTTACGCTCCAATTCAAGGAATCTGCCCCGACGGGCGGCATATCCCGTCAAAGAGCGAGGTGGGTACCATTGTAGACTTTACAAGCGGAGTATTGAGCCCGTTGAAATCGGTTGATGGCTGGGACTCAGACTTTGCGGCCGGGACAGATAGATACGGACTTTCCTTTGTGGCTTCCGGTTGTTATATCGCCAGCTCCAATAGTTTCAGGGCCATGGGTGAATATGCATACTTTTGGTATTACACGCACACAACCCAATCTTACCTCTTGTTAAGAGGACGCGAAAACGACGCGATTACCTTTGATTTCAACGGCTATGAAATCTATTCCTCAGTCCGCTGCATAAAGGACTAAAAAGACTCGGAATAGTTCAAAAGAACCATAGGTTAGATTAAAAAAGCGTGCGGGGAATTTGCCCTGCACGCTTTTTGATAAGGTTCTTTGCCTTTGGAGCGAACCGGATTCTTGGTTACTTTATGGCAACTTTGTGGCTTGTTGAACCGACACGAACAATGTACACGCCCGTTGACGGTAATTGTACGGTCATATCGTTCCTTGACATGACGTATGTAGAAACCATCCTGCCCTGGGCATCCATAATGGAAACCTTGTCCCCGATATTTGCGCCGACAATGGACAGCTTGCTTCCGTCGACGGAAACCCTTGCCACATTGGCAATCGGGGCGATTTCTGTGCCTATATCTTTTTCTTCTTGGATTTGTTTTTTCAATACGGCACTTTTTGAGAATGGATAAACATGCTTTATATCTTGATTGATTCCCTTTGAATTTCTTACGCTAGAATATATATAAATTTCCTGGTTATCTAAATTGACGAAAGCGCGGTCTGTTGCTCCATCCCCATCGTAATCACCTTCAAGTACTTTGTGATTGGGTACATTTATCATATCAGACTTCATTTGATCCCAAGAATAGTGGGTTGGATTAAATGGATTGTAGCTGGAATAAAACCAGAATCCTTGACTCCAATCGACATAACCTAAGTCGACTGCGCCATCTCCATTATAGTCTCCTGTTGTAATAATGGAGTTAGTGGATAATCCTTCTAGTTCGTCCCATCCCCATATTTTTGTCCCGTTACCGATATTTCTCAACGTATCTCCTGTCTGGCTTGAGAATATATACCATTTTTTTGAAGAAACATTTACCATACCAAAGTCTGTTATGCCATCTTTATCATAATCTCCAACTAGAGCTTTGCTATTTTTTTTATCCCAATTCGGGAAATTCCAACCCCATATTTCTTTCTTATAAGGAGTCTTAATATTTTGGGTATTATCAGTTTTTAGTCGTTTTCCGGTCCTACTTGAATAAACATACCATTTATTTGTAGAAATGTTTACCATGGCGAAGTCTGTTGCTCTGTCGCCATCATAATCTCCGGCTAAAACTTGACTATTGTTCTTATCCCAATTCGGGAAAATCCAACCCCAAATTTCTTTATTATCGGGAGTCTTAATTCCGGTTGTATTATCAGTTTTTAGTTTTCCACCGGTTCTGCTTGAAATGACGTACCATGAACCATTTTCCTTGTCCACAATGGCAAGGTCCGTCTTCCCATCACCATCATAATCTCCGGTTACAATCGTGTGGTTTGCACTCATTCCGGCCCATTGGAATCCCCATGGCACGTTTGTGACCCCTTTTTGTCCGCTCTGGCTAGAGCGAATGTACCACTTGTTCCACTGATTTTTGGTACTGTTATATGATCTGTCTACTGCAGCCAAGTCGGTCACGCCGTCACCATCAAAGTCTCCCGAAATGTATTCGATTTTCTTTGATGATATATTTGGAAATTTTTCCTTATAATTAATTTGTATGGAACTAGTCTGCCAATCTCCAACAATCATTTGGTACATTGCCCAGGGAAATGATGCGTATAGTTTATCGTTGCCGTACCTATCTTTGGGTTGAAAATCTGACGCCTTTTTTTTTACGCCTAACGTTGGCCCTGCAAAAGATAATATGTAACGGTCATATATCCAACCATTTTCGTCTCCCGAAACGCCAAGATTACTTAAATCGTAATAAGGGCCTCCGAAATGGTTTGTTGTGCCGATTCTTTCCCAGTTATTTCCATTTTTAGATCTGTATTTTAAAAAATACATGTTTGCACCCATGCATTTAGACAAAAGCCACATTTCAAATGAATCTATAGAGGCATTGTAACGTACCTCCCCGAACTCAACAACGTTCATGCTAAGGTCTTTACTGGACGTACGTCCTTCTATAGATATTTTTTTCCATTGATCTGTGTCCATGACGCCGTTGCGTAAGCGTAAGTTTGTTGGACTTGTTGAAGTTGTGTGTCTTACGAACATTTTTTCAACTATTTCTCCTTGATCATTTTTAGTATAAAAATGATCTGCAACCCAAAAGTGATATACTCCGTCTTTCTTTACGACGGAAATCTGCCCCACTCCATATTGATACCTATCTTTATCTTTATACGTTGGATCTATTTTTTTTCTCAATAGAGTTACTGGCCTTTCTGGCCATCGTTCCCAATTACCAGAAGAGTCTAAGGTAAGATAAGGGCCGCCAATCGTCTTGGAACGCGATATATATGTTGTACCAGCATAGTCATCCGTCTCTCCCTGATAATACAAGTACCAATAACCGTCGTCGCCCCGTGTAATAGCTGGATCGCAAGTCATTTTTTGCCTATTTTTAGAGCTGTATACTGTCTGCGTCATGACAACTCTTGCGGGTGACCAAGAGCTTCCGTTCTTGGAGGTTCTGTACCGAATATGGTCACAAGATTCCATGAATCCATGGTAAGGAACTCTCACTTTTTTTTTACTGCCGAGGAACTTGTACATGTATAGCTCTTTTCGCATATTGAAGGTTGAGTCATCTTTGTGAAAAAAAAAGATGTCTGTATTGGTTCCAGTAGAACAATAGAATTGATGGAAAACTCCATCATGGTATACTATTGCCGGTGCATATGAATAGGCTCCATCTGTGAAATATGTTTCTTCTGGGCTGTGAGCTTTTACTACAGAAGATACGTATTCTGAGTAGGCTAACGATACCATTAGGAGCCCTAATCCTAATATTTTTTTCATGTTTTTCCTCTTGTTTGTTGAATGATGAATAAATGAAATCTGTTGAGAACAAACTTCATTAAATAAATATCACTCTATTTTGTAAGAAGAAATTGCTGTAAACTAAATTTAACTGTTGTAAGTAAAAAAAGCCCCCGCATGGTGGCGGGGGCGGGTATAGTGCGACGGTTACTTCACCTTAAAAATTTCATGCCCCACTCGGACCAGGAATGCGCCTTGATTCTGCAGCGTTATGTTCTCGACTCTATTCTGAATCTTGCCTGCCGTAATCACCTTTCCTTGCATAGTGAATACGGCATAATCAGACCCCGGAATCGCATTGCTGATCAGGATTTGCTTTCCAGATACAGTAATATGAGTCATTGATGCGATGTGTTTCAGCGGCAACGCATTCTTTGACTTGTTAGAACTACTCGACGATTTAGGAGCAGCAGAGGACGAAGACTTCGATTTTTTTGAAGAGGAGGATTTAGGTGTAACAGACGAAGAGGACTTCGACTTCTTCGAAGAAGAAGATTTCGGTGCGACAGACGAAGAAGACGTTGCCTTTTTCGAGGAAGACGATTTAGGAGCAACAGAGGAAGAAGACTTCGTCGTTTTCGATGAAGAGGACTCAGGCTTCACGGAGGAAGAGTAGACCACGGGTTCCACGGAGGAAGACGAGGACTCGGGTTCCACGGAGGAAGAGGAGACCACGGGTTCCACGGAGGAAGACGAGGACTCGGGCACCACGGAGAAAGAGGAGACCACGGGTTCCACAGAGGAAGACGAGGACTCAGGCACCACGGCGGAAGAAGAGGACTTGATTACGGAACGAACTCCTTCCATTCCGGTGATATTGAACGCATCAATAACATTCCCATACATATCTATGAATTCAATGGACTTAATCGAGATTTCGCCTATGCCGCCCTCTTTAGCTTTGAGTTCCCACCTGAATCCCGTGACATGTTTAATAATTTCAGATCCTTCCGGAGCCTCATTGAGGTTAACCCAGTCAAAGACGCCTCCGTGGTTATGGTCATCGAATCCCGCGAATCCGTATTCATACGGGGTCAGGTCATAGGTCGTAGCCTGGTATCCATAGCTATTCTGGATGTACACGCCCGGTTCTGTTCCCTCTTCAGCAGTTTTTTCGTTAAGGACAGACATGCGGATACGACCGGAAGTTTTTGACGTGACGCGAACATACTTGACACCGAGTGCAGAAAGGTTCACGCCGCAGCTGCCGTCTTGAACGCATTCATCCTTCTTGAACTTCATTTCGATATAAGCGAACGGGTACTTGAGAAGGCCAGAATCGGCTGCTTGCTGAGTCCACATTGGTTCCGGGCCAATCTTCATAGAAGCTTCGGCAAAAATGGAACCATCTCCCTTGGCAACCAACGGCGAAGCGCCGGAGTCCGGAATCATCACCGTTCCTATATCCAGGAAATCGTGGCTTGCAATCCAGTTCCACAGGCCAGATACTCCTACCGTGGTATCATGTAAGGCTTGCCGTTCGCCACTAGCTATTACAGTATACAATGGATCATTGGTGTTGGAACGAGTTTCCACTATACCAGTAAGCAAACTTGCTTTGACGTTGTTCCCGTGTGCGTCAAGGAACTCAATGGACTTAATCGAGATTTCGCCTATGGCACCGACTTTATCTTTGACTTCCCACCTGAGGCCAGTGACAGCGGTAAGGATTTTACTGCCCTCCGGAGCCTTACTGTGGTTCGCCCAGTTTGGGACGCCTCCGTAGTTATGGTCATCGAATCCCACGAATCCATAATCTTTCGGGGTCAGGTCATAGGTAGTAGTCTTGTAATAAGCGCTATTCGGAATGATCGTACCCGGTTCTGCGTCCTTTTCTGCAGTCTTTTCGTTAAGGACGGACATGCGAATCGGACCAGAAACTTTTGTCTTGATGCGAATGTACTGGATGCCGAGCTCAGTAAAGTTCACGGCGCAGCTGCTGTCTTGAACGCATTCGTCCTTCTTGAACTTCACCTCAATATAAGCTTGCGGGTACTTGAGAAGGCCAGAATCGGCTGCTTGCTGAGTCCACATTGGTTCCGGACCAATCTTCATGGATGCTTCGGCAAAAATGGAACCGTCTTCCTTGGCAAACAACGGCGAGGTGCCGGGGGGCGGGACTATCTCCGTCCCGATACCCAAGGTGTCAGAGTACGTAATCCAGTTCCATAAGCCAGAGACCCCGACCGTAGTGTCTTTTAGCTCTTGTTGTTCGCCACTAGCTATTGAGGAAGGTAAAGGATCGTTGATGTTGGAACGAACCCCTGTTACGCCAGTAAGCAAACTCGTTTCGACGACTTTCTGTTGGGCATCGAGGAATTCAATGGACTTAATCGAAATTTCGCCTGTGGCACCGTCTTTATCTCTGAGTTCCCACTTGAGTCCCGTGACCTGTTTAATAATTCTAGATCCTTCCGGAGCCTTATTGAGGTCAACCCAGTTAAAGAGGCCGCCGAAGTTATTGTCGTCGAATCCCTTGAATCCATAATCAAACGGGGTCAGGTCATAGATAGTGGTCTGGTAGTCAGAGCTGTTTTGAAGATTCACGCCCGGTTCTGCACCCTCTTCTGCAGTCAGTTCGTTAAGGACGGACATACGGATCGGACCAGAAACTTTTGACGTAATGCGAACATACTTGATGCCGAGTGCAGAAAGGTTCACGCCGCAGCTGCTGTCCTGAACGCATTCGTCCTTCTTGAACTTCATTTCGATATGAGCTTGCGGGTACTTGAGAAGGCCAGAATCTGCTGCTTGCGGAGTCCACATCGGTTCCGGGCCAATTTCCATATATGCTTCGGCAAAAATGGAACCGTCATCCTTGGCGAATAACGGCGAGGTGCCGCGGGCCGGAACTATCTCTGTCCCGATGTTGAATGTGTCGGAAACTGTAATCCAGTTCCATAGGCCAGAGACACCTACGGTAGTGTCTTTGAGCAATAGATGATTTCCGCTTATTTCCTGACCTGCAAACGCGACAGATGCAGCTGTCAAGACTATCGACGCAACCAAAACCTTTAAATTCTTCATTATTTTCCCCTATTGAAAGTTTTGACAAAAATAAAAAAAACAATTAAAAAAAATGCCCCCGCGTGGTGTCCATCACAGGCGCCACCGCAATCAGGTAAGCAGGTTTAGGGTTCAACAAACAAAGGGGCCACAATATTATTCGTAGCTCCCTTTTCTTTCTGATGAATGATAATGGAGGATTATCTACTCGATCGGGAGCTCCATCGTTCCCGATTCGAGGCCTTTCACCTTCAAATTTATTACGACGTCGACCCTGCACACTAAGTTTCTGAACAACTTCGTATTACAAATGCTGTACATGCTGAAGGGAAATTAGGATATAAAAAAGGAGACCCCCGCTCAGAGGCGGGGGTGGCATGGATTGCTTTGTCTATCTCGTCTAATTAAGCACCGAGCTTGGCACGGATCCAGTTGTTGGCGTTAGCGATAGCGCCCGGAATCTTTTCGGGTTCGCGGGTACCGGCCTGGGCGCGGTCCGGACGTCCACCGCCCTTACCGCCGCAAGCGGCTGCGAGTTCCTTCACCAGGTCGCCGGCCTTGATGCCCTTGGCCTGAACGTCCTTGCCGACCATCACGGCGATGCTTCCGTTGCCTTCGCCCTTGTTGGCGATCACGGCCACGGAGTCGGTCGCGAGCTTGTTCTGGACGCCGTCGAGCAGGTCCTTGAACTTCTCGTCGGGCATGGAGAATTCGCGGACGAAGAGGTTCACGCCCGCCACGTTGATGGCGTCCTTCAGCACTTCGGCGGCGGCGAGCGTCGCGAGTTCGAGCTTAACGGACTGCAGGCTCTTTTCCAGGTTCTGCGTCTTGGCGAAAGTCTGCTGGATACGGTCGAGAACGTCGGCATCCTTGCAGCGGAGCTGTTCACGGAGAGCCGTGAGAATCTGCGTACCGGCACGGAGCAGGCTCAAGGCGTTACGGCCGGAGACGGCTTCGATACGGCGCACGCCGGCGGACACGCTGGATTCGGAGACAATCTTCACGAGGCCGATGTTGCCGGTGTTCTGCACGTGCAAACCACCGCAGAGTTCCTTGGAGAATTCTTCGTTGCAAGCACCCATCTTCACGACGCGGACTTCTTCGCCGTACTTTTCGCCGAACAGGGCCATGGCACCGCTCGCCTTGGCTTCGTCGACGCCCATCACCTGGGTGTTGACCGGCAGGCATTCCATCACCTTGGCGTTCACGATGTCTTCGACCTTCTGGATTTCTTCGGCGGTCATCGCGTTGAAGTGGCTGAAGTCGAAGCGGAGCACTTCGGGGGAGACAAAGCTACCCTGCTGCTGTACGTGGGTGCCGAGCACCTGGCGGAGAGCGGCCTGCAGCAAGTGCGTTGCGGAATGGTTCTTGCGGATGTCGGCACGGCGTTCGTTGTCGACGGTAGCCATGAACACGGCGCCCATCGTCTCTTCGTTGGCCGTACCCTTCTTCACCTTGCCGCGGCAGAGGGCGGTGTCGTTCACCTTCACGGTGTCGAACACGTCGATTTCGAGGTCGGCGGAAACGAGCGTACCCTTGTCGCCAACCTGGCCACCCATCTCGGCATAGAACGGGGAGGTCTCAAGCACGATGCTCAAGATGCCCTTGTCTTCGCGCCAGCGGACGACCTTCGTTTCGCAAGAGGAGAGTTCGTAACCGACAAACTTGGTGCTTTCTTCGCTGTACTGCGTCCAGCCTTCGGTGCCCATGGTGTTGATGCTCTGCTTCATGTTCGCGCGGGCACGGGCCTTCTGCTCTTCCATGCACTTCTCGTAGCCTTCTTCGTCGATGAGGAGGCCCTTTTCTTCGGCGAGGATGCCGGTGAGGTCCGGCGGGAATCCGTAGGTATCGTAAAGGAGGAACACCTTGTCGCCCGGGATCTTGTCGCCCTTCTTGAGTTCGGCAGAGATGGCGGCGAAGCGTTCGAGGCCGGCATCGAGCGTACGGATAAAGCTTTCTTCTTCGCTCTTGATCACGGAGGCCACGAATTCCTTGCGTTCGCGGATTTCCGGGAAGGCATCGCCCATCGTGTCGGCGAGCACCTGGACGAGCTGGCAAATGAACGGCTTCTTCTGGCCGAGGAGGCGGGCAAAGCGGCTCGCGCGGCGGAGGATGCGGCGGAGCACGTAGCCACGGCCTTCGTTCGAGGGCAGGGCGCCGTCGGCAATAGCGAAAGAAATGGCGCGGATGTGGTCGGCAATCACGCGGTGCGGGGTGCCGGCTTCGCCATCGTTGTACGGAACGCCACTGAGTTCGGCGATCTTCGAGATGATCGGGGTGAACACGTCGGTGTCGTAGTTGCTGGTCTTGCCCTGCAGAATGGCGCAGATACGTTCGAAACCCATACCGGTATCGACGTTCTTGGCCTTCAGCGGAATGAGGGAGCCGTCGCTCACGCGTTCGTACTGCATGAACACGTTATTCCAGATTTCGATGTAGCGGTCATTTTCGCCGTTCACGCCCTTGATCGGGTCCTTGAACGTTTCGGCCTGCGTGGCGAGGTCGCCGCGGTCGTAATGGATTTCGGAGCAGGGGCCGCACGGACCGGTGTCGCCCATTTCCCAGAAGTTGCTGTGGGCGTCGAAGCGCATGATGCGGTCATCCGGAAGGCCGGACACGTCCTTCCAAATCTGCCAGGCTTCGTCGTCGTCCTGATAGACGGTCGCGAACAGGCGTTCCTTCGGGAGCTTCCAAACTTCAGTCAGGAGTTCCCAAGCCCAAGAAATAGCTTCCTTCTTATAATAGTCGCCGAAGCTCCAGTTACCGAGCATTTCGAAGAAGGTGTGGTGGTAATTGTCGCGGCCCACCACGTCGAGGTCGTTGTGCTTGCAGGACACGCGGAGGCACTTCTGGCTGTTGCAAGCGCGCTTCCAGCCCTTCGGATTGTCGCCCAGGAAGATGGCCTTGAACTGGTTCATGCCCGCGTTCGTGAACATGAGCGTCGGGTCGTCGTGCGGAACCACC
>JAGCGO010000081.1 GCA_017649565.1 Fibrobacter sp. | reverse complement strand
ATGACGGCATTGTTGTTGTTGTCGTTGTCGCACCTCAGTTCGCCGTTCAGGCACTCGCCGCAGATGGCCTTGTCGGTACGGCACGACTTGTTGCCGCATATGGAAACGGCCTTCTTGGCTTCGCCGGCGACGCACTCGTAGACGGTTCCCTTTTCTTCGTCATCGTTGGTGCAGGTGTGTTCGTAGTTCGTGCACGCGCCGCAACCGTTGTCGCGCGGGTCGCAGGAATTTCCGTCACAGCTCTCGGTCACCTTCTTGCCCTTTTCACAGTGGGTGACGGTCGCCTTGAACTTCTTGTCTTCGGTGCAGGTCTGCACGTCGTTGATGCATTCGCCGCAATCCGTCTCTTCTTCGTTACAGGATACCGTACCGCACGAGCGGTTCACGACGACACCCTTCACGCATTCCTTGACAACGCCGATGCTTGCGGGGCTGTTGGAGCACGTGCTCTTGTAGCTGTCGTCGCATTCAATTTCAATAGCGTCCTTGTTCGCGCATTCCTTGCTTTTGGTGTTGCAGAGAACGCCCTTGTCGCAGGTGACGTTCTTGCAGGAGCATTTTCCGTCTTTCGCCTTGCCGCCAGACGCCTTGCACAGGTCGGCGAAGGAGTTGAGAGTTGCCGAGGTGGTGTCTTTAGTTTCTTTCGTCGAAGAGGTGTCTTCGGTGCGCTTGGTCTGGTTCCCGCAAATTCCTGAAAGAACGTTACAGACGGCACCCACGTCGCAGAGCTCGCCCTTACAGATACACACGCCGTCTTTTTCTTTACCGCCGGACCCCTTACACAAGTCTATGAACTTGGTGAGAGTTTCTTTGGACATGGAGGAGGAACTCTTTTTAGAGGAACTGCTCACATCCTTGTCACTGTCCGTGGAATCGGGACGAATTCCCAGATCGACCCATTCGTGGTCGAGGCAAAGGAAGTCGGAGTGCTTGTCTTTCACGTAGACCGTATCGCCCTCGTTGGTGTCGGTGCATGTGCCCAACTCGAAAATCGAGCCGACTTCCGTGACAATTTTCCTTGGGGTTACTTTTTCGCTGCTGTCGTCACCGCAACCGATAACCAGGATGACGCCGAAAAACGCTGAAATTAGAAGGGGTGAGAAATTTTTTTTCATTTCGGTCTCCACCAAAAAAACTTACATTTTTGTTTCAAATATACCCAGATTCATCGAGGTTGTCAATTTTGGGATTTGTTTTGGGCTTGATTTGCTGCTATTTTCCGCTCATTTCCCGCGGATGGAACTGCCGGTGTTCCTGCTTGATGAATTCCTTGTCGATGTGCGTGGTGCTTGATAGTAAAATCATTTCAAAGGGGGGGGGGAGGCCTAAAACCTCGCTTCGCCCCTTTTAACCGACTCCTTTACCTTCTCGATGACCTCTTCTGGTGTCACAAAGTTCAATACGCTATATGCCGTCATTTCGTTTCCCATATCCTTAAACGACGCTCCAAAGTGATACACAGTATCATCCACGAGCAGGAACCGGTCGTGTATGGTCCGCATGGTTTTCAAATCCAGCCCGGGATATTGCTTGTTATGCAAATCCTTTGCCGCCTTGAATTCAGGGGTAATATGGGCGGAGTAGATAACGGCGGTAACTCCCTTTGCCCGCATGGCGGCAAATTTCAGCACCTCGACGGTAGCAAACTGGTCGAAAAAAATGACGGATCGTTTCGAAGAAACCTATGTGGTCTTCAACGGCTTTGATGCGTGCATTTTGAGAATCTAACTGTGCGGAATGGGCTTCGATTATTTTCTCCTGCTTGCGAAAACGGCTCTCCACTTGCATCCCGACAGTCATCATCCTAGGGCTTATGCTGTAACCTTTGAGTAGACGGTCCTTGAGAACCTGGTTCGCCCAACGGCGGAATTTAATGCCATTTGAGGATTTTACTCGATAGCCAATAGATAGAGTCAAATCTGGGTCGTAATGTTCTACTTGGTATGTTTTGCCATCTTCGGTAGTTGTCGCAAATTTTGCGACAACTGAGTTTTGACATTCCTCTTTGAGTGCGTTTGCGATATGTTTCCCTATCGTCTTTATGTCCCTATTGAAGAGGACGGACATTTGCTGTCGGTTAAGCCACACCGTCTCGTTCTCGACACGGACTTCCAATTTCACTTCACCTTCTGGTTGGTAAAGTACTATTTCCCCTTTTTCGGCCATTTTGCCCATTTTAATCTCCTTGGAAAAAAAACGTTGACTTATTAGCGTCATAAACGCAAAAAAGCCGTATTTCCATAGCCCGCAACCATCTTGGCTGCTATGGGATATAGAAATACGACTTTTCAGGAGTTAAATATATAAATGTTTCTGCCGAGAGCCTTTGCTTGCCGCCTATTTCTCTGCGGCGGTAATTTTTTTCAGCAGTTCGCCAAGGGTGAGGTCGAAAGTCAGGTCGAAAGTTTTGCCCGTCCTGTCCTCGATATCCCCCAGGACCATCAGGATATCGACGGAGTCGATGCCGAGGTCAATCAGCTGCATGTCCTCCCTGGGTTCATTTTGGGTCTTTACATCGTATTTTCCAAGGAGTTCCTTGAAGTCGGCGAGAGTCATTTTAGTGTTCCATCCTTTGATTGTTGGGTGTTTATACTTTTTCGAGCATGAGTGCGGAATCGTGGCCGCCAAAACCGAACGAGGCCGAAATGGCGCAACGGATGTCGCTGCGTACGGTTTGTCGGGGGAGGTTCAGGCCCTCGATCGGGGTGCCTATCAGGTTGCCGTGAATGATGCCGTTCTTGATGGAGAATGCCGTCAAGGCGACTTCCAGCGCCCCGGAGGTCCCGATGGCGTGTCCGGTCAGGCTTTTCGTGGCGTTTATGGGGATTCCCCCGAGTTGTGAACCGAAAACTTCCTTCAGCGCGGTCGCTTCCATCTGGTCGTTGACCTGGGTCGCCGTCCCGTGCGCGTTGTAATAATCGATTGTCTTTCCCTTGACCATCCCGTTGAGCATCGAGATGACCTGTTCCGGGTATTCCGGCATCTTGACGATGTGGTAGGCGTCGCAGCAAGCACGGAAATCCGTAATTTCTGCGTAAATGTTTGCGCCTCGGGCGCATGCGGATTCGTAATCCTCCAGGATCAGGGTGCATGCGCCGCCCTCGCAGAACAGGAATCCGCTCCGTTCTTCGGAAAACGGGCGGGGAAGTCCGTCGCTAGCCCGTGTCAGCGTGCCGAGCACGTCGAACGAACGGAAAATTAACTCGGAACTGCAGCACATCAGGTCGGCACCGCCGCAGACGGCCATCTTGCTCTTGCCCAAGCAGACATGCTCGTAGGCCGCGCCGATCGCGTCCGTGCCGGACGCGCAGGCGGTCGAAATGACTTGCGACCGCCCGTGGATTCCGAACAGGATCGAAATCCACGCCGGCACGGCATTCGCCATGGATTTGGGGTTCGACAGGGGGTGCAGCCGCCTTCCTGCCGTCGTTGCGTTGTATGCCGTGAGCAGGTCCTCGGCATCCATGGTGCTGCCTCCGAAAAATACGGCGGTATCGCTGGGCAGTTCCTTGAGCCCGGCGTCGTCTAGGGCCATGAGCGACGCTACGGACGCTGTTATCGCGTTGCGTGAAGCGAGCATGAGCATTTGCCCGAGGCGTTCCTTGTAAGGGGCCAGGTCGACTTCGGGGTAGCGGACATACCATTTGGAAACGTTCTTGCCGTTGCAGAAACTTTCGTCGGTCGGCGTGATGGCGGGTTCCATCGCCATGAGCCTGTCGAAAAAGGTTTGCCCTTGTCCCATGGCGACAATCGGGGCGATTCCTGTAATTACGACTCGTTTCATTTGGTGGACTCCTTTGCCCTGGCTCCCGCGAAATCGTCGATAAGGGTGGCGATTTCTTCGTGGTGGTTGTCTAGATAGAAGTGATCACCCGAGAAAACCATGTCCGAATATATGTTGGAGAATGTCCTATTCCAGTAGCTATGGTATGCCGGGTCGATAATGATGTCTTTTTCGCCGTGCAGGACCAGCCCACAGTCCAGGCGGTCGTTTTCCGTTGTCTGGGTCGGCTGGTAGACGGCTATGGCCTTGAGGTCGGTTTCGGCGATCCGGAATATCTTTTCGCATTTTTCGGGATCGTCGAGAATCTGTTGGGGGAGCCCGCCCAGTTTTTTTGCGAAACTGAACTTGTCCTTAGGCATTTCGTTGTACTTGCCCAGAGTGACCGCATACGGCGGGTTCGTTCCGGAAACAATTACGCCCGCGGGGGCTTTCTTGTGCGTATTCTGCATGGTAAGGCCCGCTTCGCAGGCGACGAATGCTCCCATGCTGTGGCCGAAAAGCAAATATTCTTCGCCCTCGGCGAGATTTTTCATGATGTAGCTGAGTGCCGCCTTTACATAGCAGCGGAAGTCTTCTGAAGTCCCGTCGAAGGTGAAGCTGTTTCTAGGGTAGTCAAAGAGGAATATTCTGTCGATGTGCTGGTATTCGTGCTTGCGTAAAAAATTGTAATATAAAGAAAATCCCCCAGCGTGCGGGAAACAGAAAAGCTTCAATGGAATACTCCTTTATTTTGCAGACAACTTGAAAATACAAATGACGTTTTGAAATTTGTTCAAATCGTTATTTTATTCTGTACGTAATTATAGCAAAATAAAGTAATTTAAATGTAAGATTTTTGTAAACTTTTACTGCGCGGGAATTTTTCTTGAATTTTCCCAGGATCTTGCTCATTTTTCGTTTATTTTCCGCTCATTTCCCTGGGGTGGAACTGCCGGTGCTCCTGTTTGATGAATTCCTTGTCGATATGCGTGTAAATTTGCGTGGTGCTGATGTCGGCGTGTCCCAGGAGCTCCTGCAATACGCGCAGGTCCATGCCTGCTTCTAGACAGTGCGTGGCAAAACTGTGCCGAAACGTATGCGGCGAGACCTGCTTGCTTAGGTGCATGGTGTGCAGCTGCACGATTTTCCATGCCCCCATGCGGCTCATGGGCTTCCCTTTGGCGTTCAGGATGATGTTGTCCGACGTCGGGTGGGTGAGGGGGCGGCCTTCCTCGATCCAGGCGCGCAGATTTTCCTTGGCCTTGCTGCCGAGTGGTACCAGGCGCTGCTTGTTGCCCTTGCCGATAGGGGTCAGCCATTCGTTGTCCAGGTCCAGCTGGGATAGCTTGATGCCGAGGGTTTCCGAGATTCGGAGACCTGCACTGTACATCAGTTCGATCAGGGCCGTGTCGCGGAGCGGGTTCTTGCCGTTGGCGGCACTTTCAAAGACGCTGTCCACCTCTTCTCGGGTCAGGTATTGGGGCAGGTAGTGCCCGAGTTTGGGGCGTTCGAGCATCGATTCCGTGCTGAAATCGTATTCCCCCTCCCGCTGCATGTACTTGAGAAAACCGCGCAGGCTCGAAAAGTGCCTTGCGACGGACGTGGGGGAGTATTCCACCTGCCCGGCGGTAAATGTCAGGAAGTCGTCCAGTTTTTCGGGCGTCAGTTCCTTGAGGTCAATCGAGTTCTCGTCGAGCCAGCCGACAAAGTGCCGCAGGTCTTCCTGGTAGCTCTGGATGGTGGCCGGGGAAAGGTTCCGCTCCACCCCCAAGAAGGCCAGGTAGGCGTCCATGCGGTTCGAATTGAGGCTCGTTGTCTTTTCAGAGGGGACCATGGAACATAATTTACTAAAAAACCTGTGTGGCGGGAGGCCACACAGGCTGGTTGTTTGGGGGTGGGATTCTTTATGTGTCTTACTTGGAGAAAACCTTGATGTGCTGGGAATTGCCTTTCTTTACCGAGGCTCCCTTTACGTTGAAGTAGCGCAGGTCGATGTTGTAAGCTTCGTGGTTACGCGGAGCCTTGGGAATGGCCTGCTGCTGTGGCTGCTGTGCACTGCTGGACGATACCGGTGCCGGCGGGTTTTCCTGCTGCTGGGCGCTGCTGGACGATGCCGGTGCCGGCGGATTCTCCTGCTGCTGCGCGCTGCTGGACGATGCCTGTGTCGGCGGGTTGTCCTGCTGCTGTGCGCTGCTCGAGGATTCCTGCGGCGGGTTGGTCTGCTGGCTCTTCAGGTCGCCTTCGGGATCCGTGGGCATTTGCCCGTTGAAGCCTTCTTGCCCCTTCTTGGTGAGGGCGATGATGACCATGCCGTCCTTGACAAAAATATTGCTCGGGCTGATGTCGACGCGGTTACCGTCGAACGTCCAGTCGCCTTTCTGCCAGCGGGTGGCGTCAAAGGTGTCGAAGTCGTCGCTCCAGTCTGGCGTGAAGTCGCTGCCGTTTTCGCCGGCGCCCGGGGTGTACTTGTAGACCTTGACCCAGTTGATGAACTGGTAGACGGGGAGCTTGTTGTCTTCGAACGGTCCGACCCATCCGGCGTCTTCGGCCGACCACAGGTTGAAACGCAGTCCCTGCGGCTTCTTGCCCAGGTCCTGCACCTGGTTGTTGTCGCCTTGGCCCTTGACCGTCTTGCGGACGACCTGGCCGTCGAGGATCCAAGCCACGTAATCCGGGGTCCATTCCATGCCGTAGGTATGGAATGATTCGTTGGAGGAGGGGTTGATCTCGTGGTGCTTTTCGCTAGTCACCTTGTTGTTCGGGCCGTAACCCGTAATGATGTTGGACTGGAAACTGTTCGGGGTCTTGCCCAAGATTTCGATATCCACCTCGACCCAGGGTTCGCTTCCGCCCAGGTAGGAGTCGTTGTGGTAAAGGAACATGGAACTAACTGAACCGGAAACGGCGGCCATCTTCATGCGGGCTTCGAACTTGCCGTACATCCAGGTTTCGCTGGTATAGAGTTCTGCACCAGAATAGTCTTTTGCGCTCACAGCAGCTACCGCCATTAGTCCAAGTATAATTGTCTTTTTGAGTGTCATTTTTCCCCCGGCATAACCCATACACACCCTAATTTTACCTTCTGGCGGGGTGCAAAACAAGGGCTACAAGTGCAATGCAGGTGCGTTCTGTATCAACTGTATCGGCTTTTTTTGTGGGCTTTAGGGGCTTTTTGGGGCTTTTGGGGATGTTTTGTTCGCATTTTTCGATTAAATCGTTTGTCTGCTTAATTTGTTTTGTAGGATAAGCTATATTTTGGCGAAACTTGTTAGTCAAAGGAGATCTATGAACAATATTGTGCGTTTTGCCGGTTTGTCTGCCTCTGCAATGATGATTTTCGCTTGCAGTGGCGATGATGTTACAAAGGTGTACGAAACCAATAATACGACGGTCGGTTTGGACCTGGTTGAAAGTGGCGATGAAATGCCCGACTGCAACAAGGACAATGAGGGTAAGCTTATCTTTGTGGCCGATTCCGGAATGGCCTACTTCTGCTCGCAGAAAGAATGGCTCTCTTTCGGTGGCGAGAACATGAAGGGAGCTCCCGGCGAACCGGGCGAAAAAGGTGAAGACGGCGAAAAAGGTGCCAAGGGTGCCAAAGGTGACAAGGGTGCCAAGGGCGACAAGGGTGACAAGGGCGCCAAGGGCGATGACGGTGAAGATGGCGAAAGCTGCCTTGCCGATTTGATCGACGAAGGTATCGAAGTCTCCTGTGGCGGTATTGTCGTTGATACCCTTATGGACGGTGCTGCTGGCGAAAGCTGCACGGCAAAGAAGATTACTGAAGGCATTGAAGTGTCTTGCGGTGGTACTGTCGTGGATACCCTCAAGAATGGTGCTGCCGGTTCAAGCTGCATTGCCAATCTCATTGACGAAGGTGTGGAGGTCACTTGTGGTGGTGTCGTTCTGGATACCCTTACGAATGGCGTTAACGGCGACTGCTCTATCGAAAGTGACGAAGCCGGTGTTGTTACGTTCTCTTGCAGCAACGGTACGTTCACGGTGAACAAGGCCCAGTGTGCCGGTGTTGCTTACGATCCGACCGAATCCTTCTGCCTTGCAGGTGAAGTTGTCGCTCTCAAGGGCACTTGCGGTGGTGAAGAAATCGACCAGGCCAAGCAGTTCTGCGATACTCGTGATGGTCAGGCTTATAACTACGTCGCCATAAACGTGGGTGGAGAAACCCAGGTCTGGATGGCGCAGAACCTGAACTACAATTCTGACGAACTGAAGGGTGTCTCGGTCTGCAGCAACTTCGCCGATGGAAGCACCGTGGATTGTGGCGATTATGGCCGTCTTTATTCTTGGTGGGCTGCCGCTGTCGCTGATTCTTCGGCCGATCTTTCGAAGCCTGTGCTGAACCGCTATCACCAGGGTATTTGCCCTGAGGGCTGGCACCTGCCCAATGACTATGAAATCCAGAGCCTGTTCCAGTATTATGGTGGCTCGGGTAGCGTTAACGGGGTCCCGTCGAAAATGTTCAAGTCCAAGACTGGTTGGAATACCGCTTCGGGTGCCTCCAATGGTAGTGACGTTCTCGGGTTGAACTTTGTCCCGTCTGGCTCAATCAATACTGCTGGCGATAAATCCACTATGGTTGGAGATTTCTTCTTGATGTGGGCCGGTCCTGAAACCACAGAAAAAGTGAACAACAAGGACTATTATACAAAGGCTTCCAATATCATGATCTTCGGTGATAATGAGGTTCAGTATACGAATGGAACGAAGTTCAACGGAGCAGCAGTCCGTTGCCTGATGGACCTGTAATTTTTTACGTGATTCTTTTTTATGGCCGCCTTCGGGTGGCCATTTTTGTATGCGTGCAAAATAATCTATTTTTGGGGCATGGAACTTGATGGAATGAGAGCTTACCTCCGCTATAACCATGTCGGCTATGCCTGCCGTGCGCCGAAATACTTCTACATCGCCGTGAACGAGGGCGAACCGTTCGAAGTGGGTGCCGACAATCATGCTCTTGCCGAGGGCGCGTTCTCTTTTTCCGAAAAGGATGTCGATATCGTTTCGGGCCCAAAGTTCCAGATTGTTTCAGAAGCGGACGAGGTGGTTTTTGAAGGTCATCTCGCATACCGCGGCCCGTGTAAATATAGTGGAGAAACGCTCCTGGTCGGAGATTTTTCCGAATACAGCAAGCCGGGACGTTACAAGATCCGTTGCGGGACGGATTCGCACTTTTTTGAAATTTCGGACGGCTGGCTAGTCTCCCAGTTAGACGCGAATATCAAGTCCTTCTATTACCAGCGCAGCGGTGTCGAGCTTAAGCCCGAGACTGCCGGCAAGTGGGCGAGGCCCCTGGCGCATATCGACAGCCAGCTGCCGTTCCATTATTCCATGAACAGGGAAGGGACGTGGAACGCGCACGGAGGGTGGTACGATGCCGGAGACTACGGAAAGTATATCGTGAATGGCGGTGTGAGTGTCGCATCGCTGATGCTTGCCCTGGAACTGGGCTCGCCAGTGATTTCCAAGTCCTTGGACGCGCTGCGCGAAGAGGTCCGTTTTGAACTCGAGTTTTTCTTGCGGATGCAGGATGACGACGGTGGCGTTTTCTTCAAGGTCTCGCCGGAGCGTTGGGATACCTTCGTGACGCCGACCGTTTCGGACCACAGCCAGAAGCGCCAGATCGTGGGGAAGTCTACGACTTCTTCGCTCAATTTCTGCGCGGCACTGGCGCAGGCGCACCGCATCTTTGCGGAATCGGACCCTGCTTTTGCAAAAAAATGTGTCAGCGCCGCCATCCGCGCCTACCGGTGGGCGCTGGAGAATCCCGATGAGGGATTCCCTCCGTACACGGAGGGGAGCGGCCCATATGGGGATGTCCGCGTCTCTGACGAGTTCTTCTGGGCCCGTGCAATGCTTTTCCGCGAGATGGGTCAGGTAGACCTGCAGGACTGTATCGATGTGCATGACCAGCTTTACCAGGATTTGGCTGACATGCCCCCGCGTGCGGATATCAACTGGCACGATACGGAAAACCTGGGCTACATGGCGCTTGCTCTGCAGAACCGCGACATTGAACTTCGCGATAGGGCACGTATCGCTCTTGAACACGAGTCGGACAAGATTGTCGCACTCTCGGCGGACGATGCCTACAGGATAGCCCTGCAGTACTTCCCGTGGGGGAGCAATGGAGTGCTGGCCAACTACGCCTTGACCCTCCTGGTGACGAATACCTGGGCGAACATGCCTGAGTATGTGCGCTGTGCATACGGACATCTGGATTTCATCTATGGGTGCAATCCCGTGAATGTGAGTTTCGTGACGGGATCGGCCTGGAGCTCCCCGAAATTTCCGCATCATCGCATCAGCGCTTCCGACGGAATTGCCGAACCGGTTCCCGGACTTCTTGTGGGTGGGATAAACCAGGACCGCCAGGATGTTCGCTTGGGTATGCGTTATCCCAGCAATCTGCCGGGCTTGGGTTACGTGGACAACCAGGCTTCATTCGCAAGCAACGAGGTTGCCATCAACTGGAGCGCCCCGTTGACCGCGTCGCTTGCGTTGTTGTGCAATGAAATTTAATAGTGACCGAAGAAATCGGTGACATCAAAATAAAACTGGTATTTTTTTCCGTCATTACCTTCGGTTATCATGCGATCGTATTGTCGACCGTTTTCCTCTATCAGCTCTTGGCGAATGGGTTTGAAGCCGCTGAAATGAAGGAAATCATATTCTTCGCCGATGTTGATGACGTACATGGCGTTTTCTGTGGAATTCCCTTGACCTGAGTCGCGGATGGAACGTAGTAATCCGCCCACCACCTGTTTATGGAATTCCTTGACGTTGTCATCAACGTTGGGGCTGGTGGCAATGGTGTAATGCGCAAAGATATTCGTAAAGTCCATGTCTAGAAGCTCTTGCGATACCTTCAGTTCTTCATCTTTATCGCCGGACTTTCGAGCGAGTTTTATGACGGTTTCAAGTGCTGAGGCGTTAAAGCGGTCTGGTTGCGAGAGCCTGCATTTTAAAAATTCTTTTCTAAATTTTAACCAGTCTGTAGATTCTACGGCTTTTAAGGAGTCCGTTCGAATTGCAGCGAGTTGCTGCATGTAGTAGCTCGCTGCTATGGCGGCATCGTCGTAAGCGGGAGTGCCGTTGGGGAGCGTTTTTGTTTGAGCCTGAGTTTGCGCTTGAACAGGAGTTTGTGTTTGCGGCTCGGTGGAAACGGAATTTCCTTTGTTGCCTGCACAAGCCACAAGCATCAACGCAGCCATAGAAAGAATTATTTTATTGAATTTACGCTTCATAAGTTTCTTCGTATTTTGTTTTGGGAAAATATAGATTTTTTCGAAATGTTATATTTTATGGATAAAGAAGTTTAAAGTTATTATTGGTTATTGGGTTAGATTGTTCAATGAATTTGTTTGCTCGAATCTTGTTTTTGGCGTTATGCTATCTTTGTTTTGCTGGCGCGGCTCCGTCTAATGGGGGCGATACGGTATCTGTTTCTCCGGCAAAGCTGGATTCGATTGTTGCGGGAAGAAATTTAGTGTATCAATCGCTCAAAAATGGCGATAACAATAGCGCTCTTGAAGCAGCCGCTTCGTTAAGGGCGATGTCTCCGGTTCCTGAATTTGCGTTGGATGATTTGGAACTGATGGAAATTTATTTGATAACGGATCAATTTGATTCTGCCATGGTGATGTGGGGGCGAATTTACAGTACCAGATTGGAAAATGTCCGTTATTCCTATGTTAGCGATTCCTTGTTGGCTCATCTAAACGGAAACTATAATTTTCTTATTGATAAAACTTTCAAAGCGGATTCGAATAAAGTTAAATCTCTTTTTGACCGAGCGTTAAAGAATATTGAGTCTCAAGAGAACCATGACCTTGCTTTAATTATAAAGGATGTGGAGCCTGAATACTCGTTAAACAGCAAATTTAGAGCGACTCATTATTACGGCTGCAACAGAGGCTATGATTGCGGTAAGGTTGATTCTTATGCGAATCTGAAATCGGGAATGTATGTTCGAGTTGTTGGAGGCTATCTAGAAAGCAAATTAGACACGACAGGTCTTGATGCTGTTATTTCGCGATTGGAAAATTTCAAGAAAAACTATCCTGAATCAGAATTCATTCCTTGGATTCAAAAGCAATTGGAATGGCGGACTTCTCAGCGCAAATCTGTTGTGCATCGTTCGAACTATTATAATGAGCGGTTATATACCGGTGGTATAGGCATCGAAATATGGGGTGGTATTCGTTCGATGTTGGTTGGTGTGCCGATTCAATTTGGGCGCGTTGCCTTTGATTTTCTACTTGGTGGGATTGATCATTATGGGGGAACTTTTTTAGCGACTGTTGGGGTGGATGTTTTTGAAACCAAACGGTTTAAGGTGGTTCCTTTTGTGGGTGGGAAAAATCCCTTTGTTGCCGGGACCCAGTTTGAATATCGTCCGTGGATATTGCCATGCAGCGCGATTGGGATTGGTCAATACGTCTCCTTTAAATTCAGGTACATGGCTATGTATGGAAAAGTGAAAACGGAAGATGACGTAAAGAAGAAAGAATTCCATAATGGCTTTTTTCTTGGCGTGGGCATGCACCTTTGGTAGCTCGTCGCAAATCAGTTTTTCTACATTTGGCAATGTAAAAACTTAAAAAAGGATAAACCATGCGTGATCAATTTGAAAGCCCGCTTATCAAGCGTTATGCCTCCAAGGAAATGAGCTTCCTCTTCAGCCCCCAGTACAAGTTCCAGACCTGGCGCAAGCTGTGGATCTACCTCGCCGAGTCCGAGATGGAACTGGGACTGCCGATTACGCAGGAACAGGTGGACGAACTCAAGGCCCACGCCACCGACATCAACTTTGAAGTCGCCGAAGAAGAAGAAAAGCGCCGCCGTCACGACGTGATGAGCCACGTTTACGCTTACGGCGTCCAGTGCCCGAAGGCCAAGGGCATCATCCACCTCGGTGCAACGTCTGCATTCGTGGGTGACAACACCGACCTTATCCAGATGCAGCAGGCCATGATCCTCGTTCGCAAGCGCCTTTGCCGCGTGATGGACAAGCTTTCCAAGTTTGCCATGGAATACAAGGATATGGCTCAGCTTGGCGCCACGCACTTCCAGGCTGCTCAGCTCACGACTGTGGGTTAGCGCGCTTGCCTGTGTCTCCAGGACATGCTCATCGACCTCGAAGAACTGAACTTCCTCATCGAAGTCCTCCCGTTCCGCGGCGTGAAGGGTACGACCGGTACGCAGGCCAGCTTCATGGACTTGT
>JAGCGO010000080.1 GCA_017649565.1 Fibrobacter sp. | reverse complement strand
TCAAGGCGTTCAAGGCGTTCAAGGCGTTCAAGGCGTTCAAGGCGTTCAAGGCGTTCAAGGCGTTCAAGGCGTTCAAGGCGTTCAAGGCGTTCAAGGCGTTCAAGGCGTTCAAGGCGTTCAATAGATTGTATTCTCTGTAAGTATTGCAGTTCGTTTAATCGCGATGCCTTTTTACAAATGTTGTAAAACTTTCGGTAAAAAATGCGCCGTTCTCTTAATGTTGGCGACGCGAGCATTTTTTCTGCCGTTAATTTATAATCTTCAATGTCTGCTCCATACAGGTATGTCTTGCCGTCGTTACCGAACGAGGCGCAGTATTTGTTCACGCAGTCCTGAATGTCGAAGTCTCCGTTCTCGATGCGTTGCAGGCTGTTGAAAAAATCCTGTCTTGTGCATACAGGCGGGTGCTCGTATTCAATCTGTCCCTTGTTAATCAGTACAGCGTCAAGCAGGGCAATCGTGGCGGGGTTCAAGTCGTTTCCTACGACCTTTTCCCAGCGGTTGCTCATCGCTGCCGCCATAAGTACGGCTCCACCGCCACAGCAGGCGTCTAGCAGATTGCCGCCGCGCGGCAAGCACTTCACGATGTCCTCGGCAATAGTGTTCTTGCTTCCTTTATAAGGCAACCCTAGATTCATTTATAACCTCTACAGCCATGTTACTGCAAGCGTCAGCACGCCTGCGGCTATCCAGTAAACGCTCATCTTCACGTCGCCCTTGAACACATACGGCACAGCCGCGATGAAATCCAGGGCCATGAGTATCGTGGGGAAAACCTTTTCCATCAGACCTTAAACCTCGCGTATTTGTTCAGGCAATCTTCGCATGCCCTTGACTTCTCTCCTTTCATTATACAATCATGCACGACAGGAGCGATGCGGCCACAGCAGCAGCATTCGTTGAACGTGTCCCACAGGGCCTTCGCCTCCCTGTATCCAGGATAAAATCTCAATCGCTCGATTTCTTCCTGCGAAAGGTCAACGATGTTCTTGAAGTCAATAATCTGCACGCGTGCGTTCAGAATGCCTTGTCGCTTGTTTATGTGGCGGCACAAATCGAACGCAAGGTCCCTTTCGTTGTACGCGAAACACTTGTGACCGATTCTGATACTGAAATTCTTGCTTTCCGTCCATTTCGTTACATAGACTCTCCTGGTCTTCTTTTGGTCGGCAAACCGCAATATTTCGGCTTGAAAATCGTCAGCCATTTTTTTTTGCTATGTCTTGCAGGCTCATTAAACTATTTCCTCAAATTCCTCGTACATTTCGATTTTCTTCTGCATGGAAAGCCCCTTCGCCATCCTTTTCCACAGGTACGAACGGTCGTATAGCTTGTGCTGGTGCTCGATGAGCGATTCCAGCATAAGTTGAAAATCTTGCGTCGTGAACGTCACTTGTTCCATGCGTCTATTCCCCGCGGAATTTTCGGACAACGGCTTTCTTGTCTTCTTCCGTGTACTGGCATCTTTCTGTAAAGAGCTTGACATATTCTCCACGGCCTAGTTGATTTATAACGTACTCGAACAGATTGAAGTTTACCTTCGGGTTAGGAACTGCGAACAAAGAATATTCATCGATCCTTACGACGTATTCCGCTAATTCGGAAGGGTCTACGGTCTGCTCCGCAACGGGCCTAGGTTCTCTTGCCTTGCAATCTTCCTTCGGGCATAGTCTACACGCGGAAGTGTTGTGGTAATAGTAGCACATCAAGTTTTCTTTCACGTAACCAGGAGCGTCTTTTACAAAATCAAGGAAATTTTCAAATCTTTTATCAAGTTCAGTCATGGCTGAAGTCCTTCTTTAGAAAAGGCTGTACTGTCCGTTTGCGTCCATCGTAGGTGTCAATGGCGACGATCCAATCTTTTCGGTCTCTACCTTGTTATCGGGGTTCGCGTGCTTGGTGGGCGTGACGGGGTAGGAGTCCAGCTTGCCTCCGTTCAGTTCCTTCTTGAAGTGTGGCCAGTTGAATATGTACGCCGGGGTGAACCATGCCCGGTGATACTTCATGGCGAGCGCGTCGCCAAGACGAACTACGGCCGGTGCGCCAAGGAGCGACAGCGTGAGGTAGCTCATGTGGAAGCAGCGCGGTCTATGTCTCCGCAGTCGATGAACATGTTGTGAGCATAGTTTATGCCTGCCGCGTGCATCACGTCGATGGCGGCCACCATGAGTCCACCGGCTCCGCACGTAGGCTCGTAGAATGTTATGACTCGGTCTGGATTCTCTTCTATTTCGCTGATGAAACGGTCCTTTTAAAGGTTGCATTCTGCCATCATTCGCGAAACGTGGTAAGGCGTGAAGAACTGCCCGAGCCCTTTCGAGTTCGTTCCGCTCGCCATGTATAACTCTCCCGCGAAGTCGCGGAACATGGCGTTGCCGTGGATGGCGTCGTTTATTTCTCCGGCGAACAGCGACAGGCACTCCGCAAAAATCTTCATGCCCTTATCGCCGTAAGATTTCGCGATGTCGGCGAAGCGCTTCTCGTAGACCTCGCGGTCGTTCAGGTCTACCGCGTTCTTGACGGAAATCGCCGATGCCTCGAAGAAGTCCCCGAGAACGGAGTAGTAGTCCCTGTCGTGGATCGAGCGGAGTCTCTTGGCGATTTCGTCGGAAGCCCTGGAACGGAGCCCCAGCAATTCTTTTTCAGCCGTCGCTGCCATAGGTCTATACGGCCCTCCGTAGCTCTTCGATGGGCATCACGCGTCGCGATTCCATGTAGGCGTCCAGGTCTTCGCGCTTGAACTTCGTGAACTTTCCGTCCTTGATGTGGGGTATTTCACGTGCCCTTACGCGGTCGGCGAGAGAGCGCTCGGTCGTCTTGATGTATACAACGGCCTGTTCGAAAGAAAGGTACGGTTCGGCTGGGTGGAGCATGGCTTCCATGGCCTTGAGTATAGATTCTTTCATTCGCTCAAGGTCGTTGCATGTCACGAGTTCGTCAGGTGTCATCCTTGCGTTCCTCCTGTTTTTCTTCCTTCTCGATACCGATGTATATTTTCGGCATCTTCATGGAGCGTATTTCGAGCATGGTAAAGCACCAAAGCGCGAAAAAGAGCGCCTTGTCTTCTCCGACAAAAATGTATGCGGCGGAGGAGTATGTGGCTAACGCAATGAACATGTACGTGATAAGTCTATCTATCATAGTTTCTTCCTTTTCGATTGACGTCTCTTTTCCGCCTGGACTACCGCCATCCATTCCTGTTCTTCCATGAACCATCCCTTCGGGAGTACGGGCAAGAGTAACTCTGCCTGCTTGCGCTCTTCCTCGGTAAGTTTGCGCCTGTCGTTCTTTCCCATGTAGTAGTGGGTGAGGCCGAGGGCTACTGCCTCGCATATTTTGTACTGGTGTTTGGTTAGGTTAATCATGCTTTCCCTCCATCTAGTCTAAACCATTTGTTTCCGTCAAATAGAAGTAGCGTTCCATTGTAGACACGTTTCCTACTGATAATTGCATACCTTTCTTCTTTATGCTGATACGGCTTTGTCTTTTCTTTTTTAGGTATTCCGTAGACTGTTACGGTATCTCCTGCCTTTGCGTCAGTCTTTTCTCTAATCCATTTAGGCGTTTGACAGCCATAGTATAAAGTCGTTTGTTCGCTCAACGCTTTCTCTACATAATTCAACACTTTACTTTTGGTTAGGTTAATCACGCTTTCTCCATATTGCAGTAAGCCCATCCTTTAAGACGTTCGTCATCCAACATTATGTGTTCATCTAAACCGTCTTTCCCTTCAAAATTCCAATGATTGAATAGGTAGAACCATCCTCTGCTACGTTCGTAAGTTGCTTCATGAACGGTATTTTCTATGAGTAACAGAACGTAGTCCTGGTCGTACCATCTATCATCATCCATCGAGTTGAATGTTATTTCAGCCATCATCCCCTCCTGCATTTTTTCACAACGAACCTCGGCGACGAACTTCCCCTCGGAAAGGAGCTTGCAGAGCTTTTGCCGTCCGTATTCTTTTATGAGGTCGCCCGCAAAATGGTATTTGCCCGTAGCGACCTCGACGTAGAATGTTTCGGACCATCTCACGGGATTTTCCTTGCCGCACACCATTTCGCCGTCGGCCACGGATTCAGTCTCCCTGCGTACAAGGTAAATGAGCATGACCGCCGAGAAGATTCCTATAACCCAGCCTACGAAAAAGCATAGATAGAACATCATTATTTCCTCTCCAGTTCAGCACATCGTTCTTTCACTTTCATCTTGAATTCAGCCTTTTCCTTTTCGAGTCTTCTTTCCTTGATGATTTCGCGCAAGTCCTTCATGCAGTCGTCGCAAATCGGGAATCGGCCTCTATGTATGCTCATCATAGTTCCGCAAGTTTGACACACTATTCCAGCAATTACGCGTTTTTCGTCATACGGCAATGTTTCAATTCCGTCCATCGTTACTCCTTGTCCCAGCTAATCACGAAATACCGTTTTCCCGGCTCCGCGCCCCATTCGGGGCGGCCCGTGCCGATGCGGATTTTCGGGTTCTTGAACGTGATCCTGCGCTCGGTGTCTCCTGCTTTCGGGTAGCCGAGGGTAAAGACGAGGCGGTCAACATTCAGTCCGCTACATGACCGCATGACATTGTTATGGGGTGCGGCGTGGAAATATTCAAAGTATGAGCATAACTTTTGGAATCTTGCAATCCAGTGTTCGGAGCATTCTCGATATTCCTCCTTCTTGATTCCGGCCTTGATCATGTCGAACCATTGCTTTTTAAGCGACAGCGTGAGCGTTTTCATTCGTAGTACCTCTCTGCATATCGTCTGGATAGGAATGAACTCTTGATTCGTTCAAAGTATCTGTCGTCAAGATGAGTCCTTCTAAAGCAATAGCGGATGAAGTGCGGATTTCCTTCATCGTCCATTTCGCTTTCGACATTTACCAGGAACGGATCGTGCGTGAACGGTTGCAGGATTTTCAGCAACAGGTTCACGGCAATCATCCACCAGGTTCTGTAGACGATGCGGTTGTATTTTTTATCACCAACCCAGTCGATGTTGTCTTTTAGGCGGTAGTAGTTTTTGTCGTTATTGGTTGTCGTCTTCATTTTTCCTCCTTCGGAGCCGACGGCAGCGGCATCCACTTGTCATAGATTTCTTGCACTTCAACATCGTACTTGCAACCTTCATCCCAACGGCGCACTTCTACGCCAGTAGTGAAGTTTGAGTGATTAGGGTAATGCACAAGAATCCACTGCTTTTCTTTCGGCTTTTCCTCGCTGAACTTGCGCCAGCGGCGTTCTTCTTCCAGCTCCGCGATGCGTGCCTTGAGGCGCACAACGCCGTCCAATACTTTGCCTGCCTGCTCCATCATCCCGTGCGTGTTGAGGTGGTGTAATTCTATTGCCATTGTGTTTTCCTTTGTTTTGAGTAGGCGGCTGGCGGGAGTCGAACCCGCAACCTTCGGCACCTTCTTCCCGCGTGTAACCGTTTAACACCTTCTTTCATCGGAGTCGAACCGATATTCGGGTATAGCCGCGCTTTAACCAATTAAGCTACAGCCGATGTGGTTTTAGGTTTCGTCGATGAGTTTCTTGATCTGGTCGCCGAGGACTTTCTTGTAATCGTCCATGTGGTTGAACTGGATCGTGAGGAAGCTGTAGTCCTGGTTCTTTTCCTTCACTTCCTTGATTTCTGCGCTCAAGGACTTGCAACGGTCATACACCTTGTCGCGTTCGAGCGCGATCTTCAGGATTTTCTCGCTCGGTGTATCCTCGCGCTTTTTGCGAAGGCTGTTCAGCTATTCGAACAGGTTTTCCGGAATTTCTTTTTTTTCGTTGTTCTTGTTTTCTTCACACATGGTTTGTTTCCTTTGCCCTATGGGCGGTTATCTTTTGATTGTGAAAATCTCTGCGGGTTCTTCCGGGACCGGCACGGAATAGTGCCCTACCTGCTGAAAATCCCCGCACGGGGGCCGTTGCTGGTCTATTATGATTTCGACGTGTCCGGCGTCGACCTCCTGAATCGTGAAGACAAGGTCCTTGCGCTTGTCTTGGTCATAGTGTACTATCATCTAAGCGCCTCAAAAAAGAATTTTATCGTTCTTGGCTCACGTTTTACGATTAGTCCGTACCTCATCATTAGGCGATATGTAAAGTTCCTTTCCAGAACATCTATTCCATGCATTAGCGCTTCTCGGAATTCTTCAATGTCAAGCATCCCTTTTCTAAAGTTGCAGGCACGGCAAGCAGGGTTGTAATTATCTATGTTCTCAGTTCCACGTTCAATATTATTTGCTTTCATAAGTGCGTCCGAATGGCCTCTTGCGATAGGAACGATATGGTCTACCTGCATATCCTTCATCTCTATCGGCTGCCCACAGTATGCACAGCGACCTCCATATTTTTCGTAGACAATTTTACGGGTCTTTTTATTCATCGTTCGCCTCCTTGAATTTCTCGGCTTCTTCAGCCAATTTAGGCCAAATGTGCTTGGGAATGAGTGTTGTCTTAATCCCACAATCGTGGCAGAAATCGTGAAGGCAGGCAAATTCATACTTCAAGTTGTAATCTTCTGCACGTTTCATTTCCATTTTCGCAATCAAGTTGCAAATTGTGGAAAGTTCACTATAAGAGAGTTCGATTGTCACTCTTTGTTTAGACCACTCTTTCTGTTCCAAATCAACTTTTTTCACGATCATATATTACTCCTTGTTAGGTTTGAATTTCTCTGCAAGTTCAAGCCATCTGTTATACCACTTGTAATAAAAATCAACATTCTCGACACACTTGCTCCAGGAACACTCTCTGCACCACCTCGCCATCGCCAAGCACCGCTTGTACTTCTGATGGCGAATAGACTCTTCTTGCTTGATATTTAACTGCGCTCTTTTTTCGAGGTCATCGTAGGCTTGCGCCCTATCTTTTGCCAACCAGTCTCGCTCTTTTTTTAATTCAGCAATCCTCGCATCCTTCTCAGCAATCACCTTGTCGGCTTCGGACTTGAGGTAAACCCTGGTGCATTGAAGTCTATTATCACGATATAATTTTGCGTTGTCCATTTCTTCAATGTCTACAGATGTGTACGCTTTCAGTTCGCTCATTTGTAATCCTCCGCTTCCTTCTTCGTCCTGAAGAAGTGGAAGCCGCTCGCACACTCCACGTTGTACATAAGGTTGAAGTCCTTGATATTAATTTCCTGTCCCATGCGGTACTCAAAGGAATTGTCGTATTGCGAGTGCAAGATTTCGTGGCCGTCCATATCGGTAATCTTTGCCATGTTCGTTCGGCACTTTCTTCTGTTGATGCAGAAGACGATTGCACCCGCTGGAATCTCGGCAGTGATGACCACGCCTTCCTTGGTTTTCTTGTAGCCCGTCATGGGCTCGGTGAGAATTTGACCGAGACGAATTTTCTCGGCATCGTCAAGGCTGGCACCGACAAGGCTGGCACCGTCAAGGCTGGCACCGTCAAGGCTGGCATCGACAAGGATGGCACCGTCAAGGATGGCACCGTCAAGGATGGCACCGTCAAGGATGGCACCGTCAAGGCGGAGTCCAGATAAATCCTTATCGAGCAAGTCCGCTCTCATATCTTCCCATCCGTCCACATCCTCGTGAATCCAGTGCTGGTGCTGCTCGATAATCTTGTCAAGTTCTTCCTGTGTCATTATTATACCCATTCTCCTTTAGGCGTTTCAGCCTCGTAGTTGAATTCAATCTTCTTCTTGTTATCGGCATTCATGCGCTCGGCCTTGCGGTATGCAGTCCTCACGCTCATGCCGCTGTCTACAAGTTTCTGCACTTCCTTGTTGACCATTATTTACCTCGCTTTCGTTTCTACATTTTTCCCTTTGCTTCCTGCGGTACTCCCGCATTCTCGCGTTGTAAATATCCTTGTGTTCGTCTATCCACTTCTTGCTTGCCGCGTTGCGGGCGTCCTTGTGAGCCGCGTAGTAGTCCCTGCACGACTTGCGCGTCTTGTCGCGGTTCTCCTGCGCCCACTTCTTGCTCTGTGCCAGGCAGTGCTCCTTGTGGGCGACATACCAGTCGTGGTTGTACTGCCTCGCCTTCGCCTTACGCTCCTCCGGCGTGAGTATCACGCGAGGCTTCTTTGGAGGATCCGGAGCTTTCTGCTTTGGCACCGGGCCGCTTTTCTTCTGAGGCTTCGGAGCGAACTGGGTGATGTCAACCTTCGCTATGCGCTGACGTGCGAGTTGTTGTGCGGTCGGTTCAGCCATTGAACATCCTCATGAGGCAAATCGTAATTCCCACCACCCACGCAGCGAATGTGCAGAACGCGGCAATTGTGAACGCCACCGCAACGGCCCATAGCCAGATGTTCGTCAGCTTGTCATTCATTGGATCGCGTAATCTTGGATTATTCTTCATGATTTTTATTTTATCCGTAATGTACAACTAACGTGTTTATTGTCAAGCGAATTAAGGAGTCGTTTTACTTGCATTAAAGTGTCAGTTCTGCCCCACGTAGCAATACCAGTCAAGGAATCTGCGGATCGGGATGTGGACCAGTGAACCCTTGATTCGACCGCCGAACATCGGCATGTCCATCTCACCGGCGACCGTATTTCGCTCCCAGTTGAGCACGGTGTTGCGGGACTTCATCCCGATAGCCTTTGCAGCCATGCTTGGCGTCCAGACTTTCTCCCCGAGGACTTCCTCCTTGCAGGGCGGGTACTTGGCCAGTATCTTGAGGTATTCTTCCTTTCTCATCTTCATCCTTCCTGGTTTTCAAATCCGTTCCCGCAGTTATGGCCTGCGGGTGGAGGCGCGGCGGTTTACCCGTCTTCGTCGGCATGGCTAATTCAGTTACTTTTATGCCGCCTAGTGGCGTGGGCGGTAAGGTAAAAATGGAGTTCCTACAAGCCGCCTCGCCGCGCCATGTGTCCCCAAGGTCCAGTTATGGGCGACACACTTTTCAAGATTTTTGCACTCCGGCGGCGTTTTTGTGTAATTTATTGCAACGACCAGACCTTAGAAGAAAGTTTAAAAGTTTGTTTGTTCGTTGTTTGTTCATGCCGCCATCGTGCAAAATTGTGCCCTCCGGGTGCTATTATAGGGAAGTATTGTGTCTTGTCAAAAACTTACACCCATCGGGCTATCGGCACATAAGGATTCGAACCTTCATCGGCGAGTTATGAGTCCGCTGCACTAACCATTGTGCTATATGCCGTATTCCACTCTATTCCATGTATTCGCTTGATGCCGTGAGTTAGCAAGAGTGGGAGAAGCACGTTCTACAGCTTGATGTTCTACCCTCCTGAAGGCCGCCGAACAAAAATTGTGCACTACGCACGCTGCCGCCAGGAGGGGTGCCGGAGTTTCCGGCTAGTCTCCGAACATGTCGTTGTCTTCGGTCGTCGACGATTCAGGTGTCGGCGCGTCACCGGACGCGGGCTGTTCGGGTTCCTTTTTAGTTTCCTGCTTCGGTGCGGCCTTCGCGGCGGCAATCTTGCCGTTCTTCGCGGACTGCTTGGCTTCGGCATCCTTTTCTGCCTTGTCGTCCATCACGGCCTTCCAGCTCGTCTCGCCGTCCTTGATTGCGGAGTAGATGGCGCGGAGGGTCTGGAGTTCGTTCGGGTCGAGCGCGGAGAGTTCGTGGCCGACGTAGTCCTTGAGCGATTCCACCGCGACACCGAGCTGCGCGAAGGCGTCGATCAGGCGGTTCTTGGCGGCATCCGGGTCGGCGGCGTCCTGCTTCTGCATCGTCTGCCTTACGTACCACAGCGCTTCGTCAACGAGGTCGCCCGGGATGAGTCGGAGTCCGAGTGTGCGGACCGCCTTGGAGATGAGCGCGTTCTGCTTGTTCAGGATGTCGTCGTCGGTGCCGTGGAGGATGTAGACGGGCTTTCCGTAGCTGTTGGTGCGGACGCGGATTGGCTTTTCTCCCTGCGGGAGCTTGGCACGTTCCACGGTCTTGGTGACGGTCACGTCCTGGCTGAAGTAGGTGTTCGTTTCCAGGTCGCTGACGGCGACGCGGATCACGCGGCGTTCGTCGTCCTCGGATACGGTGGCCGTCTCGGTGAGGATGTTCGTCATGTTGCGGATGGCGGCCTCGACGAATCGGATGCTGGGGCCTTCGATGCCCTTGCCGACGGGCTTGTGGTAGATGGCGACGTTCGCGAAGCTGGGGCGGCGGGCGTCCTTGAGCATCGCCTGGCGGACCATGTCGAGGTCGCGGGGGCGGGCGAGGGCCATCTTGTAGCGGGCCTCGACGATAGCCTTCTGCTGCGCGGCCATCGCGAAGGCGGCGCTTTCGGAGGCGGAAGGTGCCACGGCGGGCATCATCTGCTGTTCGGGGGTTGCGATTGCGGGGGGCATTGCTTGTTCCATAGTTTTACCTCTTTGGGGTTGATTGTTTAAAATCCTTTCGCGGTGATGCGGAGTGTTCTATTGCCCGGCTTCGTCTCGGTGAACTTCGCGACGAGCTTGTCGCGGTCGAGCACGCTCATGTTTTCCATGGCGACCTTTGCGACGGCCTCCCAGTCGGTCTTCTGCGAATCCTTAGCGTTCTTCCAGGTGCAGAACCCTGGCACCACCGTGGCGTCGCCCATGAATACCTTGATGCGGTTGCCAGCCTCGTCCTTCTTCGCCTTGGCGTCCTTCTCGGCGGCGGTCGCGGCCTTGTAGTCTGCCACGTACTTCTGGAGGTTCTCTTCGGCATCCTTTTCGATGTCGGGCGTACCGACCGCGTACTTGTCCTTGATGTAGTCCGAGGCCTCGTCGGAGCCGTCGGCTTCGGGCATCTGGTCGTTTTCGACATAGTGCCAAAATTCATCGGACGCGTCGAGAATCTTCTGCGCCATATCTTCGTCGTATTCCATGGAATAGATGAAGAAGTCCTGACCGCTGAACATGACGGCAAGATGTGCGAATGTGGCGCCCGTCACCATCATTTGCACTTGGAGTTGCGCCTTGTAGTATTCCGGGAAATCGGAGGTCCAGGCGTCGCCCCACTTCTCGTTTTTCCACTTGATATTCTTTGCATCGACCGGAATTTGCAGGTCGTGGTTCCAGCCGTCGAGGGACGCGCCGAGGCGCGGGTACTTGTCGCAAGTAATGAGGTTGTAGCCGTCAACGTGTTCCAGCTTGCAGTTCATTTCCTCGGCGTACATCTGCAAAATTGCAGATTCGAACTTCTTGCCGGCCTTCATCGCGGGCGTTTCGGCAACGGGCGCGGCGCGGCCCATCTTGTCGAGCCATACGGCGAACTTTCCGCCAAACGGCGACACGCCAATGAGCTTTCCGGCATCCGTGCCTGTAACGTAGTGCTTGCGCTTTTCGAGCCATGCGGCCTTGTCGGCCTCGTTGCGGTTGATTTCGGTAAATTCCATTTTTAGTACTCCACCTTGAGGTTGTTGATTTTTCCCGTGAGAACAGCCTTCACGACTGCCTTCGCGGATTCTTCCGCCGCGAGTCTGTAGCCGGGGTCGGAGTGTCCGGCGATACGTGTCTTGAGTTCCGGTTCGATGATGGCGGCGATGTCGGCCACAATGCGCTTGTTCACAGCCTTCTGGGCGTCGGTCCACTTGGAGGGCTTCGGCTGCGGCAGGGGCTTCGACATCGGTACTGTGGCCTGTTGAGCCCCGATGGCGGCGCGTTCAATCGCCTCCTTGGAGTTCCTGGCGGCTTCTTCGCGTTCGCGGGCCTCCTGTGCGGCCCTTTCGGCTTCGGCTGCCTTGCGTTCTGCTTCCTCGCGGATTTTCTGTTCGCGGATGATGCGCTCGGCTTCTTCCTGCTTCTTGCGAAGTTCCTCGAGCTCGCGTTCTTCGGCCTCGCGCTTTTCGGCGGCCTTGAGCATCGTCTCGAGGGCGTTGATTTCTTCCGTCACGGCCTTCGTGGCCTTTTCGAGGCTCTCCTTCCACTTTTCGGCGGTGAGCTCGATCGCCTTCACCGATTCGATGTTTTGCTTGATGGTGGCAGAGTCCGCACCGATGAGCTGCTGGTGCACGGTCTTGATGCGGTCGATTTCGGCTTCGCGTTCCTCGATCTCGGTGACCGGGCGGCGGATTTCGTCTTGCAGGGCTTCCATACGTTCGCGGAAGTTGCGGCGGTTGGCGTCGATAATCTTGGGGAGTTCCTTGAGCTCTGCGACCACCTGCTTTCCGAGGTTGTCGATTTTCGTCTTGGCGCTTGCGATTTGCCTTGCGCAGCTCTTGATTTGCGAGACGCCTTCCTTGGTGGAGATGTCGGCGACGAGGCCCTTCGCCATCTTCTCGATGTGTCCGTAGACTTCATCGAGGTTCTTGCCGTCCGAGAAAAATGTCTGGAGGCGTTCCTGGTCGACGACGATTACGGAGTAGTCGTCGAGCACGCTGACGGCGGTAGTAGTTTCCTTTGCTTGTTCCATTGTCTTGTCTCCGGTTATTGTTGATAAGTTGTGTCAGTTGTTGACAGATTCCATGCTTGCCATCTGCGCCTGGAATTCCATCACGTAGTCCATGTCCTTCAGCGTGGACTCGTAGGCGAGGCGGAGCATGTCGGTCTTGTAGAGGATCATGTGGTCCGTGACCTTGCGCCCTGCGGTGTAGAGGGCCACCAGTCGGCGGCATCGGCGGTTGTACCGCTCGGCCGCGCGTTCATGCGCCTCGCGGATGATGTTGATGTCGTTGAGAGTAGTCATTTGCCCTGTTCCTTTTTCTTGATGTTCTTCAGTCCCTTGAAATTTCCGTTTTCGCAGCTGTAGCAGACGAAGTAGCGGTTGACCTGCCTGCAATACTTGTGCATGCCGCATACGGTGCACGTGGCGTACTCGCTGAATTCGGGATGGCTCTGCGTCACAATGCCTCCACGAAGCCTACGATGCAGAACCCGATCAGCGCCCCCGCGACGATGGCGAAAGGCATCAGGCGCTCCATGAGCCACTCGCGGTGGCGTTGCTCCGACCACCACTTCGGATTGCGGTACTCGTTGAACTCCACCGTCTCGTGGATGCCGTCGTCGGCTGCGTTGTGCGTGAATCCGTCCTTACACATTGTCCGTCTCCTTCTTGGGCGGGCGTCCGCGGCGCTTCGGTGCCGGTGCTGGTGCGGGGCAGTCCGCGAGCGACTGGATTTTCTTCTTGACGACGCGGTCGAAGGATTCGTCCTTCGCCTCGCCGATGCGGTACGTGACGAAGCGCGTTATATCGAGTTCGAGGGAACCGGCGAAATACTTGCCCGCGTTCTCGGCGGCCTCGAGGATGGCCTCGCCGATTTTCTTCGCGACGGAATCCGGGTCTTTCATGATGGCGGCCTTTGCCACCATGTCAAGGTCTAAATTGCAGTCCATAGTTGCTTTTCTCCTTGTGGTTAAATCTTATGCGGCGGTGTACCCGTTCACCTTGGCCTCGTGTTCCAGCATCACGCGGAACTGCGGCACGGTAGGCGGTATAAGTCCGTGGTTGAGCGGCGCGTCCTTCGGGTAGCCCCTGGCTATCGGGAGCATGCGCCAGTATTTCTTGTAGAGGTCTTCCAGCATGGCCTTCTTCGGCCTGTCGAACGCGTGGGCGGCCTTGGGGTTTGCCAGCACCACCACGTCCTTGTCTCCGCGTCGTTTCTTGCGTGTCAGGTGGCACTTGCAGAACTCGGAGTATTCGCGTTCGCTAATGGCGGCGCAGAGGTTCCGGATGGCGACCCTCATGTTCACGTTCCTCGCCATCTGGTCCTTGGGGAGCCATGCGGAGCGGGGGTCCCTGTTCTCGATGAGGGGGAGCGAGGACGTCTGCGAGTATGTCTCGGCGCGGTGGTTGGCGAGTGCCTCGGCGAGCGTGCGCTGGGTGGGGATGTCCTGCACCATCTTGGCGCGTCGGAAGGATTCGCGTACCTCTTCGACGCTGGCGAAGCCGATGGAATCCGTGATTGACTTTGCCACCACGGCCACGTTTTCGCCGGTTATCTTCTTTCCAGCCGACATGTATGCGACGGTAAGCTGTTCGCTGATTTCGGCAAGAATCTTCTCGTCCATGGTCTAGCCCTCCTTCGCGATCTTGATGGTTCCGTTGCGCAGCCCTGTGCAGAAGTCGTTAATCTTCGCCAGTTCTTCCTGCTGCCTTTCCTCGGCAGTCTTGTACCCGCGCTTGGAGTACGCCTCGGCCCTGGCGTCCGCGTTTACCTTTGCCATTTCCGCCGCCTCTGCGGCCTTGTCCTCGCGGTAGCTCTGCCAATGGGTTAGCACGTGCAGGTGTGGCTGGCGGAAGGTGGCGCCTTCGGCGAGCTTGTAGTCGAGGTCGTCTATGAGGCGGTCGGCCTTCCTCTTGTTGCCTAGTTCCTGTAGGAGCAGGGCGTACTCGTCGTCCGTGAGTCGGACGAGTCCGTTCTTGCCGGCGTAAGCGAGGTTGCAGGACGTTGGCGCTTTGCTATCGTCCGCGGCCTTACGGTGCGCGGCATCCTGCGAAATGGTGGCAGGCGTTCCCGATTTACGATCCTCCCCATCCTCGCGGGTAGGGGCGCCTGCCGTAGATTCGTCGTTTTCCATCTTTAAGGCTTTCGCCTTAATTCTCTTGCTGGATGCCTTCAGCAGCTCCATCGCCTCGACATACTCGTCACCGTACTCGTCGATACACTTTTCGTGAACCTGCTTGTCTGTAGGGTCCTTGATGCCGGACGATTCCAGCGACCTGCGCGCATTAAACCGCCATCCGCGAACGATGTCCTTGTATAGGTCTGCCTGCGCCCTGTTGAGCAGTTCCTTCGCGAAAGGTTCTTCGGCTTCCTCGGCAAGAGCGAGAGCGAATTTAGTGACCCATTCGGACCGTTCGCCTTCGTTCTTCTTGAAAACCTTCGCCTGGAACTTGTCGATAGGCAGGTATACGTTTTGCGGTTTCTTGAGCATTGACTAAGCCTTGTTTACGACGCGTACCTTGTGGTATTCCTTGACGGCGTCAATGACGATTGACGTATTTGTGAGAGGTTCGAGATTCTTTGCGCGTACCACCTTGATTTCGTCAAGTAGCGTTCCGAGTTCGGGAGGAAGTCTCAAGAACAGGTCGGACGGTTTCTTTTCTTCGGTTTCTGCCATTGTTAATCCTTGTACTCTTGTTTTAAATCTTGACACTTTGGTGTCGTTATTCAAGAATATAGTCTTTTATTTTAACAATGTCAATACTTTTTTATAAAAAAAAGTATTTTTTTTTAATAAAAATTTCTAAAAGGCGCTAATTTGTCTATTTTTGTACCATGGAAGAAAAAGAAACGCCGAAAATCGAAGGGGAAGACAGCTCTATTTGTCCCGTACAGACCGGGCAGGCTGCCGACGGCATTTCCGAAAGCAACAAGAAGAGGGGGAGGAAGGCCGGTGCAGGCGAAGGCTTTATTGCCAGGGTGGACCTGGACAGCCTGAAGAAGGAACTCGGATTTTCGTCAATAGAGGAAATCGGGGTGTTTGTCAACCTGTCTAATCCGAAAGGCGTGTACAACTGGAGCAAGGACCAAGCCAACCACGGGACTAGGCCTTCGTACAACGCCATAGTAAGAATGATGCGTAGCGGCGCGACATCGAAATCCCTTTTCGGTGTAGAATCGTCTTGCCACAGCGAGGAACCTCAAAATATCGTTATTACGGACGATCTTGTGGCGGAAATGATGCTCCGTGCCGGGGAACTGCTCAAGAAAAAGGATTCGTAAAATCGTACGAGTGAGCGAACGATATATCGAACGATTTTTAAGAAGAACCTGAAAACATTATAAAACGTTTTGTGACGTTAAATGAACATTTGTACGGAAAGGAGAAACGGCGATGAAAAAGGCTTGGACTGCGGTACTGATGTTTTCCGCTTACGCATTTTCGGAGTTTCCGGTAGACTCGTCTTCATGCGTGTACGAAAGAAATTTTGTCAAATGCTCATACGATTTTGAGTACTATTTCCGTCCATGGGCTGAACATGAATGCTATGTTGTAGCGAAGAATAAAGTTGAATGCGGAAAAGGAGTGCTTGTTGACGAATCGATCTCCACATACAAGATGCAAAAAGATGGCTCTTGGATAAAAAAATGGTACGTAAAAGAAGATGACGAATCTGTCGTTTTGGTATCAAAATTCCATCCGATAGAGAAGTGGCCATGCTGGATGAAAGATGTTCCTGAAGATTCTTCGGTGCACAAAAGATTCGAGGCTTATGTTGGATGGTACGATGGAGACTCAACTGCAAAAGAGTTAGACGTAATCCTAAATGAACAATATGGAATCCCTAAAGACAAGTGCGTAGAAAGCCGTGATTACATCATGAAGAAGATCTCAAGTGGAGAACGCTTTGAAATGCCTTACGAACTTTTCCCGATGGTAAACGCTGGCGAAAAGTTGAGCCTTATGGTGTGCAATTCGAAGGATTTTGTGACCGCGTTCACTTTCAACAGGAAAACGGGGAAGAGAGAGAAAATGAAGGAATACGGCGGACTGAAACCGGCCGACTACTGCAAGAAGTTTATGAACTCTAACGCGCTCTACTGGAAGCCATGACGATGACGGCTGCTGTTGGTGACGGACGGTGAAAGCCGTCCTTTTTTATGCGTCCACAGGAACAAAGCCAAAACCAAGCACTTAACCTAACCCTTAACCTAACGGAAACCAGACGGTTTTTTATTGGCTTCCCAAAACCGAAATAAACCCACTGGGTTTCCATGGGTTTTCCGTGGTTATTCCGTGGTTAAACCGATGTACTTCAGCGGTACGACCGTCGATTTTGGGAGTAAAACGTTACAAAACGTTTTTAAAACATTTCTAAAACGTTTTTTTCAACGGATTAAAACGCCATAAAGAAATAAACGTAATAAAAGAAATAAAAGAATAATATATTCTTTCATTTAACCATATATCCGAGTACAGATAGTATTTTCCAGAGGGGGGGGGTATACGCGCGTGCGCGCGCGAGGGGCTACCCCTTTCACGAAAATTTGTCTATATTTGGGGTAGGGATGACAGGTTCAACAGCTCTCAAGGAGGCCGCCATGAAAAAACTCATCTTTATCGTCATCGTGATGGCCGTCGCTGCGGTTGCGCAATCGTATTACGATCAGAACGGGTACTACCAGGGCAGGGCGAAGACGCAAGACGGGACTACGTCGTACTACGACCAGAACGGATATTATTCGGGCAAGTCCTCGTACTCCGACGGGACGTCAAGGCATTATGACCAGAACGGGTATTACCAGGGAAAGACTTCGTATTCGGGAAATACCGCCAAGATATACGACCAAAACGGGTATTACGGAGGAAAGGCCGTCGGAGACGGAAATACGGTAAAGTATTACGACAAGAACGGGTACTATACCGGGAAGGCTACCGTCGGAAACGACGGCACCGTGAAATACTACGATAAGAACGGTTACTATCAGGGCAAGGCGAAATAGGCCTATTCCGGCACACGAACACCGATAACACCGTGTAACGAATTCCCTAGCCGGGAACGGACCGCCTACCAGCGTCCCTCGCTGGTTATCTCCCCTTCAAAGGCGCGTGTCCGTCCCGGCACTTTTCTTTTTTCCCCATGAATCCCCTCTCCACGGCGCCAGCTATCCTGCGAAGCGCCTCCCTCTCGAGACCTGGCTCCGAGAGCCCCTTCCTGGCGAGCGCGTATATCAGCGCCACCGCTTCCCTCTGTTTCTGTCCAGGCATAGTGTGATTTCCCCTTCGTCTTTCATACCTTTTCGGGGTAAATATAGCACAAAAATCTCAAAAATAAAACTTATTGTTATAAAAAAGTGAAATTTTACAACTTCCGTTTTAAAATTTTACTATATTGGAGTGCATGAAAGGTCTAGCCATCAAGGAATTTCTCGCCCGCGAGGGCGAAAGGCTCGGTATCCGCAAGCAGGACGAACTCGCGGAAAGGCTCGGCGTTTCCGAGCAGACCGTATCCAACTGGGCGAAGGGGAAGAAGTTCCCGAAGCACGAGACCGAGGACAAGCTGCTCCGGATGGGGATGACCGTCGAGGAGCTGTTCGGGTATCCTTACCCGTCGAGCGCCGACGCGCTCAGGCAGAAGGGCGCGCTGTGGGAGGCTGCCGAGAACTCGCTGATGAACCTCAAGAAAGACATCCACATGAACAAGTAGGAGAAAATACGATGCTCGACAAGAACGACCTAGCCGAAATCACGAAGATGCTGCTTACCGTGCAGAAGGAGATGATGTCCGAGATGGCGAAGATGTTCCTCAAACTGGAGAAGGAGCACTTCAAGGAGAACGAACTGCTCATTTGCAAGGGGCGCAGGCTCCAGATGACCAACTTCGTGAACCACATGAAGATATGCCGCAAGTCGATAGACAAGGACGTCGAGCGTAGGGTGCCTACGGAATCCGTCCTGAAAACGACCATCGGCGCCATGGATTCGCTCATCGAGGTCTGCGAGGAGGAGCTGCGCACCAACCCGAACCTCATCGCTGGGGAGATCGAGGATAAGACGGAATAGACCGCGTGAAACGGCAAGTAAAACCCGAAAACGATACAAAATGTTGAATTTTCCGGTTTAATTTGCGGATTTTGCAGGATTTTTGCAAAAACAGGGTTTAAAATCGGTAAAATACGGATTTTGACGCTTGGGCCTTGCATCGGACTTTATGCAGTGCATCAAAATGCGAAGCACGCATAAATCCGCAGTCGAACGGAAACGGCATTCTAGGCCGTTTTTCTTTTTGGGCGGTAGGAAGTACGTGCGAGTGCCAAAAACGGCTTTCTAGGTCGGTTCCGTGCGGAAATTCGACTATTCCATGTTGGAATACTCCTAGTCGGTGACCTTGAATCCGAAAATCGGTGCCGTTTTCTGCCGGATTTGCGAACCGTTCGCAAATTGTGCGTTTGCTTTGTCGTCGAGGAAAAGGTATATTGGGGGTGTGGGGTGGGTTGGATGCTTGGTACACTTGATACACTTTGCTTAAAAACGATATTTTGCAAAGTGTCAAAAACGCAGGAGTGTATCAAGTGTGTTTAGGAACAGGAATCCGGCGCAAGCCGTGTTTCGTTTCGTTTACTTTTCGTCGCCTTTTGAATTTCGTCAAAATGCGGTTTCTTTTTTTTTACTTTACAAAATTGGCTGAATTGACGATAAAAAGAAAAAAGACCGTTCAAGCGGTCTTCTGTAGTTTCTTTCTTTCGCGCTGGCGCCTTACGCACTCGATGATGCACCTGATGTGCTTCCGTCGGTTTACCGGGTTCAGAAGGTATCTTTTCTTCCGCTCGTTGGCCATTCGCCGCACCCTATCCGCCGCCGTCTCGTTCGGCACCTCTCCCAGCCTCGGCACGAACTCAACGTCAGATGGCTGCACCGTGACGGTGGTCGTTATGCTGCGCGTCTTCTTCATCGTCTTTCCTTTTTACCGAACAGCTTGCCGTCCGGCGTGATCCAAAGTTCTATGTCGTTGCCGTCCGCTATGTCGAAGGCGAATTCCTCGACCACCTTCAGCCACTCCAGCGTGCGCTTGCCGAGCACCTTCGCCTTCTTCAGTCCGTCGCCGGGTGCGTCTGCCGTCGTTATCAGGTACCGCAGGGCCGCGCGGAATCCCCGCACGTAGTCAGGATTGTAGCGAGCGCCAATATCTTTTTCATCCTTCGCCATAGCCTGCACCTCTCGTCCTCCTGTTCGCGGTGTTCCTCGTAGTACCTTTTCTGTTTCGCCTTGCACCTTTCCGGGTGCCGTTCCTTGTATCGACTGGAACGCTCCAGCATTCCCTCGTGTCCGGGTCCGCCTACGCCGTCGTAGGCCTTCTTGTATTCCTTCCGTTCGGGACTGCGTTCGCGCTGGTTACGGCGCTTGCGTTCCGCGTCGGCTACCGCCTTGGCGCCTGCGAATGCGGACGCCAGCGCGTCCATGGCCGCTATTCGTTCCCTCGCCTTCGAGTAGACACCGCTCATCCAAGCTCCAGCTCCATTCCCTTCAGGCGGTCACGCGGTATGTCCTTCGCTATCTCGCGGAGCGCGTGCCAGGGTGCGCACCACCCGTTGAGCGCGAGTATGAGCTGGATGCGCTGCGGGCATTCGCCCGTCACCTTCGTGCGGTAGGGGTATATGCGCGCGTACATCGTCTCTGCGCGGTGCTGTCTTGCAGGGTTCACGGCCATGGGGTTATCCTTCCTTTGGTTCTTCCTTTTCCTTGTCTGTCACTACCTTCAAGACTTCCTCGGGCGTGGTGTAGGGCGGGTTCATTGTTACGGCTTCAAGGCCTGCCGCCTCCGAGTTCATCTTGACGGAACGGCTGAAGAGTCTCTTGCTCTCGTTCAGCAGCTCGTTCGCCCTTTTCTCGTCGAATGTCTTCTTGAGGTCGCCCAGGCGTATGTAGTGGCCGTAGAGGAGTCCGAAGAAACGGTTGCGCTCGTTGTTCGCCGTGACAAGCGCTGCGTACAGCTTCTCGCACTTCTTCGCGAGAGCCACATCCAGCGGCGTACGCGCTACTTCGCTACACCCCCCCCCGTTGTTACTTTGTTTGCAATTTCCTTCACGTCCTTCATCGTGAGTTCCACGAGTGTCTTCATTTTCCGTTTTCCTTTGCTTGATGTTCCTGATTTCGTTTTCGAGTTTGGCGTTCTCGGCGCAGAGCTGGCGTATCACCACCTTCTGCGCGTTGACGGTCTCTTTTGAGTTGCGCAGCTCGTTCTGGAGCTGCTCTATGAAAAGGTCCTTTTCCTGTTCGGTCATTTCGTTTCCTCCGTGTTTGCGGCCTTCCTGCATCCTCCGGGACACGCGTAGACTTCGTAGCCCACTTCCACCATCTCGTTCACAGGCCTTTCCCTGCCGCATCTGTAGCAGCGAGCCTTCGGCAGTTCCTCGCGGCGTTGCTGGCTTTTCCATTCGCTGTCGCCTCTAACCATCAGTTGCGCCCCCTTACCGGAGCCGGTTTCTTCGTGGCGGTCGGTTTCTTCGGTGCCGTGGACGGTTTCTTTACGGGGACCACGCGCGATTCGTCGATTGCCTTGGCTAGAGCCTCTTCCTCTTCGGGGTGAACATGTCCGGGTTGATGGACAGTTCGACGCCGTGACGTTCCTGCGTGACCTTGACGGTCTCAGGATTCAGTTTTTCGATGGCGGCGACAATCGCCTTCGTCTGCCGTTCCTCGGCGTCGTTTATCGCCTGGATGATCTTTTCGAGATGGTATTCGGTGAACATTGTGTGTATTTCCTATCTGCTATGTTATCGTGGTTCGCGTGCGACGGCATCCGGCTACGCTTCCTTGCAGTTGCCGTATGCGATGAGCCAGCGTCCTATGAAGACGTGGTCAGTCATGCGCAGGTGCTTCTCGGTGAGCATGTCACGCTGCGCCTTGACCGCGTTCGCGAAGTTCTCCGGCTCGCACAATGAGCGGAACTTCGCGTCAAGTTCGTCCTCGGTGGCCGAGTTCGCTACGAGCTGTCCCTTCGGTGCCGACCTGTACGGCGACCAGTTCTCGCCGCAGCCCATGAACACGGCGCCGAGCTCGCAGGCCTCCTTGTACTTCAGGTCGCTCTTGCAGCGGTTCACGGTCGTGTCGGCGAGCGGCGCGATGTAGAAGTCCGGGCGTATCGACGTTAACGCCTTGCCCCATTCCGGCGGCGTGACGGCGTTGTGCACCGTGATTCGGTTCGCCAGGTGCTCCAGCGGCTTGATTGGCGATGCGAAACAGTGGAATTCTATCTCTCCGTCCTCTACCTTGTGCCGCAGCCACGAAGACCACGGACCGGCGAAGTCCTCGTCGTGTCCTCCCGCGCCTCCGTACAGCACCACAGGCACCTTGCGCGGCATTGCGGGCTCGCCCTTGTCCGTGTTGCCGTACATGAAGTCGGCCACGCCGTTCGGCATCACTATCGCCCTCGTTGCGGGGTAGCGGTCGTGGAACTTGTCCTTCAGCGCCCTAGTCGAAAGCACCGCGCAGTCGAAACCTCTTGAAACCTCGTCCATGAGATCGCGGCAGTTGTCGTGTACGCACCACAGCGGATCATCAAAGTCAACCACCACCTTGAAGCCGAAGAACTGTCGCTTCTGCGTGTAGTAGGCCACGTAGCCCTTCCAGGCGATGTCTGCCGGTCGCACGATAACCACGGATATGAGGCGCTTCAGTTCGCCAACGTCGGTTACGGGCGACGTGCGGAGCTCCACGTGCACGTTCTCGGTCAGAGAAGTCGCGTGCATGAGGGTCGGAAGCACGAACCGCTGGAATCCGCACTGCGTACGGTCGGTGCCGTGCACCACGATGAGATCCTTCTTTATTGCGTTGTTAGCCATGCTATACCCATTCTCCCTTGCTGTACTTGTATTCTTCCACTTTCGTGTCCCTGTTGTATATGCTCTTGCCGCGTCTGCGCCTCATCTTCTGCGCTTCCGTGAGCGTGTATCCGCGTCCGCCGACGTTCATCCCTTCGCTGATTACTTTGGGCACCGAATCAAAATCGTTCACGTCCATTCCCATTCCCGTTTTCCTCCTTCAGTTCCCGGCATCCTTCGTACTGGAGCCTGTACCATTCGTCCCTTGTCATGTCGTCCTTGAACCGTTCTTCGTAGAGCCGGTCCACGTTGCACACCGTCGGCCTGTTTTCGTATATCGCGCACGTGTTGTCGTCCTTCAGGTGCTTGCAGGCTCCGTCTCCGCGGTCGAATTCCTTCATGAACGGGAACTTTCCGACCTTGCGGCAGCATAGCCCGCATCTGTCGCAATGGAAACCTTCGCTCAATGTATGGGCCTCCATCCCGCGACCCTGTAGTCGCCCTTGTACTCGGGGTCGTTCATCGGGTCCTCGCTGCACTGGAACTTCCAGCACTTCGCGTTTAAACCCCACCTCGCGATCTTGATAACCTCGATGTCCTCGCCGAGGTAGTTGAACTTCACCTTGACGAGAGCATTCTTCGGGTGCGAGCGGAAGTATTCTTCCGACGGGGCTCCAGTCACCGGGTCGCACTTGCGCCACCGCGTGAAGTCGTCCACTACCTTCTCGACAATCTCGGAGCGCAGGGCGTCGATGTACTTGTCGATTGCCTCGGCGCGGTAGACGAGGATTTCTTCGCCGGTCTTCGTGTATTCCTCGTATACGTCGAAGCAGTTCTCGGCTTTAGGTTTCTCTGTCATTTTATTCCTCGGAGCATCTTCTGGTTTTCGATATGAACTTTTTCCATATTCTTTTTGATGATTTTTTCTATTGATTGAATAATTATTACGGACGTTACGGCTCCGAGTGTATAGCTGATCATAACCACTAGAAGAATTTCCCAGGTTTCAATGACAAATTGTTCTATCATTCCAGCTCCTTCGCTTTCTTGCGGAACAGCTCAAACTGTCTCCACTTGCGCCTGAATAGTTCGCCTTCCGTTGACATGAATTCGAGCCTATAGTATAGCGACATGTATTTTGCCTGTTTCGCCATTGCGAGAAGCAGGGTCTTCTTCGGGTTGGCAAAGTTCATTTCTTGTCGTTCTCCAGCATTTTTCGAATAAATTGGTGCATGATTCGTTCTACAATTTTGTCAAATTGCTTCCCGTCTTTTTCTTGCGTTTCAGCGTCAAGCCAAGCAAATATGCTGTCGGAACCCAAGTCTGGATGGTTGTATTCAAATGAAAATTTCTTTTGAAGAGTTTCTACGTTGACGTCAAAGAAGATTCGGCGTGTTCCGCAAAGCACATTTACATATTGAATGGCTAACGAACCTTTTACGTCATCAAAAGATTCCGCCTCGCATCCCATTATCTTTAACGGAATGTGGTATTTCTCCATCATAGAAAAATCTTCGCGCGTGACGTTGTTGAGTCTTACTTTTGGCATTTGAGAAATCCTTTGTTCAGTTATATGGCCGGTGGGAGTCGAACCCACAACTACCTTCTTCCGACGCGTGCGACCGTTGACACCTGACGGCAACATCCGGGACTCGAACCCGTCCTCGCAGGAGAAGAGCCTTACCAGTTGAGGCTACGGCCATTGCTTTTAGTTATTGTTAATCAGGTCAATGATGCGTTCACCAAGTACGTCAACGTAATCCTGCATCGCCTTGGCCTGCTTGCGCCACAATTCCTTGTGGTGTGCGCTCACGGTTTCGGGGTCTGCATCAATAGCCGTGTTGAGTTTGGCGAGAAGGACAGAAGTTTCCTTTCGTTCGATGGCAAGTTCGATGACCACATCGGAGTTCTTGCGAATGCGAAGATTGGGATGTTGGCACAGGGCCTCGTCCTCTTTGGCCAGATTTTTATTTTTGTCGGGAACGCATTCAACCTGTTTTACGTTTTCGGCAATATCGTAGGTTTTTTCAAAAATGTCGGGCTTGCACGGATAAAGTTCGCCATTCACGCCACGGATGATGTAGTCGCCGACGCTTGCGTGGTGGTCGCCCTCGAGAGTCTTGATGTACATTTCTCCCTGATACTTGAAGAAGATAATACCGTTCTTTTCGGCTTCCACGGCCCATTCGGGAACGTAGTATTCGCCGTTGCTGTTCTTGAGGTCGCCATCGTACTTGAAGCATTCGATGGTTACGGGTTTCTTTGTTGCTTTCATTGTTTTTTCCTTTCTTGTGTTGGATTGTTTTTGTGATTTCTTTGTCTTGTACAAGCTCTCGATTGTCGCTTGCAGTTCCGATGCGGAATTACATCCGTACTCCAGAGCCAAATTTTTGTAAGACCGGTAATCGTCGAAAATCGTGTCGTATGCGTCACGCAGGTATTTGAGCCTCATGTCGGCGACCATTTCGGCACGGCTCAACATTGCGTGGCGTTGGTAGTCCTTCAGCCGTAGCAGCCTGTAGAACATCTTCCATAGCCTAATCAGCGTCTTCATTTTTCCTACTCTCCGAACGGGTCAAGCCGTTCCTTCGGCAGCCACTTGCCCGTGCGGGCGCGGTGGATGTAGTTCTCCGCCTTCATCAGGTCAAGTTCTATCGGCTGGTCTGCCTTCGCGCCCAGTCGAGACGAGAGGTACTTCGTGGCGGCGACGATGTTGTGGGCGCGCCTCGGTTCCACGCCGTTCCTGATGAGCGCCGTGATGAGACCTTCGAGGTACACGATGGTCTCAACCTCTCCGCCGTCGTAGTATTCGCCGGTCGCGGTGCGGCTATTCTTCTGCTCGTATTCAGTCTTTTGCATAGCCTATTTCACCTCTAATTTTTTCTTTATTTTTATCGTTTTCTTTACCACAGCCGTTGCAAATACGGATTTCTTTTTTACTCATTAGCATCTTCCTTATTTTTAGACTTTTCTGATTCCCAGAGTTCCTTCGCCTTCTGCATTGTCTCGTCCTTCGGGAGGCATCCGAAGTAGCCGCGCTCGTCTCCGTTGCGTACGCCGTTGTAACCGAGTACGGATTCAACGATCTCGTCTTCCAAGATGTCGCGCTGACGCTTTTCGCCGACCTCGTCGCCTACGTGCAGCAGGAACGATTCGTCCTTGTCAGTATGGTTGCCGTCGGCGTCGCATTCCGTGTATTCGTAGCGGCAGTTCGTTAGGGTGGCGAGAATGAATGACACCTGGATGTCATCGAGTGTCGATACGAAGTCGTGTACCTTGGCACGAACGTGCGGTTCGTCCACCGCGCACACCTTGTGCTCGATGGCGTTCCTGTCGCTCCAGGAAAGTCCGTCGTCGGGTTCGCCTTCGCCTTCGGAATCTTCCGTTTCATCTTCGGGTTCGCGGTATGCGAGGCCGGACTTGCCTTCGTAAACCCAGAACATCGGCTTAACGCCCTTTTCCTTGAGCTCCGCGATTTCGTCGGCGTTGCATTCCTCGTCGGCGACCCATTCGCCGTAACCGTTGCAGGCGTCGCTGTCCTCGCCTTCGGGGACGCGCTCGTAGCCGTTCACCCTCCAGCTATCGGCGAGCTGTTCCTCGAACTTCTTCACGTTTTCCTCGAAGCACTGCTCGTCGAGACAGTACACGTCCTTGATGTCGCCGAAGAGGTCCTGCTGGCAGTCGGATTTCTTCGTGCAGCCCTCGCACACCTTCTTGCAGTCGAAGCATGCGTTGTCGAGAGACTTTCGGCTGCGGAGAATGGCCGCGCGGAGCTGTTCGGGAGTGTTCCACTTGGCCTGTTCCAGGAATCTGTCGATGTCGTCTTCGGGGCATACGGTGAGCGCCTCGGCGTGTCCGAGGTTGATCTTTCCCTGTTCCAGGTATTCGAGGGCCTTTCCGCCCAACTTCGCGATGCGGTAGCGTGCTTCCGCCCAGCGCGGGGACTTGCCGAACATGGCGCCGATTTCCATTCGTCCCTTGCCGCGGCGGAAAAGGCTCGCCACGGCCTTCGCCTCGTCAACGGGCGACATCTGCGAACGCACGATGTTCTCGGCTACGGATACTTCCTGGGATTCCTTCTCGGTGGAGAATTCCACCTCGATGGCGTTCACGGAGCGCTTGAGTTCCTTCAGCGCGGCGAGACGGCGGTTCCCTGCGACCACCACGAACTTGCCTTCGTCGGTACGGCGCACGGTGATGGGCTGGATGAGCCCGTGAGTCCTGAGGCTCGCGACCAGGTCGCTCACGTCGCCGGTTTCGGAACGGGGGTTCTTCGGGTCGAATTCCACCTCGTCCGGGCGGAGTTCCATCACCGCCATGTAAGATACGCTTCCTTTTGCCATAGTAAGATTTCCCTTGGTTGAAAATGTTATTCCCTTCACCTTGTTATCGGAATTCGCGTGCTGAACTTTTTGTGTAAAGTAATTTTGCTATTGACAAAAAATGACGCAAAATGTATATTGTGTAGTGAAGGGATAATATGGAAGCTACAGAAGAACTCTACAGGCGGTGCGAGGGAATTATCGACCTGTGCGTCGGGAAAGTCGCGAGCGCGAAGCCTTACCTCGACAGAGACGAACTCAAGTCAATCGCCAACACGGTATTCATGGACGCCACGCGGGACTTCGACAAGTCCAAGGGCACGTCTTTCACCACCTACCTTTACCACCGGCTTAAATGCCTCAACGACGAGGCCCGCAACGTGCTCGTGCCGGACGGACAAGGCGGCCTTTCGAAACCGGACAGCATCGACGACTTCGCGGACAACGGAGGATTCGAGGTAAAGGTGAACCAGTCCGTGATAATGCCTTCCACGATAGAATACACGGAACGCATGGCCGACGACGGCTACTCCGAGCTGTTCGCACATTGCGGCAAGGTTCTGTCCGCTGACGGTGCCGACGTGGTGGAGTCCGTCTGCGCCGACAGGCTCAATACTGCGGGACGCAAGGTCAAGACGGTATCGCAGAAGGATTCCAGGTTCTCGAAGAACTGCGTCCTTAACGCCAGGAAAATGTGGCTCCGTCGCTACCGCAACATGGGGTGGACGGTGGAGCAGTGCGAGCGGACTCTACAGGAAGTCCGTCGCGCGGTGAGACAGTTCAGCCGCGGGGGCCTGCCGTGCAGGCTGGTACGCGCATAGAACAAAAAGGAAAAGAATTTTATGGCAACGAAGAAGAATACAGGTAATTCCGATAAGAAGGTGCCGAAGTCGAAGGTCGTGCGCTTCGAGGTCATCGCCTTCGACAACGGGATGGAATTCCAGCTCCCCGTACCGGTGGAAATGAAGATCGGCGACCTGAACTCGAACTTGACCTTGCAGGTGGCGCAGGTGCTCGTGAAGGAAATCAACCTCCTCGGCCACAAGTGCCTGTGGCGCCGTACCCCGAAGGAACGCCGCGGACGGTAGCGGCGAAAGAATTTTTTTTCACTCCGTAGTTGATTGCTCCATAGTAGTCGGCGGACGCGTTGTTTCTCCTGCGCGTCCGCCGTTTCCGTTTTTATTCATAGTGCGGAAACTCATAGAGGACTTGTACCATGGCAGAAAGGAATTACGCACCGGCGAACAGCACGGCCACGATCTTTAATGAGGATGCCCCGTTGGCTAACGAAGCGCTCGTCGAAGAATGGCTCGACAACCAGCGCAGGCTGGAAGATTACGCACGCGTGGCCGAAGAAGAACGCGAATCCGACGCGATGCGTCACAAGGCGGCGCTTGGCAACATGCGCAAGGGCTACCGTTCCATGCTCAAGAGCAAGCTGAAGGACGGCGAACTGATGACCGACCGCGAGCTGTGGGCTCTCTCTGACGGCAACGAGGACGATTTCGAGCGCCTGCGCATCGAGCGCGACCTCGACCTGGAAAAGGAACTGAAGGAACGCGAGCTCCGACCGCACTCACTCGAAGTCAAGGAACAGCCTTCCAAGGCCGAGGCGTTCTTCCTCGGCTACGACCCGGAAGACGACGGCGAAGGCGAGGGGGTCAGCGTCGTGGACGCAGGCTACTTCGTCCCGGTCCTCGGTTCAGCCATGTACGGAAACAATATCCTTGACCAGGTGAAGCGCGGAGGCATGCCGGGCGCACTGGACGCAGCCATCGCGGTCCCTTTCTTCGGCCCGAGAATCAAGAGGGCTGGCAAGGCGTTCGTGAAGGGCTTCAAGGCCGGACGAGCACGCAGGTTCGCCGAAGGCCTGACGGACAAGGAATACAAGACCCCGCTCGACTACGCCCGCACGCAGCTCTTCGACAGGGAAGGAAAACTGTTGGGCGAGTGGTAGCCCGGTAAATACGCAATCGTTCTTTTATTCATAGGTGACGGCACTACTGTGCCGTCCTTTTTCCGTTTTTCCGGGAAATGACGCCGCAGACGGGGCCGCGACAAAATTCCCGTCGGGAGATATAGAATGAATGCACTAGAATATGTCAGGAAGATTACGCAGAACGGCTCGCGATGCCGTTTCCCTAGCGAAAAGTCCAAGGAAGTGAAGGTTATCGAGGGTTCGTCGCCGTTCCAGAAGTTCGAAACGGAGCTCTACCGCACCGAGCTGGACGAGGACGCCGAAATCAAGCTGGAGAACACCCTGCTGGAACGCGTGACCGTCACGGCGCTCAATTCCACGACACCGCAGGCCTTCTACGACCACGTGTGCCTCATCCTGCCGAAGAAGGTGGGCAAGGTGACTATCGAGCGCGGCGAATACGACGAGGAGAAGTGGAAGCCTCTCCTACAGGAGCTCACCCTCGAGATAAGCAACGAGCTCGCGGCACTCGCGTTCAAGGAACGCAACTTCAACGGATCGCAGACCATCATCAAGATGCTACAGGCGCGCGTCAAGTCGTGGCAGAAGGCTGTCGTGGCAGAAGTCGGAGCCGAGAAGGACGAGGACGACGGACACATCCAGTTGAACATCAACATAGTGTAGCGCATGGCGGAGGCTGAATCCGCATGCGGACAATCAACGTAGACATCAGGCCGGAACCATACCAGCGGTCCTTCTTCACACAGAGGGAGCGCCTCTCGGGCATGTATTCCGGCCGTGGCGTTGGCAAGAGCTGGGTGATGCACAACAAGGCCTGCATAGCGCTCGCGAGCGGCGAGAACGTGCTGTACCTCACGCCTACCAACTCCCTTCTCCGAAAGCAGATGATGCCGCGAATGCTCTCCACGCTACGTTCGTGGGGGCTCACCGCAACCTGGAACAAGTCGGACGAGACAATTTCCGTGGACGGCTCCACCGGAATCCTTTGGGGCGCATCCTACCGAAATTACGACGACGTGTGCCGCGGTGCCGACGGCGTGTCTACCGTGTGCTACGACGAGCTCGCCAAGGCTGACGACCTTCCGATGCTCTTTGCGGCCGTGGCCCCCACGATGCGCGGTGCAAGGTTCGAGCCGCAGACTATCTACGCGACCACCCCGCGAAAGGGTGGCCAGTGCGACCGCATGGTGCTGAACAACGAGCTGGGTCGCGTGGTGACTGGCGCCACCATCGACGACAACACCCATGTGACCGAGGCGGAGCGCGAGAACATGAAGCGCTTCCTGAAGGGCGACCTGTACCGTCAGGAAATCCAGGGGCAGATACTCTCGGGCGACATCGAGAGCGCCGTATTCACCTCGGACTGCTTCGGGCGAATGTGGCAGCCGCCGAGGGGCTACGCCTCCATGGGCATAGACTGCGCCGGACACGGGCGCGACTACAACGTGTTCTACGTCATCGACGACGTGCACATCCTGGAGAAGGTCAAGATACAGAAGGCCGACTCCTTCGAGATGAACAGTATCGCCCGCGGGCTCATACAGAAGTACAAGGTGCGGCAGGTGACGGTGGACGGCACGGGCGGCTACGGGCAGGCCATATACGACTTCCTGAAGCTGGACCCGAGCCTACAGGTCTACTTCACGAACTTCGGGCAGGCCGCGGAGGACCACGAGCACTTCGCCAACGCCCGCGCGGAGATGTTCTTCCGTCTCGCCGAGGCGATGAAGCTGGAATTCCGTCTCGACGACGCGGAGACCGAGGAGGAGCTCCGCATCATCAGTTCGGACGTCAACGTGTCGGGCAAGTGCCTGCTGGTGAGCAAGGATGTCATCAAGAAGGTGCTCCAGCGCTCCCCGGACAGCTCGGACGCGCTCGCGCTCGCGTACTACAACAGGCGCAAGATGTCCACGCTCGACGTGGCCGTGAACAGCATGTACAAGAAGATGCGGATGTTCTAGCGGCGGTAGCCGTTTTATTCATAGTCCGAAAGAAAGTGCAACATTCGACGAAGGACTGTGACCCATGCCGGTATCGGCGAGACTTCAACAGATTTCACCCCTTACTCGCGACCTTGCGGACGTAGTGAACGCCGTGCAGGGGCAGTGGGGCCGTTCCACGGGCGGCGGGAGCGACACGACCTGGTGCATACTCGGGCGCGTCGTGTTCGTGCAGGGCAATACCGACGAATGCCCCGTGAAGGTGATGGCGTGGAACCGCTGCGACGGCGGCGGTAGCTGGGGTATAGTCAAGTAGGTTATCATGGCAGAACGAAAGAACTTTTTGGACCGCGAGAAGGAAAAACGGGACGGCGAGAGCTACCTTCCGTACTCGATAGCGCTCATACCGGGCCTTACCGCGCTGGAGCAGGACGCGCTGGTGAAGGATATTTCAGAGGGGTTGTTTAAACACGCCGGAATTAAAAATGTCGAAAAGGGAAGTATTGCAGACATTTCGAACTACATTGACGCGAGAAAGAAGGCTGACCGTCTCGAACAGGCTATACAGAGGATGCCTGAACCGTTGCGCGATTCTTGGCTCATGTCTATCAGTGACGAAAAAGGCGTACCAATCTTTGACGCGGGCAAAGGTTTGAGTGACCCGACAACCGCAGGGTACTATGACCCAGAATATGGTCAGGTTTTCATGAAAAAGTATTCTTTCCTTGAAGAGCCTCATTTGGCAATTCACGAATACGCGCACAAGACTAATCACGACCTGAACTTACATCATCCGTACTACCAAAATACAAAGTCTTTCAATGTTCCTGACAGGATGATCGGGATTGGTCTAGGGGCTACAGTAAATGGAGAACTCCCTTTCATATTCGAGCCGGAACCGAAAGGAAATCTGTACAATACTAATGAACTCATTGACGAAATGGGTAGAATTGCCGATAAGAAGGGGCCGGAAGAATCGAGTAGTTTCTTCTTTAAGTCAATGCGTCCGGTAATGGAAAGCAAGTACAATCTTAAAGGCGAAGATTTCTTCAATAAGAAAAAATTGCGTGAAAAAATGGATTTCAACTCAAGGAAGAAGGAATTTGTCGCTGACATGATGTCCTTGAACCCCAGGGTTGAAGGTAATGAATACGCAAATAACATCAATTTGATTACAAGGGTCGGTCACGATAGGGGTTACATCAATCCTATTTGGCGAGAAGCGTCAAGACAGCAGTCCTTGTTAGGCGCACTTGCACGCGATCGTGACTTGAAGTATGATTACGAAACGAAATACGCGGCCATGTCTACCGAAGGCGCTGCCGAACTCGCGGATTTGATGTCTACCGAAGACGGTGCCGCGTATGTTCGTGAAAAGTTCCCAGAAACATACAATGCGATGATGGAAGAGTATAAGGCTGACAGGCGCCGCTATTTACCGAAAGAAGACTTGAGGCCGTGGCGACTCTATTCACAGGAAAGCCCTAAAAACGTCTATCCGCTACGTGGAAAGCCTGCTCCGTACGAGCCTGATGTAGAACGCCGCTATGTGCGCGTCCCCGACCCTTATGGCGGTTACAAGTATTTTGACGACTACGACTACAAGGCTAGAAACAGCGCCATAAGTCAGAACAAGAACTATATCGAATACAGGGACCTTGACGGGAACTGGAGAAGGTTCGTACCTGACGAGATTAAGCACATCAAGGAGCCAAACCTTGAATACAAGGCTTTGGCAAAGAAGTTCGGGACGAAACTTTTGAAGGGAGTGAAGTAGCCCCTTCCTTTATTCATAGGACGAACAACAGGAATTTTTAACAATACTCCAAAGGAGATACAACATGACTGAAGAACTCGTACAGCTTTTTGACGACCTCAAGGGCCGTTACGGCATTTCCGACGAAGACATGGCCGTTGTTACGCAGGCCGTGGATACCACCGTCGCAGAAGCGGTCGCAGAAGCCACGGGCGAAGGCGTCCAGGCAGGTGACGGCGAAGAATGGGAAGGCTAGTTCCCATGGGTTGCGTCAATGGCAACTTCCTTGACCGCGTCGCGAAGGCGATGGGCCGGGGAGGCTTCGACAGGGGCCGAAACGTGTCCGTGCGCGCCGCAAAGCTGGTGATGCCCGACGGCAAGTCGGTGACGAACGTCGAGGTTGTCGGCGATAACAACCCGCTTGACCGCATGAAGGCGATTTTCAAGAACGACAGGGACCTTGATTCAGTCAAGGACCTTTTCGAGCACCCGAACGCCCGAAGGGGCCGCAGGAAGGGTGCGGAGGAATAAGACTTATGGCAAGACAGAACGAGAACTTTCTTGACCGCGTGATGCGCTACGGCGGCGTGCAGAGACGCCCGCAGTACGCACCCCGCAACAACGGCGGATTCGTGCCTCGCGGAGGTTACGGAAGCATCCCGCAGGGCTACGGACAGCAACGACAGGCCCAACCGCAACCGCAGCCGGTACAGCGCCAGTACACGCCCGAGGAAATCTACGCATACCGCATGGAGCAGGCGAAGCGCGAATACGCACAGCGCGCCTACGAGGCCGAGATGCAGCGACGCGCCGCATACGGTGTCCCGCAGGTTGGCGATGGAGCGGCAGCGCGTCCCTACGAGTTCCTGATGGGCGAGGCCGCACGCCTCGGCGCAAGCTCCGGCGCGATGCCCGCCGGTGGCGCACAGGTGCCGCAGGGCTACGCACAGCAGCCCGAACCGGAAGAACAGCCGCTTACCGAGGAGGAAGAGGCCCAGCTCCGCATCCGCCTGATGTACAACGACTACACCCGCGAAGCCGCGGAACGCGGAGCACAGCCCGCCAGCTTCGAGGAGTTCGTGCAGGCCCTCGTGGCACGTTCCCAGGCGCAGCAACAGCAGGCCGCCGAACCGCAAGCCGTGCAACAGCCGGAAGCGCAGCCCGCGGAAGTTCCGCAGGTAGCCACCGCCGAACCCACGACACCGATGCCGCAGGCATAGAATTTCCATTGTTCCTTGGGTTAATTGAAAAAACGGGAGCCGGGGCTAACCACGCCCCGGTTTCTCGTTTTTATTCATAGTGCGATATGGCAAACAAGAAACTCACTCCGCTAGAAATTTTGTACAGGGAATTCAAGAACGCGAAGACGGACGCCGCGCGCAACGACGCTTGGCGCCGATTCGAGGTCAAGCGCGGGGAAATGTACCCGGAAAGGACCGGTCGAAACAGGAATAAGCTTTACGCAGAAAACCTTGACGAAAATATCTTTTCAAAGTCTTTCCCCGAACTTGTTCCGGGTGGAGAAAATCATAGATATTATGATGCAGGGCGTAGTTATCTTCTTGTGGCGGGTGAGAAGGTAAAACGCTCCCCGAAGGTGTGGATTGATCCCGAAACCGGCGAACGCTACGTCCGCGCCTTCCACTACACGCAGCCGGAAAACATCGAGAACATCCTGAAGACTGGATTGGTTGAAAGACTCGGGCCGGACGCAAAGAATTTCCAAAAAAGAGCCGGTGTATGGACGAGCATGGGTGACGCAAACCCGATGGGCTACGACTACGTGAACAATGCTTTTGTCGGCGACAAGAACTACCGCATGGACCCGCTAGAAATCCGCATTCCCGAAGATGAATGGAAGTCAATGTATGTTGACCATACGGGAAAGACAGGCGACGACCAGGTAATGGTTTTTCGCGGTTCGCCTTCGAAGCCGTACGGAACCGCGAATGTAGCCGGAGAAGACGCAACTGTAGTAATTCCGCCGGAGTATATCAGCCGTTACGATTTCCCGAAAGACTGGACCATGCACTTTGCCGATGGTTCTAATACATTGTACGGATACGCACCTAACAAAAAGGAAATTCTTGTAAGGGATAGAGGCTTTGTAGAAACGTCTTCACCTGAACTTGTCGAGAAAGCTAGGGAAACCCTTGGCGATGGCGCTACCGACAACCAAATTGCACAATGGATTGTAGACAACGCGCAAACCGAAAACAAGAAGTACATTCTCGAAAATAACGGAAGCGTTGCTTACGGAGGATTGAGACGTGGTGAGTTTATGGACGCTTTTCCGATGCCGAAAAACCCGAGACGTCGTGATATTGAAGCCAACGCCGTAAACAACCTTCCATACAAAGCCCGTAGGCAATGGTTCGAGAATACTGAATTTGAAACGCCTTACGATTTTGCAAGGGCTACTGAAGATTCCCCAAGCCTTTCCAAAGGAATAGTAAGAAGGGGGTACGGTCCTCAAAATGTGTTTGGTCCTGGAATAGAAGCCCCTAGAACAGCGAAATTCATGAACGACGTAATAGGCGACCAGAAGTCTTTCAAGTCTTTCTTGAATTCCGATTCTTATTATGACGACGACCTGTTTGTAAAGAGGGCTGAAACGCAGGGAATAGAAGTTCCGAGCGAGGCAAGGTATTCTAACCCGCATGACTACCTCAAGAACGCAGGGTTCCGTTTCAATATTGGCGATTGGAGAAATCCGAATGACGCCCGTCGTGCATCCAATTCAAGCATTCCTCGATATTCTAAAGAAGACAAGGTTGCCGCAATCCGCGACTGGAATAACAAGTTCTTGCGTGAAAACTACAAGGACAAGATAGACTCTTTCCTTGAAGAAAATGACCCACTGAAGGCAAAACAGCAGATTGACGAATTTCATGACATATTGAAGACTCCTGAAATCCGTATTCAAAGACAGAAAGCGCTTGGTTCGATGATTGACGAAAACAAGTTGCAGCCGTTAAGCTATAACAAACGATGGATGAAACATCCGGAGGAATACGCAAGGCAGAGGGCGAGCGGAAGGGCTAGACTTGACGAAGAAATCGAAAACAAGATTTTTGAAGAAACCGAAAAGTACCTTGCAGAACATCCCGAACTCGACCACGTAAAGGATTACGACCAAGCATTGATCCATGTAACGAGAACGAAGGACCCCGAACTCTACAAGCCTCTCGAAGACAAGTATTATCAGGCCGAACTTAATGACATTCGTAAAAACATCGCTAACGAATGGCGCGACCAGTTCCGCCAGGATTCCCTCAACCGCGTATTCGGTCACGAACTCGGCCGTAAGATTGGCAAGTACCGCGCGAGCCGCGGAAAGCCAGTGAACCCAAAGCAGATGTAGTTTTAAGGAGGTTTGCAATGCCTAACATAAAAAAGGTTCTTCCGCTAGACAGAATCTATAAGGAAATCGTAAAAGAAGGCCCTTCTATCACGAAAAAGCCTTTGCCTCGTCTAGGTTTTTTAAGAGAACTTGACAACGAATATACTAGGGAAGCAAAGGAAAGAATACGAAGAATCGAACTAGAAAACAGGGAACTTGAAAAGGCTCGTAGATCTAGATACAGAGATGATAGATATGGCAATCCTATCGGTAACGGAACATATCACGCCGAATACACTGTGTATGACATTCCTGGAACGGAAGTGTCCATATCTCCTTCCACAAACAGCGAAAGCGTTTACGTGACTTACGTAAATCCAGGAAAGGGAACATCGAAATCAAGATACTCAAACCACTTTTCCAATCAGGAATACAAAGGCCCGCTGGACATCTTGAGTGAACTTGGAATGGTAAGGTCCGAACCGCGTATCGAAAAGAAACTTGTCGGCAGGAACGTAAAGAAACGCGAAATCGAGACAATTCCATCTTCGGGGAAAACGTACGAAGAACTTCTGAATCTTCCCGAAGACGAAATGAAAAAATACAAGGGAATGCTGATAGTCGACGAGAACGGCAATAAGAAAAACTGGATGTTTGAAGGTACCCCATGGAATCTCGAAGTCGGTAGAGACTACTTCATAAAAGACGAGTACGCCCCTTTGTTCGAAGATTACTATGACGGTCCTTGGAAAAAGTGACGACTAGGATTTTCACCAGTCATGAAACAAAAGGCCCCTTTTCGGGGGCCTTCTTTTATTCATACCACGGAAGGCCGAGAACGAGCCTTTACTCACAACAATTAACGCAGCGCGTGGCGTACACGCGAGGAGATAGGTAATGCCTAACGAAGCAATGAATCCGAACATGGACATTGATTACATCCTGGCGTCCTACAAGGACGACGAGCCCGAAACGCAGACGGAACCCGGTGCATCCGAACCGGCTCCAGAAACGCAGACGGCTACGGCAGGTGACGGGGGCCACCCGGAACAGGCCGCAGGAGCTGAACCCGCAAAACAGGAACCCGCGAAAGCAGATGGGCCGTTTGACAATGCAGCGAACGCCCCGGCGGGACAACAGGCAGCGGGCGCCGAGCCGGACAAAGACAACAATGGCGGTGAACCCGCCAACGGTGACGGCGGTGTGGCTGGTACTGAAGGCAACGCAGGCGCGGCGTCGGAACCCGCGAAGGCGAAGCCCAAGGTGCCGCGCAGGAATCCTCTTTCACGACTCGAGAAGGCCGAGTATTCCACACGCAAGTGGAAGCAGAAGTACCGCGAGATGCGCGAGAAGCGCGACGCGTTGCAGGCCGAACTCGACAAGTACAGCAGGATTGACCCTACGCAGTTTCGCGACCCCGCAGACAGGGAGCGCTTCCTAGCCTGGCAGGCACGTACCGAGCAGAAGCTCAACGGCATGGACGAGGACCTGGAAGACATCGCGAACAGACAGTACGAACGCGAGTACGAGTCCAAGGTGGAGGCTTTCTACCCGGACGAGGACGCGCGTCACGCATTCGACGCACTTGACGAACATTACGGAACCGTACTGGACGCCACGTGCCAACGATACGACCCGGACAACATCATCCTGGACTACTTGAAGAATTCCCCCTACGAGCCGGTGATGCGAAACATCATCTACAAGAACGGCCCGTTGCAGGAAGAACTCTTCCAGCAGTTCGGAAGCAAGCATATCGCGAACACCACGCGCGTCCAGATTCTGCGCCAGCTCGAAAGCCAGGTGAAGGCGTTCTTCGCGAGGGAACAGGGCGCACAGCCCGAACAGCAGGCGGCACCGCGCACGGCACAGAACGGTGCGGCCACGCAGCAGAGACGGTTCACGCTCCCCCCTCAGAAGGACGCCCCCGCAGCCACGGCTACTGCACCGGCCGCAACGCAACCGGCAGTTCCCGCACAGGCCACGGCACCGGCTCCCGCTCCGGCACAGCCGCCCATGAGCAGCGGAGTGACAGGCTCGCTCACCCGAGGAAACGAGGGTGGCGGGACTCCCGACGAGAGCGCGGAAGCGAACGCCCTGTTCAAGAAGATGTTCGGGTAACTACAGACCCACACTTCAAGTGCCGCCACCGTGCGGCCAAAGGACATAATCATGGCAAATTCCACCGTTCAGAACAAGAAGGTGATTTCCCTCGCCCTCGGCGCAGTAGCCGACGGCGCTTACCTCTATGCTGGTGCCGACCGCGCCATTGCCGCTGAAATGCAGGGCAAGGACAACGGCGACATCATCTACTACAAGACCACCAATCTCGGCCAGGCCGAAATCTCCGACGTGTCCATGGGCAACCCGGCCAACACCGGCCTCGCCTCCCTCGACATCGCGTCCGCGACCCCGGTCAAGCACCGCCAGGTTCCGGTGAAGATCAAGGACGCCCGCGTGATGTACAACGTGAAGGCAATCGAAAAGCAGATTACCTCCCTCGGCAAGGACATCGCCATGGGCAAGATCGGCCAGAAGCTCGCCAAGAAGGCCGTCAAGAACGTCATCGGCGAAGACATCCTGACCATCGGCAACATCTTCGTCGGCAGCGACTTCGCCGCCTTCCAGAAGGCCGGTGCGTTCCTCAAGTCCTTCGTGGACGGCACCCTCTACGGCTTCATGGACTGGAACGTATGGGGCGACCTGACCGCCAAGGGCCAGCAGGCCGTGCCGTGCGCACTCGCCGAACCGCGCTTCGGCCGCAACCTCCGCGGTTCCTGGTCCCTCATCGACCAGCTCCGCACCATCCCGGACATCCCGCAGTTCACCATCGGTGACGTGGCTTCCGCCAAGGTGAAGGCATCCGTCGCCACCTCCGCGACCACCGCCACCGTCACGCTGACCGCCGGTTCCGCTGGTCTCGCCGTCGGTGACAAGGTCGTCGTGGCCATCCCGGGCATCAACGCCCTCGACGTGAACGACAACGATACCGGCGTCGCCAACAGCTTCGTCGTGACCGTCGCAAGTTCCGTCGCCGCCTCCGGCACCTTGGACGTGACCGTGACCTTCGACCAGGACCTCGTCGTGATTCCGGCTACAGTTGCCGCCAACGCCGCCGTGACCGTCAAGGGCACCGCTGGCACCTACGGCGCAACCATCATCCGTGCGGAAGGCGCACAGGCCTTCGGTACGATGAACCAGTGCGACTGCGAAGGCGCCAAGTACGAAAAGAGCTCCATCGACGGCCTGACCGTGCACGCCAACTCCGGCGAGAACATCGGCGCCCTGTCCACCGACAGCCGCTACGACATGATTCTCTGCTCCAAGCTGGTGGAACCGCGCGCAGCGGCCCTCGTGCTCTACAAGATCGCCTAACCACGGCGATACAAGGAATTCTAGGTTGGCATAACCTATTATCCCAAAAAAAGGCCCCGTCACCTAACCGTGGCGGGGTCTTTATCGTTATATTGGTCGGCAAGAATGATTCCGGCTACTTCTTCTTGGCGGTGGAGTCCTGCGTAAGGTACTCCTCGAGCAGGTAGCGGATGAACGGGCCTGTCTTTGTTGCTATCCCGAAATCTACGCCACGGTCGATGGCCACGCGCTTGGCCTTTTCGAGAACGCCCTTGTCGAGTGCTACGCAGAACTTGGTGTCTTCTGGCATGGATGTACTCCTAGACAATGCCGAACCACACGGTCTCTATTGGCTTTTCGTTGTCCGGGTTCGGGGCCTTGTTGCCTATGACCTGGAACATTCTTGCAATTACGTCTTTTGCGGTGAAGTAGTCGTAAGCGTCTACAGAACCCGACTTTGCGCATTCGTCGAAAGCGCTTTCAAGCTTTTCCTTGGTGGATTCCATAATCAGGTCTTTTGCTCTTGCGAGAAAACAGTCTTTAATGGCGTTGTCTCGGTATTTTGGTAGGCATATTGTGCCGTTTAGAGTCAGTCCTTGAAAAACCTTGTTCAACTCGTCAACTACAATTAAAGCCTTACCTACAATTTGTTCTTTCGTAAACAGACGATCCTTTGATAACAGCAAAATTAACCTCCTTTCTTGTTTCCGAATATACAATATATATAATATATAAAAATGTCTAGTTTTTTTACAGTAAAATTCTTTGTTTTACTCATACGGCGGAAAAAACAATGAAAAAAGGGATCCTTATGGCTGAAAAACGTAACTTGCTCGACGAATTATATGACGAAATGTCGTTTGATAGCAAAAATCCTTTAGACAATCCTTTTCATCCTGTAGAATATGCCGCTCCGTTAGCGAAAATCGGGCAGAAAATAGGAAAAAACATATTTTATGGTTCCGTCGCTCACGGTGCGAAGAAAGGAAAGTCGGCTAGAGACATCATAAGAGACGACATGCAGACGTTCGGTCGTTCAGTACATCCGATTGACGTCCTGAACGACCTTGACGCAAAGAAAAGCGTCCGTGACGGTTTTGTAAACGCTTACGATAATGTTGAACGACAGAGGGCTTTTAGAACAAATCAAGGCCAAAATAAGGACTATCTTGCAATACGAGATGTTGATGAAAAAAACTCTAGAATGGATCAATATAATGAAATGAAATCCAAAGGTTTTTTGGAAAACCAGGCAAGACGTACATACGGAGTAGATTCATGGCAAGAATGGCTTGCTGCCAAGAAAGCCGCGAAGGAAGCCGGCCATAAAGTAGGTCGTCTTTTTGCCGAACAAAACCAACGCGAAAAGAACGCATACGGCAATATCGCCGCCGGAATAGGATTGTCGCAGAATCCTGTTCCTAAAGGTACAAGGCCGAAGTTTGCTCTTGGTAACCAGAATCACAGATATGCCGAAGACCCGTCTAAGGTCGAGGATGCAATGAGCCTTTCAAAATTGCAAAGATCAGGACATGAAATTCACTATCTAAAAGACGGCACACCAGTTATTGACGCATACACCTGGACGCAGATTCCGAACATCGAGAAGATAAAGCAGACAGGTTACCTTGCGATAGAAGGCTCCGATACTAAAAACTATCATCCTGGAACAGAAGGACAGTGGACATCGAATCGAGACGATTATCCAATGGACTCAAACTATGTAAATGGTGTAAAGATTTTCGGGCGTGGAAGTAATGGAGAATCTTTTAATGAAGAACTTCTTCACACTCGTATGCCATTAAGATGGTACCAAAAAGCTCCGGTAATTCATCAAGGGACTAGAGCGTATGGTCCAAAGGTTGACGTGATTCAGGCGAGGCCTAGTGCACCACAAGTAATTGTAGGTGAAGGTGACGAGCGCCTAATTAAAAAGATTGCAACTCCGGCGGAGTTCATAGAGCATATTCCGGTAGACAAGATGCGCCCTGACTGGGCTCCTGTTTGGGATCGGGATATGCTGCCCGGTTCACATCCTAATAAGGAAAAATTGGGTTACAATACCATAGATGCGTTGAATATGATTCTTGGCGGTCAAGATGAATCTGATATTTATGATATGGGCGCCGGAGAAAGAAGGATTTTCTTACTGGACTTGCTGAAAGACGAAAACAATAAAAGAAAGTTGCTTGAAAAAGTTGTTCGCAGAGAAAATCAGTATAATAGATTGAAAGATGAAACTAAAAGAAAGGCGCTAAAGGATTACTACGTAAATCTCGATGTTGACGGAATGACTGCGTATGACATTGTAAATGAAGGTGTTAATCCTCCAATAAAGTGAGTTCTAGAAAATAGTAAGTAAAATCTTCTAGCCTTTATTCATTGCCTGCATATTATCCCTCCTGATGCAGAGGCCCTTTTATTCATAGGTCGTTAGAACCTATTGGATAGAAGGGCTTTTTTGTCATGGAAGGAATTTTACAGGCCAACGGAAACAACGGCTTCGCGCCGATGCCGGAAGAAGACGAAGACATCATCAAGAAATGCAGGGACTTCCTGAAGCGCGCAAGCGACAGGTGGTGCTCCGACATCGACGACCAGGAACTCGCCCTCGAAGTGGCGGGCGGCAACTTCTGGGGCGTGGGCGAGAACAAGAAGAGGTGGGCCATCCTCGACAAGGAAGGAAACGACCTCATCCCGACCATTCCCTACAACAACATATCGCCGCAGGTGAACGCAATCGCGTCGCCGTTCTCGCGTTCGCCCTTCCACGTGAACCTGGTTGACCGTACGGAAGAGAATGGCGGCAAGACCATCCAGGAAGCCATATCCAAGATCGAGAGCTCCAACAACGCGAAGAACGTCTACCAGCGAGCCTTCACGCGCGGCGTAACGTGCGCCGCCGGTTACGTGGTAGTAGGCACCAGCCTCGCCGACGGCAAGGTGGTTCCAAGCATCGAGTTCATCGCCGACCAGAAGCAGGTGGCCATCGACCCCGACTGCATAGACCCCTCGGGCTGCGACGCGGAGGAAGGCGCCATCATCAGCTACATATCCGTCACGAAAGCCAAGAGAGAGTACGGCGAGGACATCGTCCCGATGGACTACCCGTCGGGACAGCCGCAGATGTCCTTTGCCGGAATCAAGGCTTGGCAGGACAAGACCGACAAGGTACAGCTCGTCCGCTACTTCCGCAAGGTCACGAAGGAATTCCCGTCGCCGGACGCACAGTCCGGAATGCCGCCGAAGACGGTAAAGAGGACTTTCGTCCGCATGCACACGATATGCGGCGAACGCGAGGTGCGCAACCCGGTGGACCTCATGACCGACATCATCCCGATTGTCCGATTCGCGGGCTACACGGACTACAGCTCCGAATACGGCCAGGTCTACGTCGGCTACGTGCAGAAGATGATGCCGCAGATCGAGCAGATGAGCGTGGCCCTCACGATGCAGGCGCTCCGCATGCGCCGCTGTTCGAACGTCCGCGGCGTGGTCGGCAAGTCGGCCACGGAGGGCTGCGAGGAATACTTCACGGACTTCGAGAAGGGCTCCGCGATGTGGCTCACCTGGAACGACAAGGCCGGTGCGTCGCAACCGCAACTCGTCAACGACAGCTTCAACACGGCGGACATTTCCGCCGCGCTACAGGAAGGCCGCCAGACGATGCAGGAATGCTCCGGCGTGAACCTCTCCGGCCTCGACACTACGCAGCGCACGGCCTACGAGATAATGCAGCAGCAGATCAACTCGGAATCCAACGTGCAGGAACTCTACCTGCACGCGGAAGCCGCCTGTCACGCGCTCGGACGCATCATGCTCGGAATCCTGAACAACGGCGAAGTGCCGCAGTTCACGCTCGAAGGCGGCCCGTCGGTCATTACCGCGAAAATGAAAATCCGCTCCGAAATCCAGGCGATAGCCGAGATGGCGGACCCCGCCCACAAGGAACTGTGCGCCATCCGTCTAGCCGAGACAATCGACAGCGACGTGGCGAAGAACATCGCGCAGGACCTGAAGGCGAACACGGAACTGAAGCTCACGGAAGGCCAGGACATCGGAACGATGATGAACGTGGCCGAGAAGCTGAAAGCGCAGCTCGACGAGGCGATGGAGAAGCTGGACCAGGTGCAGGCCGAGAACAAGGAACTCGAACGCCGCAACTACGAGCTCGAGCTGGCGCAGCAGAACATGAAGAGCCAGCAGGACATTCAGAACATCCAGTTCCAGCAGCAGATGAAGCTCCGCGAGGCGGAACTTGCGGCGAAGAACGCGACCGCCGCCGCGAAGATAGCGGCCGACGAACGGAAACTCGCCATCGACGCGCAGAAGGCCGTGGACGCGAACCGCGAACAGACTGCCCGGATCATCGCGAGCAGGGGGTACTAGCATGCCGAAGGTGCCGAAAAATTTCCTCGATAAAATGGAAAAGGTCATACGCCGTTACCACGCCACTACGGACGAGCCGTTGCGCGGAATCCTTTCGCAGGGCTCCATCAGGACCACGACTGGCAAGCATAACGTGTACGAGGCCGACCTTCAGCACAAGAAAAAGAATCCCGACGGGACTTTCGTCTACGTGGAAGAAACCCGCCCGGTTTTCACCAGCAGGAGACGAGGCGAATGGGACATGGGGCCGGAAACGAAGACCCTTGTGCTCGAAATTCCCGAAAGCGTCTACAAGGGCATGAAACGGACCGACCTGAATCCCGACTATGCGCCTGGCGTGCAGAAGCGCGGACTCGGTCTGCCCGAAAAGGTCTACTCGGTGGACCGTGGCGGCAGTGCAGACTTCTTCATGGAAGACTTGCCGATTGATTACGCCGTTGGCGGATACATCGGGAAATCGCGCAAGATGGTCCCGCTGGATTCGTTGCGGCACCTTCTCGAACTGGACAAGTAACAAGGCTTACGGCCCCGCCTCCCGGCCATAAAGGGTTGGCGCGACCGTGGCGGGGGCCGGATTCATTCCGGCTCCCGTTTTATTCATAGGTGGATAATTACGAGGAATTCTGACCGATGAAATGGAACGTATGGAACAACGGCGGCAACAGCGAAGGCCCCGGCAACTGGCGGTACGACCCCAGGTACAGGGACGCGCTCGTCCCGCAGAACAAGGCCATGAACGACGAGCACCTTGCGCAGCTCGAGACCGAATGGTTCATGACGCACGAACCGCCTCCGCAGATTATCGGCAATCCGGGTGCCATGCGTGCGTGGCAGGTCGCAGCAAAGCGTCAGGCGAGGGAATGGGCGAAGAAGATGGAACCGAAACGGTTCCTAAACCCGTTGCTGCGCCCGATGAACGGAATCCCGGCCGACACCAAGGAACGCCGCACCCCGAGCGGGCAGACGGCTAACCTCTCGTCTAGCTGGGTGGGCGACTTCACGACGCTCGGCGACACGGGCTGCTACATCGACCTCGGCGGCAAGAAGTACTTCTTCAAAAAGTCCGAGGTTGACGCCGCCACGGGACCGGGCTCTTTCGCGAAGGCGATGTCGGCGCCGTCCATCGGTTCATACATCGCTACGCACTGGATAGGTAAGCTCCCGTCGAGCGTGGTCAATCGCGGCAAGAACAAAAAGTAACCCAAGGAAGGATTTAACGAAATGAGAGTGAAGGAACTCCTGCTCCGCGCCCTTTCGAGGGCCAACCACATCGAGGACGGCACGCCTGCCGATTCCCGCGAACTGTCGAAGGCGCGTTCGCACCTTGAAAGCGCCCTCTCGAAATATTCCAGCTCCAACCTTATCACGGCGTTCCAGAGGATGACTGACGTACCGTATGCCGAACGGCAGACAGTCGGAAAGTACAACCTCAAGCGAGGCAAGGTCATGCACGAGGCAGAGACTGTCGAAGGCCTGCCAGACGCGTCAAGGCTTACCAACGGAAATGATTTCGGGCATACTAGGAGCGACGACCGCTACTATGTCGTTGATGTCATGGGTGGACGGAACGTGTGGTACAACCCAGGCGGTGAAACCCCGTCGGCGAACCTCGAATTGACGCACTGCTGCGATTATGTCCCGGACGTTATAGTACCGGACATCGAGCGCATCATGGCGTGCATGTACCGACTGAAGGGCGAACAGACGGCGTTTGCGAAGATGAACTTCGTTCCGCTGGTGAACTTCTACGCGGACCCGTCTAAGGACATATTCAGCGCGTCGCCGGTAGGCGAGAACAAGGTCGAACTGTTGCTTCCGTCCGGCATGGACAACTGCGAGTTCCGCATCGTTTACTATGCCGAGATGCACCTTGCCGACGACGACTACATCGAACTGCCTGACGCGTACAAGGAACTGCTGACGCTCGCTGTAACGGTTGGGCTGTTGTCCGAGGACGCCGATTCCGACCCTAAACAGCTTGCCAACTATTCGGCACAGCTTACGTCTATGGAAGACCTGATCGGCGCGACCAACGTCACCACGAGAAGGCTTACCCGTGAACCCGACGGCAGCACGGTCGATTCGCTCCGCTCCGGGGCTTTCATCCGCAGGAGACTATGTAGATGAGCTTTGTATCCAACATCGTAGGGTTTACAAAGAAATCCAACTTTGCGAAGCTGGGCCGTTCGGACACCTACAACATGTTCGTCGAGCAGAAGGACGCTAACGAGCAGGGATTCTCTGTCGTGCTTCTCCCTATGCCTGGGTATGCCGACGCGATTACGGACCATGCCGTGTTGCCGCAAGGCTCCCCGCAGGGGACGTTCCGTTGTTCAAGGGGTTACGCCGGAAGGCCGTGCGTCTACGGCGTATGGGGCAAGAAGCTGTACCTCGTAAAGGACGACGGCATGGATGTTGGCCTACAGTTCATAGACAACATAGCCGGGAGCGCGAAGGTATCGTTCTGCGAGACGGGCGGCAATGGCCGCAACCATCCGCACCTGATACTCTGTGACGGCGTGAACGTCTACAGTCTCGACACGACGCTTGACCCGGTGGCGCAGAAACTTTCCATCATAACGATGCCGCTGAAGTACCCGGACGCAAAGACTGACCGTATAACCCCTTCGTGGGTTGCATACATGTACGGCTACCTGCTGGTGGGCGCGAAGGATACCGACATCTTCTACCGTTCCGTCCAGTACCCGTTCGAGGGCAATGACGACATCATGGACCTTAACGGCGATACAGGCGGTTACGGGAACTACACTTTCTCGGAATGGCAGCCGGACAATACGCTTGTCGGGTGTTCCAACGGTTCGAGGCTGTTCACGTTCGGAGAACGTTCTTTCCAGGTGTTCTCGTTCCAGGATTCAATGGATAATCCGTTCGCGAGCCCGGACACGGCGGCGCAGAACATCGGAATCAAGAATCCGCAGACGCTCGCCATGTACGGCGACAGCGTGGCGTGGCTCGGTTCGTCAGACATGGGCGACGGTTCCGTTTTCCTGATGGGTTCGGACGCAAGGCCGGAGCGTATATCCACGGACGAAATCGAACGCATGATGCTGAAGTGCGAATGGCAGACGGCGTACGCGTTCATGTACAGGTGGCTGGCACATCCGATGTACGTAATCACGTTCCCGACCGACGGTCTCACGTTCTGCTACGACCTCCGCGAACGCGGGTGGACAAGGATGGGTTCCAGGGGTACGAGGGGCAACGAGACTTTCTTCCGCTACTCGTACCCGGTCGTGGGAACGGACGGCAGCGTTCTGTTGCAGGGCGAAGGATGCCTGGTCAAGGTGACGGAGGATAGCTGGTTCGAGCACGACGGCACTCCGATTCTACGAAAGAGGGCCGGAGGCATCATTTCGAGCGACAACAAGCCGTTCAAGATAGGCTCCATCAAGCTCATCACGAACAACGGCGACTACCACAACGTACTCGACCACGCGCCGGTGATAACGATGCGTTACTCCCGAAACGGAACGACATGGGTTGCCTCGAGCACCCGTTCTCTCGGTTCGGCTGGTACGTACGACTACGACACGGTTTTCAGGAACCTGGGCAAGGCGCAGTACCTCGCGGTGGAGGTCGGTTCGAGCGAGAACATAGGCTTCGCCCTGTACGGACTGGACGTGAAGGGCGTGACGTGCGCCAAGTAGTCGCGTTTTATTCATAGACGGGAAAAAAGAAACGTTTAATCGTAGAGGTTATTGAGTATGGCACCAGCAATCGCAGCGGCTATCATCGGCGGGGTGGCTACCATGGGTTCGTCGGCGGTGAGCGCCTACAATGCGTACCAGGACCGCAAGGATGCCAGGAACGCACGTAACAAGGCGAACGAGCAGATTGACGAATGGCAGAAGGAAGCCGAACAGATACTTAATGAATACAACGCGGGACGCACCACGCTATCGTCGCCCGATACGTTGACGAAGTACACGCAGATGCGCGATTCGTACGACCCGAGCAACTACAGCTACGGCGTTGAACGCTTCGACAAGTCCACGTACTCCGTCGATGACTACCTCAACCCGCAAAAGGACGCTATCCTTGAGGACGTGGCGAAGGCCGTACAGCATACGGCTGCTGGTTCGGGACTCGGACGCTCTTCGGGCGCATTCAAGGCCATGAACAGGGCCGCCGTCGAGAAGAGCGAACAGCTCTACGACAAGGCGTACGAACGCATGTCCGCCGAGCGCGACTTCGACTACGGCGAATGGACGAACAACATCAACCAGGTGCAGAAGAAGCTCGACACGGAAAAGCAGGACTACAAGGACCAGCTCGAGATGCTCCGTGGCGACATCGAGTTCGACCAGAGCGGCACGGACGCGGCTACGCAATCGAGACTCTCTCTCTTGCAGTCCCTCGCACAGAGCAGGGCGCAACTGGTATAGCATAGACGGAGGAATTTACTATGGCAATGTCATTCGACTTCAAGCCGATTCAGTACAACGACCTTACGGGCCGCATCCGCAATGCGAACAAGGACTTCTATTCGAGCATCGGCGGCATGATCGAGGGCGTAGGAACCGGGGCTAAGGACATCGCGTCAGCGCACACTGCCGAAGAGGAGCGCAAGAAGCGCGAGGAAGAGGAAAAGAAGAAATGGGACCACATGCTTGAGCAGGAGGCCTACCAGCGCAACCGCGACGCCATCAACGACGCCCGTTACTTCGCCGAGCAGCAACGCATCGCCGCGAAGGAAAAAGAGGAGAGGATCCGCCGCGAGGAAGGTCTCAAGAACTTCCGTGCAGCCATCAACGGTGCGTACACTCCTGAATATCTTTCCAGTCTTGGCCCTGCTGCGCAGGCTAGATACAAGGCGGCGTTAGCTTCTCCTGACTTGTCTACAGCAATGCAGAACATAGGAGCTATCGAAACTATCGATTACCAAAAGCACGGTCTTGATAGCGACTATAATACAAAACAAGCTGATAAAATCGTGAATGAGTTCAACGATTATACTGCGCGTTCCGGCATCAGATATGGTAAATATGCAGATTTACCGACTACTAACGCAGAATTGAATAATTTGAGGGTAAACCTCATAAATCTTCGTGATTACATGAACAAAAATATTCCGCAGCATACCATTCTGTCGTCAGAAAAGATTAGAGAAATAAATGAAACCATTGCTGCGATAGAAAAAAAGCTCAATTACAAGAAACCTCCGTCAAAGACTGACGCTAGTCTTGGAAAATATCGTAAGAATGGACAGCGATAAAAAATTCCTTCTAATAATAAGGTCGGTGATTATTACATCACCGCCTTTTTTTATTCATAGTGCAAACGAGGTTTACTGATGGCTGAAAAAGAAAGCAAGTATTCGAAGGAAGCTACGCAACTGATAGATGAATTCTTCGGCTCCACTGAGGAGGCTATGAAATGGGTCGAGTCTAACGGCCTTTACGAGGAAGTACGTCTCTATCTGCTCGATATGGAAAAGGCTCAGAATAGGAGCGATTTCAATAAAGCAAAGCTGTCTTTCAAGAAGAATATTGTTGTCCCGTTCTACGAACAGGTTATTGCGCCGACAGACGAAGATGTGCGACAAGCCTTCATTAAGGCTAACCCCATCATGGACTTCATGAGCCCGAAGGGTCTGGGCTCCTACGACGACATCAAGAAGAACGAGAAGGTGCAGAACTCGAAGTACGCCACCGTGTCCGTGAACGACAAGGGCGAAGAGGTCGTGAATGTCCCCCTGCTCCGAATGATTGAGGATCCCGGAGAACTTAGCGACATTGCGCACTATCTCGATGTTGACGCCGAAGACCTCCGCGACCACATCCGTAACGAATGGAAAAAAAAGAAGGACAAGGAGTGGAAGGACGAAGAGAAGGCGATGCGAAACGCCATTGTCAATGGCGGCAAAATCGGCAACGTGACCTTCGATGGCCGCAAGGGCGTACTGAAGGAATTCGACAATAACGATTGGAGCTCTACCCTTAAATTGGTTTCTCCTAACGTCTACGCTCACATGCGTAGGGATATTGCTAATGGTACAGGTCCCGAAGATGGCGCTGAATTCAACCGTAGATACTTCGATGACATGTTGTGGGATAATGTTCGTAACGCAGGATTTGCCGCAGCAACATCTCTTGTTCCCAAAGTTGTAACTGCCCGAATCCCAGCGTATGCGACTTTTGCGGCTCCTGCTTCCACCGGTATCGCTGTAACGGCTAATGAATGGGGCGCATTGAAAAGAAGCCCTTACTATTCCGATGAAGGAGAAAACCTTAATGCCGCTGTACAGTCTGGTGTATGGGCAGGAACTGTTCCAGGCGTAGTAGGAAAGATTCTTGGAGATGGAGCTAAGGTCGGTAGCGGAGCTCTTAATCATGCGCTTAGACATGCTAGAAAAGTCATCTATCGTGGCGAAAAGTTGCCGTCTGTTTATGAACAGGAAAGAATATACTCGATAATTGACGATGCGGCAGGACGCGTGCGCATGGAAGCTAACGGAGGGGATGTAGTTCCCGAAGAAGTTGGCGAAGCGGTTGGAAAGGTTGCCGAAATGCTTACAAAATCGCCTAAGATGGTGCTTGAAGGTGTTACTAATTTCAGCGATGGCCTTACGCGAGAATTTCTTATGACTGATGCCGGAGTAAATATCTTAAAAAAGATTCTCACGGCTCCGTCTAAAAAAACTTTCTTTGGTTGGAATTCTGCTGGGAAAAACAGCGCTGACGCTATAACAAGGGCTACAAACCAGAAAGCTGTTCGTAATACGAAAGAGTTGTATCCTCAAGCTTATGAAGAATTTAACGAAATTCCTGAAAATATAAACATGATTGACAAGGGCGTTACATTTATTGTCAAAGGTGCAAACGTGATTGGTGGAATTTATGAACCGATCACGAGCCGTGAAAACATGAAGGAAAGCCTTTCTTCCTACGAGGCCAACAACCCCGAACAGGTGGAGCAGTGGAAGCGCTACGGCATCCCCGAATGGGACCCGCTCGCCGCCGAGTTCAAGAAAAAGTACGGACAACCCGAAACCGTGATGGGTAAGTAACATGAGACCTTTGACCCCCTTCGTATCGTATTTCGACAACGCCGGACGCATGCTCGTGGGGCGTGTCCGTTTCTGCAACCTTGACGGCTCACCGGCGGAGGTGTTCGCCGACGATGCCGGGACTACCACGCTCGGCTCCACGGTGTACACGAACGCCGTCGGCCGCATGGACGTGCAGCCGTTCCTCGAAGACCACGACTACATCCTGTATTTCGACCGCTACATCGGCAACGGCACGATGGCCGAGGACGACGACCCCGAAAGCTGGGAGGAGCAGGGGAGCGCCGTCAACAAGTACGATACCCTCGGAATTCAAGTCGAGGGCGACGTAATCATGTCGGTCGGCACTATTGCGGAACTCCGAAGGACAGACCCGGCCACCACCGGCGTATTCAGGACTGTCTACCTTCTAGGCTACAACGAACCTGGCGACAAGCCTACTGTCGAATACCGATGGGAGCCTGCATATATCGGCGGAGACAACGGCGGCTCGGCTATCTGCGTCGAAGGCCGCAACCGTGGCGCGTGGATGCTGGTGGAATGCCCCAGGCATCTTGACGTAAGGCATTTCGGTGCGTTCCCCTTGAGTACGTCCGAAGAGAATACAGTGCAGCGCTACGCCATACAGAACGCGATGAATTACGCCCGGTCTAAACGTTGCGGGCTGTACTTCTTCGCGAACAGCGCTGACTGCTATTACGACATTACGGGACTCACGCTATACGACGTAGACAGCGACGACCGTGCGAGGGTTTTCGCGGTGAACGGGTCGCAGGGCAAGGCTACTGTCATCGGCATCGACAACATCGTGTGCGGCGGTAATACGAACGGACATATAGAGCTGATTTCCGAAACGGTACGCACAAGCTGGGGTGGGGACTACGTACAGGTGAAGTTTAGCCCGGAATACAGGCTTGTTGTCGATGCGACTCTCGTGAACGTAAATACTGTCCGCACGTGGGAAGACAAGGACGTGGAGTTGCTTGTAGACCCAGGGCCAAGCGTGTTCAAGAATTGCCGCATATCGGCAAACAAGGTCATATCGACGAACTTGACAATCCGCGACTGCGAACTCGACACTTCGTGGTTCGCCGACGGCTACGACTGGGACTTGCTTACATCGACCGGGAACAAGATAACGCTCGACAAGTGTAGCGACGCGAACACTTACATTCTACTGAAGAACAAGCAGAACGAGGCAGACTACGGAGATCTCGGCGGGAAACATATTGGCAACATTGAACTTGGCGACCAATGCTCAATCAGTAATGCCATATTCGACAATGTATCCGTACAAGGGACGTCGTCCCTGTCTGACGTAAGCGGAACGGCGACGTTCAAGAACAGTGCGACCATAACGATGAATAATTGCTGGATAGCTCTCAAAAATGCACCGGTAATATTAAGGCTCGCCGTGTACGGAGGAAGCCTGTCAGGCTATACTCAGCCTTCAAATGTAAGTGCAAATGTATTTACGTTGGAGAATGCAGACATTGACATAGGCCTTGAAGGCGGTTTCTTGTCCTGCTACATAAGAAATTCCGTAATCAGAAGGTACGCGAACCTGAACGCTTTGAACGCTGAATATACTACGTTCATGTCAACCGTAAGCGCTCATAACATTACGGCGTTCAAGTGTACTTTCATGGATGAAGTTTCGTTGAGTTACCTTGGTGATTTCAGGATATTCTTCTACGACAACATTGTATACGATGGCGTAAGACTGCATATATTCCGGCACAATACGTCGGTAGTCACTAATGCGAAGGTCCAAGGATATATTGTCGGCAATACGATTCTTGGCAATCGGAACAACGCGTTCTGGATTGAAATTGACAGGACCGGCATCGACGAAGATGACCGTCACCACGAATATGAGTACAGGGACAACGCCGGAGGCATGCCGAAACGTCTTGAGTTTGACGCTACATTGGGAGCGTACGGGTGGGGGGAATGGCATTCCGGCCCTGGCATGCTTAATCTTGTCGTCACGCCAACCGTAGTGCCGATTATCGCAGAATGGTATATTGAATTTTACATTACAAACAATGACGGGATTTTCGTTCCGAACACGTTCTCTTTCGGGACGAACAGTATTGGTAAATGCAGAATCAAGGCCAGGATAATGGCTTCTGATCCAAACCTCTTCGGGAATTTCGAAAAGGATATAGAGTTTATAGGAACGTACAATAGGTCGAGTGGACTTGTAAATGTTGTTAGGAACGCCCCTCTCGAACTGTTCTGCGACAGTGATTTCTCGCACAAGCATCTTACTAACCCGTACAGCAAGATTTGGGAGTTCGAGGAAGAAGAGTACGTGCGTGTAAAGGAAAACGCTCCGACGCCTACTATAGTCATCGAACCGATTGACTAGATTTTCGTGTCATTTCGTGACGCTTTAGGGTGTCACTTTATGACATTTACTTTATCCTTGACCATCGAACCTTTTTATGTTGTGGGAAGGTATCATTACATTTTTTTCGGGGATAATAACAATGTCAAGGAACGGCAAGTATTACGGGAAACTTTCTCCCGAAATGCTCGCGGACATGGACGCCATGCTACAGAGGCTGCGCCGCATGAACCGCGGACTGCTCAGGAAAGCTACAATCAAGCGTGGCGACATAAGGCCTCTGCCTGATGCCGACTACGTGAGGCTATGGGGCTACCTGCGCCACTGCTGCACGCTCGTGGCTTCGTGGCCAAACGTAAGGAAGGCCATTGCCGCCATAGCCGACGCAAGCGGTCGCGATTTCGACAGCCTGCGCGACGAGTGCATCGACTCCATGACAGTACACGTCTACACTTATGCATGGCGCAAGTACCGCCATTCGGATGAATGCGGTCTCGTTTTCTCCACGGCGGAGTTCGGGTTCAAGACGTGGATAACCACGCAGAACATGTACCACGGCGGCATTTCGTTGTCGGGCGAGCTGTTCATGGCGGACAACCCGTCGTGCGGTTCAAAGGTGAATACGTCGTTCTGCGACCCTAGATAACGGCCCCGTTTTTATTCATTCCGGGAAAAGGAATGGATGAATGCGCTATCTCGTACCTGTCCCAAAGCAATTCGTAGACGAGTCAGGAGTGCCGTACAGCGGCGGCACTGTTTCCGTGTACCTTGCGGGAACGATGTCCCCAGCGAACATCTACCAGAACGCATACGATGACGAACTCGCGGACAACCCGGCCGTACTCGACTCCAACGGCATGTGGAAGGCGTTCATGGATGCCGGTGTCGCTCTCGACTTCATCGTTGCCGACTCCGAAGGCAACACAATAACGTCCTACAACGGTATAACCGTCGATGGAGGCAGTGGCGGCGGCGGCGTATCGAAGGCTTACGTAGACTACAACGACAACCTGATTCGCGAATCCGTCGTGAACCTTAGCCGTGCGTTGGACGACGAGGTTGACAGGGCCGGTGACGCCGAGCAGGGACTGCATGACGACATCGTTTCGGAAACCGCAAGGGCAACTGCGGCTGAAGCTGCCGCTAAGTCCACAGTGTCGCAGGGGCCAGGAATCACCGTCACCGAGACTGTTGACCCTAACGACGGACACAAGGACTTCGAGGTACGGAACGACGGCCTGCTTGACATGTACCTTACGAGTCCGCGGCAGACGCTGAAGATTGTCCGCAAAAGTTCGCCTACTCCTGGAACTGGGCTGTACGAGCTCGACGTTCTATCGGATGCCGACCCGTCATACGGCCGTTTCAGGCAGACATCCGCAGTCGCCGACGCGAACGGATACATCTCATACGGTTCTCTCGAACGCGTAGCTGGCAACAGCGGCAATATCGCAGTTGTAGGCGGAACGCTTCGGGTTACGAAGGGGCTGTACCATGTGACATGGACCGTCCTGCTGGAATGCCGTGCGGCCATCATCGACGACAACTACTATAACCCGACTGCGAACCTGAACGGCCACGAGGCTCGTTTTTGTCTCGACAATACTTTCGCGCACTACGAGTCCGTCGAGTTAAGCTCCGACATCTACGTGTCAGGTACGTCCTCGATAATTCTGTCCATCAGCGGACTTCCTGCCGGAATATCCTGCGACATCACGTCTCTCGACATTCACAAGGTGGCCGCTGGCGGAGGCTCCGGCGCCGATGTAGTCCATGACCAAACTCTTGTCGGTGACGGGACGGTGGTGAACCCGCTCGGAGTATCATCGGACATAACTGACGCTGTCGAGAACTTGCAAGAGGAACTGGATGCGCACAAGGTTGATGCGAACGCACACTCGGACATAAGGGATCTGATCTCGGACGAGGCCGCTGTACGCGCCGAAGCTTACGAATCGCTCAACAACAACAAGGTTGACAAGGTCAGCGGCAAGGGACTCTCTACTAACGACTTCACCGACACGTTGAAGACCAAGCTCGACGGGATCTCCACCGGCGCGAACAAGGTGCAGTCAAGCTCTACGAACGGCAACATCAAGATTGACGGGACCGAGACGACGGTGTACACGCACCCGACGACCACGGCGGTCGCGGCGGCGGCAAAGAAGGTCGGCAATGACGCGAACGGTCACGTGGTTCTCGGTGACGCTCTCGCCAAGGGCGATGTAGGACTCGGCAACGTCGACAACACGAGCGACGCCACCAAGAAAACAAACTTCACCGGCGCTGTAGCAAGCGGTAGCACCGGATTCCCTACAGGCGACGCGGTGTACAATGCAATCACGGCCAACGGAAAAGGATTCAAGCAGGTAACTTACGGCGTTACCACGTTTGCTGAAATAACCGAAATCCTTGAATCTGGACGTATTCCGTATTTGTATGACAGCGAAAACAAGATTGTAAGTATATTTTCAGGAAAAACTTTCTCGCAAAATTACTATGTCTACTGCTTTACAGATATTATTCGTTACGGAGCGAATTTAGACCCGTTACTTATAATTTACAGAGAAGTAAGAGAAACGGATAGCAATTGGAGTAGCGGAACCGACAGTATTGCTTATGCCAATCATGACCATGAACTTAAAACCCTCGGATTTGCTTACTGCGCTTCTACCTCGAATTTAGGGGCTAATTTTAGCGTAGACGTTAGTGACTTATTGATACATGCAGGCGGAATGCTTGTCGTCAAGTTCAGTAGCGCAGCCGTCCCGGCAGGAGCGACGCTGACGGCTGGGAACTACTCGGCAAAAAGCATATATTATCAAGGATCCGCAATTACTGACGGCGTAATCCAGCAGAACGATGTCGCGACGCTGATGTTCGACGGCACGCAGTACCAGCTCCTTGCCGTCAACCGGAGCATCAAGGAAATGACCGATAGCGAGGTCAATGACCTCGTAGGAGCCCTCTCCTAATACGGAGAGGCGCCCCGCCTTTTTGACTTGTTCATTGTACGTATAGTAGGAGAGACAGTATCTATGGCAGCACCCACTACATCGCTTGGCAACGTGACCGTGCGGAAACTTAATTCCGTAATTGCGTCGCTGTGGACTAAAATCAAAAATACGTTCGCACCGAAGGACGATGGTCAGCAAACACACGACACTACCAAGTTCTACCGAGCCGATGGAAGCTGGGCTGTCCCTACTGGCGACTCATGTAAGATAGTTTACATCGAGGCTTCGTTTAATATTGCGACGCAGGTGTTTACTTGCGATGACGCATCGTACGACGATATAACTGGCTATTTGCAGTCTGGAAAAGTGCCTATTGTCCGAGTATCCGTGTATTCAAACTCCAGTGCAACGACTCCGGTACGTATCCACGAATTGTACTATCATGGTTACGATAGCCAGGTAGAGAGTCCCAATACTGGCAAGTATAAGTTCGGCTCGACAGACGGTTATGAAAATGGCTCTCTGGCATATGTCTCGTCAGTAAAGTGCAATGATTCGACAGGATGGGGCGACTACCAAGACTATGCAGTGCCGTCGTTGGCAAAAATGAATACTGACCTTGATGGAAAGGTCGACACGACCGGCTATGCGAGCAACACAAAGTCAACATTCACGAAGGCGAGTGGCGATACATCGGATATGGCTAGCGGAGGCAAGCTGTCAGTAATATTCGCCGCCATAAGCAGCTTCTTCGGCACGTTGAAGGCCGCAGCCTTTATGGACGTTGCAACAAGCGGAGAATCGAGTAGCTCGAAGGTTGTGAGAAGCGATGACTCTCGGTTGTCCAATGCTAGGGCGGCTGCGGACAGTAACGTTTCCCTAAGCGGTCAGACGCTGACTGTTAAAATCAACGGAGTTAGCAAGAGTCTTACTAACACCACGTACAGCAACGCCACGCAGAGCGCGGCTGGTCTAATGTCTGCATCCGACAAGACAAAGTTGGACGGAGTGGCTACAAATGCCAACAACTACACGCATCCGACAACATCAGGTAACAAGCACATTCCGAGCGGTGGAAGCAGTGGACAGATATTGCGATGGATCGCTGACGGGACTGCTGCGTGGGGAGATGACAACAACATAGACAAAACAACTGTAGTGAAACAAATATCTAGGGGTGCAAACTTTGACCCTATCACCAGTGGATATTTTGCCGGTATGACTCAAATGTCTGGGATTTCTGGTGATTGGTGGCACATACTATCAATGGATTGGAGTGGTAATGACCCAAACAACTGGATTTCACAACTTGCTTTGCCCACAGAAAACCGTAACGGGTTATATTATCGCACTCGACAAAATAGCACTACGAGCGATTGGGTAAAATGTCTTGATACGGCAAACTACACTTCGTATGCAGCATCAGCATCACATACGCATAATTACGCTGCTTCTTCATCGCCAGGAGGAAAAGCGACTGTAGCGGTAGCCGTTGAGGATGCCGGTAATACGAGTAGAATAATCAAAATCGACTGGTCTTCGCCTTCGATGACATCTACGACCCGTCTTGCCGGATTCCGTACAGTAGACGATCAGGTTCAAATTAAAGACATTAAATTAGAAGATGTCTATCCAACTTCTGTCAATGACTGGGGCTGGGGTCGAGTCAAGGTTTACAGGTCGGCTTCTGCGTTGACGATTCCGACATCTGATGTCATACGTAATGGAGATGCGGTGATTGTTTGCAATTCGTCAACTTCGACTGCAATTACTATCACCTATCCTAATGGCAGGTCTTCAACGGCTACGTTCAACTTGGCGAAAGGACGAAGCGCAGCGTTTATCGTTGGGGATGCGTCTAATAAAATCATGTTCCCGGAAAACTAATGAACAAAGTCCTATACAACATCGACCAGCGCAACGACACGACGGATGCGCAGAAGCAGACGGCACGCGACAACATCGGTGCCGCGTCCTCCTCGGACGTGTCCTCCGCAATCAGCAACGCCATCGGCGCGCTCGACGTCACCGACACCGCGGTTGCGAACAAGTTCGTGACCGCGGTCTCCGAGGTCGACGGAAAGATCGCCGTGTCCAGGGACCAGCCGGCCATCGCCGACGTCTCTGGACTCCAGGACGCGCTGGACAACATCCCGCGACCGAAGAACGGCGTGCTCACTATCCAGAAGAACGGAACCCAGGTGGCCACGTTCAGCGCCGACCAGTCCAGCAACGCGACCGCGAACATCACGGTGCCCACGAAGACTTCCGAGCTCACGAACGATTCGGGCTTCATCACGGAGGCTGGTGCCCCAAAGGAAATCGAGTACGTCGAAAATACAAGCACGTTCGCCGACATAAAGGCCATCGTGGATGCGGGGAAGCTCCCCGTCTACAAAGTAGACACGATTCCGACAGGTCCGTCAGGCTACTATCGTGACCGCTACATGATGACAACGTATCACTACTCGGAGAGCCAGGGAAAGTCCGCAACGTTCTCCGGCACTGCCGGAAACACCATCAAGACCTACAAGATCGACGGGACGACGAACCAATGGACGATCACGTCCATGACAGTCCCCGACTCGCTCGGCGCCGGGAACGGCATAGACATTTTAGCAAACACGATCTCGGCCAAGGTCAAGACCGGTGGCGGTCTCGGGGTCGATTCCAGCGGCCTGTACCTTGCGGACGGCGTCGTTCTCGTTACCAAGAACAACACGTTCGCCGAGATCAAGGCCCTCTATGACGCCGGCAGGACTCCCTTGCTGACATACACCATCGGGAGCGGGAACAACATCTCGTACTGCTACTCACTGCTCGAGGGGTACTTCGAGGTCGGCGGGGTCAAGGGTTTCGACTTTGTGCGCGTGGCGGGCACTGCACGTACCGTCATTTCGCGCATCCAGGACAACATCGGATGGCTGGCCGACACCGTTACGGACTTGCAGTACGAGCTCACTGACGGCTACGGAATCGCTATCGACAGCGATACGAACACGATATCGGCCGAAGTCGATACTGACTACGGTCTTTCGCTGGCCGCGACGGGCATCCGTGTCAAGGTGAACGGTTCCGACGCGCTGGAAGTGAACCGCAGCGGCCTCGCCGTCAAGGAAGGGTCCATCACCTACCAGAAACTGCCGAAGAACATCATGATGGGACTTATCGGCAGCGACGACAACGACCAGAACTCTGTGGTGACCGCGAAGCATGTCACGCTGTCAAGCAAGTCCAACAGGCGCCTGTGCTACGTCAACTTGCTCGAAGCCGCCCAGGTTCTGTTCATGGAGAAAGATGCCTCGGCCGACCACGCGCACCAGATTATCCACGTGGACTTCGAGGCGAACGTCGAACCGTACCTCAACTACGCCAACAGCTCCACGCAGTTCCAGATATGCGCCGTGGCCACCAACATGAACAACCCCAACTACGTGGTCGACCCCACGCAAGAGGCGACGTTCGTGTTTGGTTCTGACTTCATGAACAACCCGCGGAAGAACCACATTTCCGCATCGTTCAACATCGACACGTCACAGATGACCGCGACCTACATAACGAGCGACCCGGAACTGTGCATCATCTGCGACGCCACGAGCGATTCCATAGACACTCGCGGCCTACTGTTCAGCAACATAAGGGTGAGCGGCTTCGTATTCGCTGACCGCTAAGGAGATTGAAGATGAGCGAAATTCTTTCCATCGGTGAACTTCTTGACATCGGCGGTGGCGGTGGCGGTGGCGACCGCGACCGCGTTTTCACGCTCGGTCAGATTCGAGACCTTTTCGGTTCATTACGAAGGCGTCTATGTCGGTTGCTTTATGGTGTCGGCGGTGTAGCCAATGGATATAACAGGTATTGACATAGGTGCGCTGATAGCCGGACTCGGCGGGCTTGCCAAAAGCCTGCATTCAGACCGTGCTGCGGCTAGTGCGAAGAAGGGACTTGAGGAACGTTGCGCCATCCTTGAGCGCCGCCTCGATGACGGAGAACGCCGCTTCTCAAGCAACGAAACAAAAATCGACAAGCTGATGGACAAGGTGGGCGACATCGACAAGAACGTCGCCACCATCCTCGGCTACATGAAGGGGAAGGCTGAAAAATGAAGATGCTGATACTGCTGCTGTTTTTCGCGCTAATCCTGTTTCTCGGGTGGATATTCTTCGACGATGACGACTGGAACAACCCGGACAATTTCAGGAAGTAACAAACTAAAGGAGGATGGACTATGGCCGTTACAGTAACCAAGGCGTGGACGGGAAAGCCGTTCGTGTGGCATACCGATAAGGACGGAGCGCATGCGCTCGTGTGGAGTTCCACGCTGTACCTTGAGATAATCAACCGCGACGGAAAGCGTCAGCGAATCGACGTGCATTTCTGCGGGCGTGACGACGTGGCGGGGCAGGGGTGCTTCCGTTGCGACGGCCTGTCCGTACCCAAGCCGCTTCGATGGTTCCTTCCTAATTGGGATGACAAGAACCAGCTTTACAATTTGGCTGGAGCCTTGCACGACTGGCTATACGCCACCGTCGGCGCTTACAAGACTTTCTGCCGCTCCGAGTGTGACGACATCTTCCGTGGCATCCTGCGCGAGTCGGGGCAGAGCCGTTTCAAGGCTGGAGCCGCAGACTACTTCGTAGGCCTCTTTGCGGGGAACTCTCGCCATTGGGGTAGAGACGAGATGCACATCCAGGGCATGGCCCGAATGGAGTTCCTGTAGTATGTCGATGCTCACGTTGATTCGAGATGTCAAGGGTGACAAGGCCATCCTGGGCAAGCTGTACTTCAATGGCGGCCTATTCTGCTACACGCTGGAGAACGCTGCCAAGGCGATACCTTGCGGCGTGTACATGGTGCAGAACTCAACGAGTCCGAAATTCAAGAGCGAGCTGCCGCTGCTGTGGAATTCGGGTGTGTCTTCGACAAGTGGCATCCGCATCCACCGTGGCAATACCGCCAAGGACAGCAGCGGGTGCATCCTGGTTGGCATGGGCCGAGATGCAAAAAAGCAATCGTTGACAGAATCCGCTCTTGCGGAGACGATGGTCACGATGCTGTGCCGTAACGTGACGGAACTTATCATAACAGAAGAATACAAATAACGGAGAAAACGACGGATAGAAAGCAGTTTCTCTCCGACATTTGGAACCAGGAAAAGGAGAACGCCGACGGCGTTCTTTTATTCATTCGGACGAAGGGAATTACATGTCCCCGTGATAGCTAGAAGGGAGCTGACGCGGGCGATTTCAGAAAGACATTAGAGAGCCGATTCGGGAAACACCCGATAGGCATTTTCACACACCAATCGAAAGGAGATAATAAGATGGTGTATCAAGAAGACAAGGAATACGCCTCCAAGGGCGTAGGGACTGCCGGTCTTACCACCGGCATCATCGGTACAGTTGGAACTGCAATCGCAACCGGCCTGCTCGGTGGCAACGGCCTCGGCGGTATGTTTGGTGGCAACCAGAACCCTGCCGCAAGCCCGGTCTACCAGCTCGCGCAGAAGGACAACGAGATTGCCCTCCTGAAGGCGCAGCAGTATTCCGACGGAAAGGTGGTCGCTCTCATGGAACGCATCGCGAACCTCGAAGCCCGAGTGCTCGCCGACGAGAAGACGGACCCGCTTCGCGACCAGATCCTTGGCGACCGCATCGCAGGCCTCTCCGCCATCGTGAACCGCATCAGCGCCCCGTTCGTCCCGAACTGGGCCGTGGCTCCGGGCTGGGGTCCCGCCATGGTGGCACCGCTTCCGCCTCCGTTTCCGCCCGTCGCAGCCGGTAGCGGAACCGTCACCACGACTCCCACAAGCACGACCGCAGCGTCGCAGGCCGCGTAAGAAGAGAGGTAGCGCATGACTATCTCCCTTGAACAGGCCCTTGAAGGTCTGGCCTCGTTCGTCGAAAGCGACATGATCCCGAAGATGCCCAACGGCATCAAGAAAATCGGGGCCGTGATGTCTGTCGAGGCGTTGAGGCTGAAACCCGAATTCGTTGCTAAGCCTTACGAAGGCTTCTTCAAGATGGTGGGCGTACTTTCCGAAGACGGCAAGACCGTCGATATGGATATGCTCTCCAAGCACCTGAAGAACGCATTCTCCAAGGTCCCGTCCGTGGACCTGTGGGGATTCACCTTCGAACCGTCCGACGCCGACAGGCTCGTGACGCGCATGGGAGGCGTGTAATGATGGACGAACGCATGAAGAAGGTGCTTGAACGCACCAAGGAAACGCTGACGCGCCACCTGGAAGACCTCAACGACCAGGTAGACGTGAACAACGGCCGTATCAAGGACCACATGGTTCTTGACGGCATCAAGGACTCCCTGAAGAGTGTGAGGTGCTGTCTCGAACTGGAGGCCATGGCTACCAAGTAGACTTCGGTACGGCAAGAAAAAGGACGGATCCCGGATTCGGGAGCCGTCTTTTCATTTGTTGCGGCGTGGCGGACCCATCCGCCCGTTTTGGCTCGCTTTTACCTGCTTTTAGAGCTCCGGTATGGCGTCTACCGCCTTCTTCCGGCCCTCGTCAAGCACCTTCGCGTATATCTGCGTGGTGGTTATCTTCGTGTGGCCGAGCAGCTTGCTCACCGTGAACAGGTCGGCACCGTTTGCCAGGGTGAGTGTGGCGAAAGTATGCCTTGCGACGTGGAACGATATATATTTCGTCACCATTGCTCTCTTGGCCCATTCGCGGAGCTTGCGGTTGTGCCATTCCTCGCAAGTGGGGAAGTCGTGGAAAACAAGGTCCGAATCGTTTTCTCGCAGGAACTTCTGTGCGTTCTTTCCTATCGGGACCTGCACGAAGTCGCCTGTCTTTTTCTGCCTTAAAAAAATTACTCCGTTGCGAATGTCTGCCCATTTTAGCGCCTTTATATCCGAAAGCCTCAACCCGGTGAAGCACGAAAAAAGAAAAGGGTAGCTGATGCGCGGTTCGCACGGAGTCGCGAGCAGGTCTCGCAGTTCCTCGATCGTGAGGAAGCATCTCTGCCCGGCTTCCTTCGCTGGGGTGAGCCCTGAAAAGTCCGGCATGACAGGAATTATCCCGTCCAGCTTCGCCTTGTGCAGGATGGTCTTGAGTACGTTCGTCTTGGTGAGAATGGTATTTGCCGCGTAGCCCTTGTTTATCTTCATCCACTCGACGAAGTTAGAGTAAAAGGCGCGGTTAATGTCAACTATACGCGCGTACTTGCAAAACTCCTTCATGTTGGCTATCAGTTCCAGCCTTGAATGCCTGGTGCCTTCGGTCTTGCATGTGTCGGATTCCTTGAGGGCATAATCGACGAACATTACGGTCGTGTCGGACTGCCTTACTGCTACGCCTAGTTCTGCCTCGTCAAGTTCCTTGGATTTCTTGCGGGCGTATTCCTCGGCCATCGCGAGCGTGTTTGAATTTTCTATCTTTACCCTTGCAGACGTGCCCGGATTCAGGTACATGTTGAGCGGTTCACGGACCCTCTTTCCGTCGATTCTGTAATTGATATATAGCGATTCCGAACCGTCCGCCAGCTTGCGCCTGAAGACGGTTACACGTTTACGCGTGACCGGGACCATAGTGACTACTCCTTCGTCTTGTAATTGCAAGTGACCAAGACGTGACCAATTTTAGAAAAAAGGTGTAAAAAACGGTAAAGGCGTAGTCCTTGAGTCCCGGTTTTTTCGTTGAAAAATTACGTCTTGCTACGTTATGTTGCATATAATTACGCTCGTAGCGGAAAGAGTCCCTTTGGCACTATTTAAAAACACGAAAAGCCGCAATCCTAGTATTTACAAGGGTTGCGGCTTTTTCTATTTCGTACAACGTGTTATATGCGTGACCACCACGTGACCAAAATTGAAATTTCAGCCACTTTTGGCCCCGAAATATTACGGATAGTAGGTATGGAATCGGTCACGCGCGTTTTCCGTGCAAAAAGAATGGAGGGCGACCGTAGCCGCCCTCCACCTGTCTTACCGGAGAAATTGGAATTTTATAGTTGTGAAAGATTCTTCAATTCTATAGATATCGACTCACATTCTTTCTTTACTTCTTCTTCGCTAATTTCGTGAGATTCGTTTTCTTCAATTATCTTTTCTACTTCAAGTTTCCTTGAGCAAAAAGGGCAATAGTCAATAGGCGTTACTGTAGTGCATGAGTTCTGCATTAAACAATGCTCGGCCACAAGACAAAATCTTTCTTCAGGAAAACTTGAATCGTGTGTAGTAATGGTTCTTTGTTCGATATAGATTTTCTGAAAAGATAACCCGTCTGCTGATAACGCATCTAACTTTAATCTGTTTCCTTTAGGATTTTCGCAATACTCGCACATTACCTACCCTTTGTTGTCATTGTTAAATTTTTTCGAGTAGCGCCTTCACCTGTTCGGCGAATATCTTGTAGTAGTGGTGGTTGTCCTGTTCCTTCGCCGTCCTCTCGGCCTTTTCAAGCCTGGTAGATACGGATTTCGTAAAATTCCGCAGGATATTCAGTTCGTCGTTCATCGGGGCGAGTTGGTTCACGATGAACTGCGACAGAATCTTTTCCCAGCGCGTCGTGAAGGCACCGTTGCCGATGTTGGCCTTCACGTTGCCGAGGAACTCCTTGCGTTCAAGGTTCGCAAGGCGGTCGATTTTGGCTCGCCTGTTGTCCTCGGCTATCTGGGCTGGTGTGCGGGAGTCGGTTTTCTGCGAGATCTCGCCGCGCTCGGCGGCTTCCACTTCAGCGAAGATGCGGTCAAGCCGTTCGCGTTCCTCCGAGGTCTTTATCTTTGCGAGTGCCATTATGCCGACTCCGCGAAGATGTCTAACTGTTTTTCGCCCATAGGTCTGTATTCTGCACCCATAAGCCGTTTGTATTCGTCAAGGGTGCCGTTGAAGTAGAGTTTTTCGAGCGATTCTTTCTTTCCCGTAGAACCAACGGACGCAGCCATATTCTGCGCCTTGTCAAAAGTGGCAACGGCCTCGAACGGAGCATTGTATTCACTCAAGAACGCAGGTTTTCCGAGTGAGGCAAAGAAGTCGTAAAATCTGTCGTAATCAAACTCAAAATCGTATTTATTCGTACCCTTGTACGGGATGTCAAAGTACACAATGTCAAATTCGGAATAGTCAATGTCAAAAATGTCAAGGCGTTCAAGGCGTTCAAGGCGTTCAAGGCGTTCAAGGCGTTCAAGGCGTTCAAGGCGTTCAAGGCGTTCAAGGCGTTCAAGGCGTTCAAGGCGTTCAAGGCGTTCAAGGCGTTCAAGGCGTTCAAG
>JAGCGO010000079.1 GCA_017649565.1 Fibrobacter sp. | reverse complement strand
TAGTGAGAGCCCAGATCGGGAGTCGGACCCGAGACCTCTTCCTTACCAAGGAAGTGCTCTACCACTGAGCTACCTGGGCATAAGCCCTATGGCGCTCTCACACCATAGGGCGGTTTGTTGCGTGGGCCGTCGTGGTTTCGAACCACGGTAGGCGTAAGCCAACGGATTTACAGTCCGTCCCCTTTAACCACTCGGGCAACGACCCATTTATCGAGCCAAAGATAGGAATCGAACCTACGACCGGCTGATTACAAATCAGCTGCTCTACCAGCTGAGCTACTTTGGCGCAATCCTAATTTTCCTTAGAAAACTAGAGCGCACCAAATTTAATAAGTTTTATGCGTTCTTGTCAACGAAAATCGCGATTTTTTCAAAAAAAATAAATTTTTTCAAAATTTCCGTACACACAAAGGGGCAAAAATTGTTAATAACCTGTGGATTCACAAAAATGCCCCCTCCGGGCACCCCGGGAGAGCAAAAAATCGGGCCGAAAAGGACCCCTTAATGCATTATGAATCAACGGGATAAGCGACCAAAAAACGGAAAAACCCCTCGAGCACCCCAGCAAGTCCCCTTGTCAGTCAAGACAAATTAACTACATTGCTCAAAGATACGCCACCTCACTATTTGGAGTACCCGGACATGACGATTAGACCCCATAGCGCTATCGCACTTTGCTGTTTCGCCCTTGCCTGCGCCACTGCAGCACTCGCCCAGGACCAGTCCGCACCACAAGAAAACCCTCCCCAGCAACAGAATCCGCAACAGCCTATATATTATGCGGTACCGGCACAACCTGCAAACGTCCAATATGTGGCTATCCCGGTCCAGCAGAACCCGCAAGGTCAGCCGGTTTACGCAGCCAACCCCCAACCGTTCCCGCAGCCACAGCCAACGATCGTCGCTCTGCCTCCCAAGCCAAGACAGCCCAGGGCATGCTTTCTCATGGGAATCGGCGTGAACTTCTACGCTTCCGTCATGAATTTCAACGAAAGCGAGAGTCATCATGGCTACTCAAACAAAGAGGAGGAATCAGAGCATCGCTTTAGCGGCAAAGGCGCCAACGTGGACTGGGCGATGGGAGTGCTCATCAAGGACATCGTGGGCATTCGCGGCTTTTTCGGCCTTGGCAAACAATCCGGCCATAGCAACTACTGGAGTTCCGAAATCCAGTGTCCCAAGGGCAACGGCAGGTGTAATGGTATAAAGTCAGAGGATACGGATTTCAACTTCGGTGCATCCACAATAGTATTCCCTTTCAACCAGTCAGTCGGCCCCATGTACAACGCCTACCTGGAAGGCGCCTTCGGCTTTTCCATACATTTCTTCGATGACGAACGCGCAGACGAATACGACCGCGATGTTTCCGGAACCATGTTCCTGAAATTCGAAATGGGTAAACTATATGCCCTTAACGAGTGGTTCAACGTCGGCATCGGCGTCGCCTACACCCTCGATTTCGCAAGCGATCACACCGACACCTCATACAGAGAATTCACTTCCGACGAAACAAAGCACTCCTTCTGGATTGGCTTAAGGTTCGTTCGCAAGTGGAACAAACACAAGGAATAGAAGCCACCCCTTTCTTAGGAGCAACTGGATATGACAAAAAAATTCCACGGCACCATTGCGCTCTGTGTAATCGCCCTTGCCTGCGCCATTCCGGGCTTTGCCCAGGACTCATTTCCACAACAGGATTCGCTTCAGCAGCAACAGTCCCCGCAACCGGACACGCTGCAACAAGACACGTTGCAACAAGACACACTCCAACAAGACTCGCTGAATCAGGCGGCTTTACAGGAAGAGGCACCACCACAGGAATCCCCGGAGCAGGAAACTCCGCAACTGGACACGCTCCAACAAGATTCGCTAAAGCAAGATTCGATAAAACAGGCCCCACCACAGCAGGCCCCGGCGTATCATTCACAGCTGATGGCCCTGAAGCAGACGCCTGAGCAAGCCCCACAACAACCGGTTGCTCCGCCCGCGCCCCCCAGGCAACGCAGCGTCGGTTTTTTCATGGGAATAAATGCGGACTTCTATTACTCCGAGCTGGATTGCGACAAGGATGGTTCCGACGAAGTGGAGCAGTCCTACGAAGGCAAGGGCGCCAATTTCACTTTAGGAATAGGTATCCTCATCAGGGACTTCGTCGGCATTCGCGGCATTTTGGGCATTGGGGCTCAAAACGGAGACAGCTACTACAAAGCCACCAGAAACAACGGCAACTGGTACTACAGGGAGATCTATGACAACGAAACGACAACGGACGTAACGGACTTTACCTTCGGCGTCTCTGCAACGATATTTCCCTCTAACCGGAAGCGCAACGCCCTGTACAATTTTTACATAGAAGGATCCACCGGCTTGACCATGCATTCGTTCGCAGACAAATACGCCGAATACCTAAACCGTTCCTTCTCGGCAACCTCTATCTTGAAGATCGAATTAGGCAAGCTCTTCCCCATCACGGACACGTTCAATGTCGGCGCCGGCCTGGCTTACTCCTTCAATATCAACGACTACGAAAACAGAACCAGCATATGGGCTGGCGTGAGGCTCGTGCACAAGAGGAACAAGACCGAATAACAACGGTCAAGCGCCGAAATCGGCAGCATCCAGCTCGCCAACATTTGCCTTGGAAAGGTCGGCATCTGCAGCGAGACGGTTAGCTTGGCGCTCAATTGCTTTTTCGAACAAATTACGTACAAAGCGCCCGTTCCCGAAACGGGCGTCCTTGTTTTGCACGGCCTTTGCGATGCAGCGTTTCAGTGCGGTCTCGGCAGCGGCATTCAGCGTGTAGTCGTACTTTGCGACCATGTGCCTAAATATTTCGGCAAGTTCCGACTCCGTATAGTCGGGGAAATCGATGTACCTGTTGAAGCGAGAAGCAAGCCCCGGGTTGGAATTCACGAATTCCTTGATCTCGTCCGTATACCCGGCGATAATGACCACCAGGCGGTCGCGGTCGTCTTCCATGCGCTTGAGGAGTGTGTCTATCGCCTCCTGGCCAAAATCGTTCTCCGCGCTGCGCGAAAGCGTGTACGCCTCGTCGATAAAGAGCACTCCGTCCAGGGCACTGTCGATTACCTTGTTCGTCTTGATGGCGGTCTGCCCCATGTATCCGGCAACCAGATCGGCGCGCGAAGTCTCGACGAGGTGGCCCTTCGAGAGGATTCCCAGTTCCTTGAAGATGCGGGCGATAATGCGGGCGATGGTCGTCTTGCCCGTGCCCGGGTTCCCGGAGAATACCAGGTGGTACGATGTCGGCGGCACGGAAAGCCCCTTGCTCTTGCGCACGCTCTGGACCCTGAGGAAATTGCGGAACGTGACAATCTCGCACTTCACGCCGGCTAGCCCGACGAGTGCCTTCAACTCGGTGGCGGCGTCCAGAGCGTCCGGGGATTCCCCGGCGGGCTCGGGCTCGACCACGCGAGATGGCGACCAGGACTGCGCAAACGGTTCCACCTGCGGCGCCATTCCCATATTCCGGGGCATGCTCCGTGACGCGGTATCGGGCCCAGTCCCCGAAGTCGACGAAGCCGCATCCGACTGCGCCTGGCCCCTGTACCCCACGACGCGCGTGGTAAAACGAGCCCGGCCCGGCGCAAGGCTCGCAAAGCCCCCAGCGCCGATATTGCGCTCCATGTACTGGAGCCACTGCACTTCCACAGGCGAAAGGCGACCGTCAATGTTGGCAAGCGCGGCAGAAAAGTCGTACATCAGGCGCATGTACTTTTTCACGGCGTCCGGCGAAAGTCCCACGAAAATTGCCGGGAAAAGGAAGCAGCCAACCTTGGCGTCGAGCTGGGCATGGTTGCGTTCCAGCCCCGCGACAAGCGCTTCCATATCCACCTCGTTCTCCATGAACGTCTGCACCACCAGCGCATCCCAGTCCGTAGAGGACGGCGCGTCCGTACGCAGGCGCAGCATGAGTTCGACAAAGCCGCAAGACTCGTATGTCTGCAAGTCGACAGGATGCCCGAGGTTCTTGGAAATAAAGGCAATGTCCGTCAGGAATACCGTCGAGAGCGCCTTGTAGGTATCGCCCAGGTCCGGGGCGAAGTACCTCGAGAGCATTTCGGCGACACCGTTGTACTGCATGAAATCCAGAAAGAAATTCGAGATGGAAGAAACGCAGGGCTTGAGCTTCTTCATGTACTTCTTGAGCAGCGGATCGATAGAATCCTCGGAAACCATGGCGACCGTATGCGCAGCGGTCAAGACCTTACCCGGAGCCGACGGTGCATCCACCGGGGTAAGCATCATGTCCTTGAGCATGCCGGCAAGCTGCTTTGCCTCTGCAGTCCCGCCCTTGCGGAAGGACTTGCGCAGTTCCAGGCCGACAATCGTGACGATGATTCCGACAAAGGCGAACAGGATGAACAGGGGTATAGCGGGAGAAGACGACGCGCACGCCTTCCAGACCAGGATCATGAATACAATGGCCAATACGAGACAAACGCTGAATATCGATATCAGCAAGTTGGGGTCCCTTCTTCCGCGCTGTTTCATATTTTTCGGTAGCTCCTCAAGCTATACGGGATCGTTCACCGGCTTGCTGTAGTCTCGCTCGCCAAACAGGGCCGTCCCTACGCGAATCATGGTGGAACCTTCCTCGATGGCGACTTCCAAATCGCCCGTCATGCCCATGGAGAGCTGGTCAAAGTTCGCGAACACGCCGCCCTTCGCGAGGAACTTCTGCTGCAGGTTGCGCAGGAACGCGAAGCATTCGCGGGAATCTTCGGCGACCCCCGTGTTCTTGCCGATGGTCATGAGCCCGCGGAAGCGCAGGTGCGGGAACGCGGTTTCGCCACGGGCCGCAAGCGATTCAAGGAAACCTTCCGCCTCGTGGATGTCGAGACCGCTCTTGGTTTCCTCTTCGCCCGCATTCACCTGGAAAAGGATGTCAAGGACTTTTTCCTGCGCCGCACAGACCTTCTCGAGCTTTTCAAGCGCTTCGACACTTGCGATGGAATGGATGCAGTCGGCGACAATGGCCGCCTTCTTGAGCTTGTTGCTCTGCACAGGGCCAATCACGTGGCAACGCACGCGGCTTCCGTCTTTAGCGGTGCGCGGCTCGCTGAACTTGAGCTCAGCTTCCTGCACGCGGTTCTCGCCGAAGTCGGTGGCACCGAGCGCAATGGCGTTTTCTACAGCCTCCGCCGGGTGAAACTTGCTCACCCAGACAAGCTTGACAGATTCACGGCTGCGGCCCGCAACCTTGCAGGCTTCATCTATCCTGGCTTCGAGAGCCGCCAGGTGAGAACGCATTTCATCAAGAGTAAATTCCATAGTTGTAAAAGTAGAAAGTAAGAAGTAGACAGTGGTGAGTGGTTAGTAACGACTCGTAGCTATCTATTTACTTCTTCGCTTTCGCTTCCTTGAACAGCACCTTGATGATTTCGTCAATGTGCTTGTGCGTGTAGATCTTGAGACCCTTCTTCGCAGGAGCGGGGAGCTCGTTCACGTCCTTCTGGTTCTGGGCAGGCAGGCGAAGCGTCTTCACGCCGGCCTGGAGTGCAGCAAGAGCCTTCTCGTTCAAGCCGCCGATCGCAAGGCATGCGCCCGTGAGGCTCACCTCGCCGGTAAATGCGACATCCGGCGGGACGGGAATCTTGGTGAATGCGGAGAGCAGGCACAGCGTAAGCGCGATACCCGCCGAAGGACCGTCCTTCGGCACGGCCCCTTCGGGCACGTGGATATGGATGTCGGTCTTCTTGACAATAGCGGGATCGATGTCGAAGCGGTGCAGGCGTTCGCGCACGAGGCTGACCGCGATCTGCGCGGATTCCTTCATCACGTCGCCAAGCTTGCCCGTCATGATAATCTGGCCCTTGCCGCTCAGGAGCATGCACTCGATGGGGAGAATTTCCCCGCCGACGCTCGTCCAGGCAAGTCCCGTCACGACACCCGGCTTGCCCGGTTCCGGGAGCTGGCTGTCGAGGAACCTCGGCGCCCCCAGATATTCCTGCAACTGCTTTTCCGTGATTTCGGGCTTGAACTTCTTGCCCATCACAATCTCTTTCGCGCGGTGGCGCACGACGTTCTCGAGGGTGCGCTCCAGTTCGCGCACACCCGCTTCGCGGGTCCAGCCACGCATCACCTCGGTCACGATCTTGTCGTCGAAGGAAACCTGTTCATCGAGCTTCACGCCGGTGCGTTCGCAAATACGCGGCAGCAAGTACTTGCCCGCAATCTGCAACTTCTCGTGCGGATAGTAGCCGGGCAGGCGTACAATCTCGAGCCTGTCGCGCAGGGCTTCCGGAATCTCGCTTTCGGTATTGGCCGTCGCGATGAACAACACGCGGGAAAGGTCGAGTCCCACTTCCATGAAGTGGTCGGTAAAGTCATGGTTCTGCTCCGGATCCAGCACCTCGAGCATCGCGCTCGCGGGGTCTCCGCGGAAATCGCTCGCCATCTTGTCGATTTCGTCGAGCAGGATAATCGGGTTCATGCACTTCGCACGGCGCAGCGCATGGATAAAGCGGCCGGGCATCGCACCGATGTAGGTGCGGCGGTGACCGCGAATTTCGGCTTCGTCGCGCACGCCGCCGAGCGTGATGCGCACAAAGTTACGCTGCATGGCGTTCGCGATGGATTCCACGAGCGTCGTCTTGCCCACGCCCGGAGGGCCAACGAGGCACAGGATGGGCGAACGGCGTTCCGTCCCGGTGAGCTTTAGTACCGCGACGTATTCCATAATGCGTTCCTTCACCTTGTCGAGACCAAAATGCTTGGAGTCGAGTTCGCTCTTCACCTTTTTCATGTTGAGCACGGTGTCGGTATAGACGCCATAGGGCAGGTTCAAGAACCAGTCCACATAGTTGCGGCTCACCGCGTATTCCGGCGAGGTCGGCTGCATCATGCGCATGCGGCTGATTTCGTCTTCGAGCTTTTCGACAATGGCCGGGCTGAATTTCTTCGCCTTGATTTTCTTGAGCAGCTGGTCGGGTTCCGAGGCGCCCGCGCTGTCGCCGTCCAGTTCGTCCTGGAGCTGGCGGATCTGCTCGGTAATGAACCATTCCTTCTGCTGCTGGGCCATTTTCTGGCGCACGTTCTGCTGTACGCGCACCAGCACGTTCTCGTTCTCGTCCATCACCTGCATGAGCGCGACGATATTGTTGGCCAGTTCGTCAATAGAACCGCATTCCAGAAGGTTCTGGCGTTCGCCCAGGGAAATCTGGAGGAACGGGATAATGCCGTAAAGCGTGTTGACCTGGCTGTCCATGGAGAACAGCGCATCCATCATGCCGTCGGCGATGTTGTGCTTGAGAGAATACGCCTTGAACTGGGCGAGGACTTCCGCGAAACGGCTGCTCTTGTCGGTAAGCTTGATCGAGTTCTTGCGCTCGCTCACCGTCACCTGCATATAACCATCCGTCATCATGATGGAACGCAGGTCCACGATCTGGACGCCTTCCAGCACGGCCTTGACACAACCGTTGGGGAACGGCGTGACGCTGTCAATCCGTGCGGCAACGCCCACGCTGTAAAGGTCCAGCATCGGGTTTTCAAGAACTTCCTGCTCGATGTTCCTCTGCGAAACGAGGACTATTTCCGTACCCGCAGATTCAGCCTGGTCGAGAGCACGCAGCGAGATGTCACGACCTATGAGGATTCGACGGGTCGTCATCGGGAAAACTACGGCGTCACGCAACGGAAGCAGGGGGTATGTCTTGGAAAAGTCAAAGCTCAAAGGATTTTCTCCCGTTTCTATAAATCTATATCAATGGAACCTAGGCTACGCTCTTGCCCACTTTTTTTGTCGGAGCCTTTTTCGTGGCAACCGTAATGGTGTTGAGGCCCTTGCGGATCATCTCGGCGGTGAGCACGAGTTTCTTGGTCCCGGAGCCGGGCAGCTCGAACATCGCCTGCTGCAGAGCCTTCTCCATCACGGAGCGGAGGCCGCGGGCACCGGTCTTGCGGGCCATGGTCTCGCGGACAATTTCCTTGAGGGCATCCTGGCTGAATTCCAGTTCGATACCGTCCATGGCGAACAAGCTCTTGAACTGCTTCACGAGCGCGTTCTTCGGCTGCGTCAGGATATTGAGCATCGCGTCTTCGTCGAGTTCCTCGAGGGCGACGGCGATCGGAAGGCGGCCCACGATCTCGGGGATGAGCCCGAACTGGATCAGGTCATCGGGTTCGAGCTGCTTGAAGAGTTCCGTGAGGGTGTTGTCCTCGGAGGAACGGATGTCGGCGCCGAAGCCCATGCCGCCCTTGTTCACGCGGTGCGCGATAATCTTGTCGAGCGTCTCGAAGGCGCCGCCGCAAATGAAGAGGATGTTGCGCGTATTTATCTGTACCAGGGCCTGTTCCGGGTGCTTGCGTCCGCCCTTGGGCGGGACCGCGGCCACGGTACCCTCGAGAATCTTGAGGAGACCCTGCTGCACGCCTTCGCCGCTCACGTCGCGCGTGATGGAAGGGTTAGCGGTCTTTCTCGCGATCTTGTCGATTTCGTCGATGAAGATGATGCCGCTCTCGGCGCGGGCCACATCGTAGTCGGCGGCCTGGAGCAAACGCACGAGAATGTTTTCCACATCCTCGCCCACGTAGCCCGCCTCGGTCAGCACCGTAGCGTCGGCAATGGTGAAAGGCACATCCAGGAACCTCGCGAGCGTCTGGGCCAGAAGCGTCTTGCCCGAACCGGTCGGCCCCACGAGCAGCAGGTTGGACTTGTCGACCTCGACATCGCCCGCCGCGGAATGCGCCTGCTTGTAGCGCAAGCGCTTGTAATGGTTGTACACCGCCACGGAAAGAGCCTTCTTGGCCTGTTCCTGGCCAATGACGAAATCGTCGAGGTGGGCCTTGATCTCGGTCGGGAGCGGGAGCGGCTTGTCCTGGACGGCAGCCTTCTCGCCCTGCTTGCCACGTGCGAGGTCCTCCTCGAGAATACGGTAACACATCGTCACGCATTCGTTGCAAATATGCACGCCTGCGCCCGTAATCATTTTCTCGACCTGCTCTGCGGGCTTGCCGCAGAAGCTACATGTCACCCGAGGATGGTTCTTCCCGTTACGATACATCAGATTCCTTCTTTACGCGGAACGAAAACTTCGTCTATGACGCCAAACTCCATGGCCTCTTCGGGGCCCATGTAGAAATCGCGGTCCGTCTTGGTGCGCACCTCGTCGACGCTCCTGCCCGTGTGCTTCGCGACGATCTCGGTGAGGGTGTCCTTCGTACGCACGATTTCCTTCGCCGTAATCTGGATGTCGCTGGACTGGCCGGTGGCGGCACCGGACGGCTGGTGCAGCATGATGCGGGAATGCGGGAGCGCGTAGCGCTTGCCCTTGGTCCCGGCAGCGAGGAGCACGGCCGCCATCGAGGCGCAGCTTCCGATGCAGATGGTCGCGATGTTCGGACGCACGTGCTGCATGGTGTCATAGATGGCAAGCCCCGCCGACACGTAACCACCCGGGCTGTTGATGTACAGCGTGATGTCCTTTTCCGGGTTTTCGTATTCCAGGAAAATCAGCTGTGCCATGACGTTGTTGGCGACTTCATCGTTAATGGGCGTGCCCAGGAAGATGATGCGCTCCTTCAACAGGCGCGAATAGATGTCGTAGGCGCGTTCACCACGCCCGGTGGTCTCAATGACGGTAGGGATGATCATCGAAGCTCCTTACTTGGATTCCTTGGATTCTTCGGCAGCCGGACGGATACCGACGAGGAAGTCGGCGGCCATCTGGAAGCGCAGCTCGTCGCGGAGCTGGTTGATACGGCCGGACTGGCGGAAGTGGCCCTTCAGGGTCTCGAAGTCGACATGGTAGGCGTTCGCCATTTCCTTGAGGCGGGCATCGACGACAGCCTGGGTCGGGCGGATCTTTTCCTTTGCCGCGACGAACTCGAGGATGCGGTGCTTCTTGATTTCGCGGAGGGCTTCCGGGGAGAGCTGCTGGATCTGTTCCTCGGTCGGCTCCATGCGGTCCTTCTCGTCCTGCACGTTGCGGTTGATGGTCCAGCGGATGAGGTCGACGATGCGGCACTGCGGAACTTCGAACGGGTTGCTTTCGATCAGCTTGTCGATAGCCTCGTTGATAGCCTTCGTCTTGGCGGCGTCCTTCTTCTGGGCGGCGAGACCTTCGGCCAGGTTGTTCTTGAGGTCGGCTTCGTCCTTCACGCCGATCTGCTTGCAGAATTCCTCGTCCATCTTGGGCGGGACAATTTCGCGGATGTCGGTGATTTCGACCTTGAACTGGGCGGTCTTGCCACGGTAGCGTTCGTCCTTGTGGTCATCCGGATACTTGAAGTTGATTTCCTTGGCTTCGCCGGCCTTGGCGCCAACGAGACCTTCGTCGAATCCCGGAGAGGCGGATTCGCCGAGGAGGCTGCGGAATTCCTTGTTTTCCGGCAGTTCCTGCTTTTCGCCGTCAATGATGACTTCGACATAGTTGCCGACGACCACATCGCCCTTCTTGGCTTCGCGGTCGACATGTTCGTCCTTGCTCCACATCTGGATGAGGCGGTCGTATTCGGCCTTCACCTCTTCTTCGTGCACGGCGACATCGGCAACCTTGATGCCGAGATCGGCATAGCCCTTGATGTCGATTTCCGGGTCGACTTCGATTTCGACCTTGATCTGGATGTCGGCGACCTTGTCGTCCTTGAAGTCGACACCCTTCATCGGGCCGGCCGGGATGATGTTCGCCTTCTTGAGTTCTTCCTGGATGAGGCTGTTGATAACTTCGTCCACCACCTCATGACGGATGGATTCGCCGAACTGCTTCAAAATCATGCTCTTCGGCACCTGGCCCTGGCGGAAGCCCTTCAAGGCAACCTGCTTCTTGTACTGCGAAAGCTTCTTTTCGAAAGGAGCCTTCAGGTCGTCCTGGGGGATGGAAATTTCAAGGGTGCGCACGGTGGCACTGGTTTCTTTGATTTCAACGGACATATATACTCCGGTAGACGGTTAAAAAAGATTAAAACATGCGAGAGGAGGGAGTCGAACCCTCACACCGAAGTGCCAGATCCTAAGTCTGGTGCGTCTGCCAATTCCGCCACTCTCGCGAATCCGCACCAAAAATAGAAAATACCAAAACATTTGCCAAGAAAACATCTATTTTATCCCCGTTGCAAGTATTTAAAAACATAAAGATCGGTGTTTTCATTTCCCTGGTGAACATTCTCATCCAGGGAGTGTCCATGCTGGTACAGAACCTCATCGCGAGGAACCTCGGGGCCGTGGACTTCGGATACTTCGGGGTGCTGCAGACGGACTACACCGTATTCTGCGCCATCGCGGACTTCGGCATGGCGACGCTCATCCTCGCCTACTTCGGAAAGCGCGCCACCGAGGGGAGGCTATTCACCAACGTGCTGCAGCTGCGCCTTGCGATGACGGCGGTCACCGCGGCCGCCATGGTCATATTCGCGTTTACGGTAAGGCGCGACCATCCGGCCTTCGCCGGCGAGCTCGTGCTCGCGCTAGGGCTATTGTTCCAGCACGCCTTCTTCGACTGGTACTTCATCTGCGGGAACTTCTGGAAAAAGCTGCTCATCTCCAAGGTGCTGCACACGATATCGTACACGACCATCATGGGGACGGCGCTGTTCGTATTCCACTTCGATTCCATCCCGGCAATAGCCCTAGCGATGGTCGCCGCCGCGCTGCCCGCGTTCGGGTTCGGCGTCGGGCAGGCCTTCACGACCAAGGTGTTCCACCTCGGCAACCATACCCTGAAGTTCCTCTTGCTCATGCTCAAGTCGGCAAGCCCCTACGCGGTCGCGAGCATCGCGAGCTTCGCCTACCTGCCCGTGGGCCTCTACACCGTGGCCCACTATGCGCCCGAGTCCTTTCTCGCCTCGTACAATTTTGCGCACAAACTAATTATACTCGCCTCCGGGCTCATGGTGCATTTCATCTCCTCAAGCCTCATCACGCTGCACCAGACCGACAGCCGCAATCTCTCCATCCGCGACCAGGCCATATTCACGCTGTTCATCGCCGCCGTCTCCTCCCCCTTCTGGCTGTTCCCCGAATGGGCGCTGCGCATCATCTTCTTTGCCGCCCCCTGGACCGACAACCTGCTCAACGCTTCTAGCTACTGCCTGCGCATCCTGTCGGCTTCACTCGTACTTCAGGCGATGCGCATGGGCATGATATCGACCATGCTCAAGGAAAAGCGCACCTGGCTTTACGGATCGTTTATCAGCACGTGCGGCGTGGCAAATATCGCCGCGTGCCTCTATGCAATACATGCATTCGACGAAGCGTGCATCCCGCTGTTCACGCTAAGCGGAGACCTGCTGCTGACCCTTGTCCTCGCAGCTTACTTCCTGAAGAACCGGCGGTTCGTTCTCTAGCTCCGGTGCAGGCGCAATCCTGCGCATCTTGCCCCGGCTCGCCGTCGTGATGCAGAAGACGAAAATTCCCCAGGCCCAGTAGATGCCCTGCTTGTACCCCGGCGTAAAGAACCACCAGCCGATAATGTAGATGAGCATGGTGTAGAGCAGCAGCACACGCGGGGTAAAGCCCTTGCGGCACAGGCGGAGGTGCATCAGCGCAAGGATAAGGCCCACGAAGAACGGGAACAGGAACACGCCCGGGGCGTACAGATCCTTGTACACCTCCCACAGGTAGCTCGCCGTGTTCAGGCCGTGCACCTTCTCGATGCGCTCGTTGAAGAGCCCGTCCCAACCCATGCTGTAGCGGAAGCTGCCGGGCACCTGGAAGAACTCGAACATGCCGAAGAAGAAGTCGATGCCGTAGGTGTGCGGATGGTACTCCCGGTCCGGCGGCGGGTTGATGGCATAGTCGAAGTTCCAGTAGTTGTTCGACACGTACTTGTACGGCAAGTCAATCATGGCCTTGAACGCCATCCCCTTCACCGAGCTGCCCTCGTACTGGTCGCGCAGGGAACTGATCGCGATAAAGCCCGCAGCGGCAAGCGCCAACAGCACAAGGATCCACGATGCCGGGATGCGCTTGCGCAAATAATTGAATAGAATAATCAGGATGCCCGCACTAAAGAAGAGCGTACCGCGGTTCGGATAAGCGAACAGGTTGAGCGTGATGGTCAAAAGCACCATGAACCGCGAAAGCCAGCGGAAGGACTTCAGCGGGTTGAACTTGCTGAACGCGGCGGCGCCGAACAAGAGCACACACAGCGGGCCGCTGCTGAACAGCACGGAATAGTAGCCGTAGTCCGTCTCCTTGCGCATCCACTGCGACATGTTGTCCGTAAACAGGAGGAGGTTGCCCGCCTTCTGGACAATGCCGTATATGCCCAACAGGAAAAGCGCGAACGGGATGAACGAGAGGGCGACATGAAGTTTCCAGTTGTAGCCGTCAGGCACGCTAGCCTCGGCGATGCGCACGGGCTCCCCGTCCGTCTTGGCCGTAAGCCGCGCGAGGTAGGCGCCCACGCAAAACGCAATCATGGCGCCAATCCAGAACAGCCACGTCTTGAGCTGGAAATCGGTCATCGTCTTGTTGTACTGGAAATAGGCGATGCCGAGCGTGACGCACTGCGAGAAGCAATATACCGTGGGAGGATTGAAGAAGTCCTTCTTGAAATACCACGCCTGCGCGATGCAGGCGAGGACAACCAGGAATAGCACGCTGCTTACCGGATAATCCAAGAGGAGCGAAAGCATAGGCTACGCCTTTTTCGACTTTCTTCTGAAAATCCTTGTAATGGAAGCCCAGTCTTCGGCAACCCGCGACCCGCGGGCGCACTCGGCCTTCATGTACTCGATAAAATTACACAGGAGCGTCACGAGGAGCGACGACACCATGACCGTGAAGATAAGCGCGATACCGCGCAGCGGGGAAACCTTCTTGTTGTTTTCCCAGGGAGGTTCGAGGATATGCAGGTTCGTGAGCATCTTGGCCTCCTCGAGGCGCATCTGCTCGCTCTGCTGGCGCAAAAGCTTGTACAAGGTCTCCTGCACCTTGAGTTCGGACTCGCGACGCAGATATTCCACGGCCAAGGCCGGAGACTTCTTGAGCGAAAGCACGCCCACGTCGCCACGCTTGCCTTCGAGCGTACTGTTGAGTGCGTTCGACACGCCGCGGTAGCGCTTGCTCAGTTCGTCGTAGCGCTTGCTGTCCGCACCGCGGTTCAATTTCTCGTAGGACATTTCCATGGCGACTTCTTCGCGTTTCGCCTGGAGTTCGCCCATGTACTTGATGGTCGCCTCGAGCTGCACTTCCGGATCGTAGAAATTGTTGTCCACCTGGAACTGCGCGAACGAGACCAGCAGGGAATCCATGACCCTCTCGCAGGAGTCGAGCCTGGACTGGAAGTATATCCTGGACTGGCGCGCCTGCGAAGTCTTGAAGGCATTGAACGCGGAGTCCGCCTTGGCAAGCATGAAGCGCAGCATTTCAGCCGCAAGCTTGTAGTCCTCGTCCTCGATGGAAACGGAGAACAGGTCCTCCTTGTTCCTCTCGAACCCGAAGTTCCTGCGGAACTCCTTGAGCAAGTCGGCATGGAACTTGCCCTTGAACTTGTAGTGTTCCTTGAGGTGGTACTTCTCTATGACCTGGTTGTGGAGCTGCCAGGAATTGAAGATGGTCCAGACCGCACCGATGTCGTCGTTGTTGTCCGTAAGCCCAAGAAGCGAACCCACGCCGGAACCCATTCCCAGCATGCTGGAAAAACCGCTCAGCACGTTGGGGGAACTGGCCGGCGGCGGAGTGATAACCGCCGTGACCCGGTAGGTAGGATTGATGACCCACATGACCAAGATGAACACGGTAATCGTCGGCAAAAGTACAAAGAAAAGGCACAGCTTGAAATGCTTCAAGTCGTTGCTCAAAATCCTCAGGAGGACTTCAATCAATCCAACAGGTTCCTGCTTTTCCATAGGCCTACTTGTTGTTATTGTTGTAGCTAGCGTAAATGATGAAGGCGGACGAAACGACCGTCAGGAGAGAAGCTAAAAACAGAACGAAATCCTTGAACGACTCGTAGTGGTTCTTCGGGACCTCGATAAAGTCACCCGGAAGAATCGGATCCTCGGCAACCTTCACGGTAATGGACTGCGGCTTGTTGCCACGCCATACGCGAACCTGATCCCACGTACCCGTAATCGGGTTTACACCGGCCGCAGCAATATAGTCGAGAGCATGCCAGGACGGGTTATAGTCGAACTGCCCAAGGCGCCCGACCGCACCGCCAACATAAACGAACCTCTGGTTGAGGTGGAACTCCACTTCGGCGTTCTTCGCAGGGAATACCTTGCCCATCTCCGAAAGCGGTTCCCAGCGCGGTTCCGCATCGGGATCCTTGATGCAGATGGCCTTGTAGCCATAGTTCTGCGTACGCTCCACGCCGGAGAGGTTGTAATACTCCTGCAGGGAACGGCCTTCCTTGTAGGGCACCGTTGTACGGATGTGCGGGAAAATGAGCGTGACGACTTCGCCCACGTCGTTGAAGGGCACGAAAATCTTGTCGCCCTGTTCCAGCATCGGGTCCGCATTGAAGTCACCCTCGACCGAGAGCTTGTGGAAATCCACATGGATCGTATCCTTGCCGCGCAGGATCCAGATGTCCTCGGTATTCGCGTTGGACAGGGTTCCGCCCACCTGGCGGATAAAGTAGCTGAGCCTCGTCTGCGCCTCGACCGTCTGCTGGCCGATCTGGTTGACCGCACCCATGATGGTGACGCGGAATCGCTTGAGGGAAGACAGCTGGACAAAGCAGTATTCGCGCTTGTAGCGCTTGCCGACAAGGTCGAGAATGAGCTGGCGTGCTTCCGCCATGGTCTTCCCGCCGACATTTACCGCACCGCACTCCTCGATGGCAACAGAGCCGTCCGGATAGATCTGGACCGTGAGATACTTGTTCTCGAGCATGATGTCCAGGAAGTCGCCGGGACCCAAGACATACGTGGAATCCACCTGGACTTCGGAATAGGCTGGCTGGAGTACGGTCGCGCTACGCGAAGGCAGGGACTGTTCACCCGAAAGCATGCTGGCGCTACCACCGAACAGTGTCGTCTGGGCAAGCGCGATTCCACAAAAGAACAAGACTATGGCCAAGAAATGCGGCATAAAAAATTCCGTAAAAACGAGATGGTCTTATAATTATACAAAAAAATCGTATCGTCGTAATTCCAATAAAATCAAAGTATTACCTATTATGGGCGCCATGTGACGGCGTACACAAAAAAAGACCCGGCTTTTTACAGCCGGGCCCCTCAAAAACCTGCAAAAGGTTATTCGGCGGACTTGCTTTCGCCTTCGACCATGCTCACGGCATCGGACTTGGGCTGTTCAGCAGCCTTCTTGGACTTGGCAACGATTTCGTCTTCGACGAGACCGATCAAGGCCATTTCGGCAGCGTCGCCAGCGCGGTTCGGACCGAGCTTGAGCACGCGAGTATAACCACCGTTACGGTTGGCATAGCGCGGGGCGATCGTGTTGAACAAATCCTGGAGAACCTTCGGGCTCGTGATGAAGCGGGCAGCTTCGCGACGGGCAGAAAGGTCACCCTTCTTTGCATAGGTAATCAGGCGATCCACGACGCCACGGGCCAGCTTGGCCTTGTGGAGGGTGGTACGCACGTAGCGCTTGTTCTGATCCGCTTCCATGCCCTTCTCGATGATGGAGGTGGCAAGGGCGCGGAGGATGGCACGCTTGTGTTCGGCATTAACGCCAAGTTTCTTGTTTTTTACACCGTGTCTCATTGTTAATCCTTCAAGTATTCATCGACGTCCATGCCAAAGCTGAGGCCCATCGACGTCAACACCTCGTTAAGTTCGACCAAGGACTTCCTACCGAAGTTCTTGTATTTGAGCATATCGTTTTCCTTGTTACGCACAAGTTCACCGATGGTATGGATGTTCGCCATGCGCAGGCAGTTGCTGGAGCGGACAGAGAGTTCGAGCTCGTCCACACGCATACGCAGGAGCGTGGCGATACGCTGGCATTCTTCGTCCTTCTCGAGCTCTTCCGGAGATTCCAGTTCGCCTTCGAAGTTGATGAAGATTTCCAGGTGGTCCACGAGGAGCTTCGCGGCATAGGCGAGAGCGTCTTCGGGATCGATGGAACCGTCAGTCGTGATCTCAAGTTCCAAGCGGTTGAAATCGGTACGCTGTCCAACACGGGTATCGCTGATGTGCATCGCGACCTTCTGCACCGGGTTGAAGTTGGCGTCCATGGCGATAACGCCGATCGGGGCGTCAGCAGCCTTGAGCTCGTCGGCGGTGACGTAGCCACGGCCAGAGGAAATCTTAACCTCGAGCGAGAGCGACGCATTGCCGTTCAGCGTTGCAATATGGACGTCCGGCGTCAGGATCTTGACGTTGGAGTTTTCCGCGAAGTCCTTGGCGGTGACTTCACCGTCGCCGGACATATCCAGGCGAAGGGTTTCGTCGTGATCAGAAAGGAGCTTGACGCGGATGCTCTTGAGATTCAGGATAATGTCGGTGACATCTTCCTTGACACCCGGAATCGTCGAAAATTCCTTTTGAACGCCTTCGATTTTCACGGAGACAATAGCCGCACCCTGCAGAGAGGAGAGGAGCGTACGGCGGAGAGCGTTACCGAGGGTGATACCCCAGCCACGTTCCAAGGCTTCTACGACAAACTTGGCGTAGCGGCCGTCTTCGCCGGTCTCAACTTTCTGGAAGCTGCGCGGCATCTGAAGTGATTTCCACATCATTGGCGATACCTCTTTGGATATTAGATTCTTCTCTTCTTTTTAGGACGGCAACCATTGTGCGGAACGCCCGTCACGTCGCGAATAGACAGAACTTCGAGGCCCGCATTCTTGAGAGCGCGAACAGCCGATTCACGGCCGCCACCTGCACCCTTGACGCGGACATCCACCTTGTGCATGCCGAGGTCGAGCGCCTTGCGGGCAGCGGTTTCGGCAGCGAGCTGTGCAGCGAACGGAGTGCTCTTGCGAGAGCCCTTGAAACCGGAGTTACCGGGAGAGCCCCAAGCGACCACGTTACCGCGAGCGTCGGTGATGGAAACGATTGTGTTGTTGAAGGTAGCGTTGACGCAGGCAATGCCCTGGAGGTCGGCACGCTTCTTGCCCTTCTTGACCTTAACTTCTTCAGTAGCGGCAGCAACCGGAGCTTCGGCAGCGGCGGCAGCAGTTTCTTTGATTTCTTCTTCAGCCACGAGGAATCTCCTTACTTCTTCTTGTTAGCCACAGTTTTCTTCGGGCCCTTACGAGTGCGGGCATTGGTGCGGGAACGCTGACCGCGGACCGGGAGGCCCTTGCGGTGGCGGATGCCGCGATAGCAGCCAATATCCTGCAGACGCTTGATATTCAGGGTAATCTCCGCGCGGAGCTGACCTTCCACGGAGTATTCGTCTTCGAGGAGATGACGAATCTTACCTTGTTCTTCTTCAGTCAGGTCGTCGCACTTCTTGTTCTGGTCAATACCCAACTGGGCGCAGACCTTGCGAGCCGTGAACAGACCGACACCAT
>JAGCGO010000078.1 GCA_017649565.1 Fibrobacter sp. | reverse complement strand
TGAAGACGAGGAAACTTCATCATCCTTTTTACTTGACGACGATTCTTTTGGTTCATCCGCCGAAGATGAGCTTACCTCTGATTCTTTATTTGAAGACGAGGAAACTTCATCATCCTTTTTACTTGATGACGACAATTCTGTAGAATCATTTGGGCTAGTAGATTTATCTTCCGAACACGACCAAAGAAAAAAAACAATAGCAAGCAACAAAAAAAAATGCGCATATTTATTAAGAAACATTTTAACCCCCTTTCCTTGCTGTATAGGTCAAATAAACAAAAACATCTTCAATCGGGTACAAATCATTAGATTCCTTTTCCAGGCCTTTTATTTCTAACGACCATTGTGATATCGCGCCATACCCTTCAAAAAGAGCCGTTTTTTCGCTATTATAGGAATAATTACTTTCCGCAGTTTCCAAATGAGCCAAACTAGTTGCCATTGTTGAATCATTTAATGTCATCTGTATTTCTTTATTGTTTACCAATATTTTTGATTCAATGAGATTCATCTCTGCATTCAGCGAATAAAGTTCAATGTCTTCTGTTAATTTCACAACCAATCGAACGCTTTTTATTCTCTGGAAAGAATGCCCATCAAACTCGCTCGTAAAAAATTCTTTCGTTATCGCAAATTCACAATTTCCATCTGTTTTCAAATCATCTAATGGTGTAGCATAAGCTCCTTTACAATTATATGCACTCGCTTTAGCCTGCAATTCACTTAGAGGAATTGGCCTTGTAATTTCCATTTCATGCTTATCATTTTCAAGACAAGCCTTTTCCATCCGCCTTAAATCAAGCAGAATTCTTTCAGGAGCAAGCAATCCTTTATAGAAAGAGTCCCAATAATTCGACTGTATGTATGATTTACCGGCATCATCAGGAATTTCAAAATGATATGCTTTTTCAGCCATCTTGGCAACATCAATCAATAGATTTACATACTGCCTAAAGACCTTGCCGAGTTCCTTTTCAAGCCAAACATACAAGTCATTGTTCGTAAACTTTTCGCTCAAGACATCATAAATTTCTTCCGATCTCAGAATTTCATTTTCGATGTTTTTCTGCTTTTTCTCGACCTGCTGGGTCTTGATTTCGTTTACAACTTCCTGTTTTTCGACTTCGACCACTTCAGCATCGGCAACTTCGTCTTCAACAAGCCATTCCTTCTTGCGACGTTCCAATTCAGCCTGCAACTTCGTCTTGGCCGCATCAAGTTGCCTTTGGGCGAATCGTGCAGCATAGCTTTCGGCCGCACTCACAAGATTTTCAGCAAGTTTTGTACCGCCAATCGACTCCATGTCGAATCTTGGACCACCGAACATATTCGTAACGGCACCGAACTTGAAATCAGGAATCTTGAACGTCGCAGAAGCGATGTTGCGGACCTTTTCAACAGTTTCCTGAATCTTAGCGACCTTTTCCATCAACTTCTGATACTTCTTTTCAGCGGTCGAAATAAGGTGCATTGCCTTTTTCTTCTTGGAGGTGCTCTTCTTCGCAGTTTTCTTTTCTTCAAGTTGAGTCTTTTCAGCCTCCAGGGACTTGATTTCCATTTCATGGACGGCCCTGCTTTCCGCAATCACCGCCTTGTCACATTTCGCCTTGAACACTTGCAACTGTTCAGCATCCTGTTTTTCTAGTATGGAGAGCAAGTCGCGACCCATCTGGCAAGCATCCTTTGCCATGTCAACAGCAAGTTTGACAATAACCCGGAAACGATAGATGGACGTCGGTTCATTTGACGAATTTAAAATAGAATCGATAGAAATTCCCATCGCCCTCGCTTTCACAAGCATACCCGGATCAATGGGCGGAGCAAACAAGGCCAGAGTCCGCTTTACACCTTGAATATTCAAGCTGTTACGAATCTTGTACAGTCTGTCCGCTACCGTATCCCAATACGAGAACAATGTATCGTTTCTTGGCACTGTAAAATAGAACATCGATTCCACAATGTTTCCGGTTCGGCGTGCCTTGGCATCCATGGCCCTTGCATTAAGGACCTTCGCCTTATCACGGCCAATCAATGCAGAATTTTCATATTCTATAAATGCATTGCCCAAAGAATCAGTGTTGGAAAGAAGATCATTCGCCGTGAGCGCGGACATCGGTTCCGGTTCAGGGGCTTCTGCATTTTTGGGACCAAGCAATTCCGCCGCTAGGAGATAGAACTGTATCGCAAGATTTACAGATTCCGTTGTGTCCTTGGCAAATTCCAGGTCGCCCCATCCAATGAGCGTGTCTAAGTATTTCATCACCACATACTTCTGATACGCAACTTTGCGGTAACGAGCTATCAGATGAGGGTTAAACGGATCATTTTTCCACTTATCAACAAGTGACGAAAGAGCGGTCCTATCTGGGAGTTTGTCTCGCTTGGTCGGAAGTCCCAACATCTGCAATATGGACTTATCGGCATCCTTATTGACAAAGAAAGGCAAGAATTTCCAGTAACGAGCACCCTTGGGCAAATCCCTTGCAAATTTCTTTGTTCGTTCATACGCCGAATAATTCATTCTCGGATCAAAAACCAACTGCAGCCACAGTAAAGCCTCTTCGTAACTTTGTTCCGCAATCATTTTTTCGGCAATGAGCATCGGAACATAGAAGAACAGTTCCCAATTGTACATTGCATTTGCCCCGCCCCATACAAAATCTACCATGGGGGCAGGATACGGACCATCGACCCCTTTCTTGTCGGGGCGATAGTTAAAGCGGAATATATTCTGTCCCAAATCCCACGACTGCCAGTCTCCAGCCATATAATAGCCGAGATATACGCTGAAATAGTAGTTATAGTAGGAATAAGAGTAGTAATAGCTATCGGAAATAGGCAAAGCCTGCGTTTCGCGGGTATAAAGCCACTTGGTGCCACCATCACGATAACGCTTATAAAACTCATCTACCAACGAATGGGAAATAAGTTCAAACCTGTAATTCTTTTGTCCCTGGTTTACATTTCCGTCTTTCGGAACAGGCTGAACAAAGAATGTACGCCGGCCATCCATATAGAAGAACGGCAAATCTTCCGTTTTATCCTTTTCATCCAACTTGAGCATGGACAAATTCGTAGAAACAATCCTGAATCGGCCCGGAGTATAGTTCAGGATTGCATTATTCTCGGGATAATTGAAGCCCTTGTCACCACAAGTGAATTCTTCCTCTTCCTTAAAGACGCCATGGACCAACCGGGTTCTTTCCGGCGCGCAATCATCCATAAGCATCTCCGCGGCAGGATTAATTTCTATAGAATCACTTCCATCCGCGGAAATTGTAATTTCCGCAATTTTGTGGTAGAACTGCCTGGTATAATCGTAGATACGCTTGGTTACTTTCGTTGACTTCGAGGAGCCATCCATCACTTCTGTGGAACCAATAACTTCTTCATATTCTTGATAATGATAACTCGTCTTGATAATGGCAACCTTGACCCATTCCAAAGACGTTTCCGTCTTCAAATTATAGCGGTCTTCAATGCTCTCGTTATCGCCCAAAGCAAAGTCAAGTTGATTTGTGGATGAATCGTACAGGGCATTTTTTGACATACGGGTTCCCGTCCACTTTGTCCCTGTATAACTAGTCCAACAAACCTGTATTCGCGCATAATATTCTATCGTTTCAAGGCCGCCTTCGGAAGCAGATTCAATATTCCGCTGTCCAACCGTAATTTGAGGCCACAGCAAATATAGACGCTGGTTCACTATGGCAGGAACAACCGTCTCCGATGGAATATCCACATCGAGACGTTCCCATGGAGTCCATTCCCCCGAAAGAATCGCTTTTGCCTTGTATTTGCGGTAGTAATATGTATGTGGTTCACCCTGTGTGCGACCTACTATATGCAGAGTGTAAAGGATTCCGCCTTCATCGCCCCCATTTTCTTTTGTCGCTCCAATAATTTCAATACTCGATACCTCGCGGATCTTTTCGAGATATTCAAAAAGTGCATTTTCAAGATTAGCGTGGTCGTCGGAAAATTCCTGAATACGCTCTTCCAGTTCCTCGAAGAATGGCGTTTTGTCATCACGCAAATCGGACGCTATCCAATTTTCAGGATATAGGAAGACTTTACGGGCGGCTTCCCACACACGGTAATTCTTCATCCATTCCCATTCGCTACGTTGTTTGTCATTGAGAACCCTGTCGCCCTCCAAACCCAACTCGGCACGTTGCACAAACAACTGGATCGATGCTGAAGCCTGGACAATACGAGAAATAGCCATGTCCGGCTCCATCTTCACATCCATCAAATAATAGGAATAAAGGTCGCTATCATCAACAAATTGCCGCGGATAACGATTAGCTCGTTCCGTATTAGAACATGATTCCCAACAGACATAAGCAGCGAGAGCATCCCGTTTTTTCTTACGCAAGTCATCGTTCATTTCCTGTGCAAACTTGAGCCACTCGGATTCCTTCGTATGTGACTTTACAGCAAGTTCAAGATTCTCTACATATGCACCATAGGCAATCAAATCGTTCTTATATCTAATGAAATCTTCTTCTGTATCAGACTCAAGAGTAGATTCCTTTAACAAATCGTTCAGCCCATTCGGAAGCAAATGCGTTTTAGAATATAATTCGTAATATTGTGCAATACAGAGCCACTTTTCAATATCATTATCAAAGGCATCATCCGCATATTCATATAATGCCGTCAAATCAGAACTTTCCAGTCCTAATTCCTCGGCGAAATCATCTAATTCTGTCGTAAAGCGTTCTTCAAGAGAATTAAAATTGAAATCGCCCGAAAGCAGTCTGTCCGTCACATAGTTTACATAAACCAATGGTTTGAGAGAGGAGCCATCCCCATTATCATCATATTTAATTATAGACAGAACATCTTCATCCGATTCGTATTTAACAAAGTCAGTAGTTTTTAAATCAATTCCTTGTTCATAATTTTGCAAATAGTTATAAACGGCTATTTTTCTCGCCAAATTCACATAAAGTGCATAGGATTGTTTAGACAACCTAGGCTTTTCCTCATTTTCTTTATCTTTATTCCAAATTCCTAGAGCATCCACATAGCCTTTGGCATCATCATAGAATCTCTCCCAATCAAGGATATCGTTTTTGGGACTCAACGCATCACCAAATCCTTCAGCAATACCAAATTCGGCAAAGACTAACAAGCGCAAATTCTGCTGCGTTTCATCAAGCGTATTCGGGATCAAGGCGTCATCATCAACATCAAATTCTTCACAAAAATCAGAACTATATAGATTTGAAGCAAAGGCTTCCGCAGCAGTCTCTTCATCTTCGGTCACAGGAGAAAGCAATTTTAAATAAAAATCCGCATCTATCGATGTCCCGCTTATAATCCGCCATTCATCGGCAAATTTACGAAGATTCATCAAATTATCAGGTCTTGGTATTTCAGGATTAACAATAAGCCCATTTTCCTTTAAAACCAACAATGAATCAATCGAAAGTCCAAATGTCTTCTGTAAGAGTATTGCTCGATAAAATTCCTGCATAATTTGGGGCGCGGTCATATCAAATCCATCTTTTTTCACAAATTTGTAGATAGCTATGGCCTCATCCTTCTCCATGCCGAATCCTGCATTCGCAATCCTAACAACATCCCTTTGCGTAAGCACTGCGTTTCCGGCAACAGGGCTTGCCAAATGGAAAATTTCATTCAGCACATCGATCGATAGTAACCCAACATTGCCCATTACATAGGCTTCCTGCACTGTCACGCCATAACGCGCACGCATTTCACAAATCACATCCAACTGATTTATATCTAAATCAAAGGTCAGTAGTAATTCTCGGAAAGTCCAGCCAAGAATATTTTTTCGATGTAATAGGACAGTCATTTTCTTAAAGAACCCATCCCAGTCAGAAAAACTTGACTCTCTAGCAACGAAACGATAACCATCAATATTGGCAAGTTGGTAATATTCGGAATCTTTCGGCTTATACTGAACTTGGTCAAAATGACCATCTAAAAGGATTACGTTTAAATCTTGAATGGTCAAACCAGAACGTTGTAAGAAAACGGAAAGGTTACGCAACACATCGATATAGCCACCGTTCACATAATCAACTTTATTCGGCATCAGGACTCTATTATTGGTCCGGTCAAGTCCCCAAAGATTCCACGTCGAAATTTCAGTTAACGGGAATGTGGTAATCAATTCCCTTTGCATTGAATCTAAACGAAGTTCCCGTAAATCCGCACGAGCAATTGACGCGATATCATAAAAATGTAAGGATAAATTCGCTAGAATCTTTTTTGCTTTTTCCCGATTGAAATTTACAGGCAGTTGAATGGGATAAACCGACTCGCTCAACCTAGCTAGCGCAAGATCGGCTATTTTCTTTTCTACAGTCGTTCCATTTTCTTCGACATCAATCGTTTCATTAAACGGACAAGGTTCGGCCCTAAGTTTTTCTGCGCTTGCGCCACTCGGATTATTATTCGCAATTGGGTAAGCAAAACCATTATTTTCAACAGGACCAGCCACCAAACATTCCAACAACTCTATGCCCAAATCAATCGTGGGCATAGAGATTTCCGCATTGGCCTTAGTCAACTGCAAATCTAGATAGTCAGGTCTGCGCATCGTGAAAGAGCCATATGCAGAGCTCTTTTTCAAGAACTTCAACAGGTCAACATAATAGGCAGAAGCGCTCAATATAGACTGACCTTCTGTTGCCTTGGCATAGTTAATCTTTCCAAAAAGTTTCGCCCAATTGACCGTATCACGCGTTGCGGTTCTTTCATTCGCAATATTTGTAATATTTCTATTTTTCGGAGCAGCAAGCCGCATTCTAGAAGAAACAGTACGAGGAAGTGAAGGTAAGGTATCTTCGCTTTCCGTAGAGGAATCAGAAGCATAAGCTTGAATATTCAATGTAGCTTCAACAACATAATTTTCGGCCAATCGATGAATTTGCTGTGCATCTTCTGTTTTGCCAATACCATTTCCATATTGAGCAACAAAAGAATCCTCATCAATTGAAGCTATTTTATAAGCTGAATCAAAACCTTCTTCAACCAAATAGGCTATTGCAGTCGCACTGTCCGTCAAATGGAACAAACGCTGTAATTGTTTAATCAATTTTTGATTACCTTCGCTTACGGAAAGTTCTGTATTCTGTTTCAAGAACTCATCTAAATCACTATTGGACAGAGAGAATTCATCCCAATCAGAATCTTGCAGAGCCGCACAGATAATCTTCCAATTTTCCAACAAGTCAATAAGGTTTTCATCTGGCTCGACAGTAATCGTTTCCCCTGTCGTTTCGTCAGTTATTTCCGTTCGTTCTGTAGCAGAAGTCATTGCTGCATCAAATTTCTTTTCCAAATCGACAAACAACGCTTGTTGTGGGAACCATGTCTTAATGAGCTCAAGAAGTTTACGAACGTATATTACTTTTTTCAGTTCTGTATTGGTTCCGGGAAATTCGGGAGGCAAACACTGCGGATAAGTGACAACAGGAGTTCCATCAACAGTTTCCGTTTTGGGCGTTCCAAATTGCATACCATAATTATCGGCAATGGCGTCAACAATATCAGACCAATCCGATTCTGTAAACTTCACAAAATCAGCGAAACGTTTAAAATTAAAATTTCCCTTTGTATAAGCATGGCGATAAGCACAAACCACACCATCTGCAAATTTTTCAAAAAAATCGTTAAGGTCAAAAACCGTCTTCAATCTAAAAAACTGTGTTTCAGTTAATTGCGGATATTCAACCAAATGATTGATTCCCGTTGATGAAGAATTTGTTGATTCTCCCAAACCGTCAATATTACCTTCTTCTTCATCCGGTACAACAAATTTTTGTAGTACTCGGATTAAAGCATCCGTATTGGCTCCCACGTTATAATAGGCGTCCAATAAATTATTAAAAAGAGACGCTTTATCCGAAGGAAGATACTGAGAAATATTTTCTTTTGAAATATTTGAAACATACCGCAGTGGAGCTGGTCCAACGACAGACAAGTTTCCAGACAAGTAAAGAAGGAGCATCTGATTTATAGTAAGCGATGTTTCATCTTTTTCCTTATCTTCCGAAGATATTCCCTCACCAAGCAGTTGCTGCCAAAGTTCAAGAAACTTATTCGTATCGACACAAATCAATCCATCGGAAACAGCGCCCAACAATGTCTTTTGCAAAACCGTCGGCTTAGCTTTTACCATTTGATAAAGCGACGAAATTCCTTCACGCATGGAAAGCGCATAGAAGACTTCACACCAATACTTTTTCTCATTATCAGATAAAAGATTCGTATATTGTTCACTTGGAGGTGTAGTATTATACCTCTTTAGAAGCTGAAAATACAGGCTGTACGCCTTAAAATATGCATAAACCTTAGATTCAGTCAATCGTTCGCGACCGGCCACTAAAGGGAATGTCGTATTTGAATTCAAAAATGTAGTGATTGCCGAGATCTTTTTAGTCCAATTATCACCCCCATATTCGGAAAAAACAGCATCAAAATAAACATTCAACAAAGAATCAATCTTTTCAAACTCACAAGTAAACGACTCTTGTTTCGCTTTTAAGAAGAAATTAATTTCTTGATCTGTCTTACCATTAAATACAAGATGTTCTATGGCAAGAGATTCACAGGAATTATCTTTAGATTTAAAGACTTCTGCATACAAAGAAACTTTATCTTTGCCATAATCTTCCTTGGAATCCAACAGCAGCCCCTGAGGAAGAAGTGTTGAATTATAGCGAATTACAAACCGTCCTTCGTCATCCGAGGTTTCCGACCCAAGCTCGATTTTTTTAAACCGCCGTGTAGTTACCGAATTCGAAGTTGTTTCTTCGAAATGAAGACAATAAGCTTTAACAATTAATCCGGAAAGGATTTTACCTTGCTCATTTTTGACAGTTCCATAAACACTACAGTCAAAAGCATCTAAATTCGACGGATCTTGGTCCTCTTGATTATTCGGATTTTGGATTTCTTGTTCATTAGGGTTTTGGCTTTCTTGGCCAGATGTATTTTGTCCTTCTGATCCATTAGGATTTTGATTATCCTGGCCAACAGAATCTAGAATATTAACATTTCCAATGTTTAAGTTAGAATCCGGTCTAGTATAAACACCTGAAGTCCAAAGAAGATGGCCTTGATAATCGTATACCCGAATTTGAAGTGTCGGGTATTCTATAGATTGGTTTCCCTGTTGAAAATCCCATCGAGAATATGTTAATGTAAAGAATCCATTTGAAGCGATTCCTGTTTCTGCAATTTGACGGGGCACCCCATTTTTTAGATTATAAGCATAAACCTTTCCTGCATAAAACGGAACACCATTTTGATTAAGCATTCCAGAAACAGTCCAAACTTCAGGTACCGGATAAGTCATCATAACTCCTTTGAAAGGATTGTCCACATCGCATTGTAATGATAAAATAAATTTCTATTTTGTAAAAAGCAATGCGTAAAAACTATTTTATAAAAAAACGGGCAAATCGTTTCTGATTTATAAATATTATTTAAATTCAACAGGATTCGCACAAAATATTACATTCGCAAAAAATTGTTCCCACCGCTACAAAAACACGCAAAGACAAAAGCATACCTAAACAGCGTCGATGCAGGCACAGAAAAAAAGCCCACAAAACAACGAAAATCCTGCTAGACCAAGAAGCGCCCGTTTCCATCACCAACAAAGCGTCTAGACTGTCTGGGTCCGAAATTCGCTCAAAGGTCAGCCAGCCCTAAATTTATCATCACCACAAAACAAGAACCCCCGTTCCTTTTCGGAACAGGGGTTTTGCTATACAAACTATTTTGTATTACTCTTCCGCCAGGGCTTCCTTGTACTCGTCGACGGTCGCGATGTATTCGTCGATCATGTCTTCCTTGGAGTTCAGGTGGTTGAGAATCTGTTCCAGGTGATCCTTGCTGAACACGGCCTTGAGCTGGCGGGAGGCATGGCCCCTGTATCCCCATTCCTTGAGGATTTCGTCGGTCACGAGGAAGGAATCGTTCATGGAAACAAAACGCATCGGTCCGTAAACGGCCCAGTTGTGCTCCAGCAACATGCATTCCGGTTCCGGGAGGTCCGGGTTGGCCATGTAACGCTGGATATGGCGGGTACGCACGTCCTTGATCTTGTCGATGCGCATGTAACCCATGATGAGGTACTTGTTGCGCAGTTCGGAATCGCTCAGGCCCTCGTAGCGGGTCCCGAAGAGGATGTAGCGGCTCTTCGCCTTGACAATGGCATTAATATTCTTCACGTTGCAGCAGCTCATGAGGCCGTAGGTGCTGGTCTCGTAGTTCGGCTCGTAGAAAAAGCCCTTGCCGTTTTCATTCATCTGGTCGCGAACAGGGACTTCGGACTGGTGACTGGTTTCAACGTAAAGCAAGCTTCCTGCCATGTTGCCACGGTAGTCCTGCCATCCTTCGAGGTTAATCTGAGTCTTCGGCATTTTCAATCCTTTCTTAATAACAAAAATACAAGCGGACCGAGAACGGTTCGTTGATTACGTCTGCAAAATACATATTGTGCGCTAAAAAGTCAATGACTCCGCCGAAATATCCGACATTCCGAACAAAAAAGCGCCTTTTTCGAAAAATTTAGCGGTATCGGTCGTCAAAAAGGAACATTTCCCGTTCTTCGACAGCCGGACTTCCATCTCCGGATGGCGTTCCAGGTAGTCCACGGTCTTGCCCGCGACGATATCCCCCTGGAAAACGAGGCGGACATGCGGGGGCAGTGCGGCCAGGATTTCGTCCTTCAAAAGCGGGTAATGGGTACAGGCCAACAGAACAGTGTCGATATCCGGGTCGGCGGCCAGGAGGGCATCCACGTCCTTCTTCACGAAAAACTTCGCCCCTTCCGTACCGCGCTCGCCGTACTCCACGAGTGGCACCCACATGGGGCAGGCATGCTGGGTCACCTTCAGTTCCGGGTAAAAATGCTCTATTTCGAGGAGGTAGCTCCCCGACGACACGGTTCCGGACGTCCCGAAGATGCCGATATGGCCCGTCTTGGAAAATTTCCCGATTTCCTCGGCCGTGGGCCGCACGATGCCGAGCACGCGCCTGTCCGGGAATTCCACCGGCAAGACCTGCTGCTGTATGCTGCGCAGAGCCTTCGCGCTCGCCGTGTTGCAAGCGAGGATGACCAGCGGGCACCCGCGGGCGAACAGTTCGCGCACGGCCTGCAACGTATAGCGGTAAATCGTCTCGAAGCTGCGGGAGCCGTAGGGCGCACGGGCGTTGTCGCCCAGGTACAGGTAATCGTACTGCGGGAGCGCCTTGCGCAAGTCGCGCAGTATGGTCAGCCCACCGAAGCCCGAATCGAACACACCTATCACAGGTTGTCCTCCATGGCCTTGCGCACCATCGGCATGAGGTCTTTCTTAGGGTCGAGTACGCCGCCGCGTTCCTTCTTGAGGGCGGCCACGTCAATCGGTTCGAGGATGCGCACGTTCACGTCACAAGGGGCAGACGACACACGCCCTTCCCACACCTGGCGCGTTCCCTTGAACACGATGGGGAGCACAATGGCGTCGTTCTCCACGGAAAAACGGAACCCGCCGCTCTTGAACGGAGAAAGCTTGCCCGTCTTGCTGCGCGTTCCCTCGGGAAACACGAAGATGAGCGGAGCCGACTGCAAGTTGTGCTTGACGGCCTCGTGGACGGATCTCGCGGCACCGCTTTTCTGGCGGTCGACGCATATGCACCCAACACGCTTCATCCAAAAGCCAAGGAACGGGATTCTCAAAAGGTCGGACTTCGCGATAAAGCCCATCTTGCGTTCGAGCGCGAGGAATGCCACCGGAATGTCCACATAAGAGCCATGATTGCCCATGACAAATACAGGGCGAGTCCAATCCACCTTGGCAAGGTTGGCCTGGTCCAACACAGTCAAGTTAATCCGGAGGATCTTCATGCAGTACTTGGAAAAGCACTGGATTTTGTAGTCCAGCCAGCGGTCTGCATCCTTTTTCATGAAAAGCAGGACAAAAAGGAAAAGGGGAATATGCACAAACATGTAGCCAAGCGCACCGACTACAACGAAAACCTTGAACAAAAACAGCGGCATTTTCGTATACCCTTCCACCTTCGTTTGTTTGGGAAGGAACCTGGAGCGGCGCATTACGCGCAGGCGTCCCTTCCAAAATCTCCTTCGACAATATAACAAAATCAAGTACGATTCGGCACGAGTCACCCCCACATAGAACAACCTTCGTTCTTCGTCAAGTTGCCTTTTACGCTCTGCATGGCCGCCCAGGCATTCCCCGGGAGTGAGTCCCTCCGCAAGTCCCACATAGAACACCACCGCATACTGCAAGCCCTTGGAGGCATGCACCGTCTCCACATGGACGCCGTCCTCCACCGTTTCGCCCTCATCGTCATCGTTCTGGCCCGCCACCGGGATAAGCGCGTCGCGAAGAGCCTCCTCGTAATACAGGCGCAATCGGTTGTACCGCACGAGAATGGCAAAATTCTTCCATTGCAAGTCGTACCCTTCGCGGAGTTCCTTCATGCGCATCACAATCCGCATCATTTCCTGGACAGGGTTGTCGCTGTCCCATATTTCCACATCCCGGTTCTCACGGAACAGCGGGTTCCCTCCCGAGCCACGGGGGTTGCCCGCCCGCAGCACCTTTCGCAGCCGGAGCGGCTTGTTCGTAAATATCCCGTTCGCAAAGTGGAGCACCCCGGGCACCGAACGGTAGTTCCACTCCAGGCGGATAATCGTGCAATCCCTGAAGTCGTCGCAGAACCGGTTGATGTTGCCAATGTCCGCCCCGCGGAACCCGTAAATGGCCTGGTCGTCGTCACCCACCACGAACAGATTCTTCCGCTCGCCAAGGAGCAAGCGCACCATCCTGTACTGCGGCGGGTTGATGTCCTGGTACTCGTCCACCATGATATCTTCCCACATTTCGCGGAAAAAGGCGCAGGCCTCGGCGTTTGTTTCGAGAAGCCTTATCGCCAAGTGAATCAGGTCGTCAAACACGACTTGTCCAGACTCAAGGACTTCGGCACGCAAGCTCTCAAGCTTTGCAGCCACCGAAGCCGACACGCTGTCGGAGAACAGGTCCTCTCGGCTGAACGCCTTGATATGGAGCTTGGAAAGTTGCGCCATGAAATCCCTGTCCGGCGCATCTCGCGGAGTAGGCGGAGCCTTGAAGCCCAACAGTTCGTAAGCGGGCCTACCCCCGATGACTTGCCGCAACATGAACAGCGCAAGCGAATGGAACGTACACAGGCGCACGCCCGCATCGGGGAACAACGCCTGCACGCGCTCGCGCATCTCGGCAGCAGCCTTCGCCGTGAACGTGAGCGCAAGAATTTTCTCGGGAGGCTCCCCCGACGCGATTCTGTACTGGATCCGCTTCGTGAGCACCGAAGTCTTTCCGGAACCCGCACCCGCCAGCACGAGCAGCTGGGCCCCCTTCTCGAAATCATGCAATACCGCCGCGCGCTGGTCGGAATTCAGACCAGCCAAGATGCCTTCCGCATCCATAACGCCTCTTTTTGAACCGGGGAATTTCCCCCAAGACATGAATCAATAGGCCAAGGCACACAAGGCGCCGGCCAGGGAATGTTACGATTCCGACGTTTTACCGGCGGGACGGCCGCCAAGCAAGAACACTAGGGCCCCGAACAGGCTGAGCACCAGGCTCACGAAATACGCGAGCAGCTGGATAACCACGGATTCGAGCCCGGGGACACCGGCTCGCGCGAACAGCGACTGTGCCAGGAGTTCGCGGGGTCCAAAGCCGCCAATCGAAATCGGGAGCGCGCTCACGATGGCGACCAGCGGGATATAGTAGAAATACCAGGACATCGTCAGGTCCACGCCCACGGCCATGCCGCAGAAGTAGTGGACGAAAATTCTGAGGGACTGCGTCACCGCCGAAAGTCCCGTAATGGCAAGCCACAAGTTGACCGTCCTGAAGCTCTGGAAACGCCTGAACATGTGCGTCAGGCGGAGCCCAATCTTTTCGGGAAGGATACGGCAAAGGATCTTGTTCAGCAACAGGCCGAGGCGGCGGCTGAACAGGGAGGCGAACAGCACGCAGAACCCGCAGAAGATCCACAGCGAAGGCCACATGAACGCGCGCTGCGCCGCATCGTGCATAAAGAACAGCAGTCCCACCGCGATGGCAAACAACGTAATGAAAAAGAGACCGAACAGCCTGTCGAAGAATGTCGCCGTGAGTCCCGCACCCACGGTATCCTGCCCACCCTGCACGCGGATATCGTAGACTTTCTTCACGTCGCCGCCGACATTGCCCGGCATGAAGTTGTTGAAGAACAGCCCGACATAGTACAGCTTGAGCAGGCGCCCGTAAGAGAGGCGCACGCCCTGTTTTTCGAGCAGGAGCTTCCACTGCAGGCAGGCCGTAAAGTTCGAGAAGAACATGCAGAGGATAGCGACGACGAACGGCAGGACACTTTCCTTGGAGAACAGCGTGTACAGGTCGTTGACACTCCAGTCCGGAGCCTTGACAATATTATTGTAGACAAAATAGGCAGGGACCAGCGTGACCAGCAACTTGAGGCAGAACACTACTGTCGATTTCGTTTTTGGGTTCATCTTCATTTTGCACCCACCCCGCCACAAGAGGCGACCGTCTGTTCCAGCAAGGCCAAAGTCTTGCGTGCGGAATCATCCCAGCTAAAAGTCTTCGCATATTCATTCGCCGACTTGGCCAGGGAATCGCGCAGATCCCTGTCGGCGTAAACTTTTTCCATCGCCGCGGAACAGGCCGCAGCATCCCCGACCGGGAACAGGATTCCCGTCCGTCCGTCGAGCACGCTGTCCCGGAGTCCGGGGACATCGGATGCAATCGACGGCGTGTCCAGCTGGGCAGCCTCGACAACTGTCAGCCCCCAGCCTTCCTTGTAACTCGTCTGCAAAAGCGCGACAGCGCCCGCCATAAGTTCGCGTTTCTTTTCCGGAGAAACAAAGCCGGCGATTTCCACGCGGTCCGAAAGCCCGTGCGCCTTAATCCACGCGGGCAACTTCGAGAGGAGCGGACCGCCCCCCGCGACAACGAGCTTGACCTCGGGACATTTCTTCGAAAAGATCTCGAACGCCTTGAGCGCAACCCAGATGCCCTTGTAGCGGTGCACCCTGGAAAGCCACAGGAAATACGGTGCAGCAGCAACCGGCACTTCCGTCTTCTCGACCGGATCGGACCCGTTGTAGACGACATCGACGCGGTCGGCGCCCACGCCAATTCCTACCAGTTCATCCCTGGTACTCGGGCTCACCACGACAAAGCGCTGCTTCCTGTAAAAAAGCGGGATGGCCCTCTCGAACGCCCACACGCCGAACGCAATGGGGAACGGAGCCTCGGCAAAGATGGAGCCGCGCCAAAGGTGATGCATCTGTACAAGCACGGGCTTTTTCGACAGGCAAGGAGTGAACAGCGGCAGCTTGTTCAGGTCCTCGTACACCACGTCAAATTGGAATTCGCGATCGAGCTTGCCGACCATACGTGCAACCGTCAGCTGGAACAGCAAGTCTCCACCACAACGCACTACCTGAATGCCGTCGACAACCTCACGTTCGCTTGCCCCCTTGAACATCGTCGTGAGCAGCACGACACGGTGGCCCATCGAGGCGATGCGTCCGAAAATGCGGTGCAGGTGTTTTTCCGCGCCGCCCGCAGCCGGATGCATTCTATCACGATAATTGACGACGAGGATATTCACGGGATCGAGCGACCCTTACGGTTTGCGGCCCAGCACACCAATGCAGAGCTGCGTGTAGTGCATCAAAGAATTGGACTGCAAAGCGTCCAGCAAGGCGTCCTTCGCCTTCTGATAAACAGTTCCCTGCAACGGATACTTCGGCAACTCCACGCCGAACTTGAATCCCAGTTCGCGGAGTATGCGGTAGTAAAGGTTCGGGCGCATCCAGTCACCGTAAGCGTACTCGCAAACGAAACCGGCGTCCTTCATGAGCTTCTTGAGCTGCGGCATGGTGAACTGCTTTTCCCAGCCGGCAAACCACTTGTCCATCGCGATCAGGATATGCTTGATGATCGTATACGGGTGGACCGTCTGCGGCACGTCGCAAAGGCAATAGCCGCCATGTTTCAAAATCCTGTAGTTTTCCTTGAGCAGCGGGAGCGAATCCTTGAAGTGTTCCGCAAGTCCCTGGTGGAAAACGAGATCGAAAGTACAATCGGGGAAAGGCGCCTTGAAAGCGTCACCGCGCACCAGCTTCAGGTTGTCGTAGAGGTTTTCCTTGGCACGGAGCGAATCGACGATCTTGAGGCTATTCTCCGCAAAATCCAAAACGTAGACATCGGCACCCAGACGGGCGAGCTCGGCGCTGTCGCGGCCCGTACCCGCACCGACTTCCAGGACCTTCAGCCCTTCCAGCTTAAAGTTCTTCTTTATCGCATTCATGATAGACGGAGACGACGGATAGACCTTGTCCATGTCGTTCTTCCGCTGCCAAAAGCGGTTCCATACAGATTGATCGGGCTCTTTAATTGACATAACGCGCAAAATATACGAATAAATGGAAGATTCCGTGCACAACCCATGTAAAATACCCTTTCTCCGCACATGCGGGCACGACCATAGCCTTCCCTACCCCTTTAATTCTTGTACATTTTTTACTACATTGTAATCTTTCTATGACAAATGTAGACTTTTTTTACATTCCGCACGAGTCTGGACCCGCCCAATCGGGCTAATAAGGGGGAAAATAACCTTTTTGTAAACTTTCTTTGGAAAAATTTACACGATTGGCACGTTACTTGCTTAGAAAATAATGGATATTATAGCTAAGGATTTTTCTGCAATGCATATTGACTCTACCGATACCACACTTAAACGTTACCTTGAAGATATTCGTCGCACCGCACCTCTTTCCAGAGAAGAAGAACAGATCCTGTTCCAGAGAGCTAAGGAAGGCGACAAGATTGCCCGCAAGAGGCTGATTTCCGCAAACATGCGCTTCGTGCTCAAAGTGGCCATCCAGTACCGTGGATGCCCCATTCCGCTGCCGGACCTGGTGAGCGAAGGAGCCATGGGCCTCGTCCGCGCCATCGAATCATTTGAACACACCCGCGGTCTCAAGTTCATCAGCTACGGCGTATGGTGGATCAAGGCCTACATCACCCGCGCCATCAACGAGCAGGGCAACCTGATCCGCCTGCCGGCAAACCAGCACCTCCGCGTGCGCAAGGCTTTGCACGAACAGTCCCGCGGTAAGGAAATCAACGAGGAAATCCGCGAGCTCATCCAGATCGGTCAGCGCGGAGTTTCCTTCGACAGCCCGCTCAAGGCAGACTCCAAGGCGACCTATGCCGAAGTTCTCCCGGACAACGCTGCGTCCAACCCGGAAGCCGACTCCGAAATCCAGAGCGTCGAGGCATTGGCCAAGGACCTCATGGAACAGCTCCCCGAACGTGAAGCGAAGGTCATCACGGGCATTTTCGGCATCAACCAGGAAGCCCCGCAGACGCTGCGCGAGGTGGGCGAATCCATGAACATCTCCCACGAACGTGTCCGCCAGTTGCGCGACCAGGCCCTCCGCCGCATCCGCAAGTACAACAGCAAGGACTTCCTCCAGGAAAAGAAGGACGCCTTCCTTGCCGCGATAAACAAGTAACCGCGTTCCGGTTTTATATATTTCAGGTGGAGCCCTCCGGGCCCCACTTTTTTGTTGAACGGACGAGGCAAAATTGGGTAGAGCACCGAAATCTGCCATGCTGCTTGCGGCCGGCCTCGCTGTCACGGCCGGAGCGCACCCGCACGTATTCGCCGACGCGACGACCATCGCGGTATTCGACCGTACGGGCTTTGTCGGGGTGCAGAACCTCTGGACATTCGACGAGATGTACAGTGCAGCAATACTCGCCTCGTCTGACACAGACGGCGACGGCAAATTGTCGGAAAAGGAAGCCCCGCGGGTCAAGGATGCCGTGCTGGGCCCCATAGCCTCAAGCAACTACTACAACTACGTGGTGGTCGGCTCGGAATTTCTGCCGGCTCGCGGCATCAAGGACTTCAAGGCGACCATGAAGAACGGCAAGCTCGTACTGGATTTCACGGTCGCATTCCCGGTCCCCGCGAAACAGGAATACACGATGGTCACCATCGCCGTAAGCGACCCGACCAACTACATACAGATATCGGCGGACATGGAAAAGGCGGACGTCACGGCGCCCGACGAAATGGACGTGGACTTCTTCGCCGACGACCTCAAGGGACTCACGCTGTTCCGGGCATTCCGGAGCGAGATCCAGGGACTCTATTTACGATTTAAGAAGTAGGCGCGAGGCTCGATGGACGAGCCTCGGGACATAACAGGCTATTTCTTGCGCTTCTTGCTGCGGCGGACACCCCACTTGTCCTTGACCTCTTCCTCGATCTTCTTCTTTTCGTACTTCACGACCATCTTGAACTGGACCATGTAAACACCCGTACCGACAAAGCGGCCGGTGTGGTCCTTGAAGTTCCAGTTCACGAAGACCTTCTTGTCGGTATCCAAGCAGTTGCCGCCGAACTTCCAGCTGTTGCACTGCACGGTGATAGAAGTGTCGTTCACGTACTGTCCAAGGTGATCGTAGTAGTTCACCACGAAGGTGATGAAGATGTTCTCGGGCTTCAGGGAGTCAAGCACGGACGGGTCCACCGTACCGTCGGCCGATATCTGCGCACGGTCGACCAGCTGCGGCACGAACCGCTCGCCTAGCTGCACCAACTGACCCAGGGCGCCCTCCTTCTCGAGGTCTTCCTTCGTCACGGTGCTCGGCACGTAGCGCAGGTTCACGGAACTCAGCGTACGGTACATATCATCCGCATCATCGAAATGGCCCATCTTTGTGGATTCCACCAGGTGGTTCAGCAAGCCGGCGATGACGACAGGCGACGGTTTCTCGCCAGCGATATTGCCGTAGTTGTCCCTGATGTCGTCCTTAGCACCGCGGACCACCATGAGGGAGTCGCCAGGCAGGATCGTCGCAACGCTTCCGTCGAGAACCAATGTCGCGACGCGGCCATCGCTGGACCACAGGATGTTGGTCGGCAGAAGGTCGATAACATCCTTGCCGTGGATATAGCGGAAGTAGTCGCGGCCTTCCAGATCCTGATACTGCACCACCTCGGAGAACGTGACGGCCAAGGAGTCCACCTTCGAGCCGTAGTTGAGCACGGCACCGATGATAACCGGAGGCATCTTGTCCACAATCGTCGCGTTTTCTTCGTTGATGAACGTCTCGCCCAGCACATCGTAGTAGGTGTAGATTGTTGCAGGAGGCAGGTCCTCACTGATGCTCGTCACGCCAGTGGTCAGCTGCGTACTGCTGCGCACATTCCAGACGACCCGAGTCGAATCGTTCGGATCCAGGCTCAGTTCTTCAGGACTTGCCATCAACTGGATCAAGAGGCCGCGGAAGCTATACCACGGGAACGACATGTGGAGCATTTCGAGGTCTTCGCTTGTCACATTCTTGGAGAAGTTCGTAACAATCTGATCGAGGACGCCATCGCCGTCGGTATCCCTGTACTCCACGTTCTTCACGGAAGGCACGCGGTCGATAACCTTCACAGGAACCTCACGCTCGTATTCGTCGGACGTGATGTACTGCAGGTTCTGGAAGGTGACGTTCGGGTAGAGCGATATGCTGTCCTTGTTGTTGCCGGCAAGACCGAGATCCTTGCCCACCAGCACAACCATGTTGCGGCTAGGCATGTAGGCGTTGGAAATGTCATCCAGGTCAAAGCCATGGCGTTCAAGTTCCTGCTTCATCATGATAAGCATGTCGGGGTTCGCAATGTCGGCCGGGATGAGGTCGATATTAAACTTGATGAACAGGGAGTCCTTGCCCGACTTGTCACGGATCGCAAACGAGGAATTGATAACATTGTTGCCCACCTCGATGAGTTGCACCTTACGGGCGTAGCATGTTCCGTTCTCGGTCTCGTAAGTGATGATAGCGTAGGCGTCATCCGGGAACTTCTCGGGGAACTTAATGTCAGACACATCCATGATCAACCTGTCACGGGATGCATTCACCTCGATAACGCTGTTCACCTTCTTGGTCTTGCCATTGATAACGTCTTCAATCGACTTCACGGTAATGCCCGACGGGAGCGTTTGCTTGAGCAAGATTTCCTGGAAGTCCAAGACCTTGTCGCCATCGGAATCCTTGACGAAACCGATTCGTGCATCCGGAATCGGATCGTAGAAGTTGATATTGTCGATGATGGCCACCTTGCCGTTGCCCACCACGTAGATATTACCCTTTTCGACGATAGTATCGGCAGTCACCCAAACAACGACCGAGCCATCCGCATTGAACACAATGGAGTCCGGACGGCTGGCGTCATTCGGATTCACCAGATCCACATCGCCCCTGGGAATCACCGTGAGCGAGGAGATGGAATCGCCGAAGATCTTCTTGATCTGCGCAGAATCCAGCACAATGGCCACCACCTGGCCCACCTGGGCGGAATCAAGCCCGCTGCCATAGCGCAGGTCCATCGGGGATATAGGATTGTTTTCCTTCTTGTAAACGTTCTCGCCAACCTTGACCGTACCCGGCGTACCCTCCGCAGAATCCACGGGAATCATGACACCCACTTCGGAAACAAGGGAATCGCCATCTTCGTAGTTGTCGTTCGACGGATAGAAATCCAAGGAGCCCTTCTCGTCCTCGTAGTCATCGAAGCCCACGTACACGCGGCTGGAGCTAGAGCCATCCGGGAAGTCATCGCCGCTGCCATTCTTACGGCTGGAGCTGGAGCCATCCGGGAAGTCATCACCATCGCCATCCTTACCGCTGGAATTGCCACCATTGTTGCCACCGCTGGAAGAGCCGTTCCCCTTGGAGCTGCTGGAGTTGTTGCCACCATTGCCGCCAGAACAGGACGAGCCGTTATTATTTCCACCGGAACTGCTGGAACCCTTCTTGGAGCTGCTGGAGCCACCGTTGCCGCCATTGCCGCCGCTGGAGGAGCTCGTCACCTTGGAAGAACTGGAATTGCCACCATTGTTGCCGCCGCTAGAGGAGCTGTTCCCCTTGGAGCTGCTAGAGACCTTCTTGCTCGAGCTGCTGGATTTCGGCTTGGAGCTGGAGCTATATTCCTGCCTGCTGGAGCTGATGCCCATGGAGCTGCTGGACAACTGGTCCTGTCCCTGGTGTGCACTGGAACGGATTTCCTCGGTAACATCCAGCGGAGCAAGGTCGTCCAGCCAGTTGTCAATCCACTGCACGTGAACCAGGATATTGTCCGTAATATATTTCTGCGAGTTAGACGTATAGTCGACAAATACCATATGACCGGTATTGGACGCAACAAACAGATGACCGTGGCCATCCACCGTTCCTTGGTCCAAGCGCCAACCCACGTGGTCGTTCGTTCTGGGTTCCGTCAGGTTCGCATAGGAGTCGTTAAAGAAGTAATCGTGCAAGTCGATGATGCCCACAATGGAAGCCGTCATCTTCCCGTTTTTCTTCTGGGGCTTGATCTGGACAATCCTTGCGCCACCAAAGACGAAAATCGTGTTGGAATACGGGTCATAAGTACCGCCATGCGCACCTTCGAGGGAATCAATCAAGATCTTCACTTTCATCTTGGTAATAGCATATTCGCCGCGAGGAGCATGGAGGGAGTCCGCCAGTTTCTGGGAATTCACCAAGACCTTGGTCGTATCGGATATATAGCCGAAGTACGCCTTTGCCGCTTCCTTCTTCTTCTCGTCCGGTTCGCAGTTGCGGAAATCGTAACCTACGCTGGTAGCCTTGGAGTCGGAATAACGTTCGCAACCACCGCCATAATAGTTAGAATAAGTGAAGAAGGCATTTCCTTCCTTATCCCATATCAGCGTTGCCAAGGAATCGTGGAACACACGGTCACCGGAGGTTTTCTCCAATTTCACCTGATAGCCATGGGTATCAAAATGGTTCTGCACGCTATCGGTTATCAAGATTCTGTGCAGGTGTCCCGGAATACCGGCGGCCCACACGTATTTGTGGCTCGGGTCGACCATCAAATGCCACACGCCGGCCGATGTCCTGGAAGACGCGACCACGCACTGATGGGAATTCGCCCCGGCAGTCTTGCTAATCTTATATACAGTAGACTTCTGCGCAGCGACAATCAGGCTTCCGTCCGGATGGTGCACGATACCGTCGGCACCTTCCATCCCGTCGTTTTCCGTACAGAGAGTCCTTTTATTCTTCAACTGAAGATAACCATTACCGTCATAGTAATAGTCAAGACTCTTGACACGGTCGTTCTGCGAATACTTTGTATAGTACAAAGTCTCCGTCGTCGCTGCATGCGGGACGATATCGCCGACCTGCTGGATCCAAATACCCGTAGCGGGATTGGACGGCTCGCTATAACCGGCGGAGGCGCCAAGAGCGAGGGATGCGCATCCCAGCACCCCAATAGAAATCAACCATTTTGCCATCTTCATCATGTCTCTATCCTCCAAAAAAATCAATCACCCAACGTAAGACCGTCCGAGCCAGCCCGGATGCCCCAGTTGTAAATTCTTTCCACTTTAAACGATTCCTTAGCTCCAAACACCTTTACTCTCAACTTGGCAACATACACACCGACGCCGACCTTGCGACCGCTGTTCGCGCGCATGTTCCAGCGCAGGTAAAGCTTGCGCGCATTTTCGAAGCAGTTGCCGCCAAAGGACTTGTCACTGCAGCGGATGTCGCCGGAAGCGCTAGCCACGTAGGCGCCCAGGTTCGTAAACACGTCCAGTTCCCAGCTGAGGCCGATCTTTTCGAGATCCAGCGCGGCTCCGCCGGCGGTGTCGGACTTCATGATTGTCGAGAAGCCGATATCGAGAAGCACGCCCAGCGACTTCTTCATTTCGGAATCCATGCGCACGTCCTCTTCGACGAAACGTTCCGTAAATGCAGCCTTGTCGGCCAGGAGGACAGCGCGTTCAAGTGTTGCAAGCGAAGTCGTCTTCACGATGACGCGCGGGTCACCTTCGACCATGACCGTCGGGGCATCTTCGCGAACGCAGTTGCCCTCGAGATCGGTAAAGCTCTTTTCGTAGTTGCTGAACCGGACAGAATCCGCGGGGTTCATGCGATCAGAGAGATCGACTCCCCCTTCGAGGAACAGCTTGAGCGTCTTGCCATCGTCGGACCAGCTGTGCGAGCCGAGCCCGTAATGAACCCACTTGCCGTCGACATAGAACGCAAGGTCGTCCTTGGAAAGTTCGAAGGCGGTCGTGTCGACAGGTTCGGTAAAGGTCACGGTAAACACGTCGGGAGTCGCCTTCTGGAAGGATTCGGGACTCAGGAACGTCCCCGAGATGACCGGAGACATGCGGTCGTGCATGCCAAGCATCGTCGTTACGGTAGAGTCCTTGTGACCGGCGATGGAGATCGTATTCGTCATCTTGGCATAGCCATACGGCTTGTTCAGTACGGCGTTCGTCGAGTCGATATTGGTGAGCATCTCCTTGATGTCGTACTTGCTGTCACTCAGGTCAAAGCCGATGATAGTGCCATCTTCGGACAGCGTGATCACGCCCTTCTTGAGCAGCGAGTCCAGGTTATTGAACTTGAGTTCGTGGACCTCGCTCTTGGAATCCAGCCAGTACAGGGAAATGGTCGTCGTCTTGAGGTCATCGCTCGAAAGCGCGTTCTGGAAACCGATGGATGCGCTATCCATGGTGCCGTCGCCATCGCGGTCGTAGAAGCCGTTGTTCTCGTTGGTGGCATAAATGCCGCCCGCATTCTGCACGGGCACTTCGTGGTTCTTCCCGGTCTTGTTGCCGTCGGCAGCCTGGATTCCGCCATCGACCGATATGCGGATCATGTCGCCCACCTTCACGGTTCCCTTGTCCACCGTGAAGCGCCACTCGTCGCCATTCTTCTCGATGGCGGTTTCGGCAAGTTCCTTGCCGTTCAGGATAAAGCCCTTACCCTTGGTCCAGGATGTGTCTATGTCCTTGTTGAACTTGACGATAAGAACATCCTTGTCGTTCTCGCCGTAAAGAATGGACGCCCTCTGGATGACCGCACCGATACGGTCGACCAGGTCGCTGCGCAGAGTGTCGTCAATGCCTGTAAACTGGGACTGGACCGCCACTTTCAGAGCGCCCAGCGCGTCGTTGCCCGAAGGAGACATGTTGAGCGCGTCGAAGCTCATTTCAGACTTGAGCTTGCCCGCCTTGCCCTGGGCATCCTTGTACGACACCCACTTACCGAAATCGTCGTCGGTAGGCCAGCTGTAGGCGAAGTCCGTCAACACGACAGAATCGCGGTCGCCGCTGTACCAGGAAACAATCTTGTCACCGAGACCGTCACCGTCGGTATCGTACACGCAGGCACTGTCGAGATGCGGGAGATTGCGGTCGTTGATGGTCAGCTTGCCCGGGAAGGTCCCGTTCACGATAAACTCGGGGTAGCCATCGTTATCGTAGCCGGACGGGTAGCCGTTAAGCGAAAATGCCTCGCCGGGATCGGTACGGCCGGTATCCACAGCAACAACGACAAAGCCGACAATGCCGTGGTCTTCGGGAGTAAAGTCAATCTGGACTCCAAGCCCATCGCGTTCGGGGAGCTTTTCACCGGCCAGAGATTCGAAGCGCAGGTTGTCGCCGGCACCCTGGGTCGAGAAGTAGAAGCTCTTCACGAGAGTCGAGTCGGTAGCGCCGGAATCGGGACCGACAGGGATGTAGGCCCTTGCATAGAGCGTGGTGGATTCGCCCACGTCCAAGTTCAGGTCGGAAGCACCCGTCACGACGCTGTCGCAATCAGCAGTCCAGCAATACTGGATGGCCGGTGCGTAAAAGTTGTAGTAGGCGACAATCTGGGGAGCCCCATTCTTGTCGGTCAGCGTTCCGACAGGGACATTGAATACCGGATAGGAAGCACTGACTCCGAACCAGCGGAAACCGGAATCCAGGGAATTGACCTTCATCAGGTTGGTGACCGCGGTATCGGGTTTCAGGACGATATCGACGGAATCGTTATCGGCCTTCGGGGCATAGACGTAAAAGTCGACATTGCGCTTGGAGTTGGTCGGGAGTCCGTGAGAATCTTTCTTGACCTGGACACCCTCGTCCAACGTGTACAAATTGAACCGTCTAGAGGATTCAATACGCGAATACAGGCAATAGGGGCTCGGGGAACCTTCAAAGTCGATACAGTCGATCGGGTCATCGGCCAAAGCGCTCGTCCCCGCCAGCAACAGGGACAATGCCGAAAACTTAAGAATGCTTGCAATATGCAGTCTCATTCAGGTGCTCCAACAATAAAAAACTACAAATACCAATATATATCTTTTGGCAACGATAAGTTTCGTTTACTTTCAAAGGTGAGGCGAATATCACACCGATTTCGGAATTACAGGAAAAAGACGCCGTCAAGGGGCGAAATCCCTCAAAAAACGGGAAAAATCGTCTGGATCAGTTCAATTTGGAATATATCCGTTTAGAACATCGGTCACGACGGAATCCATGAGTAACCAGCCGCGGCCAACCAGCCGGAGCAAATTTCCCTCCAATGTCAGACAACCTTCCTTGATCCATTTCGAATAACTTGACGTATCAAGTTCAATGCCCTCGGCACGGAGTTTATCCAGGTCCAGCCCCGCGCTCTGCCGCAAGGAAAGCCAGACTCGTTCGGTCCAGATGTCGTCCGGGGTCAAAGCATCCAAACTAAGCCCGGACCGCGGCATCCCGTTAAGGACAAATTCGCGCCATCTCGGATAAATTTCCGGAGCATTGAAGCGCACCCCGCGAAAATAGGAGTGTGCGCCCGGCCCAAACCCGATGTATTCCCCCCGGTCCCAATAATTCTTGTTGTGGATACTCCACTTGCCCGAACGGCAAAAATTGGAAACCTCGTACCGTTCAAACCCCTTCTCTCCAAGCAAGTCCACTCCCCGGAGATACATCTCGCCGTACAGGTCCTCGTCCACCGAAAGTTCGCCACGGGCGATCCTGTGCCCAAGACGTGTCCGCCCGGCCACCGTAAGGCCATAAAAACTCACGTGGTTCAGCGGGAAATCGGCTAACCTGTCCAGGTCGCCAAGGAACTGGTCAGGGGATTGTCCCGGCAGGTTGAACATGAGATCCCCGTTGACCTCTATCCCCGGCTGCGAGCACAGCAGTTCCAGCGCACGGAGGCCCACCTCCACGGAATGGCGCCTCCCTATCCTTTCTAGGATCTCGCTCCGGAACGACTGGAGCCCGAGACTGAAACGCCCCACACCGCACTCGCGGGCAAGGTCCACCGTCGAGTCATTGCAGGATTCCGGATTGAATTCCATCGTGACTTCGCGCAGTCGCGGCACGTCGACCCCGAGACCGCGAAGCGAATCAAATACACGCGCAAGGCAATCCCCCGGCAAGAGCGAAGGAGTCCCGCCCCCCAGATAGAGCGTTTCCGCCGTTTCGAGCGCACCGGGATTCGCACGCGCAAAACCCTCCATCTCGCGAACGAGCAGGTCCGTATATTCATAGAACAAGTTGGAGGAAGACGCCGGCATCACGCGAAAATCGCAATAATCGCAGACTTTTTCGCAAAAAGGCACATGAATGTAGATTCCAAGCATAGCCAGCCGTCCTAACAGCCTTTTCCGGACCAATTTTTTGCCGGTATCGAAAAAAAAGTTCGTTTACTTGAAAAAAATTTAGTTATATAAGGGCATATGACTAGCAGGTTCTTTGCAAAAATTCCGCAAAAGCTACGAAAATGGTTAGGGTTCGGAGTGTTTCTCTCCGTGTCCACCCTTTTCCTCCTGCTAGCCTCTACGGTCCTGTTAAAGGACGCGTCCGCCGACATCCTGCTCATCGTCATCATCTGGTGCTTGCCCCTGTTCATCCATTAGCCTATGTTCATAAACCGAATGACAGCCCGCAAGTTCAAAGCAATCTGCAACTACATTGCAGGTTGGGTCTTGGTGACCGTCATCGCGACAGCACTCGGCATGACCGCTTTTGGCAACTTCAGCCTCGACAGGCTTTTCTTCATGCTGCAGCTTTCCATTTTCGTAGGGCTCTCGCACGGAATATACGACGTAGTCGTCCTGCAAGACGAAATGGACCACCGCAGCGTCCCCGCCGCACTGCTGATCCGCTCATTTTACTTTATCACAAACATCAGCATCAACTACGCCATGTGCATTCTCCTTTGGGAGATGGGCCCCGAATCCAACCGGCTCATCACCACGCACGGACTGGCCATGATTGGCGAAGCGTTCTCGTCGCCCGAATGCCTAACCACGATCGCACTGATGTTCCTGCTCGCGCACACGTTCACGTTCACGAACACGGTACACAAGAAATTCGGCACGCGCGTGTTCATCAACACGATACTCGGCAAGTACCAGGACCCCGTCGAGGAAGACCTGATATTCATGTTCATTGACCTGCGCCATTCGACAGAACTGGCCGAGGAACTGGGACATGTCAAGTACAGCAGCTTCATGAAAGACTACTACAAGTTGCTCTCCAACTGCTGCGCGGAAAACCGGGGAGACATCTACCAGATCGCCGGCGACGGAGCCTTCCTGACCTGGAAAACGTCCGCTTGCAAGAAAAAGGCCCGCCCCATCAACTGTTTCTACGATTTCGCCGTCTGCCTCGACAGGACAAAGCCCAGGTTTCTCAAGAAATACGGAGTGGCCCCCTCGTTCAAGGCGGGAGTGCACTGCGGCAAGGTCATATCCACGGAAGTCGGGAACTTCGGCAGCGAAATGGCCTACCACGGCGACGTGCTGAACACCACCAGCCGAATCCAGAGCCTCTGCACCAAGCTGGGGAAAGATTTCTTGATATCGGAAGACCTCTACCTCAAGCTTCCCCTGCCCTTACCCCACGAATTTTACTGCCACAAGGAAGGATTTTTCGAACTGAGGGGAAAAAAGAAAGAAATTTTAATTTTTTCTCTCCACACCCCTTGACAACCCTAATTTAATTATCTATAATTGGGGCACCCCGCGGGAATAGCTCAGTTGGTAGAGCACGACCTTGCCAAGGTCGGGGTCGAGGGTCCGAGTCCCTTTTCCCGCTCTAAACGAAAAAGACACCTTTACGGTGTCTTTTTTCGTTTAGACCGGGATAAAAAGGTGACGAGGACCCGAGAAGAGGGTCCGCCTAAAATTTTTCACATGCGAACGCAGTGAGCATAACTGAAAAATTTTAGAACTTGAAGCGTAAGCTTTAAGCCCGCAGGGCGAGGCTTCGGCTCGCGTAGCGGGCGCCCGAAGCCGAGTCGTCCCTTTTCCCATTTTTTACGTGCCGGGATAAAAAGGCGACGAAGACCCGAGAAGAGGGTCCGACTAAAATTTTTCACATGCGAACGCAGTGAGCATAACTGAAAAATTTTAGAACTTGAAGCGTAAGCTTTAAGCCCGTAGGGCGAGGCTTCGGCTCGCGCAGCGGGCGCCCGAAGCCGAGAATACCAAATGGTATATTTTAAAGTTCACCTTTTTCCATAAATCTCAGAAATGGTCGTTCAAGTAAACTTGACGACAAATTCGCTCGGCTTGCTAGTCCTGGCAACTCAAGCACGCTTAATTGCCGCGACACACGCCTTATTAATCCTTGAGGCAGCGAACAGAGGTCCCGGATTCCTTGTAGAAGTTGCTCTGAAACAGAATTTTGTCACAATAGTACAAGTACACGTAGTTCGCTTTGTTGCTTTCGTATTCAGTAGAACTCCAGAAACCCGCGGAGCCGCCCATGTCGTAGTAATTTTCATCATAAGACCTGAAGCCAGCAGGCAACGCAGCAAAGGAATAGGCATCCAACCCGTTGTCGTACCAGCCACTAGCGAACTTGAGCATCTTGCACGCCATTGATAGTCCGCCAACTGCGGTAAATAGCGTATTCCACTCCGTTCGCGTAGGTAGGTGCCAGCTCTCGGGGCATACGCCGCGCACAGGGTACGTCGGGAAGCATGTGATGTTATCGCCGCAACCCTTGCCGTTCGTAGTCCATGTTCCCGCACTATCCATCGCGGCGCTCCACGAGTAAAGGCGGCCGTACTTGGTGCAGTTATCCGGATTGTTGTCATAACACCAACTAGTGGAATCGGAGGTGAATCCTTTATAATTGTAAGGAACGCCAGTGTAAGCATAGTTGAGGTTCTCCGCCATCCAGGTCTGCGTGCCGATAGTGACTATTTTGTACGTCTGACCATCGCGTTCGTCAGTCATAACCCCCTTAACTACGGTCGACGGGTCAACAGATTGCGTCATGTCGGAAGCGATGTCGTCCTTGATGCAACGAACTGAATATTCACGGTACTTACTACCGTTGCCTAGGAACGCGTCGTCGTGATAGGGGTAGCCCAAGAACACGTGGTAGGCATCATTGTCATTGCCTTCCGTGGCATTCCAAAAGTAGACACCGTAGCCCTCGTTGAGAAAACCGCCATCACCATAATAGCCAGCAGGCAATGCCGAGAAACCAAAAGCATCAGAGCTGCCGTTACCATTCTTCCATCCCATCTGTGTTTTGAGAACCGCAGCCGCCGTTGACGCACCACCCACATTTGCAAACAAGATCATCCATTCATCATAAATAGGCAAATGCCACCCCTCGGGACAAACTCCACGCACCGGATAAGCAGGCGAACAAGTCTTGCCATAGCCGCAACCCATACCATTCGTAGACCATGTGCCCACACTATCCATCGCGGCACTCCACAGATACAGGCGACCATATTTCTCGCAATAACTCACACTATCGTTATAGCAGAAACTACTGGAATCTAATTCTGCTGTGGGTTGTAAATAGACGTAGTTCAAGTTTTCAGCCATCCAAGTCTGTATGCCTATGGAGGTAGTCCTGTAAATCTGACCATCGCGATAGTCCGTCAGGGTGTTGTTTGCGGCATCGTAGAGACTCCCGTCCTTACCCCTACTAGATGACGTTGGCATACTCGAGGAACTAACTGCGCTGCTGGACGATTCACTGCTGGAACTACCCTTATCTTTACCGCTATCCGACGACTTGGACTCGGAACTGCTGGAGACGGATTCTTTGCCACTACTGGAACTGGCTTTCTTGCTGCTGGAGCTACTGGTTTTCTTACTACTACTGGAGTTTTTTCCAGCATTCTCTTTTTCATTGAGCCGGTTTTCCGGTTCATCCTCTGTCAGGGAATCGACGGTGCTGTCACTCTGGTCATCGATGGGCGCGAGCACATCATCGGGTTGCTGGTCAGCACGCGAACTTAAGTCGCTGTCGTCATCACCGCAGGCCGCCAAGCCCATAGCAACAACGGCCACGAAAACAAACGAAAAACAGACCCGAAGTTTTCGCATAATTTCACCCCCATCTTTAAGAAATGACGGACCGATCTAAATTACTTTGGACTGAAATTACATTATTTCACTCCATTTTGCAACTCAATAGGCAATGCCCAACCCTTCACCGGTTATCCTCGCTACAAACCATACAAAAAAAGACCCCGGCGTAACCGGAATCTTTTTTAAAAACATATGCGGGGTTTGGCTAACTATGCAGCGCCCAATCCGGATGTTCGGCCATCTCGTCGATCTGCATCTGGTGCAGCACGACATGGCCGGCAGAAAGGCTTTCCTGCACATCGACAAGGCGCTGGTTACTCGAGCCGCGGAACTTGAGTTCCAGGGAACGCTTCGCCAAGATGAACGGGCCATCGACCAGCACATCGGCAAAAGAGAGCAATTCCAGCAACTCGGGATGCTCAGGCGACAATTCCATGAGCCTCTCGTACGTATAGCCTGTGTAAATCATCAGGTGGAAGCCCCGTTCCTTGACCTCTCGGGCCAAGGGAACAAGACCTGCAGCCTGCGCAAAGGGTTCACCGCCGCTGAACGTGATTCCGTCGAGCAGCGGGTTTTCCTCAATCATGTCCAGGATATCCTCGCGGTCGATAAAGTGCCCACCCTCGAAATCGTGGGTCTGGGGATTATGGCAACCGGGACAATGATGCGGACAGCCCTGTACAAAGACCGTCAGGCGGATGCCCGGGCCGTCCACGAAGGATTCAGGAACAATCCCCGCTATGCGGAGACGAGGATAGACTGTTTCCATTTACACACCGTGCTTCACGCGATCGTTCACTTCGGCGCGCTTGGCGTTGTTAAAGCGGTCAACCGTACCGACCAGGTAGCCGGTGATGCGGCGAATGCGTTCGAAACCGATGCCTTCACCATACTTGCTCATTTCTTTCTCTGACATTTCATTTCTCCTTGTTTAAAATTTACCTGATTCCCTTGAAAACCGGCATACCGGGGTAAAGCCTGCGCAGTTCCTCAATCTTTTCCGGGGAAATCGCATGACCTTCGCTACGGCCGCAACGCGGGCAGCAGTCACCGATGACACCGACAAATCCACAGACCGGGTCGCGGTCGACCGGATGGTTGATGGAACCGTAGCCGATGCCGGATTTTGCCATGTGATGCACAATCTTCTCGAAGGCGTCCAGGTTCTGCGTCGGGTCGCCATCCAGCTCGATGTAGCTGATGTGACCGGCGTTCGTGAGAGCATGGTACGGAGCTTCAAGGGAAATCTTCTTGAAAGCCGAAATCTTGTAGTACACCGGCACGTGGAACGAGTTGGTGTAGTAGTCGCGGTCGGTGACGCCCGGAATGATGCCGAACTTCTTCTTGTCCATGCGCACGAAGCGGCCGGAAAGGCCTTCGGCAGGCGTGGCAAGCAAGCTGAAGTTGAGGCCGAGGCGCTTGGATTCCCTGTCGCAGAATTCGCGCATGTGGCCGATGATCTTGAGGCCCAGTTCCTGGGAGGCTTCGGACTCACCATGGTGCTTGCCCGTGAGCATCACCAAAGTTTCGGCAAGGCCGATAAAGCCGATGGAGAGCGTACCGTGCTTGATGACCTCGCCCACGGTGTCTTCCCAGCCGAGCTTCTCGGAATCGATCCACACGCCCTGTCCCATGAGGAACGGGAAGTTCTTGACTTTGCGGCGGCTCTGGACGGCAAAGCGTTCCATGAGCTGGTCGCTCACCAGCTGAAGCATGCGGTCGAGTTCCTTGAAGAACAGGTCCACGGACTTCATCTTGATGGCGATGCGCGGCAGGTTGATGGACGTGAAGCTCAGGTTGCCACGGCCGAAGCTGATTTCGCGGGTCGGGTCGTAGTTGTTGCCGATGACGCGGGTACGGCAACCCATGTAGGCAATTTCCGTTTCGGGATGACCCGGCTTGTAGTACTGCAGGTTGTACGGAGCGTCCTGGAAGCTGAAGTTCGGGAACAGGCGCTTCGCGCTCACCTTGCAAGCGAGCTTGAACAAATCGTAGTTCGGGTCGCCCGGATTCATGCTGATGCCTTCCTTCACGCGGAAAATCTGGATCGGGAAGATAGCCGTCTCACCGCCGCCCAGGCCCTCGTCGGTCGTGAGGAGGAGGTTGCGGATGGCCATGCGGGCTTCCGGTTCGGTGCACATACCGTAGTTGATGCTACTGAACGGAGTCTGCGCACCGGCACGGCTGTGCATGGAGTTCAAATTGTGAACAAACGCTTCCATCGCCTGGAACGTGGTCTTGTCGGTTTCCTCGTAGGCCATCTTCTCGGCAAACTTCTGCGCATTCTTCACGATTTCTTCGCCGAACGTCTTGGAAAGTTCGCGGGCTTCGGCCTCGACAAACTTCTCGTTGGGCACGAGCGTTGCGACCATGCCCATCTCGGCCATCTCGGTGTGGAGTTTCTTCACGACCGGCTGGATTTCCTCTTCGGTCTTGCCGGAAAGGAGGATGAGTGCCTTCACCATGTTGGAAAGGTAGGCCTTGCGGTACGTGATGCGAACGCCGTCGGCCATGGCGTAGTCGAAGTTCGGAATGGACTGGCCGCCGTGCTGGTCGTTCTGGTTAGACTGGATGGCAATGGCGGCAAGAGCCGCGTAGCTGCGGATATCCTTGGGTTCGCGCAGATGGCCGTGACCGGTATTGAAACCGTTCTTGAAGAGCTTCTTCAAGTCGATCTGGCAGCACGTCATGGTGAGCGAATAGAAATCCAGGTCGTGGATATGGATGTCGCCCTCGGAGTGCGCGCGGCTGTGCTCGGGCTTGAGCATCATCATCGTGTAGAAGTGCTTGGCCGATTCGGAACCGTACTTGAGCATGGTGCCCATGGCGGTATCGCCGTCGATGTTAGCGTTTTCGCGCTTGAGGTCGGATTCCTTCGCGGAACTGAAGGTGATGTCGCGCAGCGTGTGCATGAGGCGCGTATTGACTTCGCGGATGCGGGTACGCTCGGCGCGGTACAGGATGTAGCTCTTGGCAGTGTCGGCAAAGCCGCCCTCGGTAAGGGCCTTTTCGACGGCGTCCTGGATTTCTTCGATGTCCGGCTGCGTCTTGTTCGCGGCTTCGAGATGTCCAACGGCATCGGCTGCGACCTTAAGCGCCGTACTGCTCAAAACGTCATCGCTGCCCAATAAATTCAGCTGATCTTGGGACGCCTTAATTTGTTCGTTCAGTTCCCCGGAGGCCCGGAATGCCTTGATAATGGCGTCGGCAATCTTCTCGATGTTGAACGGCATTTCGCGGCCGTCACGCTTCTTCACAGTTAAAATCATCATCTTTCCTTTCAGGTCCGTCCTCTTGTGGTGGTCCACCCTGGAAAACGTTCCAAAATTACAATATCTTGTGCTTTTGTCCATTCGACACCCACAAGATGTAGTCATTAAGATAATAAAAGAAATGACCAATTGGATGCTTTTTTGGAAAAGAAGATAATTTTTTTGTAATAATTGGGTACATATCACAGTAATTTGTAAAAAATTGTATACAACAGCGAATAAGTCCCCGGAGACCCAAAATTTTTAACTCCGTGATGAACAAATACTTAGCAAACGCCTCATCAAAAAAGGGACTTTTTTTTGAGCACTACCTTGACAAAAAACGGGTCGGTAGCTAGCCGACCCGTCACAATATTTTTCCCGAAAAAATCACTTCAGTTCGACAACGATACTGACCGAAGCACTCACCTCGACAGAATCGGCGACAGCGCTTTCGTCCGGGGCAGAAGCCCCATCCATCATGCCATTCGCTGCAAGCAAACGGACACCCTTCGCGCGGTAGCGCGGAACATTGAAAGAAACCCCGTCGCCGCCGGCATTCACAAGCAGTACGCGTCCAACACCCACGCCCACGCCAGCCGCATAGTCCTTGGCCTTGGCCATGGCCTTCTTGCCGGCAGCCTTGATGACGGAAGACTGCACGGATTCCATATCCTTCAGAAGCGCCGCAGTGCGGTCAATCTCGACATCCGGTTCGGAAGAAAGCGCCTGCACCAGGGCTGCCGCATCCGCCTTGCGGTTCACGGTAATGTCGAAACGCTGCGTCGCCACGTAGCCAGCCAGTTCGCGACGGCCATTATAATAGTTCCATTCCTTCCTCATGTCGACACTGTTCTGTTCCACGTTCGATTCAGGAATTTCAAGCGCCTTCACATTATCGAATATTACGGCACGGCGTTCCCCCATGCGCTTGAAGAGAGCATCCTTGTCCTTGCCGCGGAGTTCCATCCGAAAGCCCATCTCGAACTTGTCGGCGGCAAACTTTTTGGTTTCGGTCGCCGACACCTCGATGCGCGGGACATCGAACGAAGCCCTCCCGTCGGCACTTGCCGGGACCACGGCGCGTTCATCCTTGACGGCGCGGATGAGGACCGCGACACAAACGATCAACGCAATCAGATAGACGAGATTCAGAAATCTTGAAATCATAGCAAGAATTCCCCCAACTTGAGTTTATCTGGAACTATTTTTTCTTTGACGGCAAACCGACCAGGCTTTCTATAGCCTTGAAGAGGACGGCCAGCACAACGGTCGTCGTCATGCTGATAAAGGGCATCCAGGGCCAGCTGAAGATGCCGCCAAGCACGGCGGGCACGCCGAACGCAGGAATCCCCTGCACAAGCAACAGGCTCGCCATGCCGCAGAGTACGGCAACAATGACCTGCCAACTGCGCAGTCCCTTCACGAAGAACGCAAGCAGGAACATGCCGAGCAGCGGTCCGGTGAACAGCCCGGTAAAGAAATAGGCGTTCTTGAGGAGGCTTCCTTGCTGCGTTGCGGCAAAGAGGGCAAAGAACACGCCCAGCACTCCCCACACGACAGTCCAGATCTTGGCGCGCTTGAGACCGCCCAAGCCCTTCGACTCGTCCCAGCCGAGGAAGTCGCGTTCCGAGGTATTGCTGAGCGAGTTGATCGCACCGGAAAGGCTGCTCATGGCCGCAGCGCAGATGGCCGCGACAATCAAGCCCGTAACGCCCACGGGGAGACTATTCACTATATAATAAGGGAACACGTCGTTCTGCCCGGCACCGGCGGGAAGTGTCCCAACCTTGGACACATTATAATAGACATAGAGTGCAGCCCCCACCCAGTAGAACAGGACAGAAACGGCACAACCCAGCACCATCGAGAGGACACTGGAGCGGTTCGCCGCCTTCACGTCCTTGCAGCTCAGGTAACGTTGTACAAACTGCTGGTCACAGCCACGTATCGCAATTTCGAGAATGGCGTAGGCAAACCCCGCAGAGATAAGCGTACGGGCGTCGGAAATGTCCATCGAGGGGTTCCACCAGCGCGTCTTGCCGGCCTCGCTCGCAAGGGTCGCCATCTCGCCAAAGCCGCCCACGGCGTTCGCGATCAGGATAAGCACCAATATGCCGCCACCAAAAAACACGACAAACTGCATCACGTCGGTCCAGATAACCGCCTTGATGCCGCCGAACCAGGTATAGAATATGGCCACCGCCGCCGACACGATAATCGCAAGCTTAAGGTCGATATGCAAAATCTGCGCGAGCACGAGCGAAGGGGCGTAAAGCAAGATGCCGGTACGCAACAGCAGGTGAAGGCAATAGAAAATAGCGGCAATGCGGCGCACGGCCTTGGAACCGAAGCGCACCTCGAAGAGTTCGTAGGCGCTGTTGATGCCCGCCGTACGGAAGCGCGGGATGAACACGAAACCCACGACAATGATGCTCAGGAGACCGCCAATCTGGAACATGAGGAAAGTCATGTCGTCGCCGAACACGTCGGCAGGCGCCCCGAGGAACGTCGTCGCGCTTACGGAAGTCGCGATAAGGCTGATACCCACGGCGACCCACGGCATGGCACCGCCGCCGAACATATATTCCTTGAGGTTCTTGTTGCCGCGCGAGACCCACAGGCCAATCAGCAGCGAGAGAAGCAGATATGCAGCGAGAACAATCCAGTCGACCAGGGTAAACATGCTACTGCTCCAGCTTGTACTGGATTACCTGGTTACGGCCGCCTTCCTTGGCCTTGTACAGGGCCTGGTCGGCATTGTTCAAGGCAGCCTTCATGTCGTGGAAATCCGGGGTCACGAGATAGGCGCCAATGCTGATGGTCACGCGGAGCGGTTCGGACTGGTGGACATCGAACACGAGCTTGCCCACGGCCTTGCGGATGCGCTCTGCAGTCTCGACCATGCCCTCGGGGGTCGTATCGACAAGACCCACGACAAACTCTTCGCCACCATAACGCGCCACCACGTCGATTTCCTTGCGGATTTCGCCACTGATGGCATCGGCAATTCCCTTGATGACCTCGTCGCCGACAGGATGACCGTAGGTATCGTTGACGTTCTTGAAATGGTCGATATCCATCATGAGCACGCCGATATTGTAGCCCTTGCGGTCGGCACGGATCTTTTCGGTACGGAAACATTCGTGCAAAGTGCGGTGGTTGATAAGTCCGGTCAGGCCGTCGCGCATGGCGAGGTCCTTGCCGTGTTCAAACTTGCGGGCGCGATCGTAGGCAAATCCGGCCACGCCGGCAAACGCCTTGAGCAGTTCCTTCTCGTGTTCGGAGTAGCGGCCCGAGAAACGGCTTTCGAGACAGATGGCCAGTTCCGCCATTTCTGCCCCCGCCTCGGTGGGAACAGGCATCACGAGCAGCTGCAGCAGTTCCATGTTGCGCTTTTCCTGGTTGTCGATGCGCGGCACATACTCGCTGAACCCGTTGCTGAAATCGCGTTCCATGAAACGGTTGCGCATGAGCGCAAGTACGCAGATGCCCTTGTCGTTCAGGGTAAACTGCTTGTTGACGAACTGCTCGGAATCCACACCGTCGCAGAACACCACGTGGCCGATATTCTCGTTCGGCTTGTCGAGAGCGAGAACCAGGAGACGGTCGAAGGGGATGTTCTCCTTGACGTACTCGAAAATCTGCCTGTAGATATCCTTGACGCTCATAGTCTGGAAGAACTTGCGCTGGTAGTAGTACAGCACGCTGAACTGCTGCTGTTCGATGTAGTTCTTGGCAGAGGCGTAACTCTTGTAGCCCAGCATGTCGATGATGTTCGCCATGTACGAAAGGGCGAGCGCCGTATTGGTATTGAACGCATTCGGGTAAACGGAGTCGATAATCAGGGCACCGGCACGGTTCTTGTTGCGGTCGAACACGGGAACGGCCACGATAGACTTGATGCTCGGATTGTCCAGGTAGTAGAGCAGTGCCTTGCCACCCGTGAGGTCCCCTTCGAGCAGGCGGTCCACGCCGGGACGGAAAAGCTGCCCGAGAAGTCCGGAATTTTCGCCAATCTTGATGTCGGTCGCAATCTGCGTAGTCCCGTCGTTGTAGAAGGAGCGGACCCCCCATTCGCTAGAACTGACGCGCGAAAGGATAAGCAGGGAGTTCGCCGACGGGACAAGTCCCCTGAGGCCGACGAGCATGTCGTGGAAAGCCTTGTCGATGTCGGCGTCGGCGCGGTTCCAGACCTGGTTCACCTTGAGAGTCGAATTCGGTTCGTTGTACTCCTGCTGGACATCCTTGTACTCGGAACGCAAATCGGGAGTCGTAGCAGGAACAAGGCCAGTCGCACGGATCGCGCGCGTCACAACGGGGATAGGGGCAGTTTTCCCACCCGGAAGCCTTGGGCGATTCATAATGGCGAGCGCACAAGCCACTCCGGCGAACGGAATCAGGAACAACCACATGCCGCCCTTAAAGGCAAGCCCCAGCAGAAGCCCCGACAGAACAAACAATATATCCGACATACAACTTTCCCCTTACAAGCGGAATGAACGGTAGAGCATCACGGAAGCCAACAACGCATAAACGTAATGACTAATCCACGCAGCCATAAACGGAGTCAAAGCCCCGTTCTCGCCCATTTTCAATCCGATTCTTTCAAGAATATAATAGCTAAACACAATCAAAAGGCCAACACCGAACTTCTGGGAAAGGCCCCCCGAACGGCTAAACCTGTGGCAAAGCGCAGCACCGATCAGCAGGACAACCAGGTTCATCCAGTGCGCAGAGCGCTTGAAGTGGAGGGCGGTCTCCATAACGCGGGTATCTTCGCCGGAACGACGCAGCACGTCGATACGCTGCTTGACCATCTTGGAATCCATCTCGTCGGCAATCTGGCGTTCGTTAATCAGGTCGTCGGGATGCGTACTCAACCTGTTTGCAAGGGATTCCCGGTGGTACGGGGTAACGCTGACCGTACCGTCCTTGCGGAACACCCGATGGAAGCCGTTTTCCATACGCCAGTATCCAGCGGTAGTGCTGTCTTCCTCGACCCAGCGGACATGGCGCGCATCATAGCGTTCCACCAGGCGGCCTTCGTCGCGTAGCAACAGCACCACGTCGCGGCCCACCTTCTTGGTGCCCGAATAGAACTTGAAGAACCAGCTCGCCTTCTCGTTGTCGATAAACGTGAAATTCTGTTTTTCCTTGATTCGCGGGTTCTTGCGTTTCTGGGCGTTCGTCTCCATGATTTCGAATCGCCTGTGGTTCGCATCGGGGAGCCAGAGTTCGCTCATCTCGTACGACCCTACAGATACCAGGATACCGATGAGGAATATCGGCAAGAGCGTCTTGAACGGTCCCTGTCCGGAGCTCTGCATGGCACACATTTCAAGGTGACGTGCCATGTTACCCACGGACGCGATAACCGCGATAAAAAGCGCCACCGGAGAAATCAGGTACACCATGTAGGGCAAATAACTCAGGTAGTAGTCGCCCACGTCCTTCATGTCGCGGGCAAGCCACGTCTTGATATTGCCCACGAAATCGATCAGCGCAAACACCAGAATGGCACCGATGACCACGATGAGGAACATCTTCACGAAATTCCAGACAAGGTACCGCGGGAATCTCATCCGAACCTCTTGGTGATAAACGTGAACAGCCGCCCCACCTTGTGGATTGCACGGAAGAATTTCGAATCCCCCGAGAAACGGTCGCGCACCATGGCAATCGTGATAAATATGCCGAAGGCACCAATTATGATGTTCGGGGCCCACATGGCCAATTCAGGAGAAATGATAAGACGGTCAGCCAGGTTTTCGCCACCGATGAGGCAAACCCAGAAAATGACAAAGAAGGCAAGGCTGTAGATGATGCCCGTACCGATTCCCCCCTTGCGGGCCATGATGCCCAGCGGAGCCCCGATAAGGATAAAGACAAGACATGCGGCAGAAGTGCTAAACTTCTTGTGGATTTCGACAAGGTACTGGGCAGAACGTTTTTTCTCGGTTTCCATGCGACTGTAAAGCCGTTCCGTCATCCTGAGTACGGACATTTCGCTCATGCGAAGCTTGGAGAGGGAACGCATAACTTTGTTGGTATCGTCGGCCACGTATGGAGATTTCACCCCGGACGGCACAATCGAGTCCTGTTCCAACCGGAGACGCAGTTCCTGCAGGGACGAAAGCCTTCTTCCCTTCGCCTCGATAAAGGCGGTATCGTAACGGGCCTCGGCATCGTGGACCACGTCGAGCATCATCTCCACCGGCATTTCGCGGTCGCTCCTGTAGCTGCGGCTACGGCGTTCAAGTCGGTCGTCCACGTTCTTGAGGGCCAGATCCTGCGCAAAGAACCTTATACGGAAATAGTTGCTGGGGTCATCCGCATCGACCACGTGGGTTTCCCCACTGCGGAGCTTGAACATCAGCGTAGCCCCGTTATCGACGTATTCCATCGAGGCACTGTCGGCATACACGATTCGCGGGGGACCCTTGTGTTCCAGTTCAAAGACCTGGATTCCGTAAAGCGTACCCGACGACGGGTCAATCCGACTCACCCAGAGCTGGACGTCCGGGAACTGCGTAATCAGCTTTCCAGCATCGATGAACACATGGGGCTTTTTCCGGGAGACGGCGTTCATCAGTTCGACAGAACGGTGGTTCGCCTCGGGGAGCACCCAGTTGTTGAACAACATCAACAAAACCGAGAGCAGCATGCCAACGATAAACACGGGACGGATGAGTGAAACGGGAGAGACTCCGGCAGCCTTCACCGCAGTAATTTCCTGATCCCCCGACATGCGTCCAAACGACATAAGGCACGCCACAAGAACAGCCATCGGGATAGAGAGCGACAACATCCAAGCGAGGTTCAAAACGAATATCTCAAGAACCGTCGAAGCAGGCAGGCCTTTCGAAAGGACATTATCCAGAATTTTGACGAGAAAATCGACCACGAACAAAAAGGTGATGCCGAAAAGTGACGCCAGGAAGGGCGCAATCAGCTCTTTCAAGACATAGCGGACTAAAATCATTTTTCTGTCGGTCTTCTTTTTGCTACTTTACATCCAAAAAGTAGAATTAACCAAAGAAAAAAAATGATTGTATTCGAAAAGAACACCCTCTTCTTCCCGATTTTTTTAAGTGCAGCACTCCTGGTCGGTTGCGCCGGTTCCGGCAAAGACAAAAAGTCGCACACCGAGTTTTGCCGTGAAAAATACGAAGTCGCCGAAGACCTGTTCAAGAGAGGAAAGTACGGACGCGCACAAGACAAGCTGGAAGACATTCTCTCCTTGTGTGCCGGTACGGGCTATCTGGAAAAGAGCCAGTTCCTGCTGGCCGAAAGCTACTTCAACCTTGAAGATTGGATTGAGGCGCGTGGCGAATACGGCAGTTTCGTGTTGAACTTCCCCGGTTCTCCGTTCGCAGAAACGGCAGCCTACCGCAAGGCAGTCTCTTCGTACAATATGGAATTCAAGGTTTCTCGCGACGAAAGCAATACGACGACAGCGATGAAGGACTTCGAACGGTACCTGGACAACTATCCCGAGACTCCCCTGCGTGATTCGGTAAACTACTATTACGAGCAACTTATCGAACGCCTGGCCGAAAAGGAATTCCAGACCGCACGCCTCTACATGCGCATGGACAAGCCCCAGGCCACGGTTATCTACCTGAAGGAATTTCTCGACAACTATCCCAAGTCCAAGCGCAGGGAAGAATCTCTCTTCATGATTTCGGAAGCCTATACCAAGCTGGACCAGTTTGACGCCGCACGCTCGTACCTCGAAATTGCACGTAACGACCATGCCGACGACAAGGACGTCCTGAAAAAAATCGAAAAGACCGAAAAGAAAATTGCGAAGGCCGAAACCAAATTTGCAAAGAAGCTGAAGAAAGACGCCGAAAAGAACCGCGTCCAGAAAGAAGAAAAGGAAATGACGAACTAGGCCCGCAGAATGAAGAGACCGCTGTTTCTAAAGACTGTACTTTGCGTATTGCTCTTTGCGGCAATGGTCTTTGCCGATGCGGATAAAGTTGAGCACGACAACGGCCGCATATCCATTTTTCTGCAGCCGGCAATTTCGTTCCTAAATTTCGAAGAACGCCAGTATTTTCAGAACGCGGTCGACACGATCTACAGGGAACTATACAGCCAGGCGCTAACCGAAAGCGAATCGCTGACCGTCGCGAAGCAGGATTTTCAGAAGGTCAATTTCTGTTTCCCCATTACCGGGGGTCTGCAGTTCCAACCCATCCGGGACAACTTCCTTAGCCTCGGCCTTTCGTTCATATACGACCACGAGTCCGTCGTCCTGACCGACCGCAAAAACAAGACCCACCATTACGAATACACCATACAGGGCATGCCGCTGTTCCTGGAGTACCGTCTTGCCATTCCCAAAAACCTGATGGACCTCTCGGGAGAAAGTTTGTTCAGCGTCGCCGTCCGTTGGTACTGGGTCCTGCCAGGCACAGAAATCTACTCGTCCTGGGGAAAAATTGACGCAGAAACGCCCCTTTACGGCGGAGGTTTCGGATTTAGCATCGGATACCTGATTACCAGCTGGAAGGGATTCAACGTGTTCGGCGATATCGGCTACAGTTCCATCCCGGTCAAGTCGAAAAAGAGCTACGCAGATATCGTACCCGACGGCCCCACGGACAAAGCCAAGTGGAATATCGGCGGATTGCAGTTGCAGATCCGCGTAGGATTCGGCCTGTGGAACTATCCCAAGGCGGCACTGGATTCTGCCGCTAGCGACAGCAGCAAGGCGCCCAAGAAGATCGCCACTACCACGACAAGCAAGGATTCAACGGCGAAAACACCGATTGCGAAAAAGGCCGACTCGACAGCCACCGCAGCTGACACAACAAGCAACAAAGCGGATTCGACAGCCAAGGTTGCGGACACGACTGCAGTTGCCACGGACACGACTTCAAAAGTTGCAGACACGACAGTTGCCCCTGTAGACACGGCAGCAAAGACAGCAGTCCCGACGACAAAGGCTGACACGGCAGCAAAGGCGGCGCCCGCACCGGCGGCAACAAATGCCCCGGCTCCGGCAGATTCCTTGCCGCCCCCTGCAACCGACAAAAAAAGCGAACCCAAGAAACAAGAAGAAAAAGCGACTGAAACCTCGACGAAAAACGCGGGGCCCTGATGATTTTCGCACCTTGGGAAAAGCTGCACTACGCAGAGACGCACTTCAAGTTCAAGTTGCCGTGGTCGCTCCTGTTCAGATCCTGGCCCGAAATTATTGCGGACATGGCGTTTCAAGCCGTTCCCGGCGAAACCCCGATTCTATGGATCGTCATGCGCGACGCGAACCGATTCCCAGTCGTATTGGAACAGGCCAAGGTCTCTATCGCCGCACAGGGTGCACCCAGGTCCGCATGGGACGTACGGGAAATCCCGCTCAACATCGAGGCGCAACAAGGTTTTGAATTCCACCCCATTCCCCTTGAAGGGATCAAGCCCGGCCGCTACTGCATCTACGTAGAGTTCACGGCGAAGCGCATAGCCGACGGGAAGGTGCGCACGTTCAGGCGCTGGAGCCTGCCTGGGCTGCGGGCCGAACCGCTCACCCTGCAAGTGCTTTCCGAGGATCTCCCGAAGGCGCCCGGATACGCAGCCGGCGAAATGCACTGTCACACGCACTACTCCGCCGACCATGTGGAATTCGGCGCCACGCCCCAGGTTTTCCAGCAGGCGGCAAAGGCTGTCGGCCTCGATTTCGTGTGCTGCACGGACCACGCCTACGACTTTGCGTTCACCGCCGAGGACTACACGCGCGAGGCCGAATCGCCTATGCCCAGGTTCCAGGCGCTCAAGGACGAAATCGCGGCACTCCCGGAAAAATACCCGTTGCTGCTTGCCGGCGAGGAAGTCTCCGCGGGGAACTCCAAGGGAGAAAACGTCCATATGACCGTACTCGCTCCCGACGAATACCTGCCGGGACTCGGCGACTGCGGGCGTTACTGGCTCGACAACATGCCCACCCGGAAAATTCCGGACCACCTGAAAGTGACAGAGGCCCACTGTTTCGCGGCCCACCCCCTGCAACCGATGGGAATCATCGAGAAATTCGTGTTCCGGCGCGGCTACTGGAGCCACAAGGACCTGAACCTGAACGCGGAACACAAGATCCGCGGCATCCAGTTCTGGAACGGGATGCACGACGAAGGGTTCATGCTGGGCAGGGAATTCTGGATAAGCGAACTCGGCAAGGAAAACTACTTGCTCCCCATCGGCGGGAACGACGCCCACGGCGACCTGAACGACACTACGGCAGTCGAGTTCCCGCTGCTTACACTCAAGCACTCACGGGACCACGTGTTCGGAAAAGTGCGGACAGTGGTGAAATTAGACGAGAGACGAGAGACGAGAGACGAGAGAGGAGAGGCGAGAGACGAGAGAGGAGAGACGAGAGACGAGAGAGGAGAGGCGAGAGACGAGAGAGGAGAGGCGAGAGACGAGAGACGAGAGGCGAGAGACGAGAGAGGAGAGGCGAGAGACGAGAGACGTGAGACGAGAGACGTGAGACGAGGCTCGGGGGATGGGCTTTCGCTCGAGAGCTTGAACGAGGCGTTCGCAGGCGACAACTGCTACATCACCGACGGGCCTGCACTCTGGTGGGAACGCGACGGCAAGCGCATCCATTTCCATGCCCGCTGCACGGCCGACATGGGCGGCTGCTTCCGCTACATCCGCATTTTCGGAAGGAAGCGCAAACTTGACGGCAAAATAGCAGACAAGGAAGTCGTGGACCTGCACAGTATGGTCGTTGCACGCGCCTCTTCCGACATTACGATGGACTTCGAAGACTACGCCTACCTCCGTGCCGAATGCAAGACGGCAGACGGGCACTTCGCCATGACATCTGCGGCAAAGGCAGGTTAACATGCCCAGGTTCATGAGTCCCATGGTCAGGCGCAGGCCTACAGTACCGCCGGCCAGCAATGCACCGGAACAGCCCCCAGTGCAAGAAATGCCGAGCATACCGGAAATCCCGGCCATGCCGGAACCGGCGCCCGAGGCACAACCGGCCGCAGCGGTCCCTGTAACAGAGCAAGCAACCGCACCGCAGCCACTCGAAGAAGAAATTGAGCCTACCGAAGTGCGCATCAGCGAAGGCGGTTACAAACAAATTCGTGACGAGAGCCTTGTACTCCTGTCGCAGGGAATCACGCACCGGCTGGAGCACTCCCCCGATGGTCCCTTCCAGATTTTCGTCGACTTGGACGACCAGAAACGGGCCCGATTCCAGATACGACTATACCACCGCGAGAACCCGCCCAGGGAAGTCAACGAACCGCTCCCGCTCAAGGCAAGTCTCCAGCCCATCTGGGTCCTGCTTGTCCCGGCGGCAGTCACCCTGGTACAGTTCTCCGGCATCATTCCCGGCATCGAAGGCGAGGGTCTTTCCGACGCCGACAAGGTCATGAACGGACAATGGTGGCGTTGCATCACGGCACTGACACTACACGGAGACTCTAGACACCTCGGGGGCAACCTGCTCACGGGTTACCTCGTGCTCAGCATGATGAGCTATAGAATCTCCCTTGCGAAGGTGGTCCCGTTCCTCGCCGTTTCAAGCGCGGTCGCAAACTTCTGCGTCGCGGCCACCGTCCACTCGGATTTCCGCAGTCTGGGATTTTCCACGTTCGTCTTCGCCGCCATCGGCGCGCTTTCCGTAATGGAGTTCCGCCTGATGCCCAAGGAAAGCCACGGGCTGCTGCGCCGGTTCGCCCCCCTGTGCGGGGCCGCCTCGCTGGCCACGTTTGTCGGGCTCGGCGAGCATGCCGACATCCTCGCCCACCTGTACGGTTTCATCGCGGGCCTCCTGTGCGGGTTCATCCCGAGCAAGAAGAGCTTGCGCTGGGGAGCGCCGGTCGCTGTCACGGATATCTTCTGGATAGTCGCGTACTACGCCCTTTTCGCCATCGGCTGGGCATTCGCCCACCAGTAATCCAAAACAGGACAAAAAAAATCCCCGGCCAGACCGGGGAAATCTCTTAAGCGTTTCGGGAATTACTTTCCGAGGAACTTGGACGCCTTGTCGGCATACTGGGCGTTGTCGCCGTAGACCTTGAGGAGGCGTTCGGCAGTAGCCTTGGCCTTGTCGGCCTGGCCCAGCTTGTCGTAAACGAGCGTGAGCTTCCACATGGCGTCGGCGACCATCGGGGTCTCGTCCACCGGTTCGTCCTTTTCGTAACGATCCTGGAGGTCACCCGTGCGCTTGCCGAATTCACTGACAAACTTTTCGAGGAGACTGGCAGCGGCAGTGTAGTCGCCCTTTTCCATCTTCACGGAGGCAATGCCATGCATTGCGGCAGAGCGGACCAGCGCAGAGGAACCGGCCTTGTCGAGAGACTTCTGGAACAGGGCCTCGGCACCGTCGAAGTCGTTGCGTTCATACTTGATGTTTGCACTGTAGAGGGCAGCCTTTGCAAAGGCGAGGCCTTCGAGCTTGCCGGAATTCATCTTGGATTCGAACTCAGCCAGGGCGCTGTCCTTTTCGCCGGCGTAGAGATACGTCATACCGAGACCGAGATTTTCGGCCTGGGCATCAAGAGCACCCTTGCGGTATTCCTTATATTGCACAACACCCACGACGATGGCCATGATGACGACCAGGACGATACCGAGCTTGGTACCGTGGGTAACAAAGAAATCCTTGAGTTCAGAATTGTTGGTTGTAGATTCGTTAGCCATAATTGACGTCCATTTTAAAATTTGTGACCCAATCATAGAAAAAAAAAGTTCCTTTGTCAGCCAATCTTGACAAAAGGGAGCCTTATTACTAACTTTTGCCCCGCTACGCCACTCTAGCTCAGCTGGTAGAGCAGCTGATTCGTAATCAGCAGGTCGGCAGTTCAAATCTGCTGGGTGGCTCTAAAGCCGCATTCCTTCGGGAGTGCGGCTTTTATTTTACTTCCCTAACCCTTAAATACTAGCATCTAGCCTCTTTTTTTTCTAAATTTGGCACCCTATGAATCCGAATGGCGCCATCATTGTACAGAGCAACCTCGAAATCATGGTCGAGGTCGATTCCCCCTCCTACGAAGCAGCACGCGACGCAATAGCCCCCTTTACCGAACTCGTCAAGAGCCCGGAACATCTGCATACTTACAAGATATCACACCTGAGCCTCTGGAACGCAGCCGCAACCGGACTGCGCGCACCGGACGTCATCGAGCGTCTCGAAAGCCAGAGCCGCTACCCCATCCCACAGACGGTCATCACGGAAGTCGAAGACTACATGGCCCGTTACGGCCTCCTGCGCCTCAAGAAAGACGGCGACAGGCTGATCATCGAATCCGACGACCAGTACATGTTCACCGAAATATGCAAGCTCAAGGAAGTCGAGCCGTTCGTTATCGAATTCCTCGGTGACACCAGCGCCATCGTGGACCCCGAACGCCGCGGCCACCTCAAGATGGCCCTCACCAACGCCGGTTTCCCGGTCGAAGACCTCGCAGGCTACACCGTGGGCGATCCGCTGCCCATCCACCTGCGCGAAACGACGCTTTCGGGCAAGAAGTTCGAACTCCGCGACTACCAGAAGGAAGCCGCCCAGGTATTCTACGCAAGCGGCTCCGAAAAGGGCGGTTCGGGCGTCATCGTGCTCCCCTGCGGTTCGGGCAAGACGGTTATCGGCCTTGCGACGATGGCCCTCGTACAAACGAAGACATTGATTCTCACGCCGAACATCTCGGCATCGCGCCAGTGGATCCGCGAAATCTGCGACAAGACCGACCTCACCCTCGACCAGGTGAAGGAATACTCCGGTGAAGTCAAGGAAATCGGCCCGGTGACGGTCGCGACCTACCAGATCCTCACGCAGCGCAAGCGCGCGAAGAAGGCCGAAAACGAGAAGCCCGAGACCGAACTCGACGACTTCACCGACGAGGAAGTCAAGAAGGAGCTCGCAAACTTCCCGTTGTTCAGTACCCAGAAATGGGGCCTCATGATTTACGACGAAGTGCACCTGTTGCCCGCCCCGGTGTTCCGCCTGAGTACCGAGATGCAGGCCACGCGCCGCCTCGGCCTCACCGCCACGCTCGTCCGCGAAGACCACAAGGAAACCGAAGTTTTCAGCCTTATCGGCCCCAAGAAGTACGATATCCCGTGGCGCATCCTGGAAGCTCAGGGCTGGATTGCCACCGCCGACTGTAACGAAATCCGTATCCCGATGGAAGCCGAGCTCAAGATGAAGTATGCGCTTGCACCGGTGCGCGAGAAGATTACGCTCGCCTCCACGAACCCCGAGAAGACGGACATCGTGGAACGCCTGCTCAAGTACTACGACAAGCCCGACGACCGCGTGCTCATCATCGGCCAGTATATTGACCAGCTCGAATCGCTCTCCAAGGAACTCGGCATCCCGCTCATCACGGGCAAGACGCCGAACAAGGACCGCGAAAAGCTGTACGCCGCCTTCCGCGACGGAAGCCTCAAGAACCTCATGGTATCGAAGGTCGGCAACTTCGCCATCGACCTGCCCGACGCAAACGTGCTCATCCAGATTTCGGGTACGTTCGGCAGCCGCCAGGAAGAAGCCCAGCGCCTCGGCCGCGTGCTGCGCCCCAAGAGCGACGGCGGTGCCGCACACTTCTACAGCATCGTGACGCAGGACTCCAAGGAGCAGGAATTCGCGATGAACCGCCAGCTGTTCCTGACCGAGCAGGGCTACGCCTACAAGATCATCAAGCGCGGCGACTGGGACATCCTCGCCCGCACGCCCGAAGAACTCGCTGCGAGACAGTAGAAAACTGCAGCCCCCTGCAGCAACACTGCTTTGAACAATAAAAAACCCGGTAGCGAACTACCGGGTTTTTCAGTGCGGATGAAAGGACTTGAACCTTCATGCCCTCGCAGGCACTAGAACCTGAATCTAGCGTGTCTACCAGTTCCACCACATCCGCGTGGTGCACCAAATTTTGAAAAAAATGCGCATTTTGTCAAGGTAGGAAGCACAAAAAAGTTAAAATAACGGCATCCCTATTTCTTTTTAGGAGCGATTGCTGCGCGGATCCAGTCCATATGCTTGTCACGCCAGTAGCTCCAGTCGTGCTCGCCGGCCTGGTCGAACTTCAAGTCGCAATCGGAACCGAGCGTACGGCAGAACGAATCAATCCAAGGGACCGTGACACCGGACGGATACAGCCGGTCCGAGCCGCCCTGCAAAAAGCGCCAACGACCATCCTTGAACTTGCCCTGCGACGCCAGCATTTTTGCATCCCCCAGCAAGCCCCCGTTCGAACTTACGAGCAACCGGTCCTGCACCCGCCGTCCGCCGTTCAGGGAATACACGAATACGCCGATAGCCCCGTCCGAAACGCCCACGAGGGAGACCTCGCCCACGGGAGACTTTCTGAGCGTAGCCACGGAATCGAGCGCCCGGTCCACCACGGCAACCATCGGAGAGGTCGCCCAGTGATTTTCGCGGCAGGCGGAAGCGCTCACCACAATGGCCGCAGGGTACAGCTTGGACAGGTCGTCACCGGCGACAAGCCCCTTCTCGCAATTCCCGCTCGTCATGCCCCCGTGGAACCAGACCAGCACAGGAGCCTTTTCGCGGGATGCAGGCCACCACACGCCGACCGTACTCTTTACGCCGGGAACGTCGACCAGGAGCGTATCCTTAGCCTTGCCCGCCCAAGAAGCGGAAAAAAGGAGCAGGGTCAAGACCGCCGAAAGAAGAAGCCCATGGAACCTAGTCACCGGAATCGTCCCCGTCGGACATCAACTTGCGTTTCAGCGCCTTCCAGCGCCGCCAGGACCTGAAGCCCAGGACAATGAAGAAAACAAACACGCAGAAAAGGGCCAATTCCACAACAAGGTAAATCATGGCCCACTGGAACTGGTATTCCATGAGGGTATCCCATTCCAGCGCCCCGTTCGAAGTCGCCATCGAGCTCACCACGAACCGGTTTTCCCCGATTCGCGCCGCAGACACCTCCAGGGAAATGTCCCCCGCATTGCGGGCCCCGAACTGGAACCAGTCGGACATCTCTTCCAAGATTTCCTTGGACGCATAAAGCACAAAGGTCGCATCGTTGTCACCGTTCAGGCGGAAATACGTCTTGTCCAAAAGCGGAATGTCGGTGTTGCCGAAAATGCTCGGGATGGCGGCATAGCTCACCTTGCCGTAAAACAAGTACTCGTCACTCAGAAAGCCCCGGAGGACAGGCTGCAAATAGAAGAACAACCACGAACCCAGCACGGCGAAAAGGAACGCGAAATTGAAATAGGCGGAATGGCGGGTACGGAAAAAGGATAGCATAACGTCTACTGCTTGGAGCGGAAAATGAAGAAGAAGGTTGTCAGGAGGAGTACTATCGAAAGGAAATAGAACACCATGGGGATCTTGGACTTGAGCGAAATCTCGTCAAGGTTTCCCATCTGGAAGAACTGGACCAGCTCCTCGCTGCAGGCCATGGTGACATCACTGTTCAGACGGTTCCACGCCACCGAGAGATCGGCATTGGACGCAAGCAAGCCGTCCACACCCTTGGCCAAGTTTTCAGGCAAGTCCATCTGGGGCGGGCGCGAGACATTCATCCCGGCAGATGCGGAATCCAGCAGGGCATAAAGGGCAAAAAGCGTACTCGAAGGGAGACCGTCCATCTGGGCAATCAGGGAATCGCGGGACAGGAACCATGCGTTGCGGTTGATAAAGTACCAGGCAACGCCGGACAATTTCCTCGAGACCTCGCGTTCGAAACGGCTGACCGATGATGCCGGAGGAGTCTTTATCTTTATGTCGTTCAGGCCGTCCATGTCGTGAGAGAAGGTAGAGGCAATCTCCCTAAGCACCATGACCTGGGACTGGATCGACGAGGAATCCGTCATGCGCCCCATGCGCACGCGCTCCATCGAGCGCATCAGCCGCGTTTCGAGCAGCTGGTATTCCGAAATGTTCTTGATATACTTGTTGTACAGGACGATTTCCGGCTTCTGCGACACGTAGAACAGTGCCGTCAGCCCAAGCGTCAAAACGAGGATAAGCCACACCCATGGAGCCTGCAACCTCGATTTAAGCGTTTCAGCAACCGTTTTTTTCTTCAATTCGTCCACGACTAGAAATTACCTTTTTTCTACTTTACCGAATATGAAGCGTTTCAAAACTATCGCCTTTTTGGGTGTTTTTGCAATCCTTTCCGGATGCACCGTGGAACATGCCGAGGAACAGGTCCTCAGCTACCACGTCAACGACATCAAGAAAACATCCGTATGGATATACCCGGACGGGGAAATCCTCAAACAGGTCGAATGGTACACGAACGGCATCAAGAAGCTGGAAATCCCCTTCAAGGACAATGTCCCGCACGGCAAGTTCAAGCAATGGAGCGATCTCGGCGACCTCATCGGCACGGGTTACTACAAGAAGGGCAGGAAGGACGGGGAATGGCTCTCGTACTTCTACGACAAGAAGGTCCAGGCCGAACGGCATTACAAGGACGACCACCCAGTGGGCGACTGGGAAGGCTGGCACTACAACCGGAACAAGGCCTTCGAGGAACACTACGGCAAGGAAGGCGACTCTATCGACGTGTGGAGAAAGTGGTACGAGAACGGGACGCTCGCCGAAGAGAGCACCTGCCACCCGGGAAACCCCTCCGGGCACATCGCCTACTACTCCTCCGACAGCGTCCGCTCCAGCGAATACGACTGCGCCTACGGCAAACGCCACGGGATATCGCGCGAATACTACCCGAGCGGAAAACTCATGCTCGAGGGGAATTACGACCAGGGAATCCAGAGCGGCAAATGGACGTTGTACCGCGCCGACGGCACGATACAAAAGCAGGAGCACTGGAAGAACGGGCAGCGAGACTCCCTATGGCGCTGGCTCGACAAGGACGGGAACATCCTAAGGGAAAGTTTGTTCGAAAACGGAAGCGGAACATCTTACGGTACCTGCCACCGGGAAAGCGAAGAATTCGTCTGCGCGGAATCCACCTTTGTCGCAGGCGAGCTCTCCGGCAAGGTCTGGTACATGAAGCGCGACAAGCGGCTGCGCTACGAAGAGACGTGGCTTGCGGGGAACATCCAGGAATCCCGCATATTCTACCCCGACAGCGTGGGCGGCGGCCTTGCGAGCGAAGGGTTCTGGAAAGACGGCAAGCGCGAAGGGATCTGGCGCAACTGGTATGCGAACGGGGTGCTGATGGACAGCCTTACCTACGTGAACGGGGAACGCGTCGGAGAGCAGTTCAGCTACGACAGCACCGGGCACCTGTACATGCACAGGACAGAGGCCGGCAAAAAACGGCCCGTGATCATGCATAAGTTGTGGGAGTGAGTAGGAGAAATAGACGAGAGAACGCCGCTACGCGGCTACAGACGAGAGATGAAGAAACGGCTTGCTGAACGGAGACAAAAAAATGTATAATGCAACCAAGAGTCGTGCCGCCTGTTCTCGTCAGAGAAAATGCGCTTTTCCGTAACGACCTGTCGCCTGATCCAGTGGACGTTTCCGTCATACAAACCGACTGTTTTTACGACCTGTTTTGCCTCCATTTTTGTTGAGCCTGCCTTTCCGTGCAGTGACAACTTTTTTCAGTATAAGACACGCCACCCATTCACTTATTCATCTTTAAGGCAACGGAGCGAGGTCCCGCTAGACTTGGACCACTCCGCAGAATACATCCTTTGGTCGTTCAAAAAAGAGAATTCCACCTCGTAAACCCAATCCCCCGTCGTTGTCCCCCCGCGAGATGCCTCGTCCTGGTTTACCGAATGCATATAAGTTTGTTTGGTAACGTAACTAAACGAGCGACCGTCATACACACCCGCAGGCAACGCCGTAAAACCAAACAAGTCTTCGCTACCGCCCGACCTTTCACCATAATCGCTCCAGTATTCCTTCGACTTTAGCCCGCCGCCAACACCCAAGCCACCATTGTTGTTTTCGACATAATCAAACAGTTTGTTCCATTCTGCACGAGTCGGCACATGCCAACCGTCGGGGCAAACCCCTTGCACCGGGGTACATATATCGTAGTAGGCATTCTTGCTCTTGTACGATTCGTCAAGGTTCACCGCAGCCGTCCACGTATAAAGTCGGCCGTACTTTGCGCAAGAATCCGGTTCGTTCTCGTAGCACCAGGAATTGCCCGCCAAGTTCGGGGTCGCCACGCTATCCGCATAATCCAGATTCTCGGCCATCCAAGTCTGTTCGCCAATCGTCACCACACGGTAGCGTTTACCATCGCGCGGGTCCGTAATGGAGCCATCCACCACCTCTACGGCGGGGCCTCGCAACGCAAGCACCGAATCACTGCAGGCGTAAAGAATTTTTGAGCGATTCACCAGCGACATGGCGTAATCTATCATCACCATGTAGTATTCATCGTAAGAGACCTCGGTCAGCACATATTCCGAATACTTGTTGTTGCGGCAAACATAGTAGAAGTTTTGACCAAAAGCGCTAAAGCCCGTTGTACGGTAACGGTCTGTTTCAGGGTCGCACGGCTTTTGCCCATTCACGAACGCAGCCTTCTTTAAATTGAGCGCCGTCTCCTTGTCGGTCTTTACAAAATCAAACCGGTCGTTTTCCTGCTTGCATTGGTAAACCGCATCCGAACCCGTCATCTCCACAAACCGGAGCGAATCCCTTGCAGGGTCACAAGGTTCCTGAAGCGCCAAGAAGTCGTATTCCGCGAGCATCGTCGAATCCGCCCACACAAACGTATAGACCGTCGTTCCCGAAATTTTAACATTTGAGCACACGTAGCCGCTGCTGTCATATTTTATAGTGCGGTAACGATCGGTGAGCGAGTCGCAAGGTCGCTCCTGCATCAAGCTATCGAGTTCGGGGGTTTCGGCCTGCCACGATTCCAAGGTGCAGGCATATTTTACGCCGTGGAGCGAATCAACAGTCCATAAGCGGTCAACACCGCAAGAATCCAAAAGGTGCGTCAGCGTATCCGTATTCAGGTATTCCCAACGTTCATAATAGGCGCTGCACCTATAAACCGAATCCTTAAAGATTCCACGCCAGTTTTCGCAACTAATACAGCAATCGCCCATATAGTATTTCAAAATTTCTTGACGTTCCGCCTTCTGCCATGCATCTTCAAACACTTTTAAGGTATCAAAGTACAATTCACTCGAACGCGACGAAGTCGCCTCCTTCTTCTTGCAAATGTAATAGGTAGAGTCCAGCACCACCATATTCGAATCCAAAACGCCTCGAACGCTATCGACATCCAAATACATCCGCTGATCACTCATTTCGTAAGCGCACGTTCCAAAATCCTTTTCACGTTCCGTCCGCAAGCGCTTGAACAAGTACCATCTCTTATCGCACACCAGCGAATCGCCGTAGAACTCCGATTCCACATTACCTACGGCAATGGTCTCGCCCGACCGCGAACAAGGCTCCATATCAAGGATATCATCCAAGAGACTCTCGACGTACTCCGCCACTTCTTCTATAACGTTTTCGCCCCACCTTTTTTCCCAATCATAAAAATGAAACAGGCTAAGCCAATGTTTTGCCAAGTTGTCGCCCAAGGTCGCCAGCAACTTAAGGTCGTCACACACGCCATCGGCAATATCGCCCCTAAACTTTTCGACAAGCGCCGTATCAAGCAACATTGACTCCCCGTCGGTAAACAAGGCGAACAGCGTCAACGCCACGTTGCGCTCGGCAAACGTTTCTACAAGTTGCGGTTTCTGGTAGTCACCGTTCATCAGGTAGATAAACACACGACGAAGTTCATGCGACGACTTGCGCTTGGCCGTATAGAACGGGTAGCCCTCCTTCACCAACTTCTTTACCCTCGAAACTTCCAAGTGCCCCAGCAGGCGAACTTGCGGAGTTCCCACCTCAGAAATGTCGGTAAGCGTCTGCAGTTCCCGTTCAGCGGCCGAAGAATCCTTGCCCTGCCACCGCCCCTTAATCGTGATGAGCACATACGGATTGGAGTAATTACGCACCGCAAACTTGACGGAATCTTTTTCGACAGATCCCTCTATGGTAGCCACCTCATTCAGGCTGCTATCCATTTCGGTCACGGTCGCCTGGGTCACACTAAAAGCCCCGGGCACAATAAACTTTGCCGTCAACGCTCTGGATTTTAAGGGAAAGGCGCCACCGAGATCGTGACTCTCTACCGTCGAATACTCTGTCTCGGCCTTTTCGTAGTAATCGTCCTCGGTACAGCCCGCAAGCACAAACAACACAACGGTAATCGATGCAAGGAACGGAGCCAGGCAAAGCGGCGCCACGCGGAACAATTTCAGCAAAAGAGACATTTCAAATCCCTCTCATAACAAGTCTCTTCGCCCTTTTGCAAGTCGGCATCAAGCTTAAAATCCGCTTGGTCTATTTTCAGTCTAAAATGGTACTCCTTGGTCACATCGCAATCGTAGCCATGCTCGAGCACGTAAAATTCTTCCGTAGATTCCAGTATCGAAAAATCGTCACCTTCAATCACGCGAGAATACTCGTAAAACTCGTCGTGCAGCACAACCTTGCTCGCCTTCTTGCAACCGTAATCACTGCACCCAAAGATATCGACATAGGCGCCACCAAGCCCACTGCTCCTAGCATTTGAATCGCTCTTGAAAGCGACCATCAACCGCAGAGAAAGAGGCTCACGCAAGCCACTCACGCCCCCCTCCATCAGCACGATATTTTGCGAAGCGTCATTCGACCTCGAATCGGCAAGCGACTTGTCCAAGGGCTCGTAGTTTTGAAAATAGAACGACACAGACAGGCTTTCTGATTCAGCAAAGCGCACAACCGCCGAATCACCACGGTCCCACGAGGCCAAATAAATTTTCGCACGATTCAGCCCGCTGGTCGTCTTGTAATAGTCATACGACCACGAAGAACACCCCGCCATCATGCACAGCAGGGCGCAAACAAAACCGAACAGGGCACAAGAAGGGCTCCGCAACGTCTTACACTTACCGTGAAACATGATCCAGGCCCTCCCTAACCCAAACAGTTCTGCTAAAAAACAGAGCTACTTCTGGGCGGATTTTTATCGCTAACGCAATCGGTCAGCTTATTAAACTTGTATACAAATATACTCTAACAGGGTCATAAAATCAACCCTTTTTCTGGGTCTGTTGTTGAGTTTGTTTCTGTATCCACCGGACTTTCTTCAGTGACATACCCTTGAACGACTCCTTTTTTGGCAGGTACAGGCGTATTCGTTTGCCCCTCGTTCCCAAGAGTGATATGGGTGGGCGAAGTAGTACTCCACGCCAAGGGCCTTGGCGATATCCAGATGACAGGCGCGTTCGTTGCCATTATCCGACATGATTGTGCGCAGGGGGAAAGTCTTCCGGTAGTCCTTGCGGGCCCGGACATACGTCTTCTTGAGATCTTCGACATTCTTGGAGGGCTGGTATCGTATCAGGCAGTAGTTGGACATTCTGTCGTTGATTGTCAGCAGGTTTGCGTCGTGGTCCGCACTGTTAATCGGGTCTATCTCAAGATTGCCGACGTGGCTCGCGGGGAACATCCAAGAATCCCGTATATTCTACCCCGACAGCGTGGGCGGAGGACTTGCGAGCGAAGGATTCTGGAAAGACGGCAAGCGCGAAGGAATCTGGCGCAACTGGTATGCGAACGGGGTGCTGATGGACAGCCTCACCTACGTGAACGGGGAGCGCGTCGGAGAGCAGTTCAGCTACGACAGCACCGGGCACCTGTACATGCACAGGACAGAGGCCGGCAAAAAACGGCCCGTGATAATGCATAAGTTGTGGGAGTGAGGCTCATAGCCCACAGCTCGAGGGAATGATTTCTCACTACGCTGAAGGGTACGGAAAGATTTTTTCCCAAAAAGCGGAAATTTTTCTTTGGAAAAACGTCTATAGATTAGGGACCGTACAAACGTTCCTATTGCTTCGCCACACTAGCCCTTGACATTATGTCAAATCTGATATATATTTTATGAGTCCAAGTCACAAGCCATTAGTCTGGTTGCACAAGCAACCGCAAACACCACCTTTGTCACAAAAAGCGAGGATAGAAACAGGATTCTTACTGCGACTGTTGCAATCAGGGGTGAATCTTTCTCTGCCACAAAGCCGCCCAATGCCGTCCATAGGAACCAGATGTCACGAACTGCGTATTCAGGACGAAAGTAGAAGCTGGCGGTTATTTTATCGAATTGACACTGATGCGATTGTCGTAATTCTGTGGACAGAAAAAAAAACGAACAAAACTCCTGACGAAGTCATTGACTTGTGCCGTAAACGATTAAAAATATATGATGCGGAGGCGTAGCGAATGGAAAAGGCGAAAAGAGAAAGACTGCAGAAAAAAGGCTGGAAGGTCGGGGATGTTGACGAGTTCCTCGGCTTGAGCCCGGCGGAAATGGCAATCGTCGAGATGAAGGCCTCCTTGGCAAAGGCGCTGATTGCAAAGCGGAAAGCCTGCGGAGAAACACAGGTCTCTGCAGCTGCGATGGCGAAAACGAGTCAGTCAAGGTATGCGAAAGTGGAACATGCGGACCCCAGCGTCTCCCTGGAACTGATGATCAAGATGTTCTTTTCGTTGGGAGCGGACAAAAAAGAACTGCTAAAGGCCCTTTCGGCGTAGTTTGTTAAATTTATTCTAGCAGACGTCCAGGCAAAGGGGACTTTATGAAAAAATTTTTGACTGTACTTGGTTTGGTAGCGTTCCTTGCGGCATGCGGCGACGATTCCTCGTCGACAGGTGCGAATGGCGGTGAAGCACAGAAGGAAACGTCGTCTTCGAGTTTCGAGAAGAGTAACGACGACGCAATTTCTAGTCTCGAGGAGCGTAACGACGATGCAATCTCTAGTAGCAACAAGGAAAAATCTTCTTCGTCTGCAAGACAAACACCCGAGGAACATGAAGGCCCCGAAAGGAACCAGAACAATCCCGTTGCGTCTAGTAGCAGCATTGTGGAAACCACTTCCCCCTGCGAGGGGTGCTTTGATTGGAGCATTCCTAAAGAAGCTTATTTGAATCCTGAAATAGAATACGATTCCATAACAGACAAACGAGATGGCAAAGTCTACAAAACGGTAAAAATTGGCGAACAAGTTTGGATGGCAGAAAGCCTCAACTATTCCGACAGTGTCAAAACTCCGAGTCTTCTAGGTAAAAGCTGGTGCAATGGCAATGACCCGAAAAAATGTGAAGTTGCGGGGCGCCTCTATACCTGGGCTGCAGCGATTGATTCCGTCGCGTTGTCCGCAGAAGGCTTGGATTGCGGATTGCACAAGGTTTGCGAACTTCCCGAAAAAGTTCAGGGAATTTGTCCGCAGGGGTGGCGCTTGCCTTCGTTGGAAGATTGGCTCGCTATGCTTTCTGAAATTGGAGGGGACTCTTATGCTGGAACGTGTCTTAAGTCTCAATTGTGGGATGGCGATGAAGTGAATCCTAATTTTGATCGCTTTGGTTTTTCTGCTATACCTGCAGGGGCGTTCCACAAAACGAGAATGTTTGGCGATACAGAGCGAGACAATAGCGGAGAATTTTATGGTCCTGATGAAAGGGTCGCTTTCTTTTGGTTTGCTAGCGAGGAAACCAAGCTTTATGCCTATTTCTTACACCTGTTTTATAAAACATACACACTCTTTCATTCTGGCGATAAGGATAATGCCTACTCCATTCGCTGCATAAAGGATTATTGATAAGCTGGTTATTGTCATTGCGAGGCGCTTAGCGGCGAAGCAATCTCTAATAAAATATTTAGTTGATGGAACGATATGTATGCGACGCAAAGATAGAGAAGTTTTGGGCGATGAAAATATCGCGAAGATTATTGAACAATGCACGACCTGCCATATTGCGATGATGGACGATGCCGGTGTGCCCTACGTGATTCCGCTATCGTTCGGGTATAGCCTAAATGGTGGCGTTCTGGAACTGTACTTCCATTGCGCGCATGTTGGCAAGAAGCTCGATTGCATCCGCAAGAATCCGAATGTCGCGTTTAGCATGTGCGTCGAGAACCGCATCGAGATTCACGAGGACGTTTATTGCAAGAGCGGGCGCTTCTATGCAAGCGTTGTCGGGCAGGGCAAGGCAGAAGTCGTCGAGGACGTTTCCGAGAAATGCCGCGGACTCTCGCTCCTGATGGAACGGCAGGCTGCGGGTGCGCCGCAATCTTCAGGTTCCGCGCATTCCACACAATCCGCCGCATCGCACAAATTCGAATTCACGCCCGCGCAAGCCGCTGCCGTGACCATATTCAAGATAACGAGCACATGTTTTACAGGGAAAGCGAAGGCTGAACAGTAATTTTTCGCATTTTGCGTATCGCATTTTGCGAAAAAGCTGCATTTTCAATTTTTTCACAAGGGACGGGGGTAAAATAAGTTATATTGCAAGTAAACCTAAGGAGAATCCTATGAAGCATTTTTCCCTTGCAGCCTTTTCTTTTGCACTCTTCCTTGCTGCGTGCGGGGACGATTCATCTTCGGTTTCGGCCGACAATCCGAGCTCTGAAGTCGATTCTTCAAGCAGTATCGTTTCGGACGACAGCGAAGAATCCAGTGATTCCAAAACCAAGGACAAGGTCTCCTCTAGCAGTGTAAAGGAATCCGAGCCCCAAAGTAGCGACGACAATGTGGAATCCAGCAGCGCGAAAAACACAGAAAACATGCCGTCAGGAACATACGACTGTTCGAAATACAAGTGCTTCACAACCGAATTTCTTAATCAAGATTTACTTGACGCAGGGAAATATGGCGAAATACTTGATGAAAGAGACGGTCAGGTGTACAAGACAACTCAAATTGGCAATCAAATATGGATGGCACAAAATTTGAATCTAGAAACCCAAAATAGTCTCTGCTACAATAATGAATCCAGTTCTTGCAACAAATATGGGAGACTTTACAATTGGATGGAAACGGTCGACAAACCGTGGTCCGAATGCGACCTAACAACCTCATGTTCTCTTCCATCCATAGTACAAGGCATTTGTCCTGTCGGTTGGCATGTGCCAACAAAAGAAGAATATGAAACTCTAATCGAATTTGCAGGGGGTTTCAGTTCCGGTCAAAATCTAAAAACTCCTGATGGCTGGAATGAAATAAGCGTAGGCAATGATACTTACGGTTTTTCTGCACTTCCTGCTGGCGAACGTAATTGCATTAATCCGTGTCATTACGAAGGTGAAAAAGAAACCACAGCCTTTTGGACTTCTACAGAAAATCATACCTCAAACGTTTATTTCATGTTCATGAAAGATTCATATGGCGACGCTTCACTATCGGATAACCCCAAAAAAACAGACTGGCTCCTTTCGGTCCGTTGCGTAAAAGACGCCGAATAAGCCGGGGCGTTACGGGCGCGGCGCCTGAGCGCCCGTAGAGGGGGTAGCGGCAGACACGGCGGAGCCGTGGCTAAAGCGAGGGGGAAACTTCCCCCTTTTTTTAGACGAAAGAACAGACCTTCGGTCCTACAGACGAAAGATAAAAGAGAAAAATGGCGCTACGCGCAAAAACCATAAAAATTTCTCTCGCCTCTCGTCTCTCGTCTCTCGTCTATTTTCTATCTTTACCCGCACTATGAGTGAAGCTATTAACAATGTGAAGCAGGCGTTTGACGCAGAACTTGCGCAGACCGACCTTACAAACCAAGAAGCCGTCAACAACCTCCGCGTGAAGTACCTGGGCAAGAAGGGGGCCGTCACCGACCTCATGAAGCAGATGGGCTCGCTCAGCGCCGAGGAACGTCCGGCTTACGGCAAACTCGTGAACGAACTTAAGGTCGCCGTCTCCGAGGCCATCGACAAGGCTATCGAGACCGCGAACCAGGCCGCGCTCCAGAAGAAGCTGGAAAACGGTTTTGTGGACGTGAGCCTCCCCGGTTCGGGCATCCCCGCCGGTTCGACCCACCCGCTCTACGACGTGCGCGAAGAGATTATCGACTTCTTCAGCCAGATGGGCTTCGAGGTGGACTTCGGCCGCGACATCGAGACGGACTGGTACAACTTCGAGGCGCTCAACACGCCGCCCGACCATCCGAGCCGCGACATGCAGGACACCTTCTACGTAGACGACAAGGTGATGCTCCGTACGCACACCTCCGGTACGCAGATCCACTACATGGAAACGCACAAGCCGCCGTTCCGCATGATTGCTCCGGGCCATGTGTTCCGCGTCGACAACGATGCGACCCACGCCCCGATGTTCCAGCAGTGCGAAGGCCTCGTGGTCGATGAAAACATCAGCTTCGCTGACCTCAAGGGCGTGCTCCAGGTGTTCATGAACAAGCTGTTCGGCGAAGGCGTGAAGACGCGCTTCCGCCCGAGCTTCTTCCCGTTCACGGAACCGTCTGCGGAAATGGACGTGAGCTGCGTATTCTGCGGAGGCAAGGGCTGCCGCCGTTGCAAGGGCACGGGCTGGATGGAAATCGGCGGTTGCGGTTCTGTGGACCCGAACGTGTTCAAGAACTGCGGCATCGACTCCGAGAAGTACACCGGTTTTGCTTTCGGCTTCGGCCTCGACCGTATCGCGATGCTGCGCCACGCGATTCCGGAAATCGGCTTGCTGACTGCGAACGACCAGAGGTTCTTGAGCCAATTCTAACAGCTGCGAGCGATGAGCCGTGAGCTATGAATTAAAGAAGGTGGGATGAACCCGCCTTTCTTTTTTATAAAGGAGATCCCCGCCCAAGGCGGGGATGACAAAGTGTAGCGGCGGGGATGACAAAGTAGTGTCGGGGAAGACAGTATGTCAGGCCGAAGAGGGCGGCTACTTGCAGCGGTGGTAGTCGTCTTCCATGCGGATGATGTCGTCTTCACCGGTGTACTCGCCCACCTGGACTTCAACGATCACCAACGGCAGACGGCCTTCGTTCTGCAGGCGGTGTTCGGTGCCCACCGGAATGTACGTCGATTCGTTCGGGCGCACGTAGAACACCTTGTCGCCAACGGTACATGTGGCGGTGCCACTCACGACGACCCAGTGTTCGGAACGGTGCAGGTGTTTCTGCAAGCTGAGGCGTTCACCCGGCTTCACCACAATGCGCTTCATCTTGTAGTTGTCCGACGATTCAAGGACGGAGTACGTTCCCCACGGGCGGCTCACCGTCTGCGGGACACGCGGGAGATCCGACCCGCGGAGTTTTAGTTCGTCCACAACGGCCTTGACCTTCTGGCTGCTACTAAGCGGGGCTACCAGCAGGGCGTCCGGCGTATCCACGATCAGCATGTGGTCGAGATCGATCGTCGCAATCTGGCGCTGAGAGCCCATAACCAGGGAATTCTTCGTGCCGATACCCAGATGCTTCGCATTCTTGTTGTTGCCGTTCTCGTCATGTTCAAATTCGCCGGCAAGCGAGTCAAAGGCGCCGAGATCGGACCAGCCGATGTCACTCGGAACGACCTTCACCTTGTCGGACTTTTCCATCACGGCGTAGTCAATCGAGTTGGACGGGATGGCAAGCATGTCGTCCATGTCCACGCGAATCAGCGAGTCGCGGTTTTCCTTCTTGGCCGAAGCGTAAGCACGCTTTGCCGCCGCATAGATATCGGGGGAATGGCGGTTCAGTTCGTTGAGGAACGTAGAGGCCTTGAAGCAGAAGATGCCGCTATTCCAGAAGAAGCGTCCGGATTCGACATACTTCTTCGCCGTTTCCAGATCCGGCTTCTCGACAAAGCGCTTCACGTCCTCGCCATCGGCCTCAATGTAACCGTAACCCGTTTCGGGACCAGTCGGCGTGATGCCGAACGTCACCAAAAAACCCTTCTTGGCCAAAGCTTCGGCCTTGTGGAGGCATTCTTCATAGGCATCGACCTTGCGGATAACGTGATCCGAAGGAGACACAAGCACAATAGTATCGGGCTGGAGACTGAAGCAGGCAAGCGCAATCGCGGGAGCCGTATTACGGCCCACCGGTTCAAGCATAAAACGAGACTTCTTGGAATGGACCTCTTCGAGCTGGTCCTTAGCCAAAAAATACTGCTCCGCATTGCTGATAACATACTGTTCGTCACAAACGCGGGCGTTCGTCGTTACCGTACGCTGGAACAGGGATGCCCCGTCGAACAGACGAGCGAACTGCTTGGGCATAAGCGAGCGGCTTATGGGCCAAAGGCGAGTTCCATTTCCACCACAGAGAATTAAATTAACCATAATTTATTACCACCCATCTCTAGAAATCAACTCAATGTTACGAGTCGTGCTAGCCCCGTAGTTAATCAAGGTAGCGTTCGGCATGATCAAATCCAAGATACGCTTCCATGTCGCAAGGTCAGAAGCATCGACATAGACAATGTCGTGAGAATTCAAATTGAACCGTTCCGCCATGGCAAGAGCCATCGCATTTTTTGCATTCAGATGGAAAACATCTATGCGCTTGTCGTCTGTATTGCGAATGACGTAAATGGACCGAGCCGAAGCATTCACGGCCTCCAGGCCTCCCGAAGAAGCTAGAGCGTCAATCAACGAAATCTTGCCGTCGTGCATATCGACCACATCGGTCCTACGAACTTCCCCCATAACAAAGACTCGGTCTTCCTTCTGCGTTTCAAGCTTCGAAGCCACATACAGCTGGTCATCGGGTTTCAACAAAATCTTATCCACAGAAATGTTCGAAGCGAAAACCGACGAGTAATCGAGATTATAGATTTTCCCACCACGGTTAATCTGAATCATGGACAAGTCGGCATTTTCGGTAAAACCACCCGCTTCCGCCAAAGCAACAGGAAGTGTCATCGGCTTTTCGTCAAAAGATATATAACCGGGATTTTTAACTTCTCCGGATACAAAAATCTTGAGGCTATTGTATCCCGTAACACGAACATCGACCTGCGGATCGTTCAATATCTTGTCCGACAAGCGTTTCGTGATTTCAGTGCGTAATTCCTGGGCCGTCAGGCCTGCCGCCTGTAATTCACCCGCATACGGGTAGAATAGCTTACCGTCAGTCGTCACCTTTTGACCAGCCGGTTGATACTGACCCATCGGCGACGTCAATTCCGGATGTTCCCAGACCACGACCTGGACCATATCCAACGGTCCAATACGGTATTCAAGGTTCGGCATGGAATCAACAATCAATTCCTTCACGTCACCAAACTTTGTGGATTCTTCCGCCGGAGCCGACTCCGGTGCTGGAGCAGGTGCCACAGCAATATCCTGACCGAAGTCACCCGAGTTGATATCATGCAAGTGCACCATGAACCCGTTATATTCCATGGAATCTTCAGGGGCGGTCATCCGCATGTGAGGACCCGCGGCACAGCTGCAGAAGAACAGCGCAGCGGCACAACCAAGAATCAGCTTAAGTCTCATAGACATAACCTTGCCGGATTATTCCGGCATTTTTCCTTTTTTGATAAGATCTACCCAGTAAGGCGTCAACTTGGACAGGTAATTCCATGCAAGCACAAAAGCATTCTCCGGCCTACGATAAGGGTCGGGGACATCGACGCGCATGGATTTCCCATAACGGAAAACCTTGCCTTCCAGCCAGGGATACCTGTGAAGAAGCTCGTTTTTCTGCCCTGCTTCCATAACCAAGATCAAGTCGGCCCACTTCAAAATATCCATGTTAATCTGCCGTGCACGATGGGGGCTCATGTCCACACCATGTTGGAGCGCAATTTTCTGCGCAATATCATTAGCGGGCTGGTCCACCAGCGCACCCAAACCGGCACTTTTCACTTCAAAATCAGGCCCAAGTTCCTTTTTAAGGAGATATTCTCCCGTAGGACTGCGGCACACGTTCCCAGTACAAACAACGAGTATATTCTTCATACGTCTAAAAAAATAGAAAAAAGCCCAGGGGCTAGGGTTCAGGATCTAGAATCTAGTGTTAAAATCGCGGCAAAGCCGCCTTTCTTCTCCCTAGTCTCTAGTCTCTAGATTCTAACCCCTACAATTCAAATGCGAAGCCGAGATCCTTGAGCAGCGGATTTTTCGTGTCCTTTTCGGAAAGGAGCGGTTCAAAACCGTTTCCGACAGGCCATTTGATGCCGATAGCGGGGTCATTCCACATGAGCCCCCCTTCATCCTTCGGGTCATAAAGGCGGGTGCACTTATAGACAAACGACGCCATCTCGCTGAGCACTACGAATCCGTGGGCAAAACCCTCCGGAATATAGAGCTGGTTCTTTTTTTCTGCGGAAAGCACAATGCCTTCCCACTTGCCGAACGTGGGGCTATTTTTACGCAAATCCACCGCCACATCAAAGACCTCGCCCTCAATAACACGAACAAGCTTGCCCTGCGGGTTTTTCTTCTGGAAGTGAAGGCCGCGGAGCACGCCCTTCTTGCTGCGGGACTCGTTATCCTGAACAAAATTCACATTCAGGCCGGCGGCATCGAACTCCGCCTTGTTGTAAGTTTCCATGAAGTAGCCACGGGCATCGCCAAAGACTGTTGGCTCAACTACGACAACGCCGTCTATAGAAGTCTTGATGAAGTTGAATTTAGACATAGTAGTTTAGGGATTAGGATCTAGGGATTAGGATCTAGGGTTTATTATGATGCGCTACGCGCATGACTCTTCTCCCTAGCCTCTAGTCCCTAGCCTCTAGCCTCTCCTTATACATTTTCTCGTAATACTTCTCGTAATCACCGCTCGTGATGTTGTCGAGCCATTCCTGGTTGTCGAGGTACCAGCGTACCGTCTTCTCGATGCCTTCTTCGAACTGCAAGCTCGGTTCCCAGCCCAGTTCCTTCTGGAGCTTGGTGGAGTCAATCGCGTAGCGGGCATCGTGTCCCAGGCGGTCCGTCACGTAGGTGATCAAGTTCATGTCCTCGCCTTCCGCGCGGCCGAGCAGCCTATCCACCGTCTTGATGACGACCTTGATGATGTCGATATTTTTCCATTCGTTGAACCCGCCGATGTTGTAGGTCTCGGCAATCTTCCCGTTATGGAAAATCACGTCGATGGCACGGGCATGGTCTTCCACAAAAAGCCAGTCGCGCACGTTCTCACCCTTGCCGTAAACAGGCAGCGGCTTCTTGTGACGGATATTGTTGATGAAAAGCGGAATCAGTTTTTCGGGGAACTGGTACGGACCATAGTTGTTGGAGCAGTTCGTCACGATGGTCGGCATGCCGTAAGTGTCGTGGAATGCGCGTACAAAGTGGTCGGAACCGGCCTTGCTAGCAGAATACGGAGAGTGTGGCGTGTACTTGGTGGTCTCGTAGAAGAAGTCATCGCCGTAAGCTAGGTGGTGTTCGGAACTCGAAGCGGTCGTCGTGAACGGGGGCGTGATGCCTTCCGGATGGTTCATCGTCAAAGCACCGTAGACTTCGTCAGTCGAGATATGGTAGAAACGCTTGCCTTCGTACTTTTCGGGGAGACTTTCCCAGTAGAGTTTCGCAGCCTGGAGCAGGGAGAGCGTACCCATGACGTTCGTCTTCGCAAAGGTGAACGGGTCCTTGATGGAGCGGTCCACGTGGCTTTCGGCAGCGAGGTGGATAATGCCGTCGACCTGCTCGTCCTGCATGAGCTTGTAGAACGCATCAAAGTCGCAGATGTCCATCTTCACGAACTTGTAGTTCGGCTTGTCCTCGATGTCCTTGAGGTTCGCAAGGTTGCCCGCATAGGTGAGCTTGTCGAGGTTGATAATCTTGTAATCCGGGTACTTATTCACGAAGAGGCGCACAACGTGGCTTCCGATAAACCCGGCACCGCCGGTGATGACAATGGAACGCTTCATAATAAAAAGTGGTTAGTGGTTTTAGATAAAGCCTCTAGATCCTAGTCTCTAGATTCTAATATTTAATCTTTCCTTCTGCGACTTTTCTCAAGTGTTGGCCATAAGGCGACTTGCCGTACTTGGCGGCAGATTCAAGCAGCTTTTCCTTGCTGATCCAACCGTTCCTGTAGGCAATTTCTTCTATGGCACTGATCTGGATTCCCTGGCGGCATTCCACCATCTTCACGAACTCACCCGCCTCGATGAGGCTGTCCATCGTACCGGTATCGAGCCATGCGAATCCACGGCCGAGGAGCTTCACGTCGAGTTCGCCCATGTCGAGGTACGTCTTGTTGAGGTCGGTGATTTCCAGTTCGCCGCGGGCGCTCGGCTTTTGAGCCTTCGCAAATTTCGCAACGCGGTTGTCGTAAAAGTACAGGCCCGTAACGGCGTAGTTGCTCTTGGGTTCCTTCGGCTTCTCTTCGACCGAAATCACCTTGCCGTCGTTGTCGAATTCCACCACGCCGAAACGTTCCGGGTCTTCGACGTAGTAGCCGAACACGCTCGCGCGGCCATTTTCTTCGGCGTTCTTTACCGCAGCCTTCAGGAGCGGGCTGAATCCGTTCCCGTAGAAGATATTGTCGCCCAGCACCATCGCGCAGCAGTCATCCCCAATGAATTCCTCGCCCAGGATAAAGGCCTGAGCAAGTCCATCCGGACTCGGCTGCACCTTGTAGCTCAGGTTGAGGCCCATTGCGGCCCCGTCACCCAGCAGGCGTTCAAAGTTCGGCAAGTCCGTCGGTGTCGAGATGATGAGGATGTCGCGGATGCCGGCAAGCATCAGCGTCGACAGCGGGTAATATATCATGGGCTTGTCATAGACAGGCAACAGCTGCTTACTCGTGACCATGGTCAGCGGGTAGAGGCGTGTGCCGGATCCACCGGCAAGTACAATTCCTTTCATAAAATTAAAAATAATTATCTTTACGCCCTATGGCAGAGCAAAACAGGCCCATTCTCAAGGATTTTATCGCGAAACTCACCGCAAACGCCGGCGGAGACCGTTCAAAAATCAGTTCCGAAGAAATCTTGGAACAGTTTATGGAATGGGCGGAATCGCGCGGGACAACGTTGTACCCCGCACAAGAAGAAGCTATCCTCGAACTTCTGGACGGCAAGAATGTCATCCTGAACACGCCCACAGGCTCGGGCAAGTCGATGGTCGCCCTGGCACTGCACTTCGACAGTATCGTGCATGGCCGCAAGAGCGTGTACACCTGCCCCATCAAGGCGCTGGTGAACGAGAAATGGATGGCGCTCTGCAAGGAATTCGGAGCCGAGAACATCGGGCTTTCTACCGGCGACGCGACCGTGAACCACGACGCCCCTATACTCTGCTGCACTGCCGAAATTCTTTCCAACATGGCGCTCAGCGAAGGCGAGAAACTCGAAATTCTTGACGTGGTGATGGACGAGTTCCACTACTATTCCGACCGCGAACGCGGTGTCGCCTGGCAGGTGCCGCTTCTCACGCTTCCGCAAAGCCGTTTTTTGCTAATGAGCGCGACTGTCGGCGCCACTGAATTTTTCGAACGCGACCTGACAAAACACACGGGCAAGGAAACGGTGACCGTCCGCTCGACGCAGAGGCCCGTACCGCTGGATTTCAGCTACAGCACCTCCGAAATCTCGACCGAAGTGCAGAAATTGGTGAACGAGGGAAAGGCGCCCGTCTACGTAGTGCACTTTACGCAAGCCGCGGCCGCCACCAACGCGCAGAACTTCATGAGTCTCGATCTCTGCAGCAAGGAAGAAAAACAGGCCATCAACGAGGCCATCAAGGAAGTGCGCTTCAGCAGCCCCTACGGCCCCGATGTCAAGCGCTGGCTCAAGCAGGGAATCGGGCTGCACCATGCAGGACTCTTGCCCAAGTACCGCATCCTCTGCGAAAAGCTCGCACAGAAGGGATTGCTGAAAGTCATCTGCGGAACCGACACGCTCGGCGTGGGCGTGAACGTCCCCATCCGCACGGTGCTCTTCACGCAGCTCTGCAAGTACAGCGGCGACAAGACTGCCATTCTTACCGCACGCGACTTCCACCAGATCGCGGGCCGCGCCGGACGAAAAGGATTTGACGACGTGGGCTACGTGGTGGCACAGGCTCCCGAGCACGTCATCGAGAACCTGAAACTAGAAGCGAAGAGCCGCCAGACCGGCAAGAAGTTCCAGAAGCGCAAACCGCCCGAACACGGCTACGTTCCCTTCGATGAAAGCACTTACAAACGACTGATCGACGCCTCGCCCGAACCGCTCACCTCGAGTTTCCACGTGGACCACGGGATGCTCCTGAACATACTGAGCCGAGAGACCGACGGATGCCGTGCCATGCGTACGCTCCTCAAGGACTGCCACGAAAGCGCTGCCAGCAAAAAGCAGCTGCAGCACCGCGCCTTCATGCTGTTCCGCAGCCTCGTGGAAAAAAAGATTATCGAATTCGTGAAGCCCGTCGCCGAAGGCTACAGCCACCTGCGCGTGAACATGGACTTGCAGGACGACTTCGCGATGAACCAGCCGCTCTCGCTGTACCTGCTTGACACGCTCCCGAAACTCGACAAGGATTCACCGGAGTACGCGCTCGACGTGATTACCCTGTGCGAAAGCATCGTCGAGAATCCCGACGCCATCCTCCGTATTCAGCTGAGCAAGGCGCGCGACGCCCGCATGAACGAGCTCAAGGCGCAGGGTATGGAATACAACCAGCGGCTTGAAGAGCTCGAGAAGGTCGAATACCCCAAGCCGCTACGCGACTTTATCTACGACACGTACAACTCCTTTGCCGAAGTACACCCGTGGGTCAACGTGAACGTGGAGCCCAAGAGCATCGTGCGCGAAATGTTCGAGAACTTCAGCACCTTCAGCGGCTACGTGAAGCAGTACAACCTGCAACGCATGGAAGCAATCCTGCTGCGTCACCTGAACTATGTGTACAAGGTGCTTTCGCAGACCGTGCCCGACGGCTACAAGAACGAGGAACTGCTCGAAATGCAGGACTACCTGGGCGACATGATCCGCCGTGTCGACTCAAGCCTGCTGGAAGAATGGGAAAAGATGGCGCACCCCGAAGACTACCAGAAGCGCCTCGATGCAGGCACTGCCGAAGACGAAGCCGAGAAGGCATTCGGCGCGGACAAGGCCGCCGCCGACATCACCTACGACAAGAAGCGATTCCTGGGCATGGTGCGCCAGCGTATCTTCCAGATTATGGGAAGCCTCGCCAAACAAGACTTCACTACAGTTCTTGACAGCCTCGCCGACGACCTCGCCGAAGGCGAAATGCTCGCCGACGCAGAGGGAACGCCGTGGACCGAGAAGCGTCTGCTCGAAATCATGGCCGCCTACACCGCCGAACACCACAAGTTCCGCCTGGACGTGGAAGGCCGCGCCCTCGCCCACACCATTGTCACTTACGACGGCGATACGATGCATGTACAGCAAATGCTCCAGGACGAAGAAGATTTCAACGACTGGAGCATCGATTTCGACATCAACTTGAGCGACAGCCGCGAGGCCGGAATCCCGCTACTCAAACTCGCGAGAATCGGGGAAGTGTAGGGAGGAGGCTCCAGGCACGAGGCTCGAGGTTCGAGGTGAGATGCTTCAAGTTCGGGCCTAGAAAAACAATTTTACCGCAAGGTTCTATATTTTTGGTATGCAAGACTTGAAAGGCAGATTTGCAGCGGTGCTCCCCGCCGGGGGACTCGGCAAGCGCATGGGCGGCAACATCCCCAAGCAGCTTATGGTACTGGGCGGAAAGCCCGTCTACCGCTATAGCCTTGAAACGTTCCTCGAAATGGACGAAATCGCCGAAGTCGTGATGGCCGTGCCCGCCGACTGGAAAGACCATTTCGAAAAGGAATTCTCGCATCCGAAACTGAAGATCGTCGTGGGTGGAGCCGAGCGCTGGCAGTCCGTCGAAAACGGCGTGAACGCACTGACGACCGATGCCGAATACGTGCTGGTCCACGACGTCGCGCGCCCCTTTGTGAGCAAGGATATCATCCGCGATGTCTGCAAGACGCTTGTCGAGAAAGGTAGTTGCCTTGTAGCAAAGCCCGCCGTCGACACTATCAAGATTGCAAGTGACGGTCAGGTGAAGCAGACCATCGACCGCAACACCGTATGGATGGCACAGACCCCGCAGGCGGCCCCGGTAGCTCTACTGAAAAAGCTCTACGGTCGTATTGCCGCAGAGCCCCTGAATTTCACGCCCACCGACGAAGCGAGCATCCTTGAATATTTCGGAGAGCCCGTCTACATCGTGAAGGGCAATACCGCTAACGACAAGCTCACGACACCCGAAGACTTCGAGCTTTTCGCAAACCGCGCCAAGTAAATTTTCCGCGCAACCCTCACTCAGCGACGCCGCCGAATTCGAAGCCGGCTTCTTCGACCGTTGTCTTGAGCGCGGCCTCGTCGACATCGTCTTCGTCGTGCCACTGGACCTTGAGTTCCTTGCGGGCGACATCGGCTTCGGCAAACACTACGCCGTCTAACATGCGTGTAGCCTTTTCCACGCAGGCCTTGCAGTGACTACAGTTCATGCCAAGCACACGGTAGGTCACCGTCACCGGCCCGTCATGGTCGCAATGGTCATGTTCGTGGCAATGGCAGGATTCGCCATGTTCATGTTCGTGGCAATCGCAACCATCGTCGTCATGGTCCTCGCAGCAGCAACAACAACCGGTCCCTGAGCCTGTCGAAGGGCCACAGCCGCAATGTCCGCCCTTACGGGCAAACTTCGCGTAAATCATGAACAGCGCAAGCAGACCCGCACAGACGTAGTCGAACACTCCGAGCGCCCCGTGACCATGGCATTCAGCGGAACCGTGCGGCAGCATCGACGAAAGGAACGTATCCATGAAGAACGTGTCGACGACAAAGCCGAAAGCGATTGCGCCCAGCGCAATGGAGGCGAGGTAGGCAAACAGCGTCCGCTTGCCAAAGGCCTTCCCCACCACGAGCATGCTTGCGATACTTGTCGCGGGGCCAGCCATCAGCAGTACGAGTGCAGCACCCGGCGTAATGCCCTTTTCCACAAGGGCGAGCGCAAGCGGGATGGAGCCCGTCGCACAGGTGTACATGGGCATAGCGAGCACGAGCACCACCAGCATGCAGAGCACCGGGTATTCGTGCAGGAACAGGAAGAAATCGTCGGGCACAAAGGCGGCAATCAGCGCACCGAGCAAAAGACCGATGGTGAGCCACTTACTCACGTTACCGACCATATCGACAAAGCCGTATTCGACCGTCTCGAAAATCTTCTGCCTGACCGACTTCTTTCCGGATTCCGCAGCCATCGCCACGCAACCACAATGTTCATCGCCACAACCACAATGTTCGTGTTCATGGTGATCATGGTCGTGATGTTCATGTCCGTGTTCTTCGCCATGCACGGACACGCCCACGTCGCCCTCTTTTCTGGTCACCACGTTCGTGAACACGCCGCCGAGCATCGCCGTCACGAAGGCCGCCACCGGACGCAAGATCGCGAAAGGCCCGCCCAGCAGGGAGTACGTGGCCAAGATGGAATCCACGCCTGTCGCAGGAGTGGAAATAAGGAAACTCACGCTCGCCCCCTTGCTCGCACCCTCGCGGCGCAACGCAATCGAGGTCGGAATCACGCCGCAACTGCAAATCGGAAGCGGCACCCCGAACAGGGCCGCCCAAAGCACCGACTTGAAAGTCGGCTTCGCAATTTTAGGAACGTAGAGGTGGTTCGGGATCCACACGTGAATGATGCCCGCCAACAGAAAGCCGAGCAGCAGGAACGGAGCCATCTCCGAAAAAAGTGTCACAAACTGGAGCAGGAACTTTTCAAAAATCTCGAATGCAGCAGACATTGTCATTTGCCCTTCTTGTGCAGGATATGCGTAAGACCCGTATTAAAAATCAGGCCGATATGTTCATCGTCGAGCGAGTAGAACATCTTGCGCCCGTCACGGCGCGGCTTCACGAGGTTTGCCGTGCGCAAGATGCGCAGCTGGTGGCTCACCACCGACTGTTCCAGGTTCAGCTTCTCGGCGATGTCGTTCACCGAAATCTCGCCCGAAAGCATCAGGTGGATAATGCGGATACGCGTCGTATCGCCGAAGAACTTGAAGAATTCCGACAGTTCGAAAAGGACATCCATCGAAATGTCGCCCGACTTGTTTTTAATATATGAACAACTATTCATGTATTCATATATAGATATTTTTAGGGAACCCGTCAAGGCTCCCTAAAACTTTTTTTGAAAAATGTTCTTTTTGACGATTTTAAAGCGTTTTTTCGAATTCAGCGAGGAACTTGCGCCCCTGCTCCCATTCGCCCAGGTTCGATTCGGCGTTGATATGGCCGAGCGCACCGGCCCCGAAAATCTTAGCGCCCCACGCATCGGCAAAAAAACGGGCCCGTTCCATGGTGACGAACTGGTCGTTGTCGCTAGCCACCACGCAGGCAGGCACAGGCAACTTGTTCAGCGGCATCGGGGCAAAGGAATGGATTACCTCGATGTTGTCCACGTCGCTCGGAGAAACAAGGAAAACACCCTTGATCTGCGCAGGGACACTCCCCTGCTCGACCCTTTTCGCAAGCCACATTACCGTCGTCGCCACCCCGAGGCTGTGGGCGACAATAATGGTATCGGGAGGCATTTTCGCGACGGCATCGTCAAGCGTCTTGATCCATTCTTCTTTTTCGGGCTTGTCCCAGCAACGTTGGACCACACGCGTCGCGTTCGGCAAACTCTTCGCCCAAAAACTCTGCCAATGGGCAGGACCGGAATTGTTCAAACCAGGCACAATCAAATAGTTCATTTCCATTCTCCACCATTTTCCTACAAAAATAGTATAAAAAAGGATGTTTTTGGGAAAAACTTGCCCATTTCGGCTAATTCACCTAATCTGCGTTCAAAAACATTCTATCTTTAGAGGGGTATACAACCAACGTATTTCCAGGTTTAATGGAGAAACTATGAAAAGAGCTACAACAATCGCATCTGCAATCCTTCTTGCAGCCACTTGCGTATTCGCCCAAGAACAGGATTCCAATGCCCAGCAGGCGCCCGTAACCAAACCGGCCGCTACCGCCCAGCAGGACACGCTCTCTCAAATAGACCAGACAACGGCCGAGCAGCCCGTCAAGAAAGTCCGCAACGCGACCGCCGGTATCGGCATCCGCGGTGGCTACAACATTGCGAACTACTGGGGAACCGAGGACCTGAACGGAGCCGACGATGAAGCAAGCGGCTGGGGCTTTGATGTCGGCGTCGCCGCACGATTCGAAATTATAGACGTTCTGTGGTTCACCCCGGAACTGCACTTTGAATACTTCAAGCTGACGCAGGATTACGATGAAATCGAAATCCAGCTGACTCAGAGCAACCTGGCTCTCCCGTTACTGTTCAGGGCTGTGCTCCATCCGCGCGCATTCTTCGAAGTCGGTCCGCAACTCAACCTGAACCTCAGCAACAAACTAGAATATGACGCCGAAATGGGCGACATCCATGTTCCCGGCAGCGACATCACGGTGGAAAGACCCGATGACTACGGCGACGATGTCGAACAGGCGACTTTCGGCTTCGGCGTCGCCATGGGCGTGGGTTTCTACATCATTCCCGACCACCTGAGCGTTAACGCCCGCTTCTACGTCGGACTCGCGGACCTCTATCCGGATGCAACGAGCATCATGCTGTACGAAGACGACAGCGTACAGAGTTCAAAGATCGACAAAAACAAATGCAAGGTCATGGAAGGGACAAGACTCAGAGCCATCAATCTTGGCCTGAGCCTCTGGTTCCTCTAGTCGATCACCCGCCAGAAATCAACTATATACAAGAAAAGCCGTCTTTGCGACGGCCTTTCTTTTTTTCGGGAAGTTCCGGTTAGAAATAAATGAATCCGCCGAACTTAACGAAAACTCCCTCGCCATTAAAGATGGCCTTGGTATCGGTGAAGAACGAATCCCCGAGAGAGAATTCACAGGCAACCAGGTTGTCGTACTGGAAGCGCGTTCCAATAGAAGCGTTAACCTTGTCCGTCAAGCTCTGCTGGATAGTGTAGTTCTGTCCGGTTATATCCTTACCCCAGATATAGCGGATCACGTTCCATTCGTAATTCGCTTCGCCAAAGAACATCACGTTCTTGTTCATAAGGACTTCGGCCACGATGTTCGGCACGAGAGTTGCCCCCAGATGGTACTGCGATGTCTTAACGACTTTATTACGCTGGGAATCGACAGATTCCGTCTGATCGAATACGGTTATGGGGAAAGAAGTGTTCATGCCCAGATACAGGTTCGCACGTTCCGAACGCAGGGCCGGAGTACCATAGTTAAACACAGGCACAACTGTCGTGCGGGAATCCACATCTTCGTTCACAACGCGGTTTGCAACTTCATTCTCGTTCTCATGACGAACAAAGGCGACACCCAGGGACCAGAAATGCTTCGTAGCCATCGGGCCGTCGGAAATCATAAGCGAGCCTACCAGGTCGCGGAAGCGCTGCTCGACCTTAGGACCATTCACGGGAGTGACATTCATCTCGTCTGCATTGGTCACCCAGTCGGCACCCGCAGTCACCACGAGTCCTCCGATAACCTTGGACAACGTAAGGCCCCAGTCATCGCCGGCATAGGAGCCCCTCTTTTTTGCTTCGTCATCGTCAACGGCAATCTGGCCAAGGCTCAAGCGCAACTCGGCAGCGAAGCCGAAGTTCGCATAACCTACGGTCGCACGGCCGAGATCACCCGACAGGTCCATCGCTCCGAAGAAATTGCCCAAGGAAACGACGCCCTTTTCTCCGGCAGGTTCCACATAGACGAACTTCTGCCCGGCAAACTTGACAAGGCGGTTTTTCAGCAAGAGGTCGACATTGTCAGGAGCGGCTTCGTTTTCCACCATGTTGAAAGCATTGCCGCGAGCAACCGTAAACGGAGTCTTGGGAGGAGGACCCTTTCTGACCGGTTCTGGGGCCGGTTGCGCCGCCACCTCGGCAACAGGAGTCGCTGCCGGCGCTGCCGGAGGAGGCACGGCCACTTGCGTTTCGGCTTCCTGCACGACAGGCGCAGCCGAATCAGGTGCGGCAGGCGCGGCGGCGGGAGCCGCTGCAGCAACCGGGTCCTGAGCCGGAGCCTGGACAGAATCTGGCGCCGCAACCTGTTCCGCTTCCGTAGCAGTAGTCGCAGCCGACTCCGGCTGCGGTTCCGCAGCAGGGGCCGCTTCTGTGACCGTTTCCGCCGGGGCAGATTCGGCGGCAACCGGCTCTGGAGCAGGCGCTGCCTGCGGTTCAACCGGAGCTTCCTCCTGAGCAAATGCTAGAGCGGAAGCGACAAAAGTCAACGCAATTACTTTTTTTAAGTTCATATAGGGTTCTCCTTTCCCTTAATAATACATCATTTTGCAAAAAAACGTATCAGTCTCTAACATTCGATATTTATGTATTTTATAAAAATATTTCTCCGATCCGGTATCAGGGACTATTTGCTATATTAAATATGATGAAAAAGCTCGTTCACGACAGAAAAGTTTGTCTCGCCTGTGCAGGCTGTGTCGGCATGTGTCCCAAAATGGCACTCGACATGTACGGTCTGGAACTACAAATTGACCCCGAAAAGTGCATATGCTGCGGAATTTGTACCAAAGCATGCCCCGTCGGCGCCTTGAAGATCACGGAGGTGGACGATGCTTGATTCCTGTTACGACGTCGTAGTCATCGGCGCGGGCCCCGCCGGGTCCGTCGCGGCACGTAACCTCGCCCGCGAAGGGCACAAGGTGCTTCTTCTCGAAAAGCGCGAACGCATTGGCTACCCGGTCCGCTGCGGCGAAGCGAGCACGACGCTTGCCGACCTGCAGACCTACGGTCCCATCGACGAAAGCTGCATCGAGAGCATCATCAACGGACTATATATATATGGGCCGAACGGCGTGAACATCGAGGTCCCGAAACCGGGCACGGGTATCATGCTGAACCGCGAAATCTTTGACCCGTGGCTCGCCAAGCTGGCCGAAGACGAAGGCGCACAGGTCGTGACCTGCGCACGCGCCACGTACGTAAGCGATGTCGAAGGCCGCGAACGCATGGTGAGAGTCTCCCTCGGCAAGGGGAACGGCGACGGTACCGTCACCGAAACGGGAACGCAGGAAATCTTTGCAAAGATGGTCATCGCCGCGGACGGCGTGGAAAGCCGTATCGGCCGCATGGTCGGCCTTGACTGCGTGCAGAAACCGAACGAGACTTGTACCGGGGTGGACATCCAGGTGCAGGGGCTCCTGACCAAGCCCGACTACCTCACCTTCTGGCAGGGCCACGACTTTATCAACGACGGATACATCTGGAGTTTCCCGAAACAGAAGTCGAACGTGACCAACTTCGGCGCGGGCTTCCTCGCGAACGGAAAGCACGACGGGAACATCCTCGACATCACGATGGAATGGCTTGAAAAGCTGTTCCCCGGAGCCAAGATCAACTACACCGTCGGCGGGATTATCCCCGTCTCGAGCATCATCAAGAACTACACGCTGGACCGCTTCGCCCTGGTGGGCGATGCCGCCCACCACACCAACCCGCTCACGGGTGGTGGCATCGCTTCCGCGATGCGGGCGGGCCGCTTCTGCGCCCAATACGTAAGCGACGGACTCGGACGCGGCGACCTCTCCAAGGAATTCCTGAAGCAGTACGAAAAGCGCTGCTACAGCTACTTCGGCAAGATGCACGACTTTGAACTCAAGTTCCGTAAGTTCCTGCTCGCGCTGAACCGCGAAGACCAGGTCGGGCTCTACAAGGTATTGCAAGGATTCGCGCTCGGCGGATACAAGAAGAGAGCCTTCCTCAAGACTCCCGTGCAAAGCGCCAAGTTCCTGTACAAGTTCTGGAAGTTTAAGTAAAGGTTCGAGGTTCGAGGTTCGAGGTTCGAGGCTCCAGGTTCGAGGCTCGAGGTTCGGGCCTCTAGATCCTAGATTCTAGCCCCTTAAAACAATTCATCGATTTTTGTTTGCGCGAGCACGCGGTTATATATAATGCGCTTGCCTTTCACGCCATCACTGGCGCACACATGCTGTGTCGGCGGTTTGAGCAGCGATGCGACTAGGTGCGCAGCGACTGTCTCGGCAAGCACGGGACGAATCCTATCGGGAATCCATTCGGGATGCTTGCCGAAAATCTTTTGCATCAGTTCCTCGCCAAAACGCCTATCCTTGTGTTTTCCGAGCAAAAGCGACGGACGTACCAGGGTAAGCGATTCAAAGTTCATCATGGTCAAGCCCTCTTCGAGCATTCCCTTGAGCCGGTTGTAGAAGAACGGCGAATGCGAGTTCGCTCCCTGGGCGCTTACACAAAGAAAATGCTTTACACCCTGCTTCTTGGCAATCGCAGCAAAAGTGAGAGGCAGGCGCACATCAACCCGTTCCTGGGCACTGCGGCTCCCCGCCTGTTTCCGGGTCGTCCCCAGACAGCACACCACAGCATCGCAACCGCTAAACTTCAAACAAATTTTTGACTTCCACTGATTTTCAGATTGGTTTTTCAGCAACTCGTCAAAATCAACGACATCGAACTTGAACTTCGAAGCTCCCTGCAAGACGCCCATCTGTCCTAAATTGGGGATGGAACGTACCGGACAATAAACGCTTTCTACTTCATCCAACCGAGCTAGCAGCTGAACGACATTTTTGCCGATAAGCCCTGTAGAGCCCAGAAGTGCGATTCTCATTACAGCGATTCATCCACTTCATCGGCAGGACGCATCCAGCCTACAGAATCGCCACGGACAGGAAGCGCAGTCACAGCGCCCGCCTCATCAACAATCACAGCAATACCGGACAAGTAGTTGACCCAGCGGAACGGAGTCTGGTAGAATTTCAGGTCTATCGTCCTGTTCGATACGAATGCAATCAGCGGTTCGAGAAGCATATCGTGGCTTACAAGAACACTCACGCGTTTCCAAGTCGGCATATTCGCGACAATCACTTCGTTCACAAACTGGTTTCCGCGTTCGAACAAGTCATAGAAATAACCCGGAAGTATAGAAGCTATTGAGGCATTCGTAAAAGGTGCGCCATATGCATACTGTGCAATATATTTCTGATTTCCACCCTTATTAGAAACAAGGGCATCCAGCGTATCCGTAGGAACGGTCAAGAAGTAACCGCCGTCAATGCCATCCCACGTCACGACTTCCACATCGGTTTCGCCGCGACCCACCGCGATATTCTTACAGGTTTCTCGCGTGCGAACAAAATTAGTCGATGCGTAATAGAAGGGCTCTTCACCCACAAGTTTTGTGCCGAGCGTTTGAGCCATCTGGATACCGATCGGAGTCAACTGAGATTCCGTACCCAAATTGCTCTTCTCGCGCTTGGAATGTCGAATCACGAAAGCGATCTTGCTCGTCTGGGGTACAGCCTTATAGACATCACCCATATCGTAGAAGCCATCTTCATCCGGAGCAAGCGCAAGTGCACCCGGGGTCGTTGCAAAAGTGAAGGAGCCATTTTCTGGCGCAGCGATGCCAGAACTCGTCGGGTCGGCAGCATCCGGTGAACTCGTCGGATTCGTACCGGCATCCGGGAGAGATCCCGAAGAATTTGCCGGGGTCGTGCCAGCATCAGGGAGCAGCGCCCCCGAAGAACTCGTTGGAGTTTGAGCCGGAGCAGAAGGAGAAGAGGAGGAATCATCCCCGCAACCGGCAAGGGCTGCTGTCAAGGCAAGAGCCAGGACGCTGCAGAAAGGAAATACACTTTTTGTAAAGCTAATAGATAAACGCATATTCACAATTTAGTTTTTTGCCCCGAAAAACAAGCGTAAAAGTATATTTAATCACATAAATAGGGTTTATGGGCCATAAAATCCCCCAACAGAGCGTAAATATTTCTAAACTTGAGCTAGAAACAACTCTTTAAATAACTTTTTAACAAACAGGTGAATCATGGCCAAAGCCAAAAACGCTAAAGAAATCCCGGTTCTCGGTACAGATGCCGACGCATTCCGCCAAGCATTTACCGATCACATCCACCACACGCTCGCTCGCAGCAACTTCACTGTGACCGACCACGAGAAGTTCCTCGCCGTTGCATACGCGGTCCGTGACCGTCTCGTCGACCGCTGGATCAAGACCCAGAACACCTATTACGAAAAGGACGTCAAGCGCGTCTACTACCTCTCCCTCGAATTCCTCATCGGCCGTACGCTCGGCAACTCCGTGCTGAACCTCGACGTTGAAAAGGCCGTCGTCGAAGCCCTCGACGAAATCGGCATGACGCTCGAAGAACTCCGCGAACAGGAAGTCGACGCGGGTCTCGGCAACGGTGGCCTCGGCCGCCTCGCCGCCTGCTTCCTCGATTCCATGGCTACCCTCGAGCTCCCGGCCACCGGCATGGGCATCCGCTACGAATACGGCATGTTCAGCCAGAAGATTGTGAACGGCGAACAAGAAGAACAGCCGGACAACTGGCTGCGCCTCCCGAACCCCTGGGAAATCGCCCGCCCGGCCAACGCCATCAAGGTGCCGTTCTACGGCTACGTGGTAAGCTGGGTCGACGACAACGGCAAGCTCCGCAACCGCTGGGAAACCAAGGACTACGTGCTCGCGCTGCCCTACGATACGCCGATTCCGGGCTACAAGAACAACACCGTGAACAACCTGCGCCTCTGGAGCGCGAAGTCCACCGACGACTTCGGCCTTTCCTACTTCAACAACGGTGACTACATCGCCGCCGTGCAGGACATGGAACTCTCCGAGACCATCTCGAAGGTGCTGTACCCGAACGACTCCTCCATGAACGGTAAGGAACTGCGCCTCAAGCAACAGTACTTCCTGTGCTCCGCCTCGCTGCAGGACATCATCCGCCGCTTCAAGAAGCTGCACAACAACGACTGGAAGCTCTTCCCCGAGAAGGTCGCCATCCAGCTGAACGATACGCACCCGGCCATCTCGATTGCCGAAATGATGCGCATCCTGCTCGACATCGAAGAAATGGAATGGGACGACGCCTGGGAAATCGTGACCAAGACGTTCGCCTACACGAACCATACCCTGATGCCCGAAGCCCTCGAAAAGTGGCCCGTCAGCCTGTTCGAAAAGCTCCTGCCGCGTCACCTGCAGATTATCTACGAAATCAACGCCCGCTTCCTGCGCATGGTGAGCATGAAGTGGCCCGGCGACAACGCCCGTCTTTCCCGCATGAGCCTCATCGAGGAAGGCGGCTGCAAGATGGTCCGCATGGCCTACCTCTCCATCGTGGGTTCGTTCGCCGTGAACGGCGTGGCCGCCCTCCACAGCGACCTCCTGAAGACCACGCTCTTCAAGGACTTCTACGAACTGTGGCCTGAAAAGTTCAACAACAAGACGAACGGCGTGACGCCGCGTCGCTGGGTCCGCAAGGCCAACCCCGCCATGTCCGAGCTCATCACCTCTAAGATCGGTGACAGCTGGGTCAAGGACCTCGACGACCTGAGAAAGCTCGAGCCGTTCGCGAAGGATCCCGAGTTCCAGAAGGCCTTCATGGCCGTCAAGAAGCAGAACAAGGAACGCCTCGCCAAGTACATCAAGCAGACGCAGGGCGTGGACCTCGACACCGACATGTTCTTCGACGTGCAGGTGAAGCGCATCCACGAATACAAGCGTCAGCTCCTGAACATTTTGCATGCCATCCACCTGTACATCCAGCTGAAGGACGGCAAGGAAATCATGCCGCGCACCATCATGATCGGCGGTAAGTCCGCTCCGGGCTACTGGATGGCCAAGCAGATTATCCGCCTCGCGAACGCCGTCGCCGCCATCATCGACGCCGACCCGGTTTGCAAGGGCAAGCTCAAGATGGTGTTCCTCGAGAACTACCGC
>JAGCGO010000077.1 GCA_017649565.1 Fibrobacter sp. | reverse complement strand
GTGGTTATGCTGCGGCGGGCTAATTGGCGTTTTTAGTCTAAAAACAGCATTTTGGGGGTGAATTTGCAGGTTTCGATGGGCTTACAAAATGGAAAATATTTGCTATGGAGCCGTGACCGTATAAAATGACTTGACAGAGCCATTTTGAAGGCTCTGTCAAGCCTAAATACACAAAATCTACTGCTAAAACCAGCAGGTGACTTCATATTCCATGAACTTCCACTTTCCGTCAATCTTCTTGAAATGGTAACGACCACAGCCTCCATTTATTACATCAATTGAAGCAGCGTCATTCTGCAAATCCAAATTGAACTGCTTGATATATTCACCATAGGAACAGCAAACATTTTCGCCCACCATTCCAATTTCCACAGGAAGAAAAGCCTTTTTCTCTCTCCAGTCTTCAGGAGTCTTCCAATATTCATTTGGATTAAATCCAAGAAAAATGTCTAAGGCAATCCTGTTGTAGTCCGTCAAGATAAGATTGTTGAATTCAGGATTCTTCCCTGCAAGACATGCGTGATGTACTTTTTTTTCAGAAAAAACAACTGTATCCGGCTCAATGTAGTAAGCGGTCAATATTGCGGAATCTCCACCACCAGACATGCTAATCCATAGAGCCTTATACAGTTCGCGAATGACATTCAGAGTATCATTATCAATGAACTCCTTTTCGCAGATGGAATCCGATTCCTCTTTCCAGCGATTGAAAAAACTGTACTCAGAATCCGGTTCAATAAAGGCGTCACCCAATATCATTTTACGTTCATACGCATCTACCAGTTGAAGGAACGCAGAGTCCGACTTCAACTTTTCCTGAATTATAGAACGTTTTTGTCGATACTGTTCTGCTTTAGCTTCACGCACGACATCACGATTCTCGGCGTCCCCTGCTCTAGAGGATACACAGCTCCAAAAGAAGACGCACACCAATGCTATAACAAGACGAACTATCATTTTAGTTTCATTACCCTCACAGGTCGGTCGGCACCAACAACAAGGCTTGGGCACAACGTTTCTTTGCCGGTATCAACGAACCCGCATTTTTCCATCACGCGGCCCGATGACGGATTGTCGAGGAAATAGTCACCCCAAAGAGTGGTAAAGCCTTTCACGCAGATGCAGTAGTCAACTACCAACTTCATCGCTTCGGTGCAAATTCCCTTTCCCCAATACGGGCGGGCAATCCAGTAGCCCACTTCGCATTCGGTTTCCGCGATTTTCAAGTTCGAAGCAGTTGACGGCAGATAGCCGACGCATCCAATGGCTTCGTTCGTCTCTTTCCAGATGACGGCCCACATTCCTTCCCCGCTGAAAATGGTGCGGATGATTTCCAGGCTTTCTTCTACGGACTTGTGCGGAGGCCAACCCGCACGCGGCCCCACTTCCGGGTCGCTCGCATATTTGAACAAAGCATCGGCATCGCTTTCTTGCCAATGGCGCAATATGAATCGTTCTGTTTCCATCATTCAGAAACCTTTTTTACAGCACCTTGACAATCGGCTCCAGGGTGTCGAGATTCACGAAGTCCACCTGTTTGCCGTATGTGGCGATCAGGGCACGGACTTCGGCGTTGCGCTCCGCTTCGGGAATTTTCAAAACCTTCGAATACAGAAGTTTCATCATGATTCGATGCTTCAGGCCGAGTTTGGTGTAATCGATAGCGCCGCGAAGGTGAAAGATTTTACTTTCATCGTAATGCGATGCGGGAACCTGCTTCTTGATGCAGCCCCTGATGTGGTTGACGTTTTCGGCATCGGTCGGGTCGGCAAGACCGACGGTCGCGACAAGCAGTTCCTGACTTGCGGAGAGGCCGCAAACCGTTTTCTTGAGGCCCATGACACCACCTGCGCAGAGGGCGCCCAGATAGACAATGCGGTCATAGCCGGCAACGCTCTTCACGTCTTTGAAGAAAACGGCCTTGAGCCCCGTGATTTCAGCAAGGCGTTCGGCGTAGCGCTTTGTCGAGCCATAACGACTCCCGTAGATGATGATAGAGTTCATTAAATTTTATCCTTTGTCAACCACATTAAAATATAAATCATTTCAAAACACCGACCAACTATTTGCGGCGCAAAACAAAATAAGATATATTTCCAGACAACGAGGGATAAAATGAAGCGTCTGGGCTTGTTTGGCATATTGACTATTGCAATTGGGTTCGTTGCCTGCGGTGACGACGGGAGCAGCGCTTCTGTCGATGATGTTTCTAGTTCGTCATGGATTGCCGCGAACTCTTCGAGTTCGGTTTCGGCTCCGCTCAGCTCAAGTCGCGATGGCGTGGAGTCGAGCTCGTCGCAGTTCCTTTCATCTGCAGGCACCTCCGCGATGTCCTCCGACACAGCCTCCACAGCGGCACCTGATACCACAAAAATCACCTACACGCTCAAGCGTTTTGATGGGCCGCTGGCCAACCCGCACAAAGGTTTCACGGTCCCTACCGGAGGCGCATGGGTTTTCGTTCCCGAATTTGAATACGGACCTTACGGTTCGTTAAACAACAAAGCATGGGATCTTGTCACTTACGGCTCCGGTCATCAGAGGTGGAGCAAGCTGAACCCGGCAAAAGACGTTTACGATTGGACGGAACTTGACAAACTGTTGGATGCGCTCTCGGAACACGACATGGGTTACGCCTTGCGCGTTCTCCCGTATTCGCCATCATATATCAAAAGCGACGACACGCCTGAAGAAGAATACGACTGGACCCCGCCCTTTGTCTATGAATCGGGAGCAAAGAAAATCACGGCCACTTTGCAGGGGAAAGGCTACCACGCATCCGTTCCTGTCTGGGATGATTCAATCTATTTGCAGGCGGCAAAGGATTTCGCCAAGGCGCTAGCACAGAAGTATGATGGCGACCCCCGAATCGAATACATCGATATACGCCCCTTTGGTGAATGGGGAGAGTGGCACGCCTCTCACCTAGACGGCAGCGAAATGCCCTCCGATTCGATAAAGATGGACATGCTAGATTACTACGCTTCCGTGTTCAAGAAAACGCTACTAGTGCTGCCCTCAAGCGGCGCGGGGGATGTGTATACGCATGCGCTCAAACTCGGCATAGCCAAGCGCGATGACGGTTTCATCGGCACCCCCGGCAGGCCGGATTCGCTTGTGCGCGCCTACGAGGCCAACTTGCCGACCATCGCCGAAAATATCGCTGGCTATACCACCATGCTGAATTATACTGACGTAATTCCCGGTGGTTACCTCAAATGGACTCCGCAGCGCTGGGTGGACGCGATTACCACGGCCCATCTGACTTACTACGTACTGGACCAAGATAGCGATTGCGGTTACAACTTCTACAAAGACAACAAGGCCCTCGCAGATTCCATGAGCAAGGTCATCGGCTACAATTTCACCGTAACACAAGCGGAACTGACGACCGTCGCAACCAATGCAGATACCACGAGTACTTTGAACATTACCGTGAAAAATACCGGCGTAGCACCGTGCTTCTTCGACATTTATCTAGTGGCAGAATTCGTCGACAGTACGGGAGCAGCCATTGCGCAGCTGGGCAAGACCATCCGCATTCCCAAGGGTACATTCAAGGACGGAGCGTCGCAGGATTTTTCGTTTAGCGGTGCAGCATCGTCAGGCACAAAAATCGCGCTTTCCCTCTACGAAAGCGAAGAAGCCTTCAAGAGCGGCAAGAATCCGACCGTCCGTTTCGACAACGACGGGCTTCTAGAAAACAAGAAACTGCTGCTGAAAGAGTGAAATAAAAAACTAAATTTACGCCCGTTTTAAAAGTGCATTCAAGGTACTGCATGGCGGCGGCAAAGACAAACATAGATATGCTGAACGGGCCCATCGGGAGAAAGATCCTGAGGTTCGCCATCCCTATTGCCTTGAGCAGCATTTTCCAGCAGATGTTCAACCTGGCGGATGTCGCCGTGGTGGGACAGTTCGCGGGCGACAAGGCATTGGCTGCCGTGGGCGCGAACACGTTCGTCATCAACATGCTCATCAACCTGTTCGTCGGGATTTCCGTGGGAGCGAACGTGGTGGTGGCCAATTCCATCGGCGAGCGCAGCTACCGCTCCGTGACCCGCAGCGTCCACACGTCGGTAATGGTGGCGTTCTTCAGCGGGATATTCCTCTCGTTCGTTGGCATCTTTTTCGCAAGGCCGATCCTCGAACTGATTTCGACGCCTTCGGACGTTTTGGACATGGCGGTGCTTTACCTGCAAATCTACTTTGCCGGGATGCCCTTCGTGATGATCTATAACTTTGTCTCCGCCATCCTGCGCAGCAAGGGCGATACAAAGCGTCCGCTATATGCACTCATGGTGGCGGGCGCCATAAACGTGGTGCTGAACCTAGTTCTTGTAGCGGGTTTTGGCATGGGCGTGGCGGGCGTAGCGATTGCGACGGTCATCGCCAACACCATCAGCGGGATTACTTTATTCTATTTCTTGCTGCATGAAGTAGGCCCCTTCAAGTTGGAATTCTGGAAACTGCGCGTGACGCCATTCTTCTTGAGCCGCATTCTGCGCGTGGGCATCCCGACGGGGCTTCGCGGCGTCGTATTCTCGTTCAGCAATGTATGTTTGCAATCGGCCATCAACAGCCTCGGTTCCGCGACGGTTGCCGCCTCGTCCATCGCCCTCAATTACGAATTCGTGGTGTACTACTGGCTAAATTCGTTCTCGCAAGCCTGCGTGACCTTCGTGGGGCAAAACTTCGGCGCAAAGAACATGGAGCGTTGCCGCCGCACGGTCCGCTGGACGCTTCTGCTCGGCTGCTCCTCCACCATCGTGTTGAGCGCGCTCTGCTGCATTTTCGCAAGACCCATGCTGAGTGTTTTTACGTCCAATACCGAAATCATCGAAATCGCTTCCATCCGCATGTACGTGGTGGTGGGGTTGCTCGCCATCAACGTTTTCCTCGACGTTTTTTCGGGCGCGCTTTCGGGAATGGGCAAGTCACTCGCTCCGGCGCTCACCTGCATGGTTGGCGTCTGCGGCATCCGCATTCTCTGGGTGATTTTCGTGTTCCCCAAATACAAATCGTTCGCCTCGCTGATGGTTGTCTATCCCGTCAGCTGGGTCATTACGATTTCGGTTATTATGGGGATTTATTTCTACAACATCAAACGGCAGAAATTCTAGCCGTTTAGCTCAGGTCCACATCGGGCGCGATATGCACGTCATAGCCCGGGAAGGCTTCGCTGACTTCCTTGGTGATGATGGCGGCACCTTCTTCGGCCATGATTTCGAAACTCATGACCACGTCGAAGCGCATCGTTTTTTCTTGCAGGTCTACATAGAAGCCATGGAGCTGTAACGCCCACGAGTGCGCCTTGACAATCTGCAAAACCTTGCTGCGGATTTCGGCGGCTTCGTCGTGCTTGGTGTTGTAAGAATACACGCTCACGCCCGTGAGGAGAACGCCCGTTTCCTTATAGACTTTGGCTTCTAACTTGCGGGTCAGTTTGTCCAGTTCTTCGACGGTCATGGTGTCGGGCACTTCCAGGTGAACAGAACCGATGGACTTGTTCGGACCGTAGTCGTTCAGGATCAGGTCATAGGCTCCACGCACAGGTTCCTCAGACACGAGGACCGCCTTGATTTGCTTGACCAAATCACCATCGGCGCGCTTGCCCAAGATGTCGTCAAGCGTATCCTTGAGCATCTCGATACCCGACTTGATGATGAACACGGAAATAAGAACGCCCACGTAGGCTTCGAGCGAAACGCCCGTCGTCACGAACACGATAGCGGAAGCCAGCACCGATGCCGAAAGGATGGCATCGAATAAAGCGTCTGCACCGGAAGCCACCAGCGCACCGGAATTCACCTTTTCACCCTGGCTCTTCACGTACTTGCCGAGAATGAGTTTCACCACCACAGCCGCCGCGATAATCACGAGGGAGACTGTCGAATAGTCGGCCGCTTCGGGATGGATAATCTTCTTGACAGATTCCACGGCAGAAGTTCCGCCCGCGTACAGCACGATGGCCGCCACGATCATGGCGCTCAGGTATTCAATGCGGCCGTAGCCCAGCGGATGCTTCTTGTTGGGGCGCTTGTTCGAAAGCTTCGCGCCCACGATGGTAATCACCGAGGAGAGAGCATCGGAAAGGTTGTTCACCGCGTCGAGCGTGACGGCGATGGAACCCGTGAGAAAACCGATTGCGGCCTTGAACGCCGAAAGCACCACGTTTGTCGCGATGCCCACGATGCTTGTGCGTACAATGACCTTGCTGCGATTTTCAATTTCGTTGTCGACCATGACATTCCTCGGGATTGAATTGATTACAGACACAATTATAGAATATCCAGCACCTTTTTTTGCGAAATATCAATTATATTCATAACCAAGAGGGACAGAAAAATGAAACGCTTTGGTTTATTCGGTGCATTGGCCGCTGTTGCAATTACGCTCGTCGCCTGTAGCGATGACACCAGCAGCGTTAATGCAGATGAACCCGCCGAGACATCCTCTTCTAGCAGCAGCCAGGTTGACAAGCCGGCCAAAACCTCCTCGTCCAGCATTCCCGACTCTTCCCATGCTGTCATCCCCGACTCGGTCGGGGATCTCCTTTCCTCTTCCTCGCAGAATGCCGCGAACTCTTCGAGTTCTATATCACGCACTTCGACTAGTTCGTCCCCTTCGGCAAGCTCAGGGGACTTGCCCGACACCACCAAAATCACCTACACGCTCAAACGTTTTGACGGCCCGCTGACGAACCCGCACAAGGGCTTCACCGTCCCGACCGAAGCCGCATGGACATTCGACCCGAGCTTTGAATACGGCCCCCATGGCTCCCTGAACAACAAGGCTTGGGACCTGGTCACTTACGGCTCTGGTTACCAGCAGTGGAACAAGCTGAACCCCGCAAAAGGCAAGTACGACTGGAGCGAGCTTGAAGAATTGCTGGATGCACTCTCGGAACATGACATGGGCTATGCACTGCGCGTTTTCCCGTACTCGCCCTCCTTTATCCGGGACAACGACACACCCGAAGAAAACTACGACTGGACTCCGAAATTTGTTTACGAGGAAGGCGCGAAAAAGATTACAGCCAAGTACAAGGACAACGGCGCGAACGCGGCAGTCCCTGCCTGGGACGATTCCGTGTACCTGCACTACGCGAAGGAATTTGCGACGGCACTTGCCGCAAAGTACGATGGCGACCCGCGCATAGAATATATCGACGTGCGTTCGTTTGGCGAGTGGGGCGAATGGCACGTGTCGAACCTGGACGGCAGCAAAATGCCCTCCGTGGAAATCCAGAAGGACATGCTGAAGCATTACGCGTCCGTGTTCAAGAAGAGCCTGCTGGTGTTGCCCTCCGACGGCTACGGCGATGTCTATACGTATGCGCTGAGCCTCGGCATTACCAAGCGCGACGACTGCCTCATCGGCATTCCCGGAACGGCGGATTCGCTGGTACGCGCCTACGAGGCGAACTTGCCGACGGTGGCGGAAAACTGCGGCGGCTACGCCATCATGCTGAACTACACCGACGTCATTCCCGGCGGTTACCTCAAGTGGACTCCGGAACGCTGGGTGGACGCGATTACCACAGCGCACCTGACCTACTACGTGCTGGACCAGGACTTTGACGATTGCGGCTACAGGTTCTACAACGACAACAAGGCCCTCGCCGATTCCATGACCAAAGTTCTCGGCTACAATTTTACCGTGGAGAGCGCAGAGTTGCAAACCGTCGCGGGAGCCAAGGATACCACGAGTACATTGAACATTACCGTCAAGAACACCGGCGTGGCTCCGTGCTTCTTTGATATTTATATGGTCGCTGAATTTGTGGACAGCACAGGCGCCGCCATCGCGCAGCTGGGCAAGACCGTACACATTCCCAAGGGAACGTTCAAAGACGGGACTTCACAGGAATTCTCGTTCACCTACAAGGCGACTGCCGGGAAAACAAATGCCGCGACCCTGCCGGGCGCATCCGTGGCACTCTCCCTCTACGAAAGCGAAGACGCCTTTAAAAGCGGCAAGAATCCCACCGTCCGGTTTGACAACGATGGGATCCTCGAAAACAAGAAACTGGTGCTAAAAAAGTAATTACAGTTTTATTCCACATCGCGCAGGCAGCGTACAGAATATTTACGAGAGGCTTCTTCCCCGACAATTTTCACATGGTTTTCGTCGTAGGTAACTCTTACATACATATATCGAGGAACCTTATCTTGTAAGTAACCCCCATCGCGAAGCCAGAAACGTGCTTGGCGGCCCGATTCCGTGAACGTATATTCATTGTCGGATTTTTTGTATCCATATCCGCCCGCAGGCAGCGAAAATCCAAGCAGGCCTCCACCCGTACCGGCCCTTTCAGGAGAATCGACCCACGAATCATCGTCCTTCATCAGGCGGCCCAGCGGGAACAAGCCTTGCGACTGAGTGTACGCAATGAGTTCCTTTACATCGGCAAGCGAAGGAATCCGCCAGCCTTCAGGACATATCCCCTGTTCTCCAAAAGATTTGACAACCGTGGTATCGAAATAATGCGGCGGAACATCCATCGCCTCGTCCCAGGTATACAGCCCTCCGTACACATCGCAGCTGTCATACGAGTTTTCATAGCACCACGTCTCGTCCGGGATTCGACGCATGTTTTCAGCCATCCATTCCTGTTTTCCGATAATTGTCGTCTTAAATTCCCGTTCACTGCGAGGATCAGTAAATGTCGACATCTTTGGCTTGTAGCTTTGAGATACGGAATCATCCAAAATACAACGAACGCTATAATAAGAGCCGCGATGAACACTGCTATGATAGTTAAAATATACTATGTTTGTATCAATCGTAAAAAAGCCGTTTTGCGACCATAACGACGTCTTTACGCCCAAAAATCCATAAGATTCAAGATCATAATAAACTCCTGCCGGTAAAAAATGCAGTCCTAAGGAATCGAGTCCAGGCAAAATGGAATCGTTCGTAAGCCACCCTTCTGTAGACTTGAGATAGCGGGCGGCATGGCAATAAGACAAATAACCAACATTCGGATTAGTCTCCCAACGTTCACATGCATAGGCCATCAGGTCAAGCATTTCGCTATTGCTAGGAAGTCTCCAGCCCTTCGGACAATAGCCGCCTTCATTCAAGGCTTTGCTAGCGTAATGTCGTCCGTACTTTTTGCAGTTCTCCTCGGAATCGTCAGAGCATAGGCTATAAGGCGAGTCATAATCGTAATCATGCGGTTTGAAATTCAGATTTTCAAGCATCCACACATGGTTTCCGAATGTTCCTGTCTTGTAGGTGTAATTGTTGCGCAAGTCCGTAAGCGTATGATTCACCGAATCATAGATGCTGCCAAAAGTGGCCGTAACCTCCGATGTATCCCAGACACCATTTCGGCAATACGCCTGCACATCAAATTCTCTGATAAATGTGTTGAAAGTATCTCCGGCAACACAATCCACTTTGAGCAATTCGTCTAAAGTAGCAACGCTTGTCGGTACGCCAGACGATTCGTCGTCGTCAGCGCAGGCAAGCATGCAAGCGCAACCTGTCAGCGAAATAGCACACGCAAAAAACCGAACCCATTTAATCATAAGAAAGCCTTCATTTTTTCACAATATAATTTTTTAATAAAAAAAGGAGATCCCCGGTCAAGCCGGGGATGACAAGTGAGGACGCGGGGATGACAAGGAAAAACCTTACTTCAAGAACAGCGAGAGTTTGCTGAAGTCGAGTATGGTGATGAACACGAAGAAGCTGATGAAGAACGCGGCGGCGACGTTCTGGATAATAGACTGCGTCTTGGTAGAAAGCGGCTTGCCACGCAGTTTCTCGATGCCGAGGAACATGAGCAGGCCACCGTCGGTAATGGCAAGCGGCAACAGGTTCATGACGCCCAGGTTAATGCTGATAAGCGCAAGGAGCATCAAAAAGTCCTGGAAACCGCTCATCCACACGTTGCCCATCACAGCGACGATGGAGACCGGGCCGGAGAAGGCATCCACCTTGACTTGCCCCTGGAACATACGCTTGAAATAGCGGAAGATGCTCGTCGTCATTTTCCAGCTGGTGGCGCACGTCTTAGTGAAGGCATCCACGGGGCCGCGGCGCACAACCTTCGTCTCGCGGAAGAGCACGTAACCCATCTGGATGCCGACCATATAACGCTTGTGTTCTTCGTTGTACACGGCGCTGAGTGTCTTGGTAAGCGTATCGCCGTCACGGATGACGGTGATATTCACGGGTTCGCCCTTGCTGCCGTCAATAATACGTACAACGTCTTCGTAACGGGAAATGTGTTCGCCGTTGATTTCAAATATCGTGTCGTTCAGGAGAATCCCGGCCTTCTCCGCCGCAGAGCCCGCCACAGGAGGGAGGCGCACCATCACGCGATTGCGCGGGTAGATACCGATATCGCCGATACCCATCTTGATTTCGGAACCGGTAGAATCCTGCGCGGGAATCACGAGTTCTTCGGGGACGACATTCACCGTGACAGGTTCGCCGCCGCGGTGGATGGTGAGGGGCACGCTCGCGCCGAGGCTCACGCCGATCTGCTCGCGGAAATCGTCCCAGCCCTGGGTGGCCTTGCCGTTAATCTCGACAACCGTATCGCCGGGGACAATGCCCGCAGCGGCTGCCGGGGAATCCTTGCCCACGAAGCCCACGATGAGTTCGTTGGTCGAGGGTTCCTGCACGCCCACCATGTAAAGGACCATCAAAAGCACGAACGCAAAGGCGATATTGATGAACGGGCCCGCGAAAGCAATCGCCGCGCGCGCCCCTACGGACTTGCCCACAAAATCCCTTTCGCCGGGAAGTTCGCCATCCTTGATATTATCGGGGTTCTCCCCCGCCATTGCCACATAGCCGCCGAACGGGATGGCCGAAATGCAGTATTCCGTCTCGCCACGGCGATAACGGATAAGTTTCTTGCCGAAACCGATGCTGAACGTGTTCACCTTGACGTTGTTCCACTTGGCCACCATAAAGTGCCCGAGTTCGTGAATCGTCACGAGAAAGCTGAGTCCCAAGAGGCCGAGGACAAACATCAGGATATTGCTGAAAATATGCTCCATCATAACGCAATTTAGTAAAATAACGGCAACAGAAAAGAGCCGGAGGTTTCCCTCCGACTCCTCTGTATACACCAAACTTGAATAAACACTAACGGACCCTGTTGCCGATGAGGTCAAAACGGCGACCGTCCTTTTCGACAAACAGCTTGCCGCCCTTCTTGCGGACTATCGCGGGAGCCTCGTGTCCCGTCGCGACAGGGGCAACCCTACGTATTGACGATGCATCGGCAGAGCTGCTGGACACCGGTGCTACCCCAGAGCCATTCGAACTGCTCGACACAGGCGCCACGGACGAACTGGACGTTTCATCCGAAGCACTCGATTCCGGAGCCACCTTCCCCGCCACACGCGCAACGCCCTCGACAGCGAAATCAGGAGCATACCCGGCATTGAGCGCCTCGAGAGCCCCTGCAAGGTAAGCCAGCGGAGCGTTCCAGTTGATGGCCACCTCGTTCGTCGCATAGCTGCAACGCTGGTCCGTGTAGGCGGTCGCTGCAAAGCCGGTCCTGTAATCGGCACATTTCCACTCGGCGGCAGACCCGACATCCTCGCCACCGGGCTGCGGTCCGCCTACGAGCATTCCGGGCACAGGGGCTTCCACGCCGTCCGCCGTACTCGGGCGGTGATGCGGCAACATCGGGGACTTCGTGCCAAACCCGGTCACGAAAGACATGTCCAGCGGATTCTTGCCGAGAAGGTAGCTGACAGCCTGGACTGCTGCCCTGTAATACTTTTCATCCCCCGTCAGGTAGTAGGCATGCAAAAGCCAAATGCCCTGGTTCGAAGCGGCCGCGTTGGAACCCCAGACAAAATCGTCCTTGCTCATGACCACGCCAAAGCCGGTCTCGGTGCGCTTCACGAATTCATCCGCCGTCTTGAGGATCTTCTGCTTCGCCTCTTCGGCGTCGCTGAACACGGAAGCATGGGTCGCCTTGCCGTAGGTCGCGATTCCCGACATATCGCCCCAGTAAGATATGTAGGCGGAAGAACCCGACTGCTTGTAGGACGCATCGCCCGTCGTTATCGCCAGTTCGGTCCCCGCGAAAAGTTTCTCGTCGCTCGCATCCCTACCTTCGTAGGTACCGGTCGACACTCCGGCAGGATTTGCCGTAAAGTGAACATTCATGTTCGAGGACGCCCAAGTGTACGCTTTCTTCGCGGCCTCAAGACACGTAGATGCATAACTCGCATCGAAGGGCTTGTAGACACGCGAAGCAAGCGCCATCACTCCTGCAAAATCAAATGCCGCTTCGGCGCTCTTCCCGATAACATAACGCGCATCGGTATCTTCCGCCGGCATCACGTCGCCAGGGAAACCGAGTGCGGTCAGCTTGTGGTAGACCGTACCGTCGCTTGCCTGCATGGTCAGCATCCAGTCCAGATTGTACTTAATCTCGGCAAGGAGATCCGGAAGCTGGCCTTCTGCCGGAATGTTCCACTTGAGTGTCTTGAAATATTCCGGGAAGTGCTCGTACAGAGAAAGAAGCGTGTAGGTGGTGATTCCCGAGTTCACGATGTACTTGCCGTAATCGCCGGCATCGTACCAGCCCTTGGGACTGCTGATGGAACCGCTCGCCCCTGTGGAATTGTGGAACTGCACGTTGTCATCCAAATGGCCCGCGTCGCGCGCCCACTGGCCAGCGTACTGCTCTTCAAGCGCCATCGAGGCACGCTGGTAGTAGAACCACTTAGCCGCAGCCTTGAATACGTCCTTGTAGGTTTCCTCTTTCACCACGAGGTCACCGCGGACGATGTTCCCGCCCACCTTCACGCTGTACTTACCGGGTTCCTTGAGCTCGGAAATATCGACAAGCTGCACATTCTGACCGCTTGCATCCCATACCGATGCGGCCTTCGGAGTTGCCGTGAGCACGGTTTTCCCGGAAGCGTCTTGGATTTCGACGTCACCGGAACCTTCGACTAGGGAAAGTTCCTTCGGGTCAGCGGGGCGATAGCCGACCTGATTTATGTAGGCAGTGGCCGCAAAGGCAGTCGATACACAAGCCGCGACTGTAGAAGCCATAACCAGAATGACGCGCTTACTTTCCAAAACATCCTCTCTCTCGTAACAGATACGACCATTCGCATCTAAGAGAGAATATAAAGAAAAAATGCTCCCCGCCGTTGAGGCATAGGGAGCATACGTTCTTTCACTGTATCAAGTGTATCAACGGTGTGTAATCCGCGTCACACTTAGGGCTTCGCAATGCGGAACGTGCGACGCGTTCCCTCGCGTGTGGTGGCCACGACGTAGTAAACGCCGGGGTTCAAGCGCGAAAGATCAAGCGTGGAGGACTTCATCAAAAGCGTCCCGTTGAGCGAGAATACTTTGTACGTAGCCGGACCGGAAACGACCGAGCGCAATGCAGGGAGAGCCTCAGAAGAATCGCCGGTTGCGGGAGGCGGAGTGGTCACAGCGGAATCACCCGTTGCCGGAGGCGGAGCGGTTACAGAGGAATCACCTGTCGCAGGAGGCGTTGTCGTAGAGTCGCCAGTTGCAGGCGGGGTCGTCGTAGAATCGCCGGTTGCAGGCGGAGTTGTCGTAGAATCACCCGTCGCAGGAGGCGTCGTCGTGGAATCGCCAGTTGCAGGCGGGGTCGTCACCGCAGCGGCAGCCTTGGCCTCGCGGGCCTTGTTCAGGAATTCGACGGCCTTGTTCAGGTTCTCTGTCGAATTCATCTTATCGCCGCCATGGGAGCCACCCGACACCTTGACAAATTCCGTTACCACGTTGTGCTTCTTGAGGGAGTCGTAGAGTTCCTGGCTCTGTTCGATGTTCACGACGTTATCGGAGGTTCCGTGGAACATGATAACCGGGGGATCGTCATCGCTTGCGTAGTAGGGCGAGCTCGCGACCATCCACTTGTCCTTGTTGCCTTCGCGTTCCACACCGATGAAGGCGCCTTCCATGGTTCCGGAGCCGCCCATGCTGATGGGGTTCATCGTGTAGATGTCGGTCGGAGGAGACCAGAGCACGGCTCCGTCGACACAGCTGCTGAACGAAGTGAATTCGCCAAGATCGCCGACCAGGTCAACCGTCACCGAGCCGGACTTGCCTTCTTTCAGGCCGCAAGTCGTCGCGGTAAGGCTTGAAAGGTGACCGCCAGAAGAGAAGCCGGACACGGCAATAAAAGTCGTGTCGAACTTGTACTTGGCCGCATTGCCGCGGACGAAGCGTACCACGGCCTTGATGTCGTGCAACTGCGCCGGGTATATGCCATCGCTTGCCGAGCGGTGGTTCGGGGTCACGACGGCGTAACCCGCCTTAACATAAGCCGCACAGATGGTACTCAAGTCCGCGGAGCCTTTCATGTTGTTCATGCTCCAAGCGCTACCGTAAGTATGGATAACCACCGGATACGATTCCTTGGCTTCCTGAGGAATGTAGATATCCAGCGTATGGTAAGTCTTTCCATCGTTGGCGTAGTTCACATCGGCCGTCTTATCGGCATTTGGAACGCTGCCGCCGCCTTGCGGCCCACCAAAGCCACCCATTCCGCCAAACTGGGCAAATGCGGAAACTTGGAAAAATAATGATAGGGCAACCGCCCCAACAATTTTTTTCGGAATCATTTTTAACCTCAACCCTAACTCAATTTAAAAGGGATTGGTTCAGAACATATGTTCCGAAAAAACTTGCCAGCCCCTAATGCCAATAAAATAACGTTTTTTCCATTTTTTTCGCAAACAAACACCGTTTTATTGTTGTAGCACCACACAACAAAGGCGATTTAAACGCAAATTTCCGCAATTTCCGCGGTTTCATCAAATAAATTTTACAAAAGCAACAAAAAAATAATAAAACGAAACAAAGCAAAACGGACCGGGATGAGCCGGTCCGTCGTTTGAATATTTTTCAGAGGTGAATGTTATTTCTTGATGCAGCGGACCGGCACAAAGCTACCCACCGGAAGTGTTTGGATAACACTCGCGCCTGCGGTGCCTGCGACAAAGACATTGCTTTGGCGATCTTCGGCTTCTTTGTCCGTCCAGTAATAACCGGCGTCTTCGGATCCTACAAGTTTACCATCAGAGTCGAGATATCCCGTAAACGTTGCTGAAAAACCGGATTCATTATAACCGAAGTTATCGGACAAAATGTAGGCGTTCGACTCCGGCGCATTGGAGCCAAAGGCATCTATCAAATCCTGATATTGCGTTTTTGTCGGCAATTTCCACCCATCCGGGCAATAGCTGTTTGCAGCGTCCCATGTGTAAAAGCGTCCATGGATCGAGCATTTTTTGTTGTCGTCGCTGCGGCACATACTTTCGCCTTCATCCGTACTTCTGTTCAGGTTCTCGGCCATCCAAGTCGCAGAGTAGAAGACATTCCCATCCGGATCTTTCTTGACGATATCCACATACTTGTAGATATGATGATCAACTTCATCACAGAAGTGCGTGCGAACGTCGTACTGGACTTCCGGATGGTTGGCACAGTAATTCGAGCCCTGGTTCGTACAACATGCCATGGCATTTTCCACTTTGCCGGCGACACACATCTCGGAATCGTACTTGTACGGCTTGCCACCGCACAATTCTCGAATTTCCGAGTATTCTCCACTCCAATCGCAGAAATGGGTCTTGGGATCGTAAGAACTGCCATGACCATAATCTGTGCCGCACATTTTCCAGAGAGTTCCGTCTACACAGAAATATGAATTTGAAGAGTACGAGCCTGTCGGTGCAAGAGCAGACTCTTCTACACCATCGGCAACGCTGTCGCAGCGATTAAGCGGGGCAAACCGACCACAGAACTGCTTCGTGAAATCATACGGCTTGCGGTCTGCGCAGAAGGGAGCAAGGACATCCGTCTCGTCGCAGAAAAACATGGACACGTCGTAGGTGCCATCTTCATTAAGATCATCTTCGGTCGGTAGCGTGCCATCTGTTCTTGGGCGAGACGTATCAGGAACACTGTGGCAACGCCGGTAGGCCACGCCGTCTTCGCAGAACTGTTTCTCCGGGTCGTAAGAATTGTCACCGCACAGGGCCTTGAAGATCGTCGCGGATTTCTTGCCGCACGTTATCTTGACCTGGCCGTTCTCGCCTTCCTTGAGCGAGCAGCCCGTGCCGTCGTCACCCTTTTCACCGTTCGTAATCGTCCCTACGGTCTCGCCACCGCAAACGATATCGAAACCGTTCTTTTTCTTGTTTTCCTTTGCGGTGCAGCTCGTGCCATCATCACCTTTTTCGCCCTGCTTGCCGCTTTCACCGTTCTTGATGGTTCCTACGGTCTTGTCCCCACAAACGATGTCGTAACCCGTCTTGGCCTTGTTCTGCTTGGCGGTGCAGCTCGAGCCATTAGCGCCGTCGTCACCCTTTTCACCTTTTTCGCCGTCCTTGCCGTTCAGCTGGATCCAACCGTCGCCGGTACAGGCATATACCTTCGAAGAATCCTTCACGTAAACAAGCGTGCCTTCAACATTTTCCATACACTTTGGGAGTTCCTTGAACTTCTGGACCTGGTCAAGCGAAGCCTTTTCGCTCACATTGGTCACTTCAGTGACTTCGTCGCCGCATGCAGCCAAAAGAGCAAAGCCAGCAGCAAAGCCAGCCGTTACGAGTATACGATTCCTCATATATTATTCCTCATGTTGATTTTGCAAGAAAAGCAAAATAATGAAATTGACATCCAAATGTATGTTTTTTTTATTTACCCGTAAAATGGCACTCCCCCATTATTGGCGATAATCGACAATTGTAGGTTTGAGTAGGAAAACGCCCCCATTTCCAGCCCCATTTTCTCCGTTTTTCACCTCTCATCCCCCATCTTTTCTATCTTTTCGCCCGTATTTTTATTGTACAGTAAAACAAGGGATTTATCCCACAGGAAAACACTATGAAAAAGATCAAGTTCCAGGATACCTCGTTCCGCGATGGTTTCCAATCTATTTTCGGTGCCCGTGTCTTCGCCAAGGACTTCATGCCCGCTGTCGAAGCAGCCTGCAAGGCCGGCATCACCCACTTTGAAGCTGGTGGTGGCGCCCGTTTCCAGGCCCTTTACCAGAACTGCGGCGAAGACGCCTTCGACATGATGGACGAATTCCGTCGCGTTGTCGGCCCGAACGTCCGCCTGCAGACGCTCGCCCGCGGTATCAACGTGGTGGCCCTCGCCCCGCAGCCGCGCGACATGATCAAGCTCCATGCCGACATGTTCAAGAAGCACGGCATGACTCGTATTCGTAACTTCGACGCCCTGAACGACGTCAACAACCTCATCTACTCCGGCAAGT
>JAGCGO010000076.1 GCA_017649565.1 Fibrobacter sp. | reverse complement strand
CATCACAGGAGCGATGCGGGAGCAGTACGGGCACTGGAATTCGGTGAATTCAACAATCGTGAGCTTCGGGTCCTTGGTGTTGCCGAAAATCGGGCTGTTGTCATCCGGGATGTCCCAGACCTTGTTGTCCGCTTCCATCTCAGCGCGGGCCTGATCGAGCGAAATGCCACGCTTGTCGAGAGCGTAGACGATGACGTCAAAATCTTCCTTAAGCTGGTTGAAGTTCTTCTCAAGAGAATCGAGGCGGGCCTGCTGGTTGAAAGAACCACCGGCAGAGGCCTGGTTGCAAGCTACGAGACTAGCGGCAAGAATTGCCATAGCGACGATTGTAATACGTTTCATGTTGTTCCTTTTGATGTTAAAAATTCGCAGCAGGCGGAAGCCTGCCCTACATGGGAGGAAATATATAAAAAGCCACCAAAGGTCAACGGATATTAAAAACGACGCTGTAAATAAACAGCGCCGTTTTCCAGTAAATGAAAATTTACAACAATTTGCTATCCCTGCGAGGTCTCGGCGAACGTCAAATTCTCGTAGTTCTTGATGGCGAGGTTCAGGCGGTACTCGTTCGGGAAGAGGCACACGAGGTTACGTTCCTTGTCCATCATGCAGTCCATCGCGTATTCCTCGGCGAACTTGCCCACGTCCTTCTCGGGGCCAGAAACCCAGCGGATTCCGTGGGCAGGCACGCGGTCCAGCGAGACGTCGGCGCCGTATTCGCTCTGCAGGCGGAACTTGAGCACATCGAACTGCAGCTCACCCACCACGCCAATCACGGGGACGGCCGACTTGAGCGGTTCGTAAAGTTGGGTCGCACCTTCTTCGCTAAGTTCGGCAAGGCCCTTCGCCATCTGCTTGCTCTTGAGCGGGTTCAGCAAGGTTACGCGGGCAAAGTGTTCCGGCGCGAAGTCCGGAATGCCGGTAAAGTTCATCTTTTCGCCATCAGTGAGCGTATCGCCAATACGGAAGAGCCCCGGGTCGTTGATACCCACGATGTCGCCAGCCCAGGCATGGTCGATGACTTCCTTGTCCTTCGCGAGGAACGCCGTCGGGGCGGCCAGACGGATGTCGCGGCCGGTGCGAACGTGATAGACCTTCTCGCCACGGGTAAAGCTGCCCGAGCAGATGCGCAGGAAGGCGGTGCGGTCGCGGTGCTTGGGGTCCATGTTGGCCTGGATCTTGAAAACGAACGCGCTGAAGGCATCCTCGTCGGGGCTGACCGGGCGCTTGTCGGTCTCGCGCACCATCGGGGGCGGCGCGAGCTTCGCAAAAGCGTTCAGCAACTGGCGCACACCGAAGTTGTTCACGGCAGAACCGAAGAACACGGGGCACATCTCGCCCTTCAGGAACTTCTCGTGATCGAACGGGTCCATGCCGCCCGTGACCATCTCGTATTCTTCCTTGAACTGGTTCACCCAGTTCTCGCCGCACATTTCCACGAGGCGCGGATCGTCCGGGCCTTCCATCTGGATGATTTCCTGGTGGCCTTCTTCCTTGTTGAAGGTATGGAACGTATTCTCGGCAATGGAATAGACGCCCTTGAAAAGCTTACCCACGCCAATCGGGAGGGTGAACGGGGCCGTCTTAATGTGCAAAACATTTTCAATCTGGTCGAGCAGGTCAAGCACGTGGCGGCCGTCGAGGTCCATCTTGTTGATGAACGTGATAATGGGCGTATGGCGCATGCGGCAAACGTCCATGAGCTTGATGGTCTGCTTTTCCACGCCGTTCACACTATCGATAAGCACGAGGGCAGCGTCCACGGCAGTCAGGGCACGGTAGGTATCTTCACAGAAGTCCTGGTGCCCCGGGGTATCGACGAGGTTGAACATGCAACCTTCGAACGGGAAATTCAAAACGGAACTCGAGACCGAAATACCGCGCTGCTGCTCGATTTTCATCCAGTCACTCACCGTGTAGCTGCGGTTCGCCTTGGCGCGCACGTGGCCCGCCTCGCGAATCACGTTCCCGTACCACAGGAACTTTTCGGTGATGGTGGTCTTACCCGCGTCCGGGTGGCTGACGATGGCGAAGGTGCGGCGTTTCTCGATTTCTGCGTTCATAAAGAATCCCGTTTTTTACGCCGCCAAATATAGAAAAATGGATGCTAGATGGCGGGTCAGGCCCGCCATGACGACTGCAAGCAAACGGCCTCGCGCCTACCTGTGAGCCACAAGCTCCATGCGTTAAGCTGGAGCGGTGGCGAGAGCACGGGCAAACCGGAGCAATTCAATACCCGAACTTAGCCCGTGCGGTCACCTGTGATGGTACGGGTGGTTCTGCATCACCATCTGCACGCGGTAGAGCTGTTCGGCAAAAAGCACGCGGGCATGGTCGTGCGTAAAGGTCAAGGGCGATAGCGAAAGCAGCAAATCCGCCGTCTTTTTCAAGTTTTCGTCGATACCATACGCCGACCCAATCAAAAACACGATATTTCCCGGAAAGCGGTCGCGGAGCGTATCGGAAAGCTTTACCGTATCCATGAGTTTGCCCTCTTCAGACAAAATAACACGGCGGTATTCCGACTTGGAGAACTTTTTCTCGAAAAGCGCTGCCTCCTGGGCAAGCGACTGCACGCGGTCATCAAGCTTGGATTCCTTGAGTTCCACGACCTCAAGCGGGAACATTCCGCCCCGCAGGCGCTTCACATACTTTTCCACCTCGTCCGCGATAAACGGCGAGCCAGCCTTACCAAAAACTGCTAAAACCCATTTCATGGGGTTAGCGGCCCATACTCAGGCGGTCGATGAGGAAACTCGGCATGCCCGCCTTGCGCATGCGTTCCTGCGTGCGGAACACGTCGTACTCCACGCGGATAATGCGGACGCACTTCGTGTCGGTATCGAGCAGGCACCAGCTGGCACGGCAGTCACGGTCACGCGGCTGGCCCACGCTGCCCACGTTCACCAAAAGGCGTTCGGTATTCGCGATGGTGTATTCGTACTCGTCGAGAATCTTGGGGATTGCCATCGGGCGGCTTGCCACGATAACCGGGCTGTGCGTATGCCCGATAAAGCAGTACGTACCGCGGAAATGGTCGAAGGCATCGAGAGCCTCTTCGAGGTCGGTCACGTACACCCAGTCCGCCGGAGAAAGCGGAGATGCATGCACAAAAGTAATGTCGTTTTCTTCCTTGATGTACGGGAGCGCCTTGATGTACTCGACCGATTCCTCGCTCAAGTGGTTCTGAGTCCATTCAATCGCCTGCTTGGCATACGGGTTAAACCCAACACTCGATTCATACTTAATCGCCACGCTGTCGTGGTTGCCAATCAAACACAAGTCCATATTGTCGCGGGCCAATTTTACACATTCGTCCGCATCTACACCGTAACCAACCAAATCCCCTAAGCAAACCCTCCGGTCAACATGGTTATCGTCCATGGACTGAAGTACAGCCTCGAAAGCAGTCGCGTTGGAATGAATATCAGAACAGATTCCGTAAAGCATGCGGAAAATTTAATATATTTGCGCGGCGTATGGACGTCATCGAAGACAAGACCAAGGTCAGCATAGCCTATGTGCTCATGGAAAGGAGCGGACGCATCCTGGAAGAAATCCAGCCGACGCATCCGTTCGTGTACATTCACGGCTACAACAACATCATCCCGGGGCTCGAAGCGGCCTTAGCCGGGAGGAAACTTGGTGAAAAGTTCTCCGTCGACATTCCTGCCGACCTCGGGTACGGCTTGTACCGCGACGACCTCATCATGAAGGTCCCCAAGGCAGAACTGCAGGAGGTCGGCGAACTCTGGATCGGTATGGAACTCGAAATGTTCCAGGACGACGACATCCGAGAATTCCAGTTGCCCGAAACTCCCGACGAATTCATCGAAGACCTGAATCTCGATAAAGACGAGAGCGACGGCATCTACACGGTCAAGGAAATCTACAGGGATTCCGTACTCGTAGACGGCAACCACCCCTTCGCCGGCAAGGACCTCACATTCGAGGTCGAAGTCGTCGCCATCGAGGAGCCGAGCTACACGGAACTTGAAACCGGGTTCCCCGACCAGGACGACCGTTACGATGAATTCGACGATGACGGCTACGACGACCGCTTTGACCGCGGATTCTAGCCTAATTTAGGCAAATTTATTCATTTATCATAAAAAATTGAGTTTATACAAAAAAAATCCCCGGCCCTAAGGACCGAGGATTTTTTTGCAAAACGCGATTGCGGATTATGCTTCGTCAGCGAGTTCCGGAGCCTTCTTGATCACGTTACGGCGACCATAGCGAACCTTGGACGGGTCGAAAGTGGTCTCGACCGGAGCGGGAGCTTCGGATGCGGCAGGAGCGGCAACCGGGGCGACTTCGACTGCAGGAGCAGCGGGAGTTTCAACCGGAATGCGCGGAGCCAGCGGGCGACGAGTTTCAGCGGCAGGAGCGGCTTCCTGGGCCGGAGCAGCGGCTGCAGCAGGGGCAGCGGCCGGGGCTTCAGCAGCAGCCGGAGCAGCGTTATTGAATTCACGGCGCGGACGATCGTTACGGTCACGGCGTTCACGACGCGGACCACGGTTATCGCGCTGTTCATTGCGGTCGCGGTTCTGGGCGGGCTGAGCCTGCTTTTCACCACGATTTTCCTTGTTGTTCTGGCGATCCTTGCCATGATCCTTATTGTTGTTGCGGTCACCGCGCTGAGCCATTTCCTGGGCACCAACGGGGCGGCGGGAATTCGGCTTCAAGTTCATGTCCGGGGTGAGCTTTTTAACAATCGGAGTATGGAGATTGTCGAGAACCTTGTTAACCTTAGAAAGGATAACGACGCACAGAATCACTGCAACGAGTGAAAGTGCGATTGCGATGTAGTTTTCCATCTGGGCACCTCATAAGTAAGGGTTAAGCCGCAACGGAAGGCTGGAAAAGACCCGCCGAAGGGGTGATTGCGATTTCGGGTTATTTGGGGCCATCTTAATAGCGCTTCAATGGAAGCTTGACGGCCAGAAGGGCTCCTGTCCAGCGGACCAGGTCCGGCTCAGGATTTTGGAGCAAGGGGCGGTTTTCGCCGCAGCGACAAACCGCAGGGGGCAATCACGGGAGCAAATTTAACAAAAAAAAGTCGCGAAAAAACGCTATACGAACGCTTTTTCAACAACTTTTTCCATTTTATCGGCCATAGCGTCCCAACTCATGGTCAAGGCACGCTCACGGGCGTTTTTTTCCAGTGTTGCCAGGCGGGCCCGGTCGTGCAACACCGCCGCAGCCTTCTGGCAGAACCCCTCGGGGTCGTCATTTTCATACAGGAGGCCGGTCACGCCGTCCACCACGGAATCCTTGAGGCCCGCGACGTTGTTACTCATCGAAATCGTGCCGCAGAGGTTCGCCTCGATGTTGTTGATGCCCCAGCCTTCCTTGAAGGAGGGATTGATGAACAGGGAAGAACGGCTCAGCAGGTTGCGCTTTTCATCTTCGGAGACGCGCCCGAGGAACTTCACGGAATCGCGTACGCCGAGCTTATCCACCAGCTTTTCGAGTTCGCCGCGGTAGTCTCCCCCGCCAGCGACTTCGAGCACTATGCCCGGCACCAGTTCGCGGAGGCGCGGCATGGCATTGATGACAAACTGCGCGTTCTTGTACTTCATGAGGCGACCCACGTAAGAAATTACCGGAGGGTCGGCCTTCTTTTCAGTCGGGTGAAAGTACTCGGTATCGATACCCGGCTCCACCACCTCGGTCCACTTGGGCTTGATACCCATGTCGGCAATCTCGTCGGCAGTGCTCTGCGAAATCGCGAGGAAGTTTTCACCCTTGTAAAAAAGTGCCACCGCACGTTCCATCAGGTACACGTATAGCGCCATCGGGAAGAACGCCTCGCGGAAAATCGACTTGCGGAAAAAGTGCATCACCATGTGCAGGCGCTTGACCTTCGTGTTGCACGGCGTGAAGAACGGAATCTTGTTCAGGTCTTCCACGATGAGGTCGTATTCGTGCTGGTGTTTGCGGGCGTAGCGGTGCGCCGTGTAGTTGAACAGGAACTTGTTGCCCGTGCGGATGGTGCGCATGCCGTCGACCACCTCTTCGGCAGGCAGTCCCTTCACGCTATGCGAAAGGACGGTCACCTCGTAGTTGCGGGTATTGATGCGCTTGAAAATCTCGTGAAAGTACAGTTCGGCGCCGCCCGCTTCCGGGTTCTTGATGTCGCGCCAGTTGATGAGCAAAATCTTTTTCTTTTCCACGTTACAACCTGTTCAATTTCCGCGTGTAATATACAAAATTCTCTCCACTGCTTCCTTAAACTGCGCCGGATCCTGCAGGAGCGAGATTACCACCCAGCCGTCCTCATCGAAATCGAAGAAGAAACCGGGCTGGACCAGCACATGCTTTTCCTTAAGCAAGCGAAGCGTGAGTTCCTCGTCGTCTTCGCCCAGGCGCACTACCGCATACCAGCCGCCGAGAACCTCGGGGCAGTACTTGGACGGGAAGGCTTCGCGAAGGGTCTGCCAGTTCTGCAAAAGGCGTTCCTTGACGCGCGATTCGTAGGCGGCGGACTGCTTGAGGAGCGCGGAGCCGAGAGCCTGCGCCGGGGCGGACACGCTCAGGTAGGCGTCTTCCACGAATTCGAGTGCCGCGCGGATTTCTTCAAAGCGTTCGCGGGGCGCGTAGAAAACCATCCAGCCGAGCTTGAGCTGCGGGGAACCTACGGCCTTGCTTAAGCCGTTCAGCCAGAAGATGGGGCACTTGGGTCCGTCTTCGGGAAGGTTAATGAAGTCGCCGCCACCGGCATCCCAAAGAGACTCTCGCCCACCGCCCATCAGGTATTCCCAACTGCGGCGGACCTCCGGCGAAAAAACGTAATCGCCGAAGACTTCGTCCACCACGAGGATTAAATTATGTTGTTCACAAAAAGAAACAACCTCGTTCCACTCGGTACGCGAAATGCAGTGCCCCGTCGGGTTGTGCGGAGAGACGAGCAGCAGGATTTTCGCACGCTCCGGCGCGGCCAGCAGGCTGTCGGTATCGAGTATGAATCGAAAATCCACGCCCGATGTCATCCCCGCGCAGGCGGGGATCTTTTTTTTATTCTCCCGTTTAAGACTTAAAAAGTACGGCGCGCATTCCAGATGTTCCAGCTGGGCAAGCGTATCGAGCAGCGGGTAGCCGGGCATCGGCGTCAGAATTATATCGCCCGGATCGCAGAACGCCTTGAACAATACGGAATAGGCCTCGCTCGTACTCGCGGTAAGGATAATCTGGCCCGCATCAAAATTGCCACCACGTTCGCGGTAATATTCCACCACCGCCTCGCGCGCAGACTTCCAGCCCGCCGCATCGGGATTCCAGCAACCAAAGGATTCGCGGCCTTCGTCCACCGCCGCATTCAAGTCTATCGGCAAGCCAGCACGAACAGGACTGCTTACCGTCATGTCGATAAACGGGAGCCCTCCCTCGGCAGCATCCTTTTTCGCACACGCCTTCACGCGTTCCAGTTCGGCAAAGAACGGCGACGGAGAAAGATCTTTAGGCAAACGGGAAGAAAGCATAGGAAGTGATTAATAGCTAGTCCTTAAGGCAACGAATACTTTCCCGATTATACATTCTAGAACCGAGTAGCGAAGCCCTAAAATACTCACCTGTCAACCCCATTATCTCAGCACAACCAGGAATTTCATCAGACTCTGAAGAACTCCAAAAATAGGCAAAGTCTCCATACAACCATTTTCCAGAAACAAGCTGGTAGCTTACCGGCAATGCGGTGAACCCATATTCATCCGTACCATTTCCGCTAGGAACAAAACAAAAAATCGAATCACTACAGGGGATGTACCATCCGCCGGGTTCGCTCGCGTTCCAGCCGCTCGTAGATTTCAACACCATTCCTGCCATGGAACCAGCGGTATCCAACTGATTACCTCTAAAACTCGTGTCAACCACAGCTCGAAGCAAAATCCACCATTCATCCGTTGTCGGCAAATGCCAACCTTCTGGGCAAATTCCCCGTACGGGGTATGTCGGCAAACATTCATTTTCATGACCACAGCCCTTGCCATTCGTACTGAAAACGGCAGCGCTATCCATCGCCTCCGCCCATGTATAGAAGCGCCCATACACAGCGCAATTGGAATCGGCGTTTTCAAAGCAAACGCTTTTCCCCGTTTCGAAGTTCAGGTTTTGTGCCATCCAGACCTGGTTACCAATTTTGACGGCCTTGTAGACATGGCCGTCTCGGTCATCAGTCAAGAACTCATATTCACAAGTATCAGAGCTATCCGTTTTGCAAGGAGCGGTTACCGGATTCATTTCGGGCAGCGAATCAACAAAATATTGCAACGCCGCTGGAAGGGTATCCCATGCCCAAACGGAAGATGACGAATATCCGTTGTCGTCAGCGACACTGGAAGACGAATCGTCAACATCCGTAGACGAACCGTTATCGCCGCAAGCGGAGAAAAGCGCCGTCAAGAAGATGCCGGTTCCAAGTAGCAAAAGACTTTTTTTCACAAAATCCTCCTTTTTTTCGTAAATATACAATAAGTTCACTACTGAGCGTTACTTTATTCCGACAATGGAACAAATAGCTAGACAGAACACAAAAAACGGCGACGGAGAAAGATCTTTAGGCAAAGGGGAAGAGAGCATCAAGTTTAGTCCTTTAAGCAACGGACCGATTTCGCAGAGTTGGCATCATCTTTGTCAGCAGTACCAAAACCCATATAAAAATTGACATACATATAGTAGGCGTTATCAGTAGAAGACCCCTCATCATATGGAGTAGAACTCCAGAAAAGCGCATTGCTGCCCAAGTCCTCATACTTTTCATCGAAATAGCCTACGGGCAGAACAGTGAACCCGTAGGAGTCTGTACACCCAGCACCGCAGTCGCGCCATTCATCGACCGCCATCAATTTTTTCTTTGCAACAACATTATCGTCATAACCGCCTACGGATTCATAAAGAACCATGAATTCAGCCCTTGTAGGCACATGCCAACCCTGAGGGCAAACACCCTGCACCCTCTCAGCGGGATTGCAATCGTGAATATACCCGCATCCTATGCCGTCATCGCTATAAATAGCGGCACTGTCCATCGCTGCGCCCCATAAATACAAGCGACCATATTTTTCACAATTCAAAGCATCGTCATCGTAGCAAAAACTGGAGGAATCTCGAGTTTCGGTCGGCTGCAGGTAGGCAAAATTCAAGTTCTCGGCCATCCACCACTGGTCACCGATTTTTACGGTCTTGTAGGATTGCCCATCACGTTCGTCAACCAGGGTTCCGTATTCGCAATCATCAAAGTACTCGTCTCTACAAGGTTCCGCGTAAGCCACGCTTATACTGCTGCTGGAGCGAGCGCTGCTAGACCTCACGCTCGAAGAATACCTGTCCGAAGACGAGGATGATTGGGCGGAAGATGACGAAACATCCGACGACTCCGTGTCAGAGCGCGTCAGGAAGACATCGCTTCCATCGTCTCCGCAAGCGACAAGCATTGTGCAAGCAAAAGCCCCGACTAGGGCCAGCAACTTCCACGAAGACAACCTTGAAACCGACTTCATTTTTTCTCCTCCTCTTTACAAAAAAAAACTACTTCTTACGGCGCAGGAAGCCAGCCAACGCCACCGCAATTAGGATACCCGCAGGGAGCACGACCGCGATGGTCAACAGGATGAGCTTCTGGAAGTCGGAAAGGCCCTTGATGGACTTCTTGAAATCCTTGAGCTTGGCAAGCAGGCCGGGTTTGCCGCCCGAGGTGGAGCCGTCGGATTCCTGGCCCAAGTCCTCGGAACCCGCGAAGGCCTCCCCCTTCGGGAGCATAGCGAACAACTTAGACGCCGATTCCTTGACCGGACCGACAAAGCCATCCAGCTTACCGCGGTACTTTTCGTAGTGTCTCTTGAAAGGGCGCTTGAGTTGTTCGAGCATGGGGCCTCCGAATTACTTCTTATACAGCAGGTTCACACCGCCGAAGATGGCGCGCATGTTGGCCTTGAGCGTATCGCTACTGACACCGCGGCCTTCGACCTCGGCATCGCCCGCCTTCAGGAGCATGCGGCTAAGCCCGCGGCCCGCCCACAACTTGTCCTTCTCGGGAACGACGAGCTGGCGGTACTTCACGAGTTCCACCGGCATGCCGATTTCGCGCATGAGCATGAGGGCGGCCTCGATCGGGCCTTCTGCCGTAATGGACCTCACCAGCGGTTCGCCGTCCTTCTTGAAGTGGAAAATGAAGCGGTTCTCGTCGGGGAT
>JAGCGO010000075.1 GCA_017649565.1 Fibrobacter sp. | reverse complement strand
GCCGGTGGCATTCCTATCACCATGATGATGAACATCGAACGTCGTCACGGTGCCGACAAGCCGGTTATCCAGAAGGCTCTCGTCGAACTCGACGGTGCTCCGTTCAAGTTCTTCGCCAAGAACCGCGACGTCTGGGCCAAGACTGAATCCTACACCTACCCGGGTCCGATCCAGTACTGGGGTCCGAGCGAAGTTTGCGACGTGACCAACTTTACAATCAAGCTGGAACGCGGCGCTCTCAAGGTCAAGTAAAAATTGTTTTTTAGGGGCATTTACTTCGTTGCCGAAGTCCTCACGTACGACTAGTACGCTACGGACTTCGGACGCCTCGTATCTGCTCCCTAAAAATTCAATTTTTATCGATTTAAAGTCCCTGCTTTTTTGCAGGGATTTTTTTTACGGGGCACGGACGCCTTGCATCCACACTCCGATAAGCTTCGTCTTATGTTCCATAGGAGCTTTTCCCAAACATTTTTAAGTCCCTGCTTTTTTGCGGGGATTTTTTGTTTCTCACAAATTTCGTTTAATTGATTTTTACATTTCTAATTTGGGGTGGAAATTGGCTGCTGCTATATTTTTTTTACTATCTCTTGGTCAAAATCAATTGTATTTTATCTGCAGGATGTTAAAACCTTGATTGTTTTTGGGGATTCTATGAAAAACCTAACCTTTATCGCTTCCTGTCTCATTTCAATGGCCACGCTTGTATTTGCGGACGCCCCCGAAATCACACCGGCACTCCCGGACACCGACGACGACGGATGCTATCAAATCGAAACCGCCGATCATTTGTTCGGATTTGCCGCACTAGTCAACGGAACTCTTGAAGAACATGACCGAGACAAGACGGCCTGCGGCATTCTCGTCAAGGACATCACGATAAACGAAGACGTTCTCGATGACGACGGTTCGCTGAAAGCCGATGAAGAAGACCTCGCCTCCTGGACCCCGATCATGAGTTTCGGCGGATCATTCGACGGAAACGGAAAGACCATTTCCGGACTGTATTTCAAGGGCGGAAAAAAGGACACCGTCGGTTTGTTCGGTTCCATCGGCAAAGACGGCAATCCCACAACAATCAAGAACGTGGGCATCAAAGATTCCTATTTCGAATCTGAACACATTTCGGGCGGTATTGTCGGCATCGTTCGTTCAGACGCCAATGCCGTCATTTTCAATTCTTACAACGAAGGTACTGTCGTTGGCGATACGGCCGCCGGCATCCTGGGCATTGTGAAATCCGGAACCGTACACATTTATAACACTTACAACATCGGTGCAGTCAATGGCAGCAAGGTTGCCGCAGGTATCATTGCCGCAGCCGGGGGAAAGATTTCCGTCACCAATACATATAATCTCGGAGATATTTCCGGAAAGAATCTTATCAACGGGATCGTCGCACACGCCAAGGGCGAATCGACATTTTCCATCAAGAACTCGTTCTTCCTCGATTCTCTCAAAGTCAAGAACGACGACACGACTCCGAAAGGCGCAACCAAGGCATCCCAAGCTGAATTCGAGAACGGTACGGTCCTCCTTGCGCTCAAGAACTATAAGGACGACAAGGTTGACGGTTCCGTGTGGGGTCAAACCGTCAAGAAAGGATCTCATCCCGACCTCAGCGGGAAAATCAAGAACTTGACCCTCGCCAACTACACACTTGTCATTACCAAGGGCGACACGGTGAAAAACCAGTACATCGTGGGCATCAAGACAGACCTCCCCACACCCAGCCGTCAAGGATTCACGTTTAAGGGTTGGTTCGACAATGCAAAATTCAAAGGAGACACCATAACTTCCATTTCCAAAAAAGACACGGCCGACTTGACCTTCTACGCAAAGTGGGAAGAAATTCTCTGCAAGCTGACTCTCTCCGTCAACGACACTACGATGGGTTCTGTCTCGGGTGCGGGTAAATATTCCTGCGGAGAAGAAGTCACGATTGAAGCAACCGCTTTCGAAGGCTACTACTTCAAGGAATGGAATGACGGCAGTACCAAGGCGTCCCGCACTGTCAAAGTCAAGGCGGACACCTCGTTCAAGGCAACCTTCAAGCCGACTTCTAGTTCCTCTGCGAAGTCTTCCAGCAGCAAGGGCAAGAGCAGTTCCAGCAGTAAGGGCAAGAGTAGCTCCAGCAGCAAGGGCAAGAGCAGTTCCAGCAGCAAGGGCAAGAGCAGTTCCAGCAGCAAGAAGGTATCTTCCAGTTCCGTCTCCAGTTCCTCCAGCAGCGAGACATTCAACTTCAGCCTCGTAAAAGTCACTCCGAAGGAACCCGAAAAGGACAACGGTTGCTACCAGATTGGCTCCGTCGAAGAACTGTACGGTTTCGCCGCCATTGTGAACGGCACGGACAGCATGACACGAGATTCCGCCGCATGCGGCAAGTTGATAGACAACATTACCATAAACGAGGACTTGCTCAAGGATAACGGCAGGCTCAACACCCAAAAGACGGAAATCAAGCCTTGGACCCCGATAAACAACTTCGCCGGGATATTCGACGGTAACAAGAAGAAGATTTCCGGTCTGTTCTTCAAGGATTCTGCAAACGCTATCGGCCTCTTCGGCTCCGTCGTCGGCGGTACCAAAAAAGACCCCGTTGTCATCAAGGACCTCGGACTTGTGGATTCTTACATTGATGGCTATACCTACGTCGGCGGCATTGTCGGCGAAGCAACTGCGGCCAATCTTTCCATGACAGGCGTCTACAACACCTCCACCATTGTTGGCTACAACAATGTCGGCGGTCTCCTGGGTTCGGGAATTGTCGACCCGGATCAGGACACGCTCAGCAAGTACACGCTGACCATCACAAACTGCTTCAACTCGGGAATTGTCAGCGCCATGTTCACCGGAGGCGGAATTGCCGGTGTTGCCGGCGAAGTCGTCACCATTACCAATTCGTACAACTTTGGCAAGGTGAGCGGTTCGGAACATGCCGACGCCCTGATCGGCGCGCACTACAACGGCATCCAGATTTCCATCAGGAACACGTTCTATCCTGAAGGAGTGACCTCCAGATACGGCGGAGACCCTGCCGACAAGAAAGACTTTGAAAACGGCACTGTACTCAAGAAATTGCAGGATTACAAGGTTGGAGATATCGACGGTTCCATCTGGGGCAAGGCAAAGGACTCCAAATTGCCCGCTCTGACATATGAACCGAAGAAGGACAACGAAGACGCCATCGCAGGGACAAGGCCGTTCCAGCAGTTCTTCGTCCTGACTTCCGGACATACCGTGAGCATCAACGGAGTCCAGGCAGGAACGAAGGTCGTCGTCACCGACATGCAGGGTCACCTCATCGCCAAGGAAACGGCGACAGGCCACGGACTTTCCATTGGCATTCCGCACACGGGCGCCTACATCATCCGTGCCGGAAACCAAGTCAACATGGTGACAATCAAGTAAAATGCAGACGGGGGCACAACAGAACCCGCAAGGACATCGCGAGAAATACGCTGAATGGTTGCGCATCATCGCAGCCTTCACAGTTGTATTCCAGCATACCGTAACGTCGGCCTGGTACGATACCCCCGTCAGCACACCCGACTTTTTCGTTCTGACATTCCTGAACAGCCTGACACGATTCGGAGTGGGCGTTTTCATCATGATCAGCGGAGCATTCATGCTTTCGCCCAATTATGAGCAGCCGCCAAGGAAGATTCTCACCCAGAAGCTCCCCAGAATCCTCATCTTGATCTTGACGTGGGGACTCCTGTACGGGTTCATCAATGTCATTTGCCAAAGCGGGGACTGGGTGGACTACATTTCCACCCCCATCACCCTGTTCACGCGCCCCGCAACGCACCTCTGGTTCCTTTACACCTTGGCGGGACTGTATCTGATTACGCCCGCCCTACGGGTATTTACGAAGAATGCGAGCCCGCACATGGTCCTCTACGTCATCGCGCTGTTCTTCGCATTTGGGCTTGTGCTCCCCACGGCAAACCACCTGCTTTACAAGCTAGAGCACATTTCCATCTACAAGAACATCGGCATCCAGGGCACCACCACGTTCGCCGGGTTCTACCTTTCGGGATTCTACATCGCTCATTACGGCCTAGGGCAAAAAGCCCGCAAGATTCTCTACTCACTAGCGGCAATCTCCTGGTTTATCTCGTTCTTCTACTCTACTTATTTCAGCCTGGCGAGATCAGCACCCAACGAATACTTCTTCGGGAACTTCCGCCCAATGACATTCCTCATCGCGGCGGCCATTTTCTGCTACTTCCGGACAAAATACAGCGCGACTACCACGGTCGACTCCCGGCTAATCGACATATCCAAATGCATGCTCGGGGTCTACCTCATCCACCCCATGTTCATCAAGATTTTCTATGGGCTCCACCTGTCGATGCTTATTCCCCACCCGATTGTCACGGCTCCGCTCATGGCCGTAGTTTTCTTCGGATTATCGCTGTATATAGTCCGCCTGTTCCGGAAAATTCCCGGAATTCGCAAAATATTGTAGACAACACGCAAGCGCAAGGCCATGCCCGAGCCATTCCGGCGCAACTGAATTTATATTTATCGCATGGCTATCATGGACGAAAGATTCAAGGAAGTGCGCCACAGGAACATGTGGGGCCAGTGGGTCTTCCGTTTCGAAGGCGCAAACCTCTGCGGTCTAAGCTACGAAAGCGACAAGGCCGGCAGCTTGCAGGCCATCCCGAGCGAGGTCAAGGCATGCGCCGGAGCAAAAGCTATGCCGGACGCGAGCCTGAGCAGAAAGACTGCCGCAGCATACAAGAAGGCAGCTTCCGAACTCAGCGCCTACCTGGCAGGCAAACTGCGCACATTCACGATTCCCATAACCATTATCGGCACGGAATTCCAGGTTGAAGTCTGGGAAAAAGTGCGGGAAATCCCCTATGGCGAGACACGCACGTTCAGGCAGATTGCCGAAGCTGTCGGCCATCCGGGTGCAGAACGCGCTGTCGGGAACGCATTGCACGCCAACCCGCTGCAAATCATCATTCCCTGCCACCGGGTCATCAGCAGCAACGGCGGACTCAGTGGGTACGTCCTCGGCACCGACATCAAACGCCGTCTACTCTGTATGGAAGGCGCCATCCAGAACGAACTCGAACTGGAATAGCGCTTAATCAATCAGCGAAAATATTAACCGACAAAGATGCGGCCGTTGCGGAACAGCTGCATCCACGGGCCGTCTTCGCCCCATTCCGCCGGATGCCAGGAGTACTGGCAGGTGCGGAATACGCGTTCCGGGTGCGGCATCATCACGAGGGCGCGGCCGTCTTCGGAGCAGAGGCCGTTGATGCCGAACGGAGAACCGTTGGGGTTCAGCGGGTAGCGTTCGGTGTATTCGTGCTTGCCATCCACGTAGCGCAGCGCCACGAGACCGGTCTTGAGGCAGGCTTCGGCGGCTTCGCGGCTAGCGAATTCCGCGCGGCCTTCGCCGTGTGCGACCGCGATCGGGAGCACGGAGCCTGCCATGCCCTTGAGGAGCACGGCCGGGGTGTCTTCGACCTTGAGCGTGCAGAAACGGGCCTCGAAGCGTTCGGAGAGGTTCTGCACGAAGCGCGGCCAGTGCTTGGCGCCCGGAATCAGGTCCTTGAGGTTGGAGACCATCTG
>JAGCGO010000074.1 GCA_017649565.1 Fibrobacter sp. | reverse complement strand
TGCTCTTGATCTGGCCTTCGGCACCAGTCATGGTAGCGGGGACCTGAGCCCAGTTGGATGGACCGTCCTTGCCCATTTCATCATTCATGCCTTTCCAGCTGCCGTTGCAGATACGGCCCACGATGTAGTTCTGGAGAACGGCGCTTTCGTTAGGCACGTTGCAGTTCGGGTAGGCGACTGTGATGATGCCGTATTTCTGCTTGATTTTGCCTTCGATGTTTTTTTTCGAAGAGGCTTCTTCGCCGCTCATGTTATTGCCGTGGCTATTGCTGTGGCTTGCGATTTCATGCCCTTCGTCGGCCAAACCCTGGAATCCGCTCCAGTTGGGGTTCCAGTTTACCACCACGTTGAAGGTAGCCTTGTAGCCATATTTCTTGAACATCGGACCAGCGTCGCTCACGTGGCTCGGAGCACCGTCATCGAAAGTGAAAGAAGCTGCGCCCTTGCGGAAACCTGACCATGTGGCGATTTCGGCGGTCTGTGCGAAAGAAAGCCCGACGCCGAATGTGATGGCGAGGGCTGCGGGAATGAATTTTTTTTCCATATTACTCTCCAATTTGTTGATCAATTAAGAATCTATATTATTGGCTGACATAGGGCCTTTGATGCCCTTTTTTTTGCGTTGTATAACTTAGCAACGGATATTTGCCTTTTTTTACGCAAAAACGGCAATTTTAGGGCGTTTTTAGTATCTATATTAGTGTCATGCAGTTCGATGACATTGTAAATTCTTGTTATACAAAAGCGGAATATCCGGCTCTTTTGGCCTTGGCCCATGAATGGTCGGGTACGAGGCCATTTCGGGCTCTTCGTTTATTGGTGGCAACACCGGTTTTTAGGAATACGCTTTTGCAGTACCGTTCACTTATTGCGGGCGGGGCAGACCTTGTCGTTGGGGTGGCTGGCGGGATGCCTTGTGACCCTGGTATCGTGGATGTTGTGCGCAAAAATGGTATTCCAGTGGTCGGGTTGCAAGAGGCGCTTGAGATGGAAGCCGCTGGTCGCGGGTTTGACCTGATATTGGATTGTGCAGGCCAGTTTTCGACATGCCATCCGCGATTCGGGTTTGTGGAGCTCACGCGCAGTGGCGTGCAGTTCTACGAGAAGTGCGAACATCCGGTTTATGTGGCCGACAGCGGGATAGTGAAACGCATCGAGACTTGCCTCGGGACGGGGGAGGGTTACGTACGCGCTCTCGCCCAGCTCGGGTACGATTTCGAGTCTGGTGACAGTTTAGATTCGGGTGCTGACGGCGCCGGCAAGAAGTTTGTAGTGTTCGGGAGCGGCAAGGTGGGGCAGGGCATTGTGCTTCAGCTGTTGCGCTCCGGAGCAAGCGTGCATGTGGTGACAGACTGCTCGCGCGGTTCTAATCCGTTCTTGGATGCGAACGATGTGCCGGTCACGGACTGCAACGATTTGGATGCGGTCGCGTCGCTCGTGCGTGGTGCCGATTTTGTGGTGACAGCGACAGGCGTGAAGGGTGCGCTTGACCGCCCGCAGGTGGTGGATGCCTTACTCGCCTCAGGCGCGGTGCTTGCCAACATGGGCGTGGAAGACGAATATGGGCCAGGCGTCCCGGCAAGTCGCGTGCTCGCCGAAAAGAAACCTCTGAACTTTATCCTAGAAGAACCGACGCACCTCAAGTACATCGATGCGTCGCTCGCATTGCATGCCGCCCTCGGCGAATTGCTTTTGCGCGAAGTTTCTGATCGCGAAGGCCCCATGGACCCGCCAAGTGAATTGGAACAGCGCATCCTCTCCATGACCATGCAAGATGGCCTCATCGGCGCAGAAATCGCCGAGATGATGGGCTGGTAGCACACATACTGATGCCGGCCGATTTGGGCCGCGTGTGCGTTACTCCTTCTCCTTCTCGAGCTTCACGAAGAACTTCTTCGTCTCGCGGGCGACAATGCCAGAGAGCAAAATCAGTGCCACGAGGTTCGGGAAGGCCATGAGCCCGTTGAAGATGTCGGCGCTGGTCCACACGGCGCTCACCGTGAGGTAGGGGCCGATGAACACCGCGGCCACGTAAACCCAGCGGTAGGCGAGGATGGCGTTCTTCTTGCCGCGCCCGATGAGGTATTCCAGGCAGCGCTCGGAGTAGTAAGCCCACCCGAGGATGGTGGTGAACGCGAAAAACACGAGTGCCACGGTAAGGATGTACGGAGCGATGTTTGCGCCGGCGGGCAGGTTCGTGAGCCCGCGGGTGAATGCTTCCATGGTGATGTTCACGCCCTGCAGGCCGAGTTCCGGAGTCCATGCGCCCGTGACCACGATGGCAAGGCCAGTCATGGAGCAGATGACGATCGTATCGATGAAGGTGCCCGTCATGCAAACAAGGCCCTGGCGAACAGGTTCCTTGGTCTTGGCTGCGGCGGCAGCGATCGGTGCAGAACCGAGGCCCGCCTCGTTACTGAAGATACCGCGGGCGATACCCTTCTGCATGGCGATAAAGATGGTGCCCACCACGCCGCCGGTGACTGCGCTCGGGTTGAATGCCGCGCGGATGATGGTCTCGATGGCTGTCGAGATGTTCGAGAAGTTGAAGCCCAAGATGAGCAGGCAGAAGATGATATAGAAGATGGCCATGAACGGCACGATGTAGAGCGCGACCTTCGCGATGCGCTTGAGACCGCCGATGATGACGCAGGCAGTGAATGCCGCGCAGAGCAGGCCTGCGATGGCCGTGGAGTAAGAGACCGAGTTGCCGGCGAGGTTGATGAATTCGCCAGTGGGGATGACCGTTGCTACTGCCGAGGTAATGCCGTTCACCTGCGTGATGGTGCCGATGCCGAGCAGGCCCGCGAGCACGCCGAACACGGCGAACAGCACGGCGAGCCACTTGAAGTTGAGCCCGAAACGTTCCTTGATACCTGTTTCGATGTAGTAGAAGGGGCCGCCTAGAACCTTGCCATCGTTGTCGACCTTGCGGTACTTGACCGCGAGCAGGCCTTCGGCGTACTTGGTCGCCATGCCGAAGAATGCGGCGATTTCCATCCAGAAGAGTGCGCCCGGGCCGCCCGTGCCGATGGCGGTCGCGACACCCACGATGTTACCCGTGCCGACGGTTGCCGCAAGCGCGGTGCAGAGCGCGGCAAAGCTCGAAACTTCGCCTTCGCCTTCCTTTTCGCTGTGGAGCATGTAGCGCAGCGCGTTGCCGAGGTTTGTCACCTGCAAGACGCCGAGACGGCTCGTGAGCAGGATGCCTACGAAGAGGACGATGCCGATGAGGGGTATGCCCCACACGTAACCGTCGATGGTATCGAGAAATGCGTTTAAAGCTTCCATTTTGAAATCCTTGTAACTCGTTGACGGGCAAAAAGATAGAAAGGCAGTTTTTGTTTGTCAGCGTCATTTTGGAGCGGGGGGCGCCTAAAGGGGCTTTTTGGAGGGGTTCGGGATGACAATTTCAAAGAATGTTGCTATAGCATCCTTGGCCTTTTGTAAACTTTTTTCTATATTTGGCCCCAAAAAATCAAGGAGCCAAGATGAGCAAGGATTTGAAAGAAAAGGCCCTCGAATACCACTCCATGGGAAAACCCGGCAAGATTGAAATCGTGCCGACCAAGCCGCACAGCACCCAGACGGACCTGGGCCTCGCTTACACTCCGGGCGTTGCCGCCCCCTGTCTCGAGATCGAGAAGGACAACAACTTGGCCTACGAATATACGGGCAAGGGCAACCTCGTCGCCGTGATTTCTAACGGCACGGCGGTTCTCGGCCTCGGCGATATCGGCGCCCTCGCGGGCAAGCCGGTGATGGAAGGCAAGGCGCTCCTGTTCAAGATTTACGCGGGCATCGACGTCTTCGACATCGAAATCAACGAGAAGGACCCGAAGAAGTTCATCGAAATCGTGAAGGGTATCGCCCCGACGTTCGGCGGTATCAACCTCGAAGACATCAAGGCTCCGGAATGCTTCGAAATCGAAGATACCCTGAAGGCTGAACTCGACATCCCCGTGATGCACGACGACCAGCACGGTACGGCCATCATTTCTTCTGCAGGCCTCCTGAACGCTATCGAAGTTGCTGGCAAGAGCATTCGCGACGTGAAGATGGTGGTGAACGGTGCGGGTGCAGCCGCTTGCGCTTGCACGCGCCTCTACTTGTCGCTCGGTCTTAAGAAAGAAAATCTTGTAATGTGCGACAGCAAGGGCGTGATTCGCAAGGACCGTAAGGGCCTTACCGAAGCGAAGGCTTTCTTTGCGACCGACCGCACCGATATCGAAACGCTTGCCGATGCTATGAAGGGCGCCGATGTGTTCGTCGGTCTTTCCAAGGCTAACGTCCTTACCCGCGAAATGGTCCGCAGCATGGCCGACCAGCCGATCGTTTTCGCACTCGCCAACCCGAACCCCGAAATCAGCTACGAAGAAGCCATGGCAAGCCGTGGCGACCTGATTTTTGCAACGGGCCGCAGCGACTATCCGAACCAGGTGAACAACGTTATCGGTTTCCCGTACATTTTCCGTGGCGCCCTCGACGTTCGAGCCACCTGCATCAACGAACACATGAAGCACGCCGCCGTGCGTGCCATTGCAGCCCTTGCCCACAAGCCGGTCCCGGATGTGGTGAACATTGCTTACAACTCTCAGCGCTTTACCTTCGGCAAGGAATACTTGATTCCGAAGCCGCTCGATCCGCGCCTCTTGACCGATGTGTCTATCGCTGTGGCCAAGGCCGCTATCGAAAGTGGCGTGGCCCGCAAGCCGATTACCGATTGGGATGCCTACTATGACCGCCTGCGCGACATGATGGGCTACGACAACAAGCTCATCCGTCAGTTCAGCGATACGGCTCGCAGCAACCCGAAACGCGTGGTGTTTGCCGAAAGCAACCTCAACATGCTCAAGGCCGCTGTTCAGGCTAAGATTGAAGGCGTTGCGCACCCGATTCTGCTCGGTAACCCCGAACGCATCCAGCTTATTGCCCAGCGCGAACAGCTCGACCTTACGGGCATCAAGATTGTGAACCCGCGTTCTCCGGAAGAATTCGAACGCCGTCGCAAGTATGCCGAAATCTACTCCGAAGAAAATGGCCGTAACGGCGTGACGCTCGAAGAAGCCCGCGACGACATGTTCGAACCGAACCACTTCGGTATGATGATGGTGAAGGTGGGCGATGCCGATGCCCTCATTTCCGGTGGTTACTCCAAGTATTCCGAAACGATTGAACTCGCCAAGGAAATTATCGGTATCCGCCCGGAATACAAGCACTTTGGCGCCATGCATATCCTTTCGACCAGAAAGGGAACGTTCTTCCTGGCCGATACGCTGGTGAATCGCGACCCCGATGCAGAAACGCTCGTGGATATCGTCAAGCTCACTCACGACGCCGTGCGCTTCTTTGCACACGAACCGGTGATGGCGATGTTGAGCTACGCGAACTTCGGCAGCGACAAGGAAGCTGCTCGAGGCACTGTGAACAAGGTCCGCGAAGCTGTGAAGACGATTCACGAACAGTATCCGGATTACGCTCTCGATGGCGAAATGCAGGTGAACGTGGCTCTCGACAAGGATTTGCGCGACACCAAGTACCCGTTCAACAAGATCAAGGGCCAGACGGTCAATACGCTTATCTTCCCGTGCCTCTCTTCTGCAAATACCACTTGCAAGATGCTCCTGGAAATGGGCGTGGGCGAATCCATCGGTCCTGTGCAGATGGGCCTGAACAAGCCGGTGCACTTTACCGACTCCGACGCCTCCGTGCATGACATCTTCAACCTGACGGTTGCCGCCGTAATCGACGCCATCGTGCAGGAAAAGAAAGACGAAGAAAAGAACCGCAAGAAGTTCGACAAGATGTGGTAAGGACCGCGCCGAACGAGCGGTATCAAAACAAAATATCCCCCGCGGCTTTGCCGCGGGGGACTTCCACACACCCAGTTCAGGGTTTTCCGGCACCAACACCTCTAAACAGTGCCGGAATATGTGTATTACTTTAGTATAACCTTCTGTACGAGCTGCTGGCTACCCTGGCGCACGACGAGCATTGCAACGCCGCGGTAGGAGTTACGCAGTTCGACTGCGTTATTGCCCTTGCTTGCAGTGAATTCCTGCTGGGCGATGACCTGGCCCTTGGTGTTCAAGAGCAGGGCCTTTGCCGGAGCGGCCTTGCTTGCGCTGAACGATGCCGTCACCATGCCCGGCTGTACGCTTACGAGCATCTTGCTGGAACTTGCCACGCGGACAGGCCTGATGGCGTCAGAGCCTCCGCTGAGGGAGACGACCTTGCCGCTGGCGGTACCTTCGAGTCCGGGCTTCTTGTCGAAGTCG
>JAGCGO010000073.1 GCA_017649565.1 Fibrobacter sp. | reverse complement strand
GTTTCTAGGGAATCGCAGGCCATTTTCGCAAGTTTCCTTACGGCCGCAACGCGGTGGGCCACTTTACAGGATCATCGGCCGCGACGGCAGCCTTTTCAAGGGCGAAAAACTTCATCGCATCAAGAATGTTTCGGCAACGAATCTTCAACGAAACGGCTTCCCGTCTCCGCTTTCTTACCATGTCTCCAAGGATTATTACGTTTTTACGCTGAAACGGATTCTCTGTTAACAAGTTCTTTCTCAAAAACTCATTAATGTGCACTTCGACAAGCTCAGTGTACTTATTCAACAATTTTCAAAAAAGAGAAAGAATTATGGAAAACATTTCCAAGATGGAGATGGCGAAAGCCCTCTTCGAAAAACCGTATATCAAGGTCGAAAAGAAGTTTTTCGGCTTTATCACAAATGTCACCTACACCCCGACCAATTCCCCCGTTGTCGGGCTATGCCTAGATTACGCTCTTGCTGATGGCGAGAAGGTAAAGCAACTCGCCTTCGCTGCTCCCGGCGAAGTGGTGACTCTCATCAAGAAGGATGGCAAGCCGGAAACATCCCCGAACGGACACTGGCGTCTGTCACTGTGTTATTCAAAAGACCGCAAGTTCGCAGCACTCTGCTTTTCTGAGTTTGTCGGTTTTGAATACAAGACCATCGAAGGCCCTCGTTTTCTCGAAGGCGATGACGCAGGAAAAAACCTGCAAGCGTTCGTGAAGTAAAACAAAATGCCCCGGCCATCATCGGCCGGGGTTTCGTTTTTTTATTCCAACTCCACCACTTCGCCCATTTGCGGCATAAGCACCGGCTTGCCCGATTCGCTGGCGGCATGTTTAGCGTTTTCGAGCGGTTCCGTGTAAGAATGCTTGCTCAGGCAGAACTTGGAATGGTGAACCGTCATGTAGCGGTTGGCATCCAGGTCTTTCATCACCTTACCCAGTTCATGCGGCATTGTATGGATCAAGGCCCAGTCCTTGTTGTACTGCCCGTTTTCGAGAATCGCCAAGTCTATGTCTGGGAATTTCTTCCCGACCTTCGCGAAGTGCGGCCCGTAACCGGTATCGCCGCCAATCCACACCGTACGCTTGGGCGACTTGAACGCAAACGATGACCACAGCGTCTTATTCTGCCTTAAATCTCGTCCAGAAAAATGCCTTGCAGGCGTTCCCGTCACGCTGAAACCGTCACCCAAATCGGCAGATTCCCACCAGTCGAGTTCCACCAGTTTTTCATCCGGATAGTCCCAGTATTCAAAATGCTCGCCCACGCCGAGGCCAGTCACCACGCGCTTTACGCGGGGTTCCAGTTCCGTAACTACCTGGTAATCCAGGTGATCCCAGTGGTCGTGCGTAATCACCAGATAGTCTATGTCCGGCATGTCGGCAGGCTTGTAAACGTCCGTGCCCTTGAACATCTTGTTCACGAAACTCACCGGCGAACCCTGGTAAAACACAGGATCAACCAGCACCTTCTTCCCGGACAAATTCATCAGGTAAGACGAATGCCCGAACCACACAATCCAATCCCTGTCGGCAGGGAGCGACTTCAAGTCCGTCTTGATGACGTTCAACGCGGTGTCCGGAACCGTCTGAGCCTTGTCCCCGAACAGAAAATCCTTCCACACGGCGAAAATGTTCTTGTCGCCCGTCATGGTGACCGTCTCGACCTCGTTCACGAACTGCTTGCCGTCGTAATGCGGCGACTGCTTGATACGCTCCAGACGCTTGCCTTGCGGAATATGGCCGAAGCTCGCCTGCGATAAGAACAACACGCCCACGTCTCCCAAAATAAAAAGTACAGATAAGATAATCGCTGTAATCATGAGTTTCTTGTTCTTACCGAAACGCAAGCGCATCGTTCTCATTCTATCGTATAAAGTTCGTGAAGATTTTCTTTTCTGCAACAGGCTGTTCAACACCCGCCTTCTTGCCCGCTTCGATGCTCTTCAGGATCCACGCCATATTGCGGCCCAGTTCCTTCATAATCTGCACGCCTTCCTCGTCCTTCAGCACATCTTCGGGACTAGAACCGTGGACCATGTTCCAATAGCGCGACGCCACCATGGGCTGCTGCGCAAATGCCGGATACTTGTTCAAAGCGTCGAGAGTAGCGCTCGTCCCTGCGCGGCGGGCAGAAGCAACCGTTGCGGCGGGCTTAAAGAGCAATTCCGCTTCGGCAATGCCGTAAAGCCTGTCCAGGAACATCAGCATCTCGCCACTGGGGGAAGCATAATACACCGGAGAGCCGTAAACGACGGCGTCAGCCGTTTTAAGGATTTCCTTGGCTTCGTGGACCACGGCGTCGGTTTCGCCTTTCAGCACGCGACCGCCCACAAAAAAGATTTCTGTCTCGATGCCCGCTGCCTTGAGTTCGCCAGCCACAAGGCTCAGAGCCGTGAATGTGCAGCCCTTTTCGCGACGGCTGCCGTTGAATAATACGACTTTCATAAAAACTCCGTTGTTACGTCTTAAATTTATACAAAGTTCCTGCAAATTTCAATCAATAGACGCCTACACCAAGGTGAAAACTACGCTTTGACCAATTTCGCCACATAATGCACCGCGACGGCAAACAGCACAATGATGGCGATGTAGTCCACGAAAAAGAGGGCGTAGCCGCGTTCCGCATCAAAGAAGAAAAAAGGCTGCTGCAGGAACATGTATTTCCAAAGCCCGCGAATCACAAAGGCGTAAATCCCGTAGCCTGCCACGAGAGCAGCAATCACGCGAGTTGCAATTAGGGCAGTCTTTGACTTGAATGCACCTGCAAGCCCCAATCGGTTTGCAATCAGGCTCACATGCAGCCCGATGTGGAGCGACATGAACGCGTAATACCAGTGGCTGGCGAGCAGGTGCGCCGTGCGGGCAAAACTTGCACCCGATTCAATTCCGAGCCAGGCAAACACGTGGTTCGAAAGCATGATTCCGCTCACCATCAGGAAAATCGCGCACAAAAGAATCCCGCAATTCACGACCGCCTGCAAAATGCGGAATACGTTGTAGTGGCCCTTGAACAGCGAAAGGAAAAACCACCGGTTCAGCGTGATGTGCACCGTCCACAGAACAAGCAGCACCACGCCTAGAATCTCGTGAACGGCAGTCGATTCAAAGAAGTAATTGCCGCCCATCAGCACGAGCGTCGCGACAGTCATTGCGATATCAAGCGGCATGCGAATTTTGGCGGAAATAGGCATATCAAGGAATATACATTATTTCGTCTTCACGCCATTTTTCTCAAGCCACTTTGCCACATCTTTCGAGAGGCTCGAACCGCCGGAGTAATGTACCGAAAGGCCTTCGCCGATTTTTGCGTTGGGCGCGAGTTTCGC
>JAGCGO010000072.1 GCA_017649565.1 Fibrobacter sp. | reverse complement strand
TTGAAGATGTAGAGGTTGGCGAATACTATGACTACGAATAATCCAGAAACCAGATCGCTGGAAGAGCTCGCCGGAGTTCCCAATGCGGCTGAACTGGAGCAGTTGGCAAATGAGTACTTTCCCGACTTGACGGACAGTGCTTATGCTGCAACTCCCGCGGCACCCGAAGTGCAGAATGCTTCTGTGGCTCAGGGAGTGAGCGCCGCCCAAGGGGCAGCCGCCATCAACCAGACTCCCGCATTCGACTGGGAACATCCGTTTGCGACCTATGGCGACCAGCCGACTTCTTCGGCTCCGTTTGCCTACGGCGGCAATTCCACGGATACCTGGCTCAACTCCGTGGAAGCCCCTGCGGTTCCCGAAGCAGAATTTGTGTCGCAGTTCGGCGATGTCCCGGCAGCGTCTGCGCCTGCGACGGGGTATTCTCCGAAGGTCCTTTCCAAGACCCAGGCGGCAGAAAACGCTCGCCCGATTGATGCTCCGACTTCTCTCGGTGGCGATTCCGTGAAGGCGGGCTCTGCAAACAGCGGCTCCAATTCCCGCAACGAATCCATCCGCATCGGCTCCAAGACGCTTGCGCAAATCCGTAGCGACTTCCCGATTCTTTCGAAGCAGGTCAACGGCCATCCGCTTGTCTGGCTCGATAACGGCGCTACGACGCAGCGTCCGCAGGTGGTGATTGATCGCCTCAAGTACTATTACGAAAACGAGAACTCCAACGTGCACCGTGGCGCACATACGCTCGCGGCTGCATCGACGGATGCCTACGAAAACGCCCGCAACATCATGCGTGACTTTATCGGGGCCCCGTCTTCGCAGGAAATCGTGTTCGTGCGCGGTACCACTGAAGCTATCAACCTAGTGGCTAACGCTTACGTGAAGCCGACGCTCCAGCCGGGCGACGAAATCATCGTCTCCATCTTGGAACACCACGCCAACATTGTTCCTTGGCAACTCATTGCCGAAGAAACGGGCGCAATTATCAAGGTGATTCCGTGTGATTCCACCGGTCAGCTCAAACTCCACGATTACGAAGCCTTGTTCACGAAGCGCACCAAGTTCGTCTCCGTGACTCACGTTTCGAACGTTCTCGGCACGGTCACCCCGATCGAAGAATTGATTGCCATCGCCCACAGGCACGGCGTGAGGATCCTCATCGACGGTGCACAATCTATCGCGCACATTCCGGTAAACGTTTCCGCCCTCGACGCAGACTTCTTCGTGTTCTCCGGACACAAGGTGTTCGCCCCGACAGGTATCGGCGTCGTTTACGGCAAGAAGGAATTGCTGGAAGCCGCCCGCCCGTATCACGGCGGTGGCAACATGATTGCCGACGTGACCTTCGAACGCACGATTTACAACGGAATTCCGAATAAGTTCGAAGCAGGAACCGGAAGCATCGCCGATGCCGTTGGCTTAGGTGCTGCCCTCCAGTACCTCTCCGAAATCGGGATGCCGTGCGTATTCCGCTGGGAACATGAACTGCTGCAGTATGGCCTCAAGGAACTGAAGACCGTCAAGGGACTCCACCTTGTAGGTACGGCACTCAACAAGGCATCTGCTCTCGCCTTCAAGCTCGACGGTTATTCCGACGAAGAAGTAGGCAAGAGGCTCGACGCCTACGGTGTTGCCGTGCGTACTGGTCACCACTGCGCACAGCCGGTGCTCAGGCATTTCGGTTACGAAAGTACCGTGCGACCCACACTCGCGCTGTACAACTCTCCGGACGACATCGACGCACTCGTGAGGGCGTTGAAGACGTTCGCATAGTTCAGACGAGAGGACGGCGCTTCGCGCCTACAGACGAGGGACGAGAGATTTTTTGAGATTTTCTCTCGTCTCTAGTCTCCACAAAGTGGATAACGTCCACTATGGGGCAAAGCCCCAAGTGTTGTATATCTCGTCTTTCGTCTATAACCTTTTCTATTTGAATTAACCGCCCTATGCACGAATTAATCCAGGAATCAGAAGTCGAAAAAGCCGTACAGACTATCTTCAACGATTACAACGGCAACAAGCACATCGATAATATCGATATCTACAATCGACCCGATCAGGCCGAGATTCAGACGATTTTGCAGAATTTGATCAGGGTAGTCTATCCTGGACACTTTAGGGACCGCACGAACAAGATTTACAACCCGAAAAACAGCTTCGCGGTCATTATCGAAGACACCTTTTACCACCTCCACAAGCAGGTGGCCATTGCTCTCGATTACTGCAAGCTCCGCGGCACCATGACATCCGACGAGCGCAAGATCGAGAGCTACCGCATCTGCAAGGAGTTCTTCGCGAAGATTCCGCAAGTCCGCGAATTCCTGGAAACCGACTTGCACGCGGCCTACGACGGCGACCCTGCCGCTTGCTGCCTCGACGAAATCATCCTCGCCTACCCCGGCCTCATGGCGACCACCATCTTCCGCATCGCTCATGAGCTTTACTTGCTGCACGTTCCCGTTCTGCCGCGCCTCATGACCGAATACGCGCATTCCAAAACGGGAATCGACATCCACCCGGGTGCATCTATCGGCAAGTACTTCTTTATCGATCACGGCACCGGAATCGTGATTGGCGAAACTGCCGTCATCGGCAAGAACGTGAAGATTTACCAGGGAGTCACCCTAGGCGCACTTTCAACAAGGGGCGGCCAGCGACTCTCCGGCAAAAAACGCCACCCGACCATACGGGACAACGTAACGATTTATGCGGGAGCCTCCATTCTCGGTGGCGAAACCGTCATCGGCGAAAACGCGGTCATTGGCGGTAACGCCTTTATCACAAGCTCCGTCGCCGCAAACACACGCGTAAGCATGAAAAACCTCGAAATGGACTACGTCTCTACCGACAATAAACACAAGACGGAAGAGATTACACAGAGCGAGGAATGGTATTACATTATTTAAGTAGGGTCATTACTTGCAGGTGAAGCCCTGCAGTTCAAGCCCAGCACGCATCTCGCCGTAGGTCGAGGTGCGTTTCATGTCCATAGCCTTCATGAATCGGCAGTCGTTGTCGATATGCATACGGAAGCCCGTCAGTGTCGGCGTGACTTCACCCTTGCCGCTGGCCTGCATCCTGGCGAGAATCTGTTCGCGCTGGCCCTCCATTTCGGGCGGGATGAAACCGTCGGTAACGATATCCACGTTCTCGATTTCGTTCTCGCCGAACACGAACGAGATGGTCACGAGATTCTTGATGCCGTTGAACTGGCCATTCACCTTGCAGACAAGGTTCTTCGGGGAATTCTTCGACTTCTTCGCAGGCTTCGCGGCAGTCTTCTTGGGCGTGTACTGCAAAGCAGATAGCAGCTGTTCTTCCTTGACAACTCCCACGAGACGGTCGAGAATCTGCCCATTCTTTATCAGGAAGAATGTCGGGAATGCTTGTATCGGGAGCGTCGCCTTGATATTGTCAATCCCCGGCTCGTCGATACCGACGGTCGCCACCTTGATATCGGGGTAATTCTTCGCGATGCCGATGAGTGTCGGGATCATGATGAGGCACGGAGGGCAGCTCGTCGAGGTGACATCCAGAATAACCGGTTTCTTGGACTTGAGCACCTCGCTTTCGAAATTGCTGTCGTTGACCTTTACGATTCGGATATCTTCGTCGGGAGCTGCATTGACATAATTAAAACCACCTGCAACAAGAACCACGGCCACGGCAAATGCGGCAAAATCCTTTACAAAATGGCCTTCAAGAAATTTCATTTTTATCTCCCTTGTTTTCTAGTGACAAAATAGCAACTTCGTGCGGAAAGAATTCCAAAAAAGCTATCTTTATCCCCATGCTACGTTCAAAGTACCAGGCTTTCACGGACACGACTTCCGAGAACGTCTTCAAGGCCAAGAAACAGGCGAACCCCCTCACGCTGGTCGTGCTGGGCTACCTGCTCCTCATAACGGTCGGAGCCGTACTTCTCTGGATTCCCGTTTCCACGCGCGAGCCCATCGACTTTCTGCAAGCGCTCTTCACGGCGACATCGGCCGTGTGCGTCACCGGGCTTTCCGTCATCGACATCAGTTCCACATTCACGAATTTCGGCAACTGGGTGCTCGTCGTCCTGATGCAACTCGGCGGCTTGGGTATCATGACCGTGTCTACGGTGCTTATCTTGCTTGCCGGCATGCACCCGGGATTCAACCACCAGTCCGTACTGCTCTCGAACTTCACCCAGGAAGGTAACGTCGACGCGAAGCGCATCCTCATGGCGGTACTTCCCTTTACCTTCATCCTCGAAGCCATCGGTGGCGTTGTCTACTTTACGCAGTTCAGCGGCATGGAACTTTACGACCGCATTTTCTGCTCCCTGTTCCAGGCGGTCAGTTCGTTCTGTAACGTCGGGTTCACACTGTTCCCCGACTCGCTCATGCAATTCCAGCTCAACCCCTTCATGAACATTACGACCTGCGTGCTGGCGCTTGCGGGCGGATTCGGCTTCCTTGCCATCACGGAATTGCAGTACGCTTTTGACTTCAAGCGTCGCCGTTTCCGCAAAATTTCTCTACATACACGCATTGCGACCTTCTGCACGCTCGTTATCGTTGCGGCAAGCATTGTCGCCTTCATGCTCACCGAATGGGGCAACACCCTCAACGGGCTCTCCTTCTTCGACAAGCTCCAGACCACGTTCTTCATGGCTTTCACGAGCCGTACCGCCGGCCTCAACACGGTCGACACCCCTGCCCTCTGCGCCAGCTCCCTGTTCTTCTTTATCATCATCATGTTCATCGGGGCGAACCCCGGTAGCTGCGGTGGCGGTATCAAGGTCACCACGGCGGCGGTCATCGGGCTGCTCGGATTCAACCGCCTGCTCGGCCGCGAAAAGACCCAGGTCATGGGCCGCACCATTCCCGAAACCACCGTCGATAAAGCCATTCGAATTTTTGTCGTGGCCATCGTGGTTATCGCTCTTGCGACAATGGTCCTGCTCTGCACGGAAATTCCCGCCGGGGTCGGGTTCAGCCAGAACGGAACACCATTCCTCAAGGTTTTGTTCGAAGTGGTAAGCGCCTACAGCACGTGCGGACTTTCCATGGGTCTCACGGGAGAACTCAGCACCGTCGGCAAGATTGTCATCTGCTGCGTGATGTTCATCGGGCGTATGGGACCGTTGTTCCTCATTTCCGCCGTCGCCGGCCGGGTACAGAATACCACCTGGTTCGCCGAAGAAGACATAATGGTCGGTTAGGGGCACGAGGCTCCAGGTTCGAGCTCGAGCCTACTTCCTACAACCTACTGCCTACTGTCTACTTCCTACTACCTACTTCCCACTGCCTACTACCTACTATTTACTACATTTAAAATATGGCATCTAAGCAGTACATTATCATCGGTCTTGGCAACTCTGCCATCTTCCTCGCCCGTCACCTGACGAGCCTCGGGCACGACGTGCTCGTGGTGGACAACCATCCCGAAAAGGTGCAGGACATATCCAGTACCGTATCGCAGGCCATGGTCGCCGACTCTACCCGCAAGAAGCAGCTCGCAAGCATCCCGTTACAGAAGGCGGACTCCGTTATCGTCTGTATCGGCGAGAACCTGGAGGCAAGCCTCCTTACCGTGCTGAACTTGAAGGAACTCGGCGTGAAGCACATCATCGCGAAGTCCAGTAGCGCCGCCCACTCGAGCATCCTCGAAAAGCTCGGCGTCTCGGACATTTTCCACCCGGAACGCGACAGCGCCATCGCCTTGGCCGAACGCCTGAACCGCCCGAACATGCTCGACTTCTTGCCGTTCATGGAAGGCTTCAGCATCGTCGAGGTCGTGTGCCCCAAGGACTTCATCGGCAAGACCCTTAAGGACCTGAACATCACCCACAAGTACGGCGTGCAGGTCATCGCCATCCGCGACCCGCAGGAACCGACCCCCAAAATCGGTAACCTCGCCGACATCGTGCTGCAAGAAGACGACGTGCTCTTCCTTATCGGCCCGAACGACGCGCTCGACAAGTTCAAGAGCTAACCTCAAAAACAAATATTAAAAGAGAACGGGCGCCAATGGCGCCCGCTTTCATATCCGGTCTTTCACGAATCTCCCTGACGGGAGGCTTTTTATGCGAATCGCTTGTGCAGGACCTTGATTTCCTGGATGAAGGAGAGGTCGAGCATGCTGATGGAATCTTCCTTGTTCTTCTGGATTTCCACGATGAAGGGGGCCTTGGCCAGGTGCAGGGAGTGAACCGAGAACACGATTTCTTCTTGCTGGGCCATACGTTTGTTGGGGTCCTTGATCTGGGCAGCCAGAAGCGTACCCACCGTCTTCGCGTAGCGCAGCACCTTCACGAGGTCGAACGTATTCAGCTTCTGGTAGAGGCTGCCGTACTTCGTGGAGTTCATCGTCGTCTGCAGGGAATCGCTGTCGGCAGATTCCTTCAGGTCGTAGTCGGGCTTGCCGGCCTTGGGCCAGGCCACCGCGAATTCCTTGCGCCATTCTTCGTCGGAAACAGGCTTGCGGTTGTCCGTAGAGCGGTTCACGAACGGGCAGTAACCGAAGTTCTCGAGAATGTCGAAGGCGTAGCCTTCCTTCTCGGGATTCAGAACAAAACCGTAATTCGGGATAAACTCCTCGACGCATTCCATGAACTGGGCAAAGTTCGAAAGTTCCGAAAGGATCTGCTTGTTGTCGATCTTCATCAGGCGCACCGAGCGGACGCGCACGCCGTAGAACGAAGAGTTCCATTCCTCGAGGGTCGAAAGCACGTTTGCGGGCGGCTTGATCCAGCTGCAGAAATGCTCCACCTCGGATTCGGGCATGCCGCTCTTGAGCCCTTCCAGATAAACTTCCTTGGCGAGCGTGAAGCAGAGCATGGCCTCGTCGTTCTTGACGTTGGCAAGACAGGCGAGCGTAAACAGCACGCGCGGGGAAGTTTCCACGGAAACGACCACATCGAAGTTCGGGAGTGCCGAGATGTTCGGCTGCGGCAGCTGTACCGACGACGGGGCAATCCATTCCTTGCCGTTCGTGCCCAGCAGTACGGCGGACACCTTCCCCTGTACCATACGGAAGTCGACAAGGCCGAGGAGCCAGAGTTCGCGAAGAGGACGCGGCAGGTATTCCCACGGGAGCACCTTGTTGCGTTCGAGAATGCGGTACGACGGATCCATCACCCAGAAGAGGAAAGCCGCTTCCGAAATGCTACGACCGTCTTTCAGGGATTTCAAAAGTTGTTCAAGATGTCCGCGGTCACCGTGGAAACGACGGTTGAGCCACCAGTTCAGGATGTCCTGGTGCAGGCGGAAGCCGTTCTTGCGCAGGAATTCGAGTGCATGTTCCGACGGCACGACAAAGGCGTCATCCTGTACAAGCCAGCCGTTCTGCGTAAGGAACGAGAAAATGAGCATGAGCTCGTTCTCGGCAGCCTTCTCGCTCATACGGCGGGACATGGAGAAAGCCTCCACGCAAAGCATGCGGCCACGGCGGTGCAGCGAGCCGTTCGTGTTCACGCGCAATTCCCTGCGCTGGGCAAGGGAGAGGACGAAGCACACGTGCCAGTCCAGCATACGGCCAAACGAAACCACCGGCGATGTGGCATCGAACTCGACAGACTCGTCTATCTCGAAACAGCCGACAAAGTTGGAGAAGCCCTGGTACACCGCAGTCGAAGTGGCGGAACGCCACAGCACGAACTCGCGGCACATGGACAACAGGAACGTCTGCAAGTCACGGCTCTTGTTCACCGGGATGGTCAGGCGCAGTTCGTTAAAGGTGAGACCGCGCGCACCGCTATGATAAATCAGGTTCAGGCAGCGGCGCTGCCAAGCTTCCATTTTCGAGAACAGCGTGACAACGCGTTCCTTATCGCAAAAGAAATCCAAAGTCTCGCGCAGAATCAGCGCGTTATTCAACAAGCCTTTCTTACCAAAAGCCTTGGCATGCGCAGCACGAAGAAGCGGCTTGGACATGCCATCAAAAAAAGCATTCAAGTCAAGCATAAGCACCTTACAATAGGGATGCCAAATTTAGAAATTTTTTCAAGAGCACGTGGCTAGACGTACTTCTTCACGTCGTCTACAGAGAACAGGAATTTCTGTTTGAAGTTCCATATCTTCTGGAAGGTCTTGCCATAATGCTCGGTAACGACACGATTGTCGAGAATGAGCACCTTGCCGGAGTCCCCTTCGGTACGCAGGAGCCTTCCGAGACCCTGGCGCATTTCCATGTACGCCTCGGGCACGTAGTAGCTCTTGAACGGGTTCTCGCCGCGCTCCTTGTATTCGTTGCTGAGGCCCGCGACCACAGGGTCGGAGGGGTTCGGGAACGGGAGCTTGGTAATCACGAGAAGCTTGAGAGCATCACCCGGGAAGTCGACACCTTCCCACAGGCTCTGGCAGCCGAGCAGGCAGGCGCCGCGTTCCTTGCGGAACATCGTCACGAGACTGTCGAGCGAACCGTCTACATTCTGGCAGAGCAACAGCTTGTTCTTCGCGGCAAAGGCCGGAGCAAGCGCCGTCTGGGCCTTGAGCATTGCGGCCACACTCGTAAAGAGCACCATCGTATTTTCTTCGACATCCGGAAGCACCTTCACGAGCGTATCGTTCATCGCGTCGACAAACTCCGGAGCGGACGGCTTGGGCAAGTACTTGGTGACAAAGACAGAACGACGACTAGACGGTACCTGCTGTTCGCTATAGACACGATAGAACGGTTTCTTCGTAGAAGCAAGACGGTCCATGCCCATGCGGTGCATAAAGTAGTCCACGGAGTTCTGCACGGCAAGCGTTGCCGAGGTGAACGTAGCGGACTTGATCCACGGGTAGAACTTTTCCGTCCATACGGATTCAAAGTGGAGCGGATAGGCGAACATCTTGAGCGTGTGCGGGTTGTACGGTTCTTCCAGGCAGAAGACCCAGTCCTTGCGGCCCGCCTTGACGATAAACTCGAAGTCAACCATGTAGCGGTCCATCTCGGCCATACGGCCATCGGCATCGTTCAACAATCCTTCGATTTTCTTTTCGCCACGGATATCGCCAAAGGCAGCTTCGAAGGCCGACTTGACCGCGGCATACGCCTCGGAGAACGGAGTCGTGTCGACATCGTAATCCGCCTGGATGCCTTTTGCAAACACCAGACCACTGCGGCTGACCTTCATCTTGCCAATCTTCTTGCCGAGCTTCATGAACAAGCGATGCAGCGACTTTTCCATCTCGTTGAGGGCGAGCGTAAACTGGTCGAGCTTCTCGATAGAGGCCGAAGCACTCTCCGGGAGGCGGGCCTTGATAGACTCGATAAGTCCGCCACGGCCGTTGCGCGCCGGAACGAGCGTCTTGATGATGTTGCGGAAAGTGAAGAACGAAATAGTACGGCTGAACGCCTGGTTGCTCGCGGCAGGCAGGCGGTGCGCTTCGTCGAACACGATATGTTCATACGAAGGCAGCAGTGCAAAGTCGAGAGAAAGGTCCGCCAGGAACAACGAATGGTTCACGAGCAGAAGGTTCGCCCCGGAAGCGCGGCGCTTGGCCGAAAGGGAGGGGCACTTCGCGTAATGCGGGCACTTTTCGCCAAGGCAAGAAGCGGCGTTGCTCGCGAGCTTGGACCAGAGCACCCTATTGCGGCTCACGCTGAAAGAGGCGCACTCGTTGATATCACCGGTCTCCGTCGAAAGCACCCACGGGATGAGCGCCATGAAGGAATCCAGTTCCTCGCCCAGCAAAAGCGAAGAGGAGGACGCCAGTTCTTCGAACTTGCGGAGGCAAAGGTAGTTGTCGCGGCCCTTGAGGATAGCCGGGATCAGCTTCCCGTTGTAGATGGCCATGAGCTGCGGAAGTTCGTTCTTCCAGAGCTGTTCCTGCAAGGCGCGGGTCGCCGTGCTGATGACGACGCGTTCGCCACTCACGGCCTTGTTCGCAGCGCTCACCAGGTAAGCAAGCGTCTTGCCCGATCCGGTCGGGGCCTCGATGACGCAGATGCCGCCCTTGTACATGTTGCGTTCCACGATGGAGGCGTAATCCTGCTGCGTCTCACGCGGAACAAAGTTTTCGACGAACATCGAAAGGAAACCGTTCTCCTTGAAGAACTCGCTTACACGCGGAGCCTTTTCCTGCGGGAGCGCAGCGGGAGCGGGAACTTCGGGCAACTTGTACTGGGGCGGCGTCCACTTGCCCTTGGACTTGCCGAATACGGATTCCCAGTCAGAAGCTTCGCCGATGCGCTTGATGGCATCGACAAGCCACGGGTCCATGGAAGCAATCTTTTCGTAAGCCATCACGAACAACCGGCCGCAAGCATCGGCATCGGGCAAGGCGCGGTGGGCACGGCTGCGCTCGATGTTCAGCATCTGCACGAGCGTGTCAAGACGGTGGTTCGGCGCATCCTGATAGGCAATGCGCGAGAACGTCAAAGAATCCCAGAACGGATGGCTTTCGTAGTCAATTCCCACCTTCTTGAGAGAATTCCTGAGGAAGCGGGAATCAAACGCGGCATTGTGCGCCACCAGCGGGAGGTCCCCGATAAATTCGCAGATCTTGCCGGCAACGTCGGCAAAGCCCTGGGCAGCGTCCAGGTCGGCCTTGCTGATGCCCGTCAGGCATTCAATGAATGGACGAAGCTCCGCCTGGTCCGGCTTCACCAGGAAATCAAGGTTTTCCCCCGGCTTGCCGTTAACGAAGCGGACGAGCGCGACTTCGATTATCTCGTCGCTCTCGAACTCGAGCCCGGTCGTTTCCAAATCCACAGCAACAAAATCAGGAATCTTCTTCATTTTTCCATCCTTTATGGCAGCGCCGGCAATGGGGTCGCCACCAAGTCATTTAAAACGTTTTCGCCGTTCTTCACCTTGATCGTGTCGTTAGGCGCCCTCCAGGGCTTCCCGTAACGGAACGGGAAAAGCGAGCCCGCATCGGGCGTCTGCTTACCATCTTCGGCGTAATAGTAATCGATAAAATAATTTCCCTCGACAATGTCGTTGAAAGCGAAGCTTCCATTGGTACCGCAAACCGCATAAGAATACGTCTTGGCGTCAATGGAGTAAAGACGGACTTTTGCGCCAGCCTTTGCACCGGGAATACTTCCACGCAACATTGCCAGCTTGAGCTTGGAAACCGTTTCGAAACGCAGCAGACGGCGGTACTTGGGAGTGATGACCGTGTCACGCACACCGTTACTGTCGGCCGCCGCCAAGGTCGTGTCCTGATAGCACTGCAAGAAATCCACTGTCACATCGGTCGGCCAGGGCTTCTCGTTAAGTACAAGGTAACGAATCGGGTCGATACGCTTGACCTGCACCTGCGTCGTATCCTTGTTTATCGAGATAAAGTACGTCTCGTTCAGGGAATCCAGAATCGGCTTGTTGTAGGCGAAAACGAGCGAATCGTCCGGGAATACGGTCTTTGCCTTGCCGAGAATACTTGTCTTAGCAATCGAGGGCGGCATCGTATCGCCTTTCATTTCCTGCCATTCCCAGTCCAGCTCGTTACGTAACGTATCGAGAGGGCGGAACAGGGAGTCCTTTCCGTGAGCACAGACAAACTTGTACGACGTTTCCGGCTTGGGCTTTTGTTTAAAGTAGAACCTGGGCTTGTTGGACGATGCACCAAGGTAAACGTACGAAGGGTAAAGTTCCGACTTGTCGGGAGCGACAAGCTTGCAGTTCGACGTATCGGCAAAAACGGAATCGAAGTAGACGGTACGGGTAAACGACGCCTCGAGCACGGAGGCGCCCGGCTGCGAAAGCAATGCCAGTTCAAGCTTTGTCGTGTCCTGGTCGGCAAGCGGGACCCACAGCGTGTCCGCCGTCGTGGAATCGAGCGACAGGTCGCCCGTCCAGACACCGACCAGCTCGGAACTCGCCTCGATTTTCTGGTTGCCGTTCGCATCCAGGAACGCGACGACGCGGTAGCGTCCCGGGCGTAGCCCGGACAGCACGAAGTTACCCACGCTGTCCGTGCGGGTCAGGAACAGCGGCGGCTCCTTGGTCAGCATCGGCAGGGAATCCAGCACATGAGTTGCTGTGTCGCGGTACTTGTCCAGGTAATGGCGGGACTCGCGTTCGCTACCCATCAAGAAAAGTCCGATACTCGGGTAGACCTTCTTGCGCACCAGGGAATCGTGCACCAGCACACGCCCGACAAGCTTGAGCGAGTCGATTTTCGCGCCGGTAGAAAACACAATCTGGAACGGGGTCGCGAGCATGTTGCCATGCAGGTCCTTGATGCCGCCTGCAAAAGTCACCGTGTAGGTCGTGCCGGTATCGAGTTCGGCACGCGACGTGAGCACGAGCGTCTTGCCGCTCACCTCGAATTTCATCTTCTTGTCGATCGGCGGAGAAATGGAGACGGCGCTACGCGGCACCGACGCATTGATCCATTCGTCGAATTCCAGCTTCACGTAAAGTTCGTTCGGATGGTTCGTCGTATTCGGCGCCGGATACACGGCTGCCACGCGCGGCGGCAGCTTGTCTTCGGGACCACCGCCGGGAGCCACCTGCGTCGCGCAGGAGAGCAGCACCGCCGTTATGGCAAAAGCGAATACGAGAGGCAGGAACTTCATCATCAATCTATCAGGTCGATAATCTTACCAATACGGGTCCAACGGATTCGGAAGGGCAGACGCCACCACGTGAACGGGTTAGCAAGCGCAAACGCCTGGTCGTCATTTTCAAACGAGAAGTAGAGCACGAAAGCCTTGGCGCGGACGTTGCGAAGCGTAACGAAACCCCAGTAGCGGCTGTCGGCGGAATTGTCGCGGTTGTCGCCCATCATGAAGAACAGCGGCGTCTTGATCACGTAACGGTCGATCGGGTTGCCGTCCACAATGAGACGCCTGCGGATTTCGAAATGCGGGGCAGAGGATTTTGCGGCAGAGGAATCGGCAGCCACGGCGGAATTTGCCGTTGTAGAATCGGCGACGGCAGCGGTATCGGCGTCGGCCATTGCATTCAGGCGTTCCACGTTGCCCTCAAGATCCTGCAGCTGCGCACCTTCGAAAGCGATGTAGCTGACGCGGCGGGTAAACGTCCCCTGCATTTCCTCGGGAATCACGACCGGCAGGAAAGCCATCCTCGCATAGTCCCTATAGAACGCAAACGGCATCTTGCCACGGACCGTGTCGCCCTGGGTCACGTGCTGCAACACCAGCTGGTTTCTCTGGAGCAGGGCGTTCAGCGTAAAGCCGCGCTCGCTCTCGATAGGAATGCCAAAGTCCTCGAACTCGTAATTGTTCGCCTCGACACCGTCCTTCCACAGCGAGATATCGTATTCCACGCGGGAGTCCGGATTTTCCTGCACCACCACGGAACGCAGCCACCAGAGCTGTTCCAGCGAAAGGGAATCCACGTACAGCGTGTCGCCGACAGAAGGAATCACAATCGGGCCACGTTCGTCACGCGGCGAAGCTGTGCGATGCGATGCCGTCCACTTGCCCTTTGCGGGGAGCGTCCGCTGCCACTGCCCATTCACGGCAAGCACGCCGTTATGGACCTGCACCGTATCTCCACTCACGGCAACACAGCGCTTGATGTAGTCCTTCGGACCATCGGGATAGTGCACCAGATGCGGCTGGCCATCGGCAGGCTCATGATCCCAGTAGACATTACCGAACATGAGCGCATTGAACATGTGCGTATAGCGGGCCGGATTGTTGTCCGGATATTCGGGTTCACCCGGGTAGCGGAAAATCACGACATCGCCCGCCTTGGGGAGCGCATAGCCCGGGAACTTCTGGTTCGTAAAAGGAATCGGCGAACCGTAAGTGAACTTGAGACCCAAAAGGAAGTCGCCCGTCATCAGCGAGTTTTCCATAGAGCCGCTCGGGATCTGGAAAGCCTGAACCACATACTGGATAACAATCAGGGCTAGCGCGACCGGAACAATCACTTCCCTGGCAAAGGATTTCAAAAACTTGGGCAACGAAAACTTTTTCTTGTCACTCTCCATCAGGAACTCCAAATTAAAGGTTCTTCACCTTCTTCACAAAATTACGGCTCACCATCAGCTGCGTATGGTCCTTATCGCGCAGCACAACATTCAGGCGGCTCGCATCGGTCTTGCGCATTTCGGCAATGTAGTCAATGGCCACCAGGTGGGCACGATGGATACGCACGAACACACGCGGGTCGAGCCTCTTTTCCAAATCGACAAGGGGAGTGTCGATAATGTAGCGGTTGTTCATCGTGTAGACCGTCGTATATTTTTCTTCGCTCTGGAAACGAACAATCTCGTCGACATTCACAAGCAAGATGCGGTCCCCGATCTTTACCTGGATGCGCTGCATGTACTGGTCTTCGCCCTTTACCATGGCGCGGAACTTGTCCCACGAGAAATCTCCCGGCATCTGCTGGTCCGACATCATCGAGGAGAAACGCTTGCGCAGCTTTGCAATCGTCGCCTCAAGGCGAGCCGGCTCAATCGGCTTGAGCAGGTAGTCCACAGTATTCTCTTCGTAGGCACGCAGTGCAAAATTCTCGAACGCCGTCGTAAAGACAATCAGCGGCATATCGTCATCCATGTCCAGGCCATGCAGCACGTCGAACGCGTTCATGTCCGTCATCTGGATATCCAGGAACACCACGTCAGGAAGCAGCTCCTGAATTTTCTCTATCGCCATCGCGCCCGAAGACGCTTCACCAATGATTTCCAGTTCCTGTGCGTAGGGTTCCAGCAGGGAACGCATGCGCATGCGGGCGAGAGGTTCGTCGTCTACAATGAGGACCCTACATAACATAAGCTACTCCGTGACCTTCTGAGAATCACCTGAATCCGAAACGGCCCTCATCTTGGGCATTGTGAAGATGCGGACAAGTTCGTTCTTCAAACCATCTTCGTTCAGATAAACTTGACCATCGTTGTTCAGCAATTCAAGATTTCCCATGGCGTTGCGCTTAAACTTCCAAGTACGCCAATTGGGCAAAGACATAGTGATAATGCTATCGGAGCTGACCTCGTACGTACCCTGAAGCGTGTCTACCGCCATCGTGTCCATAACAATCGTGCGGACCACAGAAACGCTGCTATCGGCCGCAAACACGGAACGGATAATGAGCGCCTTGCAATTGTCGCAAGGAAGCTGGCCAGAATACTGCCCTGCCAATTCCGAAGGGACTTCTACGCGCGGCAATTCCGGCAAAGGTTCCGATTTTTCCTCAGAGCAGGCAAACATGCCCAAACAGAAAGCAAGCACAACCAATCTATACTTCATCATAAAGTCAAATGTAACAAAAAAGCGGGAGGTTTTTGTCCTCCCGCGATTTGTTGGCGCGTTAAAAGCCTTTTGTATAGGCTATCCTGAAGCCCAGGGTGACACCTCTATACAAGGGGTCTTTCTTGTCTCGTTCTTTAGGGGCAATCTTTGCCACCTTATCGGTCCATCCCCCGCCGCGAACGCACTTGGTCTTTCCCGTTTCCGGGCCAACAGGATTTTCTTCGTCGACCGTAGAATAACCGGCATACCAGTCGTTTACCCACTCGGCAACATTACCGGCCATGTCGTAGAGCGCGAAATCATTGGCAATGAACTGCGCCACTTTCGATGGCCCGCTAGTTTGTCCGTAATATGCGTATTTGGAAGCCGGTTCGGAGCCCCAGTAGTAGGCGGTTTCGTAAATGCCCCCGTGTGCGGCCATTTCCCATTCCATTTCCGTAGGCAAGCGGATTCCCTCGACAGAATAATCCACCTGGAGATCTTTCAAGAAGTTTTCATCGCCCACCGAAGTGTAGGAATAAATCGTATCCAGGCCGAGCGAATTTGAAAGCGCGTTACAGAACAGCACCGCATCGTACCACGAGACATTGACAACAGGCAGGCTGTCGTCCAGTTTGTCCTGATCAGGAAGCGAATCCATTACTTTTTTGTACAGGGCCTGCGTCACTTCCGTTCTTGCGATATAATACGAAGAAATGGTATAGTTTATCGTGCCCCGCTGGAGCACCATGGTCGGAATGTATGTAAAATCCAGACCGCCTTTGCCGTCACCTTCATCGAAAAGGTTGACATATTGCAACTCCAAGGAGTCCGGCACGGAATATTCGGTATACGTGGAGTCGTCATCCTTGTCAGCATCCTTGTCGGAATCTTTACCGGAACCTTTTTTACCCGAGCCCTTGTCGTCCGAGTCCTTCGAGTCGGCGTTACCGGAGTCGTCGTTTGATGCCGAACCGTAATGGACATCTTCGCCGGGGTTGATTTCTTCGGCATCGTTAGTCGTGCTACAGGCTGCAAGACTGCACAGCGATGCGATAAATGCCGCACCAACTAAAAGAGTACATGACCTTTTTGCAAGAGACATACGCACCTCCTACCGGACAATTCCCACGCGGAACACCTTCTGCTTTGTCTTTCCGCCCTCGAAATCCACCTTCAGGCGAGCCGTGTACACGTCGCTACCGAGCGATTTCAGGTCGAGATTTTCAAACTGGTTGCGGCCGGCATTCAAGTCACTCATCTTTTTCTTGTAGACGCACAGGCCGGTAATGTCGTAGAGTTCGAACGTCGCCGTCTTGGCAGGGGCCCCGATTTCGAAGCGCGCCTTGGCCTTGCCGTCCTTCACCGGATTCGGGTACACGAAGAATTCCGAAATTTCCTTCTTGGCTTCCTTCTTCTTCACGTCGCCCAGACGGTCCGCATCAAAGAAGCCCGTACGTTCGTTGCCGCCAGCCGGGAGCGTCCAGGCAGCCGCGGAAGAGGCAGCATCTGTCGATGCCTTGCGCAGGCGGAATGCAGACAAACTATTGCGATGCAATGCGTAGAGTTCGGGGCCTGCAGATTTTTTGCCCGGAACTGCGTCGACAACGAAAATGCTCATCGGCTGAATAATCATCGTCGAATCCAGGAACTCGTAGCTACCCGCAGCAATCGGGAACTGGTCCCCGACAGCCTTGCCCTTGCCCGTGTAGGCATACACAAGTCCGTCACTGCTCGGCACGAGAATTTCGGGAGTGTCATCCTTGTTCACGTCAACAAGCAGAGGATCGCTGAAAAATCCAAAAACGGGAGATCCACGGGTAATCTTCACCGGGAATCCGCCTATGGGGAGGCCCGAGTGATCAAGCGCATAGACGAGGTTGTCTCCCAGGAATACGATTTCGGGATAGCCGTCCCCGTTGACATCACCCAGCGCAACGCCGGAAGTCTCGTCCTTGAGGCCCGTCGTACCTGCAGCGCCACGCTTGTAAGTCTTGGTCCAGTTCAAGCCCTTCTTGGATTCCACCGTACTTGCAACCGTCACCGTCCCGCGGCTTCCCACGGCAACGACATCGACAACTCCGTCACGGTCCAGATCGGTACATGCCAGGCGGAACTTTTCCTTGCTCTTGCCGTTCAGCTTTATTTCGCGGTCCTGCACGTAGACAATGCCCTGGTCCGTCACATAGGCGTACATATCCTTCTTGTTGGACTTTCCGCAGTATACCAGGTCTTCGATGCCTTCGCGTTCCTCTTCCAGCTTGAACTTCTTGTCGTTCTTCTTGAACACGTTCACGCCCTGCTTCGTCGCGAACCGGATTTCGTCATCGACAATCACCGGCCCTGCTGTAGCAGTTTCAATATCATAGTCCTCCTGCATCGGGATTCCGCTAGCAAGCGATGTCTTTACGAACTTCTTCTTGTGCAGGCTATAGACATCCTTGCCGTCGCTTGCCATGCCGACCAGTGCACCGTAGCTTGTGCCCACACGGTACAGCGGTACCTTCATTACCGTATCGTTCTTAGAGACACGCGGCAACTTCACCACAGTATCCGCTGCAAACAACGTATCGCCGAGTGCGTCGAACACCTGGAGCGTTCCGTCCATTGCGCCCACGACCAAAAGCTTCTCGCCATCTTTCTCGGGATCGTCAATAAACACGGCACCCCTTATAGCGCCAGCAAGTCCCACATTGCGCGGGAACTTGGAATTGTCGATACTTCCATCGTCGATACTGATGGTCACGCTGATCACCGGCGCCGCATAGTTGATAACGCTATCACCCATGAAGGCGTTCGAAGTCTTCTCCTTGCGGGCATTCTTCGGTTCGTTCACCGTAATCTTGATACCCGTATAGCCACCCTGCGTCGTCTTCGTGTTCGCATAGCCGGTCGGCATAATCGTCTTCACCATCTCGAACTTCTCGCCCGACTTGGAACCGAAGCGCTTGTGCGGCAGCAAGTCCGTACCGGCACCGTAATCGTAAGCATCGCGACCGAGCGCATTCTTGAACGTCTTTCCGACACTCAAAATGCCGTCCGCTTCCACAAGAGAAATGCCGAACTGGTGGTCACGCAAAGTATCGCCACCCCACGCGTTCGCATAACCGTACTGCAAGCCTTCACGCAGGTACCAGTCGTTCACCTTCCACACGGCAATACCGCTCGCCGGAAGGCCCGCATCGTAGGAACTCATCGACAAGATAATCCCGCTTGCCTTCTTGGAATTCTTCTTGCACTTTCCGTCCTTGCAAATGGAGTCCTGGAACACGTTGCCGATGCTGTCCACCATGATAGAATCCTTCCAGGATTCGTCGTCTGCAGAAGCGTCGCCCAGTTCAATGTACACGTCGCCATTCTTTTCCAGGGAACGCTGGCGGTTTTCGATAAGCAGGTACTCGTTTGCACTCAGCGGCACCTTCACGATTTCCGTTCCAAGTCCGCTACCCGCGGCAGCGATATCGACCGTCACGCTCTTGCCTGCGACCGGGCGGACTTCCTTGACCTTGCTCCAGCCCATGTAGGCGCGGTTCCAGGCGTTCGGCAAAGAAGGCATGAACCCGTTGCCCGAACTGTACCCGGCAAAGTCCATCAAGTCAAAGTAACCCAGACGGGAAATGCCCTGCACCACGTCGTAAGTGTCCGGCATTCCCAACTCGCGGCCGATCTGGTTTACCAGAATGCCGTTGATGCCCCAGTTCAAGCCATCTTGCGATGCGGTCTCGCTCACGACCATGATCGAAGTGAGCGTATCGACAGAAGCGTCCTTGAGCACAAGCCCCGTAACCACGGAGGAATCCTTCTTGCCCTTTTTCTCCGACTCGATTTTCTTCACAGCGACATAGTTGGAATCCGGGGAGAGGTATCCCCAGTATTCAGGCGATATGTAGAAGTCCATGAAGTCACCCGGAGTGTCGGCACCGTCGGTACCCATGGAGCCGCCGTCCACAAGTCGGCTCGCACCCGCATGGATAATCATGTAGGCTCGTTTCGTGTTCGGGCTCTTGGGCATCGCATCCTTGAACGGGGAGTCCTTGGAACCATGCGCCGCCATCACTGCATCGTAGACAAACGAAAGGTAGTCCTGTGCGCGAGCCAGGCCGTACGCCGCCGTCTTCTCGCCCTTCATCTTTTTCGTGCGGTTATAGTCGATGATAGGCTTCTTCAATTCGTAAACCGTCTGTCCCGAAGATGCCCTGGGGAAAATTTCCGCCTTGACAACCAGCTTGCCACCGCTCGCCGCCTGGAAATAGGAGTTCGCGAACTCAAAATGCTTTTGCCAGTACGAAACGGAATTGCGCATCTTCACGGGATCGAGGCTGTAGACCTCCTTGTTCTTCAGGTCGGAACCGAACGTGCCGTCACCTGTCGTGAGGGAGTTGTCCGGCGATTCCTTCTTGAACTGGACCAGGAAGGCATAGACTTCAAGCGTATCTACCGCAAAGGCGGCAGAAGAAAACATGCAAAGCAAAAGGGCTAGAACTAATTTCATCATACTTTATCCAATCTACAAAAAATCATCACTCGATACGCTGGTAACTTTTGGGAATATTGAGGCGCCAGACGCCCAGACTGAAAGCTTGCCCGTGCTTGACGGTTTTCACCTGGATTTCCAGATACTTTTTCCCGTTCCGTTCAAACACGACATGCGCCGGGAGCCTTGTTCCCTCGAATTCCTTGAACCCGTCGAACCGTACTGTTTCGGGTTTACCGTCCCGACCCGTGCGGCGGATCCAGGCGACATCATTGCCTTCCTTGCCGTAGCTAAACTCGCGACCGTTCGGCTCTACAGCCTTGCCGTCGCCTACATCCTTGTACCCTTCGGGCAAGAGTTTTCCCTCGAAGACGGATGCGACCTGGTGGATATGGACCATAGGGATCGTACTGTCGCTGAAAATTCCTACCATGTAGCCGGCACCCTTCACGTACATTTTTTCTGTCGGGAACACGACCTGCCAGCCTTCTTCTTGCCAGAGCATGCTTGCAACGCCAATACCCATCGCGCCGGTGAGTTCCATGCGGTAACGCTTGCCGGGCACCGAGAACAGCACCGCGTCAAGTTCCTGTTCCTTGCCGCTCTTGTCCAAAAGCGTGAGCTTGAATTTCGCCCTCAGGCTGTCGGGAACAGCGGCCACCTCGGCAACGGCAGTTTCCGTATTGTGCGAAGCCTTCGAGCCGGCACAACCGCAAAGCGCGGCGGCAAACAGCGCCATCAGCGCCAGCACGGCAAAAGGAACAAAGCGAAATGCCGGAAAAATCTTTATTGCAGCCCCGAACATAGGCGCCTACTTTTTGCTGCCCGAGAAGAAGGCCTTGGCGTCAGCGTGGTTCGGGTTCAGCTTGAGCAGGGTCTTGTACGACTTGGAGGCTTCCGCCTTCATTCCGAGAGCCGCCTGGATGGCACCGAGATGTTCCCAGTACACGGCATCTTCGAGCATGTTCTTTGCGTCGATAAGCAGCATCACGTCGTAGGCCTGCTTGTAGAGTCCCTTGCGGTAAAGTCCCCAGGCCTTGGAATCCAGGTATGCCTCGCGAGCAGGACCCTTGCCTATCTTGTCGAGCGCCTTTTGCACAAGGGCCAGGCCGCGGTCCACGTCGGCAGCGGAACGGTTCATGTCGATCAGCGAATAGCCGTAGTAGTTCATGATTTCCGCGAAGTCCAGTCCCGACGATTCCGGCTGTTTCAGCAACAGTTCGAACATTGCGAACGACTCGTCGTAACGTCCCATGCGTTCCAGGTTCATCGCCATGTACACGCGCGTCCCCATGTCCGTGGAATCCGCAAGCAGCAGGCTCTCCCAGAACAGTTCGGCACGTTCGCGGGCTTCCTTCGCGTAGGTCTTCATCGAATCGTTGGCGTTCACGTTCTTCTCGATATCGCTCGCCTCGAACGTGTATATGCGCGCATAGGCGTTGCGGAACTGCCTGTGCATGCGGCTGGCCTGCTTCCTGAGTTCGTTCGCCGACGCGGAATCCACACCGACAGGCGGGTTCCACTTGCTCCACACGGCAAGCAGGGAATCGAGCATGGCATAAGCTTTCTTGTATTCGCCCACGTAGCCGTACGTCATCGCGAGCATCGGCTTTTCGGCACCCATCGATGCGGAGTCTGCCTTCTCGGCATAAATCACGGCGTTCACCTTGTCGTTTTCACTCAGGGCGATACTTGCCAGCGAACGGTAGGCATTCGCTACATAAACAGGTTGTGCTTCCAACTCCTCGGCAGCCTGCTTCAAGTGCACTTTCGCGCTGTCGAGTTCCATCGCTATATATTCATGGTGTCCCAGGAAATTCGTGAGGATCGGCGTACGGACGGAATCCACGTAATACTTGTGCTTTAGGAACTTGAATGCGCTATCCCTGTTCTTCTCGGTCATCGCCGTCATCACGCCGACAACGATCTTCTCGGCGACCGCATCGGAAGACATCACCGTATCGGCAATCGCGCGGGCTTCGGCAAGGCGTTTTTGCAAGAGCAAGATCTGCACCATCTGCTGCAGCATGGCCCTGTCGCCGTTCGCATTGTAGGCGGCCTCCAGCAAGTCCACCAGGGCAGAGTCCTTGTTCATCTCGGCAAGCAACGCAAACTGCCGCTGGAACAGCGAAGGCATGTAGTTCACCTGGGGCAGCAGCAGCCCGTACACTCGCACGAGTTCCTTCTTGTCCTTGATGATTTCCAGGAACAAACTATAGTCGTAAAGCAGGGCCATGTCCTGGTAGTGCGAGGAATCCAGGCCCAGGTTGAAATACTTGCGTGCGGAATCGGCAGTACCGTCTTTCACGTACAGGTGAGCAAGCAATGCATAGTGGCGGGCGAGTTTCTTGCCCTTCAGGCGGTTCGCCTGCTGAGCGTACACCAGCGCTAAGGAATCTTCGCCACGGGAGGCAAGTCTCTCGGCGACTTCGAAACCCAGGTAGCGGCTGCCGGGGTCGGCTTCGTAGGCCTGACGGAGCAGCGCCTCGGATATGGCATGTTCGCCACGCATTTCAAGATTGACGGCCTGCAGGTATGCCGCATGGGCGACATCCAGGTTCTGGGGGTACACCAGCGTGTCGTGCTCGGATTCCTCTGCCTGTTCAGCTACGGGAGCCGATGCCGTTGCAGTATTGTCGGCCTTCTTCGCGGGCGCAGAACTGCACGCGCCCAGCAGGAACGCGCACATTGCGAACGCAATAAAAGTACCGAACAATCCCTTCATAAACTTCCCTAGTCAACGATGACGAAATTGATCTTGGTGTCGGGCGGGAGATAGTCCCCATACTTCGGGGACGTCTCAAGGACCGTACCGGGAGCATAGCCCCTATCTTCGGGATCCTTAATACGCTTGATCTTGCCGACGACAAATCCAAGAGCTTCGAGTTTCGCATAAACGTCGTCTAAGGGGGTCCCTTCAAAGTTCGGGAGCAGAATCTTGCCCTTGGTAGCGCCGGCCGAAATCACGACCTTCACAGTGTCGCCAATGCGGACCTTGTCACCCGCGCCCGGAATGGTGCGGATCACGACGCCGCGCGGAATGCTCGCGTGTGCGCCCTTGACAATTTCGCCCTGCACAAGCCCCGCGCGCGACAGCGAGATGGCGGCCTGCTTCTGGCTCGTTCCGCGGAGGTCCGGAATCACGACTTCGCGAAGCCCAAGACTCGGCGTGAGTTTCACGGTGCGACCGACCTTCGCTTCGCGGCCCGCCTTCGGCATCTGCACGAGCACCTTGCCCGCGGGCACCTGGGCGCTGTAGCGGCCCTCTTCCAGCCATTCAGCCTTGAACCCAGCTTTAGCCAAGGCGGCCTCGGCAGCGGCCTGGTCCATGCCTTCAAGGTCAGGGACAATTTCCGTGCTAGTGAGCTTGCCGGCAAAAATCGGCATGACAATCTTATCTACAAAAAAAGCCAGGACAAAAAGCGCCACGACCCAAATCAGAAGAGCCTTGACGACAGGGCGCCGCGTCAGCTTCGCCCAGATAGCCTTTACTTTATCCATAATTAGCCCTTAGTTGCCCTTTCCTGGAGCATGTCTTCGTCGAAGATCACGATGTCCTTACCGGTCATCGCGATTGCGCTCGTCTTCACGAGCAGCGAGCAGATACGGCTCACGGTCTCGCGCGTCGTACCGGACATGTCGGCCAGCTGCTGCTGCGTGGGACGGTTGTGGATGACCGTCACCATCTTGCCGTTGTCCGTGTGGATGCGCACGCCGCGTTCCTGCATCAGGTTGAGCAGCGTTCCCGCCACGCGTCCGCTCACGGACATCGTGGAGAGCGACCCGATCTGGCGGTTCGCCTTGCGCAGACGCTTGCTCATTTCGCTCAACAGGCCCATCGCGATTTCGGGCGACTGGCGGATGAGCGTGAGGAAGGATTCGCGGTGGATGATAAGCAACTGGGCGTCCGTGACCGTGCGGACCGAGGCGGACCTGGGCTCGCCGTCAATCAGGGACATTTCACCGAAGAAGTCTCCACGTTCCAGGAACGAAAGGATTGTCTCGCGTCCGTCGACGCCGGTCATATAGACCTGCACGGAACCCGAAGCGATCAGGTACAACGCCTGCACCGAATCATCCCCTTCCAGAACCACAGTTTCGTCGCGAACGAAGTTCTGGGCGACAACCAAATTCGCGAGCATCTTGAGCTGCTCCTCATTCAGTTCAGAGAAGAGTTCCACACCTTTCAACAAGCCAAGAATAGATTCGTTCATAAAAATCTCCTTCGGTTTTCAGGTTACTAATCTAAATCCACAACGATACTCTCGTCACGCTTTGCGCCGATAGACACCATGCCAATCTTCACGCCGACCAGTTCGGCCATGCGGTAAAGGTACTTCTTTGCGTTTTCCGGGAGTTCGTCAAACTTGCGGCACTTGCTCGTGTCGACCTTCCAGCCCGGCATGTCCTCGTAGACAGGCGTGCAGCGGCCGACCTTCGACAGCTGGTTCGGGATGAAATCGAGCTTTTCGCCGTCGCACATGTAGTGCGTGCAAATCTTGATCGTGTCGAACGTGTCGAGCACGTCGAGCTTCGTGATGGCGAGGTGGGTCAGGCCATTCACCACGGCAGCCTTGCGGACCACCGGGGCGTCGAACCAACCGCAGCGGCGGTTGCGGCCCGTTGTTGCGCCAAACTCGTTACCGATGTTGCGGAGCGTATCGCCAGTCTCGTCCAGGAGTTCCGTGGGGAACGGGCCGTTGCCTACACGCGTCGTGTAGGCCTTTACGACGCCCACCACCTGATCCAGCACCGTAGGACCGATGCCTGCGCCGCAGCTTGCATAGCCAGCGACCGTATTGCTGGACGTGACGAACGGGTACGTACCCTGGTCGACGTCGAGGATGGTGCCCTGGGCACCTTCGAACACGAGGCGCTTGCCTTCCTTGACGGCCTTGTAGAGCATCTCGCTCACGTCGCGCACGAACGGCTTGATCTTCTGGCCGAGATCGAGGTAGTCCTTGATGACCTGTTCGGGGTCGATCTCGGGCACGTCGTACATCACCTTGAATTCTTCGTTGTGAACCTTCGCCATGGCCTCGACACGGGGACGCAGTTCGCGTTCGTCCATGAGGTCGCCGACGCGCACGCCGATGCGGTTGACCTTGTCGCTATAGCAAGGGCCAATACCGCGGCCGGTCGTACCGATGGCCGCCTTGCCGGCCTTCTTTTCCTTGGCCTTGTCGAGCGCGGAGTGGTACGGGAGCACAACGTGGGCGTTGTTGGCGATAAACAGGCGGCCTTCCGGGTTGATGCCCTTGGTATGGAGGTCTGCGATTTCAGCGAGGGTCTGCACCGGGTCAAGAACGACACCGTTGCCAATCACACAAATCTTGTCCGGATGCATGATGCCGGACGGAATCAGATGGAACACGAACTTCTTGTCACCGACCTCGACAGTATGGCCGGCGTTTGCACCACCTTGGAAACGCACGATGATATCTGCATCGAGCGTCAAAAAATCAACAATCTTGGCTTTTCCTTCATCGCCCCACTGGGAGCCGATCACAACACGATTTGCCATAATTCCTTCGTTTTAATCCTCATATTAAAAAGGGGAGCTCCAAGGCACCTCCCAGGAGCCCTTTTTCGATATAAAGATAGAATAGTCGGAAGAAAAAAGAAGGACAAGGTTGAGCCGCGGGACTCATAAAAAAGGCATTTGAAGCGCAAAAATGGTCAAAAGCGCGAAAAATGGCGGGCGGGGCACATGGATTGCGCGGGCGGGGCGTATGGGTAGCGGGGGCGGGGCGTATGGATTGCGCAGGCGGGGCGTATAAATTCGCTAAAATACACTTGTTTATACGCCCCTTTTAGCAAATTACAAACAAATTAAGCAATTTATTGGTGAGTAAAAATCGGGTGGGGCGTATAAATCCACCAAAACACCCCAATTTATACGCCCCGTCGCTATACCTTGTCTGCTTTTTGGGTCGTCCTCGCGATTGAGGGGCGTATAAATTGCGACACAAAGCTCCGTTTATACGCCCCACCATCGATTTTGGGCGACAAACACACCTCAATTCGATAGCGAAATGAGGAAAGGGGCGTATAAAAAGGCCAAAAGCAACCCATTTATACGCCCCGCCCGCAAATTCACCCACATTTTCCCCTCTCCCCTGCAAATTCACCCACATCCCCACCCTCTTCCCCGCAAATTCACCCGCCTTTCGCCGCCGCCCCCGCCAAATTTATGCCCCTTTCGCCGCCCCCCCCGCCAAATTTCCCCTACCCACGCCACAAACCGCCCGCCATCCACCCCCGCATGCCGCCGTAACAGCAACGCAAAGCCCCCATCCCGCGGCCAGCTATCTTTTTTCACCACCATTTTGTATATTACCATCGACATCGTTTATTGCTTTGCTACGCTGGGACACAGTTCCGCGTAGCCTTTCTTTTTTCAGGGGGGAAAAATGGACATTTCTCAGCAGACGAAACTCTCGCAAGACCATATCGCCGCGCTGGTAGACATTCGCAAACAGGAACTGCAAGTCTGCCTGGACAATCTTCAAAAATCGCTGAAAAAAGCGCCGAAGGGTTCCCTGCGCGTGCAGTCGCACAAGAACTCTTTCCAGTATTACCTCATCACGGAGCGCGGGGACACCAAGGGCAAATACATCCCGCGCAGGGAACAGCGCAAGGCGGCGGCGATCGCGCAACGCGATTACAACGCGGCGGTCGCAGCGGTCATCGGCAGGCAACTCGCCGCGCTCGGCGACCTAGCAAAAAGCTACCACCCCGGCGAAATCGACGCCGCGTTGACCGGGCTCCGCCCGGGCCGCCGCCGCCTCGTGACACCCGTGCGCGAGCCCGACAACGATTTCATCGCCGCATGGCAGCACGCCCCCTACACCGGCAAGCCCTTCGAAATCAACGCCCCGGAATTCTTCACGGGCACGGGCGTGCGCGTCCGCTCCAAATCCGAAGTCATCATCGCGGACGCGCTCAGCCGCGACGGCATCCCCTTCCGCTACGAATACCCCACAAGCGTCAAGGGCTGGGGCACGTGCTACCCGGACTTCACCTGCCTCGACACCACCACGCGCGAAGAAATCATCTGGGAGCACTTCGGCCTGATGGGCGAGCACGACTACGCCGAGACCGCCATCCAGAAAATCTCGCACTATGCCGCCAGCGGCTACATCCTCGGAAAGAACCTGATCGCCACATTCGAGAGCGGCACCACCCCGCTATCCGTCAAGCAGGTGCAGGCCTACATCAAGGCAATCTTCAAGCAAGGCGCTCCCCGCAACAGGCCCAAAGCATAACCCGGGCAAAAAAAGACCCCGTGACTCGCACGGGGTAACAATTGTTTGGAGCGACTCTCGCCTTACGGCACCTCGACGCTGTCCAAAATCTTCTGCACCACGGTCTCGGCGGAGACTTCTTCCGCTTCGGCCTCGTAGCTCAGGATGATGCGGTGGCGGAGCACTTCCATCGCGACCGCCTTCACGTCTTCCGGCGTCACGTAGGCGCGGCCCTGGATGAACGCGTGGGCCTTGGATGCCTGGGCGAGGCCGATGGAGGCACGCGGCGAGGCGCCCACTTCCACGAAGCCGACCAGGTCGCTGCGCTTGATGCTGCCCGGGTCGCGGGTCGCGAGCACCAGGTTCACGATGTATTCGCGGACGCGCTCGTCCACGTACACCTGCTTCACCATCTGGCGGGCGGCGAGGATGTCTTCCTTCGTGGCAACGGCCTGCGGCTGGCGGAGACCCGCACCGGCGACCGCGTCGAGAATCTTCATTTCGTCGGCCTTGTTCGGGTAGCTGACCTTCACCTTGAGCAGGAAACGGTCCACCTGGGCTTCGGGCAGCGGGTAGGTACCCTCCTGCTCGATCGGGTTCTGCGTGGCAAGCACCAGGAACGGCTCGTCCAGTTTGAACGTCTCGTCGCCGATGGTGATGTGGCGTTCCTGCATCGCTTCGAGGAGCGCGCTCTGCACCTTCGACGGGGCGCGGTTGATTTCGTCGGCGAGCACGAGGTTCGTGAACAGCGGACCCTTGCGGGTCTCGAACTTGGATTCCTTGGCGTTGTAGATCGTGGTACCCAGCAAGTCGGCCGGCAACAGGTCGGGCGTGAACTGGATGCGCTTGAAGTCCAGCGAGACGGCATCGGCAAACGCCTTGACCGCCGTCGTCTTGGCGAGGCCCGGCAGGCCTTCCAGCAGCACGTGGCCGTCGGCCAGAATGCCCGTCAGAATGCTCTCGACCAGAGCCTTCTGGCCAATCACCGTTCCTTCCACTTCACGCAGCAAATTCATGCAGAAAGCGCTCTGCTGTTTAACCTTTTCCGAAAGTTCCTGAATATCCATGCGTTTTTTACCTCTGTGTATATTTTACAAAAATTCAACAACCTCTGTTTTTCGGATATCATCGTTCGCCTGCATGGCGAAAGACGAGAGCCGAGAGATTTTTACGGCTTTAAGATACAAAAATCGCAGAAAAAAAGCAAACCGGCACGCAAAACAACGTTTGCCGAACATCACCGGCGCGGCAATACGGCGCGCTGGCCCGGATTAACCCGAGCGCCGTTCAGCCGGTAGTACCTCGGAGCGACCGTGCGCCCCGCCCCCGGCACCGGCCGCCTGCCGACAGAAACCGTTGCCGAAGTGTCGTGCGGCATCCACTTTTCGAGCGAGTCGAGCCCCGCATTCCCGAGAACCGCGAGATCGTAGCCGATGACCCGCGCCGCCCCCGCCGCCCGGGCCGAGTCGAGCTGCGCCGACACCCTCGAAGCACCTGCCAACGCATGCGAATCGTCCGTGCGGAAAAGCTCCAGGTCTACCCAGAATTCAACATTGTACTGACTGCAGGCCTGCGCCACCGCGCGCTCGTAGCTCCCGACCGTCGCCGTGTCGGCATGCGCCTTGCCCCCGTCACTCGCGCCCACGCCATCTTGCAAGGCCAACACGTCGGGAATGAACCCCGCCGCAAAAAGCGACTCGAAGAACGACCGCAGCGTATCGGGAGATTCCAGGTTCTGGTTGAAGAACGGAGCCGCCATGACCTTCCAGCCCTTGGCCCGCGCCGCCTGCAAAACCGGGTTCAGGAAATGCTCCGCGAGCGTCTTGGCCGTGAGCCCCTCGCGCAAGCCGTCCCAGTAGTAGCGCGCAATCTCCTGGGGAATGTACACGCCCTCGACAACCGAGTCGCCACCGTAAAGGCCGTACAACTCGTCGAGCACGAGCAGGTTCCGCGCCGCAAGCGAATCCAGCTGCTCGGCAGACGGCGGGGAGTACCAGTTTTCGCCATCGTAGTAAAGCCCGAGCCAGAGCCTGTTCCTGGCCGCCCGCGCCGCCTCGACGCTCATGGGGAAAAGCAGGTTGTTCCGGTATTCCGTATTCTGCAGAAAGTCCAGCGCGGAAGGGTAATACAGGTGAGTCTTCTCGACCGCCGCGTACTGCAGCACCACATGCTCCATGCCCAGGGCGTGCAGCCGCTTGTGCATATGGCCAATGGAATCCGCCGACTGGTAGGCCGTGGTCCACCCCGCGTCGAAAACGCCGTCGAGATTCGAGGCGACGGCAGAAACCGGGAAGGCCCCCGCAAACAGCGCGAGAGCCGCCAGGCAGAATTTGTGGCGCGGCACAAACATACCCTAAATATAGTCCGAAAACCGTCCTTTCCGAAAAAAAACTATAGATTATCAGGCAACGACAACTATTCTTCGAGGACGGGTTCGAGTTCCAGCTGGGCGGCAAGCTCCCCGGGCTGTGCGGCGGCAAGAACGGCCGCGTGCAGACATGGCTCGACGGGGAACTCGCGCTAGACGTGGACACGCTGCGACTGCTACATACGATACGACAACTTCACCGTGTCCACCGATTCCATCGCCGTGACCATGGCCGCACCCGACAGTTGCAACGGCAGATACGTCGGGGAGAAAAAAGGCGAATTACGAAGTGAAGGTGGGGCGCTGCCCTTAAGAACCCGGAATCATTTTGGTGAAGTCACAAAATGTGACTTCACCAAAATGGAAATAACTACTCGTTCCTTTTGAACTTCTGAAGTTGCTGGTACAGAGCTTCGACTTGAGCTATTTCTGAACACTTTTTTTAAACAAATTCAATATATTAATAAAATAAAGTATATTTATAATATAGAATAAATGCAGAGCTTTTTAGCTGGAGTATAAATAGTGGAAAAATATCAATACTTGGCGCCCAAAGACGACATTACCAATTGTTATGCTTTTGATGCATTTGACTATGCAATGGGTACGCGAGAATGCGACAGACCAAAAGACTCAATTAAAATGCTAAACATCGCCGTAACCGGTCCATATGGATCTGGAAAATCAAGCATCGTAATGAGTTATTTCAAGAAAAATCCGCAATTTCACCCCTTATATTTGAGCATGGCTAAGTTTAATATTGAAGATGACTGTGCCTGTGGGGAGAAAAAACAATCAAAAGATTTAGACGAAAGAGCAATTGAACAATGTATAATACAGCAATTATTATTTCAAAAAGATCCTTCTTCTCTTCCATTTTCTCGAATCTCTCGAATAAAGAATTTTTCAAATATCAAGTCATTAGGATTGGTCTTTCTTCTTTTGTATGCCCTTATATCATTTCCGCTTATTTATTCGGCAAGCACCGGAGATACGTTAATTGACGAAGTTTATTTTTGGTGGGATGATTTTCTCGGATTAGATTTATATCCTCATTTGCACTATATTTTGGATTTGACCGTAATACCTCTTTTAGCATTTTTTTTATGGCACATCCTAAAACTAGTACGAAAAACAAATATTTCTAAAATTGTATTCAAAAATGCTGAAATATCTTTTTTGGGAAAAAGCTCATTAATAAATAAATATTTAGATGAATTATTGTACTTCTTTCAGCGCACAAATCATGATGTTATAATTTTTGAAGATTTAGATCGTCTAGGCGCACATAGTATTTTTACAAAATTAAGAGAATTGAATAAAATAATCAATTCTAATGAGTCTGTAAAACGAAAAATCAAATTTATTTACGTATTGAACGATGACATATTTGAAAGTGCAGACAGAGTAAAATTCTTTGATTTTATTATCCCAATAATTCCAGTTATAAATCCCCATAATGTCGGTGATTACCTACAAAGAGAAATGGAAAAAAATTGGCCTCAACTCCTAGAAAAATTTGACAATAATTATTTTTATAACATTGCAATGTGGATGAAAGACCTAAGAATCTTAAAGAACACCATCAATGAATTTATAGTTTACCAAAACGCATTAGAAATTGGCAAACAAACGGGAGAATCAAAATGATTGAGCAACAACTTTTTTCTTTGATTCTGTATAAAAATGTCAATCCATGCGATTTTAAGCTTTGTCACGAAAGAAAAGGCATCCTATATAATTTATTCGCCCAAAAAAAGGCGTTTATTTCCAAAATGGCTGAAATCTATCCGGATTTATTAGACGATTCAAAAAGTAAATCAATAAAAGACCTCCTTGGTTATCCAAAAAATCAAATCGCAGAAATGCTGGGAGTTGACACAAACAGCGAATCTATTCAATTGTTGTTTTATTTAGCTCGGCATGGTTATATAGACGAAAATTATGAAGATGTCATCTCGTATATGTATGACAATCAGCTTGACGCATACGATTACTTATTCTTGAAAAAGATTTTATCATTTTCATATAATGATTTTAATCAGAAAATACGGAAAATCGAGACCATCCTTGAAAAAATACCAGACGAATCTTATTGGAGAAGCCCTGGAATATTAAATTATGACTTATTAGAATATCTTTTAAAAAATAAAGAGAACGACAAAATCAACCTTTTCACAAAGGTCATGCTAAAAAATGATTGTGAAAATGGCAGCAAACTCTTTTTTATTAATATGAAAAAGAAAGATGGAATCACACCATTGTTAAATTCCATTGCCCATAATATATCTAATTACGCAATGAACAATCTTTTTGATGATAGCAATTTAGATGTATTTATTCAGTTTCTTCACGCCATGAATCAACCCGATGCAAAATCCTTAAAAAATAAAATAAAAACCTTATGGAATGAAAAGGAACGACTTTTTTATGATGACGAGTCAATCGAAAAGTTACTTGACAATTATACAGCATTAAAACGATTTAATTTAAATTTTTTGAAGCTTTCTAAAGTAAGCAAAGCAACTCTTTTGTGGAAAATTGTAGACAGACGCCTTTATGAAATAAATTCTGAGAATCTAAAAATCATCTTAAAGTTGCGACCTGACGAACATTTAGATCTTATGACATGTCAGAAAAATGAAGATGTTTACTCTTATATAATGTCCAATCTTAACACATATATTCAAAACATTGTTGAAAAAGACAAAGATTCTCTTGATTGGGATGTGGCTTTTTTCATCATGCATCCCAAAACAGATATAAAACACATAAATCCCTTGATGGGAAAGTTGAAGAAAAGAATATCAGATTTAGAAGAATTTATAGAAAAGATTAAATACGAAATTCCTAATGTAAAAGCGGACATTATAGAAAAATTATTCGAAAAGAACAAAATTGAGCCAACGCAAAAAAATATTTATTACGCAGTTGATAAATTCCACATTAACAAAAACAACCTAATAACAAACAGCCAGCCCGTCCAAACTTTTATTAAATACCTAGAAGCTCCTGGACTAAATCGTAAAGAATTAAGAAAACAAATTAACAACATTGGTCCGAAAGAATTTTGGAGAATAATGGATGAAAACATCTCGGAATCAATCGTTAAGAACATCCAAAAGCACAATTTGGCATCCTTTTTCATACAGAAATGTTTGGTTGACAAAAAATTAGGATTGCACCCTAAAACCTTTGTTCTGTTCTCAAAAAATAATTTCACTGAAATTTATGAAAAATATCTTACAAAGATTCCATTAACAAGTATATCTCCATATATTTTTATAAATGGCGATGACAATGGTACAATCTTTTGGACTGAGCTACAATTAAAGACAATTGTAAATAGAATGAATCTATTTAACCGTTTTGAATCTTACCTAAATACAGTCATTCATTATGACAAGCGTGCTGCATTACTGTTACTTGATAAATTCTTTGATTATCTTGACACGCCAACCCGCATAAGTGCATATGAAATTGTAACAAATCAGAAAATACCCATATCAGAAGGAAAAGAGGATTTTAAAGCTGCAAAACAAATAATACAGCGAGAACTCAATGAAAAAAAACAAATTCCCTAATTTTTTCTTTTTCCTAAAACGCTGAATCGTTTTGAAGATGCGATTGCACGGGATATTGCTTCGCTCAACGCAGACCGATCAAGGCTCAAAGCGATGCATAAAGAAAAGATCAAGAGGATGAGGAAGAAATAATTGTTATAGCGCCAGGTCCTTGGAGGTCATATGATAAAAGAAGAAAATAAAGTTCTTGATTTGTATAAACATTTTACAACCACAAAGAAAAAAGATTGGGAATTTGGCAACAGCGTTTGTCAGCTACCCATTTTTGTCAGCTACCCATTTTTAGGACCGGTTTAAAGTATACAAAATCACCCAGTTCTTGCCAACCGATATTCCATTGGAGCGAGGTTGTTTAAGGCGTCATGCGGTCTTTCGTTGTTGTAGTAGTCCATCCATTTTTCGGTAACTTCCCTTACATCGTCTAGAGTCCTGAAAATATATGCGTCCAGAACAGCCCTGCGATACGACCCGTTGAACCGTTCGATATAGCTGTTTTGAGTTGGGCGTCCTGGCTGCGTGTACAAGATCTTG
>JAGCGO010000071.1 GCA_017649565.1 Fibrobacter sp. | reverse complement strand
GCGCACACGAGGGCATCGCACAGCGGCGACTTCTTCACAGCGAGGGCAATCGCATGTTCACGACCACCGCTACCAACAACGAGAATATTCATATAGCGTATCCTTTGCTTTAACGGAGGATAATTTAGCAAATTTGTGCGCTCAAGATTTCAGAAAAAACGTCTAAAGAGCGTGTCCGCCGGAGACTTTTATGACTTGGCCCGTGAGCATTCTGGCCTGTTCGCTCGCGAGGAACAATATGGTTTCGGCGATGTCCTCGGGCCGAATCAGTTTTCCCATGGGGATTAGCGGGACAACCGACTTTTCCAATTCTTCGTCAATCCAGCCCGTTTGTGTCGGGCCGGGAGCCACGCAGTTCACCGTGATTCCGTACTTTGCGACTTCAAGGGCGACGCTGCGGGTAAGCGCTTCCAATGTCGCCTTGCTCGCGCCGTAGGTAATTTGACCTGCAAAAACTTGCGCCGCATCCGTCGAGATATTGATAATCCGCCCGTAATCCTTGTGGCGGTTCACAAACTCCCTTGTCATCAAGATGCTTCCGCGGACATTGACCGCAAAGGTGTCGTCAATTACCTTTTGGGTGATTTTCTCGATAGTATCGATGCCGTCCATATCGCCATCGGCAGCGTTGTTCACCAAGATGTCGACTCGTCCAAATCGTTCAATGGCCACCGCATAGATCTTCTTGACATCATTTTCATTGGAAATGTCGGCTTCGAGGACAACGAAATCAGCACCCATTTCCTTGAGTTTATTTTCTACGGTCTCGGCATCCCCTGCGTTCGCCGCAAAATACCGGTCCGCCCCGTTTTTGTCAGTCTTGTTCTTGTCAAACGCTCTCGGAATTTTCTTGTAGACCAAGACAAGCTTCGCGCCTTCGCGGGCAAAAGCAAACGCAGTCGTCGCACCAATCCCCTGCGGATTGTTCACCCCCGTAATCAGGGCAACTCTATCTTTCAAACCGTAATCGAGCATCAAAAGCCCTCACTTTCTCAGATACTTTCTGCATAAAATACAATCATCTTTATGCAGAAAAGCAACAAAATCTGCATAACAATCCCAAAATTGTCTTTTTTTCCTAAAAGGATAGAACGGGAAGAAAGGAGATCCCCGCTCGGAGGCGGGGATGACATTGTGGTGGGGCCGGGCCAAAAGGCTATTTCAAGACCATATATTGCGTTTTGGCATTGCCGCATTTGACCATGTACACGCCGCGGCCTAAGCCTGCGCTTGTCATGGCGTTGCTGAGTTCGCCGATATGTCCGGCTTGGAATTCGCCGATAAACGCCCCGAGCGGACTAAATACTTTATATGTACTTTGATGGCTCTGGGGTACAGAAAGTTTCCCGAAGGCAATTGCCGTCGTAGAATCTGTGGGCGTGGCGATGACGACGCTGGTGTCGCTCTTTGCCGAGTCGGAGGGCGGTTCTACCTTAGGTTCTTGCCACAGAATGAATTCGACTGTCGTCGCACTGCGGGCCGGGACGCTGTACTTGCACTTCGTATCGTCGACATCGACTTCGCTTCCTTCCTTGAGGTTGCTGTTGTCGTCGGTGACGTAGGGTTTGAAGCTTGCAATTTTTGTGTTTCCGAAGTCAAAGTCAACATTGACTTCCTCGTTCTTGGAATTGAGAATGACGACTGCGATTTTCGTCTTGAGGGAGTCGCGGTAGGCGGTGACCTTTACATTTGCTTCGGGATCCTTGGTGGCATCGATTCTCCTCGCGCCTGGTCGCGCGAAGCGGCTGAAGTTCCCCATGACCCAGAGTCGCTTGGTGGGCTCCACGTTGTCGGGGTTGCCTTGTCCTTGCGGCCAGAGGGCCCCGTTGCCACAGCTGGCTTCGCTGCAGGAATAAATCCACCAGAAATGCCAGGCGTTCATGTTCGAAATAGTAAGAGCGTCATGAATCACGCCTGCAACGCGGAGAGCGCTTCCCATGCCAACGTCTTCCTTGTTGCTTCCAAGATCGTAGACTTCGGTTTCCCAGAATTCCTTGCCGGCTTCGTGGATTTCGGGATAGGCGGCCGGATCTCCGCCATATTCGTGCGTTCCAAAAATGTCGGTGTATTTCAGGGCGGCAGGGTTGTTGAAGAAGGCTTTTTTGTAATTGGGGAATCCGTACCAGTTGATGGCTTCGGTGCCAATGATCTTGATGCCCGTGGTATCGAGGGTGGGCCCAAGGTAGTCACCGACCCAACGTGCCAATTCATCGGGTTCGTAGTGGTTATCGCCGGTGCCGTCAGGCTCATTTTGCGACGAAACTGCGTATAAGTTAACCCCCGCATTTCGCATGTCTTGCGTAAACTTTAAGATGGTGTTGGCCCAGTCCTGGGCATGGTTGAAATCCAAATGCTTTTTGTCGCCGTCGTAATTTACGGTGTATTTGGATGTCCATGGGGCCGCCCAGACTTTGACGCCGTATTCACTCGCTTTTTTTGCGATACTCGTTTCGGAAGTGGTACCGTCCGGAGCGATGCGGATGCGGTGCAGCGTAAGCCCAGCACCGCTGGTGGAATCCCAAAGGAAAGCGGCATTCTTGTCGGTGATGGAACCGGCCCATGCCGAGGCCGCGCCAAAGCCGCTGATGCGTTGGTATTCCTTGTCAATATCTACGCTTATCGTTGCAGCACTGGCGAACGTGCTCAAAAACGCAACAAAACCAACGAAAAGGGAAAATCCCTTAATCGAAAACGACATAAAGCCTCCCATTTGAACTTTACTTGCTATAAAATAAGTTGAAAAGTTCGCGTGCTATATGGCTAAAGTCGAATTCGTTTTGATAAATTGTCAACCCATTTTTTCCATCGAAATCCACGAAACTCCGTTTTCAAGCTACCGTTTCTTGAAGACGACAATCTCGGCATCGGCGCCGTTCTTGCCGTATTCGCTCACGAGAATGTAGCGTTCGTCGCAAGCGATTCCGAAACAGCGACTCTCTTCGCCATTTTTTGCACCAATCTTTTCGACCTGGTTTCCCCAGTAGCTGGCGTTATCGTCAAGGAGCTTGACGCTGTTGCCGTTGATGTGGTATTCCTGATTGATGAACGAGCCTTGCAATACAAAGAGGTTGTCAATGGTCGGCATATCCTTGACGCCCAGCGCGTTGACTTCTTCGATGAACTTCTGCTTCATGGGCGAGGTGGCGTGCGGAAGTTGGTCCGCGGGGAGGCGCCAGCGCTTGAGCGTCGGGAAGTACTTGCGCAGTTCCACCTTGTACTCTTCGCGGGTAAGGCTCTTGCCGGTATTCTTGTTGTATTCGTCCACGAACTGCGAGCAGAATTCGACCATCTGCTCCATGTTGAAGTCGCCGGTGAAGGCGCCGTCTTTGTAGCAGTAGATGCAATATTCCTCGTTCTTGCTGCCGTCGGCATTCGTACCGAGGACTTCATCGGTGAGCGGCATCCCGCAGCTTTGACAGAATTTCATTTCCATAAGTTCTCCTTTTTTTATTTGTACGTGTTCAAATGTACACTATTTTGAAGGCTCTGTCAAGCCAAACCGTATTTTTTTACAAAGCTGCGGGTTAACTGCATTCTGGCTGTATGTTGGCTGCGGAATTTGGGCGGGCTCTGTCAAGCCTGGCCGTATGGCTGCGAACTGGCTGTGGTTATGCTGCGGCGGG
>JAGCGO010000070.1 GCA_017649565.1 Fibrobacter sp. | reverse complement strand
TCCCTTCTGCAGGGCGATACCGTTCATGATGGCACCCATCGTCAGTTCTGCAACACCCACCTGGACAAACGCGCCCTTGAAGTCGTTCGGACGGAAGATGCCCGTCTTGTTGAGGAACGCCTGCGTGTTGTCGGAGTTGGAGAGGTCGGCGGAACTGCAAATGATGTTGTGGAAGTTTTCGGCGAGGTAGCCAAGCACCGTACCGCTCGTAACGCGGGTAGCCACGCCTTCCTTGATTGGGAGGTTAGAAAGGTTGAGCACCGGAGCCTTGCCGGAGAGCCATTCGTTGAGAGTGGCGGACTTTTCGGCATTTGCCTTGTCCCAGGCAGCCTTGGCCTTCTTCCATTCGGCGACTTCCTTGCGGAGTTCTTCGGCGCGGGCTTCGAAAGCGGCCTTCACGTCGTCGAACACCTGGAACGGATCGTCCGGGTTACCGCCGAGGTTCTTGACCGTCGCGGCAGTGGAAGCGCCGGCAGCGTTGAGCGGCTGGCCATGCGTAGAAACTTCGCCTTCGTAGCTCTTGCCATCTTCGGCAACAGCGCCCTTGGCCATCGTGGTGTGGCCGAACACGAGAGTCGGCTTTTCCTTTTCGGCCCAGGCGGCCTTGAAAGCCTTGCGGAGTTCGGCGATATTGGAGCCGTCGCACTCGATAACGCGGAAGCCCCAGGATTCGTACTGCTTCACGAAGTCGTGGCTCATCACGTCTTCGGTCTTGCAGCTGAGCTGCACCTGGTTCGCGTCGTAGAAGAAAATGAGGTTAGAAAGCTTGAGGTGGCCAGCGATACGGCCCACGCCGTAAGCGATTTCTTCTTCGAGACCGCCATCGGAAACCAAGCAGACCGTCTTGTGCTCGAGGATGGAGCCGAAGCGTTCCACCATAAAGCGTTCGGCGATGGCAGCACCCAGTGCGATGCCGTGACCAATGCCGAGCGGGCCCGAGGAGTTCTCGATGCCGAGCATCACGTCCAGTTCGGGGTGACCCGGAGTACGGCTGCCGAGCTGGCGGAAGTTTTTCACGTCATCAAGCGTAAGGCGGCCGGTAAGCACGAGCTCGGAGTACAGGAGCGGGCTCATGTGGCCCGGATCCATGAAGAAGCGGTCGCGGCCCATCCATTCCGGATCGTCCGGATCGAAGCGCAGGAACTCCGCAAACAAAAGCGTCGTAGCGTCGGCGGCGCCCATCGCACCACCCGGATGCCCGGACTTCGCCTTCTGCACCATCGCGGCAGAGAGAATTCGGACGTTGTCAGCTGCTTTCGTAACTAAGGAGTCTTGCACTGTAGAACCTCTTTGGGTGTTGTTTTTTACGCGCCAAATGTAGTTTTTTCTAGACAATCTCTCAAGGCATAAAGGTGAAAAGTCATTTAAGCCCCGCCCTTTTTTTGATAAAAATCAACATTTTCAGAAAAAGTTATATTTTCACCCGTCACCACCTCGTGTGGCAAAATCGCCCCCGAAAGGAGCGGTTTTAATCGTTTTTTGGAATGGAAATATGAAGATTAAAAACTTTATCTTGGCATTACTCAAGAACTTAGCTCATCCCGTCGGAATCGCGGGGGTGATTATCGCCCTTGCCATACCCTTCCTCGTCTACCTCGCCCCCAACATCGGGCACAAGGAAACCATCCGGCAACTGGACCTCAACCTTCCCATCCCCCTCTTCTGTGTGCAGTTCGCCCTTGCCCTCCTCCTGATCGTCGTCCTGAACAAGGACTTCCGCGAATGGTTCCGTGGCATCCTCCCCGCCAAGGCGTTCAGCATCATGGCCCTCGCATTTGCGGTAGCCGTCTCGATCTTCGCCGCAACGCAGATTGAAGCACGCCACCGCGTCCAGAGTGACGAAAGCGTGTTCATGTCCGTCGCACAGAACATGTTCTACAACCACGAGAGCGGCACCTGCAACCAGGGACTCTTCCTAGACGGCAAGCTGGAATGTACATCCAAGTCCAACAGTTTCAAGACCAAGGGACTTTCTTTCCTGTACTACCTGGGCATGCCGATTTTCGGCAGCAACCTCCACTGGATCTTCAACATGGAGCTCCTGATGTTGCCGCTCGCGTTCCTGCTGATGTTCTTCGCCATCGTGGCCTGGACACGGCAACCGCTGCTCGCGTTCTTCGCATCGCTGCTACTCGCACTGCAACCCACGGTCCTGTTCCAGTTCCGTGCCATGTCCGTGGAACCGCTCTATATATTCCTGTCCGCCCTCTCGCTGCTCGTGTTCCGCTGGGCATTCGACCGCAACACCATCAAGCACTGGGCCCTGCTTGCATTGATTCTCGCCTTCTTCGCGCAGACCCGCCAGGAAACGGCCTTCTGCCTGTTCGCCTTCATCATCTTTGCCCTGCCCAAGCTGCTTGACAGCAAGGACTACAAAGCCCCCACCTTCTTCATCACGCTCTCGCTGTTCTCTGTCCCGGCCCTGCTCACCATCAGCTATTTCCAGGGATTCGGATTCCAGGGTGGTGAATACGAAGCGCACGGACACTTCATCGAAGACCTTCTCAAGAACTGGGAAATCATGACGAAGCCGCTCAACGACAAGGGCGAACTTGCGAACCCGTTCCTCAGCTACTTCAACTACCTGTTCGTGCTGGGTACCGCCTACCTCCTGTTCCGCGCATTCTACGACCTGCGCAAGAAGAACTTCTTCTACCTCGAGGTTCTCGCGTTCCTTGCCATCTACCACCTGCAGACCTATGTCATTCTCGAAAACGTTTCCGGTGACTTCGGCATCGAAATCAACCAGCGCTACAGCCTGGTGATGTTGCCGAGCATGGCATTTGTCGCCGCACTCCCCATTGCCCACTTTGTCGAAACCATCGTCAAGACAAGCATCGCTCCCAATTCCAAGAATGCCGGACGCTTCACCGTGCTTGCCGCAATCGTTGTCGCCGTGGTTCTTTCCGGATGGACCGCACACTACAAGCCGGACTTCAACAAGAACATCATGTACAACCGTAACCACCTGACCATCGAGGAACACGAAATCCTCGGCTGGCTCAAGGAACAACCCGTAAAGAACAGGCTGTTCATCTACGGTCGTCCGTGGCACTTCGTCGGATACGGAATTTCGTCCATCCACTACGACCAGGCTCGTAAAATGAACGTGAACGAAATCAACGACCTCATGAAAAAGTACGACGAGGTCTACTACATCCGTGGCCTCGACTGCTGGGACAGCCAGACCTACCACAAGAAGGCCGTCGAGCACCGCATTGCGACCACCTGCGATGTCTTCGAGAAGGAAATGGAACTGGAAGGCGTCAAGAACATCCTCATCACCAACAACTACTGGGTGCAAATCGCACGTTTCCTGGGACGCAAGTCCTATGACCCGTCCAAGATTCTTGCGGTCGGCACACCTAGCAAGACAGACTCCACGCTTGTGCTGGGAATCGAGTTGAAAGACCCGCGCCCGGAAGCCAAGGAATGGACGTTCAAGATGGAACTGAACAACGTTCCGGTGATCGAAAAAAATTACGAAGCCGGAAGGTTCGAAATCAACGTGACCAACGACAGCATCAAGCCGGGCTTCAACAAGATGTACTACTCCGTCATAGACAAGAACGCAAAGGTTCTCGGCTATATCGAAGATTACTACTTCAACGCGAAGGACGGAGCCCTGTCCCTGAACGGAGTCCAATACGAGAGCCACAAGCAAGCCTGGGGATCGCTCCATACGAACGAATCCATTGAAGGCAACAAGTTCTCTGTCAATGGAAAGAAATTCAAATTCGGCTATGGCACCCACGCCGCCTCCGAAACCGTATTCAACATCGAGGGCAAATACAACACGTTCTCCATGCAGTACGGTCTTGACGACGAATCGCTCTGCAGCAACGGCGTAAAGATGCAGGTCCTCGGAGACGGCAAGCTCCTCGCCGAAACAGAATTTTTCAAGGCAGGATTCCTCGGGACCCTTACCGCCAACGTCAAAGAAATTCAAAAACTCACAATCAAGTCCATTCCCAACGGCAGCATCGACTGCGCTCACGTGGACATCATCAACCCGGAAGTTAAATAATGCTCCTATCTGTAATCATCCCCGTATTCAACGAAGAAGAAATTGTCGCCGAAACCTACCGTGTTCTGGAAGAAGAACTCAAGAACGTAGAGCATGAGCTCATTTTCGTGAACGACGGATCCAAGGACAAGACCCGTGAAATTGTTGAAGGGCTGTTGCCAAGCAACCCGAACAACAAGATCATCAACTTCAGCCGCAACTTCGGCCACCAGGCCGCATTCAGTGCAGGCCTTGACCACGCCATTGGCGATGCCGTAGTGATTATCGACGGTGACCTTCAGGACCCGCCGAGCCTTATCCACGAAATGCTCGAAAAATGGCGCGAGGGCTACCAAGTAGTCTATGCGCAGAGAAACAAGCGCAAGGGCGAAACCATCTTCAAGCGTTTCACGGCATTCTGCTTCTACCGCCTCATCGGCAAGCTCACAAGCATCGACATTCCGCCTGACACCGGCGACTTCCGCCTCATGGACCGCTGCGTGGTGGACCAGCTCAAGAACCTGCCGGAACGCAGCCGCTTCTTGCGCGGGCTCGTGTGCTGGGTCGGCTTCAAGAAGATCGGTGTCAAGTACGACCGCGCCGAACGTACGGCAGGCACGTCCAAGTATCCGCTCAAGAAGATGCTGCGTCTTGCCTTCGACGGCATCACCGGTTTCAGTTCCGCACCGCTCAAGATCAGTTTCTATCTCGGCTTCACCGCCGTGATTGTCGGCTTCGGTCTTTTCGTCTGGTCCATCCTCGAGAAGTTCCTCAACCCTGCAACGACTGTTCCCGGCTGGGCATCGCTCATGACCGCCATTGTGTTCTTCGCCGGCGTGCAGCTGATTTCCATCGGCATCCTCGGTGAATACATCGGCCGCATCTACGACGAAGTCAAGCAGAGACCGCTGTATATCGAGGATAAGAAGTAATAGACGAGAGACGAGAGACGAGAGACGAGAGAAAAGTTACTAGAATG
>JAGCGO010000004.1 GCA_017649565.1 Fibrobacter sp. | reverse complement strand
AGGGATTCGAGGAATTCACGGACAGCCTGATGGAAGAGGGCCTGGTCCGGATCACGGGCGACGACCTTGTCATAGACTTTCTGAAGGTAAGCATTCTTGATTGCCATTTTATATATCTCCGTTGAGAGTTTTGATTGTTAAAGTTTTTAACGGGTCAAAAGATAGCAAACCCGCGACAAAAAGTGAAAAACGGAGCCAAAAATCTTCAATTTCTTACATTTTTGTAAGTTACTTTTTTGAAATAAATCAAAATAGCCAATTTTAACAAAATTTCAACGAGCAGGACAAAGAAAACTTACATTTTTGTAAGTTACCAAATTTACACCACAAAAGTAAAAATCATTTTACATTCTTACGCAGTCCACGAGTGTTTCGTGCAGGATGCCGTTCGAAAAGATGACCTGTTCGCTGTCCACGAACTGCATCGGGGTCCCGTCGATATGCGTCGATTTCCCGCCGGCTTCCTCGACGATCAGGGCAATCGCCGCGATGTCCCACGGGTAGCTCATCGTCATCACGAAGCAGTCGATGCGGCCGCACGCGGTAAAGCACCCCTCCACCACCGCTGAGCCGAAACACTTCACGCGTTCGAACACTTCCGCCTCGCGGGCGAAGTTGCGGGAGTTCTGCGGGTTAATTTTCTCGGGGATGCCCACGTTGAAGTCGCCGTTAGAAACAATGGCGTGAACCGGGTCGGCCTCGTCGCTCACGTGGATCGCCTTGCCGTTCATGAAGGCGCCGTCATCCTTCGATGCTGTAAAGAGTTCGCCCAGCCGGGGCAGGTTCACGACCGCCACCAACGGTTTGCCCTCGAAATGGAGCGCGATGGAAATTCCCCAGAACGGGATGCCGCGGCTAAAATTGACCGTTCCGTCCACCGGGTCGATAATCCAGCAGTAGCGCGGGTCCGAGCCCTCGATAACGCCCGCCTCCTCGGTACGGATGGAATGCGTCGGGAACGCATTGCGCAAGCCCTCGACAATCAGCTTCTCGCTTGCAATGTCGGCGCGTGTCACCACGTCCTTCTTGGACTTGTACTTCACGTCGCCCAGGTTCTGCTGGAGTTCAAGGCAAAGAGCCCCCGCCTGTTTCGCGAGCGCTTCGGCTACTGATAGGAAAGATTGTTTATCGGACATATAAACTTTGTTGAAGCAATAAAATGAAAAAAGAAAAATGAAGAATGAATTTATAATTCTTCATTTTTTATTCTCAATTTTTCATTCAGGGTACGCGCAGCAGCGGAAGCCGATCGACGGCGACCTGTAGAACATGGACGCCTTCCTGTAGGGCACCTTCTCGCCGGTAAGGAATACCCTCTCTATATGGTCGGGAACGTAGACCAGACCGTTGGAAATGGACTTCAACCATTCTTCGCCGCCGTTCTTGTACTCCGAATAGGGTGCGTAATCGACGCCGAGGGAATTCCCGCTGGAATCCTGCACATCGAAGAACTGCAGAGAATCCTTGAAGTCCTTCTTCGTAAGCACCTTGAACAGGGTTCTCGACGTATCCGGTTCGTAAACCGTGTCGACCCTAGTGCCTTCGCGGTACAGGAACACGGAATCCTTGGTGTAGCCCAGTCGCGTATAGACGGGGAAACCGCGGTTGGTGCACAGCGCCTGCGACTCGATGTCAAGCCCGTTCATTGTCTTGTAGGAGCCGCCCTTGAGCACAGCCAGCGTATCTTCGGAGCGGCCCTTCACCCATTCCTGCAGGCTGCCGGACAAGTCGTGGACGCCCATCGGGTTGGTACAGCGGTAGTTTCTTTTCGTCACGTCCACTGCAGAAGAGGAATCTTCGGTACCGACGCTACAGTTGTCGAACAGGAACGAAGACATCGGGATGGTGTCGTCCTCGACAACGCCGTAAGAAAGAACGCCGCCCGAAAGACAGACCAATTCCCAGTCGCGCTCGTTGCAGAGGCCGACCTTGAACCCGCTCGCCGAAATGGCTTCGCACGCGGCCTGCGCCTCGGAATGGAACACGTTGCGAACAAACTCTCCGGAATCGTTCATGTGCTCGAACCGTTCCATGCAGAACTTGTTCGTATCGGATGCGGACACGGCGACAAAACCTTCGGGACATTCCAATTCCTGCTTTAGAGCTCCGGGAGAAACATAGATGGTGTCAACCAGCGCACGGGAATAATAGCCGGACACGTCCCTGGAACGGATTCTCAGGATAAGCGTATCCCCCGGCGAAACCCAGCGGACCGTATCCGCAATATAGCGGCCGCCATCGACAACGACCATTTCGCCGTCTTCCCAGTCATAATCCTTAATATAGTGCGACGCGGAACCCCCGGCAAAGCGCATCGGGTCCCAGACCTCCGTATGCGGGTTGTAGCGCAGGACTTCGTAGGAAGAAACCGTGTCATAGCACGAAGACTGTATGCAGCCCTTCGGGAAGACCAGCGTGGTATCGGCGAGAATCCCATGGTCCATCAGGAGCGGGTCGACAGAGCGGCTCCAGAAGATGATGAGCCTGTTGTTGCTGTCAAGTCTTGCAAGCCCTGTCCCGGGATACAGCGTATCCTCGATCGTGACAATGGATGTCGGCATGAGCGGTGCGATAGAATCCGTAGTGCTGAGCACGTGGGAAACCTCTTTCGACAGGTTGCCAGCCGAATCCAAGGACGTAATGCCTATCGTATACCTGGACTCGCTCTGGAGCCCCCGAATTGTCAGCCTGAACAGGTTGGCGGAATCGTTCTCCACGTCAAAGCCCTTTCCATCGAGGATAGCCAAGCGGAGAACATTTTTTTCTTTTGACGAGCGGGATGTCGGATCCACGACAAGGCTGTCGTGAAGCAAGCGGATCCTCGCATGCCGGACGGTATCCGCAAAATCCCCCTCTATGCCCAACTTGACCTTACGCAGGTCCTCGCTCTTGTCGTCGCTCGTTATGACGACATTGTAGCCGGCTATCGGACCGGATATTTCAGATGGCGCATGGAAATTTCTCTGATCCGTGGGGCGGGTCCACTCGATCCAGCCCCCCACAGTCCACACGGAATCGCGGATGCTGACGAGCGAAGGCGCCTGGGTGTCGTTCAAGTAGAAGAACGTACGCTGGACAAGCCCGGGATCGCCCTTGGAATACTTACAGAATACCGCAACCTGGAGAGTATCGTAGGTTTTCTTCTTGAGCAGCTTCTTTACCTTGCTGGTCACGTCAATCGTATCGAAGGACTTCGCCTTCTTGCTGGAATACTTGAGAACGGTATCGCTCTTGTCGAGATCCGAAGAAGACACGCTCTTCGAAGTGTCATCGACGACATCGGTGCCCAACCAGAGGTAGATCTCCTCCAGTCGATCCGTCGACAGCGGGTATTGGAAACGAACACGGTAGCACGAATCGCCTTCGGCTGCCTTAGGTCCGCAAGTAAGCATGACACTCATATCCATGACCTCGCGGTCGAACGGATATTCCGTACCGTCATCGTCGTCGGAGCAGGCAGAAAGGAGCAGTGCAAGGAGCGCAACAACAAAAAGGCTATAAAGTTTAGATAATCGCATATAATTCACGGCATTAATTTAGAAAAAACGGAAGGCGGCAGACGATAGACCGCGAACAAGTGACAAAAAAACCGGACGCGATTGCGTCCGGCTTTCAAATTCGACTCAAAAGAGTTAGTTGGCTTCTTCCGGGTAGACGGAGACCTTCTGACGCTTTGCATCGAGGCGTTCGAACTTCACCTTGCCATCAACGAGGGAGAACAGGGTAAAGTCCTTGCCCATACCGACGTTAGTGCCCTTGTGGAAGTGAGAACCGCGCTGACGAACGATGATGTTGCCAGCCTTGACGACTTCGCCCGCGTACTTCTTGACACCAAGATACTTGGCGTTACTGTCGCGGCCGTTACGT
>JAGCGO010000003.1 GCA_017649565.1 Fibrobacter sp. | reverse complement strand
ATGCTCGGAGTCCGGCTGGACCTCGGCTTTACTTTGTCTGAAGAAAAAAGCCTCTTGGAACTGGTCCAAAAGGCTTTAAACTCTGCTATGTTGGCGGAAATTGCGTTCGCTGATGCGGAACTTGTTTTTACCGCGTCACATAGATGGTTAAAGCCTTGGGCGCTAATATAGATTAGTCGGCATTGTTATGTCAAGGCTTTTTCTTTTTGGGGTCACAACTTTCCAGAAAAATAATTGCAAAGCTCTCTCTCGACGCGATATTTTCTCCTCAGGAATTTGATTACCCTAATGAGGCGCCTAGAAGGGTAAATCCTCTGGAAGTTCACATTCTTCTTCCTCATTCGGCTTCTCTTCTTCGTTCTGATTAATTGGGCTTGGTTTTTGCTCTTGACTATTGAAGAATTTGAACATCGCCTTGATTGCGTCATCAGTTACTTGCAGAATATGATTGTATTCAGCCTTGCTCCCTGAATAGAGCTTGTACATGCTTACGTAGTGAATGCCGTGCCTCTTGCAGTAGTTCTTGTGCGCTTCATTAAACTTTGTGTAGTAGCATGTTCCAAAAATCAACCTATCACGAAGGTACTCATACTTATCGGAGCGTTTGTCTGTCCGATAGATGACTTTGAGATCGAGCAGGGTCATATAATGCATAAATGACGAATAGGATATGTGGGAGGCCTTGAGGATGTTTTCTAGCTCGTTTTTGCAGGGAAACATAGCTGTAGAATCCTTTTTTGATACGAACGCGTACTGATCGATAATATCCATAGTCATGGCGAGGTTATAGCCCATCCGTCTGTACAGTTCGCCGGAATGACTGGCGTTGTATTTTTGCGCTATTTCGTCATATCCGAGGTTGTCATTTGTGTGCAGCTCGCTCAAGAGTCCAGCGACTAAAGATTTTCCCGTTTCAGTCCACCAAGGCTCAAACGACTGGAAATTACGCTTGCAGAGGATATAGAATGTGAAAACGAGGTCTTCGTCGTTGTATTCCAGCCCAAGCGATTTGCAACGGAAAAACTGAGGAACAAGACGGAAAATCCAGGCCTGGGCTGTCTTAAACCGGTTCCCCTTGGCAATATGTTTTTTTGACAGTCTAGGCTCGAAAATGTCGAAACGCTTGCCTTCGAGGCACACCTTCGGGTTTATGTAGCCTCCATCGGCGCCTTTTTGGGCGTATAAGCTTCCTTCGCTCAGTTTGCTGGCAAGCATTGCCGAGGTGTACGGCATAAGCTGTGCCTTGTCCGTGGTTTCATTGGGATGCTGTGGAACTATCTTAGAAGCCTTCTGCTCAGGAACAGCAGGGTCAACCTTGAAAACCTGGAATCCCTTCTTCTTTTCGATTTGAAGACATCTGTAAAGGGTATCGGGAAGAATTTCTTCTTCCATATGTTCAAGGTGAGTCTGTGGAACGCCATAGCACCACTGGAGGAAACTGAACTGGTGTTCATCGACCTTGATGTTCTCAAGCCCGATGTGCTCTGCCAGCCTTTTCAGCACTTGTTCCGACTGTTCCTTGAACTCCTGCCTGGTAACTATGGGCGCCGTGAGGAATACGAAAAGATGGTAGCGGTAAGGACGGTTGGAACCGCCCGGAGTCCATTTAATGGTGTCTGTACAGAAACTATCCAGTTCTTCGGAAGTGATGTTTTCATCGCCGTCATTATCAAGGTCAATGACAAGAAAACGACTTCCTTGGATATTGCTACCGATTCTTTTGAGGCTATGGCCTTGACGGGTTGCTTCTACGAGTTCGTCGAATGTGAAGTTCTTGACTCCCACAGCGAATCTGTTGCGATGCGTGCTATTGCGAACCACAGTCAGTGTGGAGAGGTCGTTGGGATCCTCTGGAATGGGTTTGCCGCTTTCATCCTCTTCGGGAGCCTTGTGGGTAGTTCTCCATGTAGTGTACTGCCAGGGTTCGGTGTATGCGGAGTGGTTGTCGGCGAGGTTAAACAAATCTTCATCATTCATGGTGTTATTCCTTATCGGTTTGGGGTTGTTTATTATGGGTTGGTTCCGATTCGTTTATGGAGGTTTCGAAAGTCTTTGACGGAAAGACCTTGAAATTAGATGGATTTGTATGGATTAAACCTCCTTTGTCAAGGAAGGGGGTTAGAGTTACGGTGATTATGGAATCATTGCTTATAGCGTCGCGAATCGCGTTATAGACACGATACAAACCGATAGTATCGGTTTCGCAATCAAGTTTCTGCAATAATGGCTTGTATTTTTCGAGAAAACACTGATTTGCATAGCTAAGGCCGTACTTTACTGACCTATAGATTTTATCGTAAAACTCAATCACTCCGACTCTGGTACGCTTTTGGAAGGTAATCTTGAGGGAATAAGGGTGTTCCTTGTACCCTTCTTTGTATGCGACTCGGATAATTCGAACATCATGGAGCATTTTCCCTGCATATTGCGCGGGCAGGAAATCGTATTTAATAATTGTTTTTTTAGACATGGTTATACCTTTGGATAGCGGCGAGCTATCCGATGTTTTGGGTGTTTTGCTTGTTTTGGAATAAAGATCTAACTGTCGCGGGTCGGTGACGACTCGTTCTAGGGGGTCAGAAATGTGATGGAATAGATTACCGGGGAGGGGCCAATTACTTATAAAACCCGGTGGGAATTAGGACTAAGTAGAAATCTTAATCAAATTAGGAATGTTTTGCGTGCTCGTATTCTGCCGTGAAATTGTGCCTGAACTTGCAATTGCTAGTTCTGCCCCAGAAATCACCTTTGGGAGAGGCGCAGCGGTAGCAACCACAGATATTGACAATATCGAACAGCGTGTAGCAACCTGGACGGTGTTTTGCCATATAGGCAAGGCTTTCTTTTGCTTTGTCGATGTCCGTCAAGCTGAAGAAAGTATCCTTGATTTTTTCCATGTATGATGGTGTCAGGGACGTTTCTTGGGCTGTATCGAAGTACAGTTCTTTCGCGTTGTTTTTAGCATAGAGCATAAAATCGGACAATTTCCGGGCGATTTCGTCGCGTTCGTTGTCGCTCTGAAATTCGTTGACACAAATCCCGTGCTTCATGGGCGTATTGGAAAGCGCCTCGCAGTGTTCCAGGTCGGGAATATAGCGTAATTCGCTCCGGTAGCGTGTTTTAGGGGTCGCTAGGACATACACTCGGTTGTTTACCTTACCGAGAGCCGTTTTCACATCGTCGAAAATCTTACGGATTTCCTCTTCTGTGTACTTGTCGCCGTCTTTGGGTGCGTCCTTTACAAATCCGAACGCCTGGAGGCCGGCCTGAATGTTTTGATCTTCCTGAACGAAGTCCTTGGGCGCGAAACAAGAGTGGCTCAATACACCGTTGGATTCAATCTCATAGCCAAAATAGATGTGCTTGCATTCGTGCATGGATACCCTGTAAACCCTCGCCAAATAGATGCCGTCATGCTTGGTGTTACCGCAATAAAGGGGGATACGGGGCTTTTCCTTTGACGCAATTGTTGCCGTGTCTTCATCAGAAAGGTTCTCAACGAAGAACACATCCTGCGGGTCAAAAACGAAGTAGAACTGGCTGCTGAGATCCTTTTCGACCAGGAGATGGTCAATAAGTGTTTTTGCCAGATTGTGCAGGTTGTATGCGCCGTAAGAGATTTCCCCATAAAAGCTGAGCCATTCCAGCCTTTTCTGGGTACGGTCTATGTCCTGGAACGATTTGATTACTGCGTAGATGGAATCCAGATAATCTTCAGAACTTTCGTTAGCCGGGCAGTCTACGACAATAGCGTCCCTGTAAAGATTCTTTTCGCTAAGGAACTGGATATAACCTGCGATTGCCGTACTTATGGCGCCGATTGTGTCGGAATCCATATCAGGACCGATTTCGAACTCATCGTCATGTGACTTGATGCCGAGCTTGATAAGCGCACGACTTATTTCGTCGCGGCTAATCTTGGGGAAGGAATCGACGGTCGTTTTAAGTGCGGAGACCGTATTGCCGCTAGAATTAAAGTTGCTCATAGAAGCTCCTTTTTGTTAGTGGTTCTCTGCTAGTCTTTAAGTGTCCGTAAGTGGACTGGCTTAGGCTAACAATTCAAAATTAGAATGTACGGGGTGCTTTAACAACCCGTATTTACCCCCCTGTTTTAGACATCTAAAACGAGGCGTTTTGGGGGTTTACTAATATTGGAATGTTTACTATGGGAGTTTTTTATGCTGAAAGGTAATATCGCTGACCAAACATTACGCAAAAATATCACGGTACGGTACATTTCCCATAATCTTGACGAAGAGTTGTACGGTCCGTTTATTGGAAAAAATTATGCCAATAAAAAGAATGACGGCAAGCGTATTGTCGTAATAGATGCGGCATGGTGGTATGATATGAGATATTCCTGCTGGCGCCCTAGCAATATGGTTTGGATAAAAAATCGCTTGATTGAAGACTATCTAAACACTGTTGAAAAAGATGGATTCCAAACGGAAAAACCGAGAACTTGTTTTAAGAAGTACTTAGACAAGGTTGATGCTTTTTATAATAACGGTGGACGCGATACTAGTAAAAGTAGAATTGGGCTACCGCCTAATATGAAGGATATTGTTGGATTTAGGTCCAATGTGGAAAAAGATATGTTTGGGGTAATTAAGAACCTTGAAAAGACTTTTAAGGCTTTGAAGCTTGATTTGGATAGGGAATCGATTGTTTTTCATCGATTTAATGTGCGTCCTTTTGAAGAACCCCAAATTTATAAATGGGGCTTTTCTGAAGGGAAAACAGATGACTTCAATAAATGGAGGTCAAATGTGTTGAGGGTTGCCGAGAAGGATGCTAGAATAGCGTGTGATGTCTTGGATGATGTCCTTCGGATATGCAAACCGGATATGGTAATCTTTGATTGCTACCAAAGCATGCTAAATGTTGGCAATATGATGCGTCTGGCAAAAAAACAGTTCTTGGACGACTATATGCATGAGTTGAATGTATCGTATTTTGGATTGCATAACCTTTTTGTCAACGAACCTATTAATTGGTCTGAAACTCATTTAAGGATCAAAAATGGAAAATCGATTTCGGTATTTGATGAACTAGGTATTAATCTCAAGGATATGGAATGTAATGGCGGTTATCCGGTACGCAAAGATGAATGTGGGAATACATTGTTTGGCGTTGGTTCTAACGTTCAGACTCTGCCATCTCTCGGCGATGATAACGATTGTCTTGATATAGATATGGATTTGATTGCTCAATTATCTAAGACAGAAAATAGAATCAGGATACTGGCTGAACGGCTTACTGAATGGCCTGATGAGAGTGGTGATTATAGCGATATTGACAAAGCGTTAGCGGATTTGACTGAAGATGAGAACTCGCAACTCTATCAGGCTGTTATGGAAAATGCTTGGGTTAAGCTAGGTCCTCCGATAGAAGCTCTTTGTGAAGGTGTAAATGTAGGCGCGTTTAAGTTCGATTCGAATGGCGTTAAAATTGAGCAGACGGAGCATACGGAACTTGAAGAATTTTTGATCCAAGAGTTGCAGTGTCATGGCAACTACGAACAGGTTGTATTGCTAAAAAAACAGGAAAATATTACAAATAATCCGGAATGCCGAGATCCCGAAATTTTGGCAAGAAGCATGTCCTGCTTGTCAAAAATGATGCTAGATTCTATTCAAAAACAACGAATGGTAGATCATAAAGGCCGTATTGGTTCGTTTGTTAAGCGCGGTTCTGAAAAAGGGGTTGCTGCTAGAACCGAAAAGGCAAGAAAGGCTGTTCGCGAAAAGGGATCCGAAGACTAACGACAGTGCCTGTGTGGGGTTACGACTTTCCAGCGCGCTATTTGCGCGACTCGCACAATGGGAAAAATGTCCCTATTGGAATTTTGTGACCCTATCGGACGGAAAACAAAGAAATGCCGTTTTTGATAAAAAAACGCCATTTTTTGTGTTTCTTAAATTTTACATAAAATGGTTTTGAAAAACCATTGACTTTCTGAAAGGAATAAGCTAGATTATGGTTATTCAAAACCATGAGGTTCTAGTGTCTTACTTAAAAACAAAAACAGACAAGAAAGTTGCCGAAGTGGCATGGACCATCGCTGACAAAATCAGGGGAGCAGTTCTTCCTTACCGTCAGTCTATAACATGTAATCTTGCAGCGTATATGCTGTATAAGGCGTCAACAGCGAATAAGGTTGTCGCGTATTCCGATTTCACATCCGGCAAGGTCAAGATGCCGGGAAACCTAGCTCTTTTGATTCCGAACCTGGTAAACGAGGCGTTGTGGCAGAAATTGGCGCCTCTTGCCAAGGAACACGATTCAGATGTGTTCGCTTCGGTTGTACTTGGCTTTGGAAATATGGATGATTCGTTCGTGGTTGGCGACGATATCGCCACCCCGGCGTCGTTGTGCGACTTGTCTGCTAAGTTGCTGCACCTTGTCGATGGCGATGCGGTAATGGATCTGGGAAGCGGTCCGGCCAATATGCTGTTGGCTTTGCTGCGTCAGGATGTCAAGGTACGGTATTATGGCTATGAGATTGCCAGTGAAGCAGCCGATATAGCCGCTGCCAGGCTCGATGCCGCGAAAGTGGATGGCGCGGTACATCAGTGCGATGTCTTTGACTTGGTTGGGGAATCCTTGAAGGGTGCTTTGCCGAAAGACAAGGCCCGTAAGGTATTCTCGAATTTTCCGTTCTTCGTGCGTTATGAAGATAGGGAATTTCCGTTCCTTACCGAAATCAAGGGTGAATGTGAAGCCTTTGCCAAGAGAACCTCATTCAATTGGGTGTTCTGCGAACTTATCTGTCGCGTGATGGGTGAACATGGTCGTGGTGTCGGTATCGTGGTCAACGGGGACCTTACCAACGTTAGCAGTCTCGCAGTTCGTGAACATTTCCTCAAAAGAGGGTTGATTGAATGCGTCGTTTCTCTTCCTACGAAGCTTTTCGACGGTACATCGATTTCCTGCGCCTTGGTCATATTCAGCCACGGCAATACATCGGTTCGGTTCGTGGATGCCAGCGGTATCCATTCCGTCGGGCGCCGTCGCAATATGTTCTCTGAGGATGATATTGCGAAGATTGTCGAACTTGTCGAAAATGGCGGCGAAGGGTGTCGCGATGTCGGTATAGATGTGCTTGCCGAAACCGATTATATCCTCAATCCGACCCAGTATGCCGTTCCTGAGGAAGATGGCGTGACATTTGAAGACTTTATTCTGAAATCGACCCGCGGTGCGCCTTGCAAGGCCAGCGATTTGGACAAGATGTCTTCTCAGGAACCGACTGACTATCGGTTTTTGACACTTGCGGATATCAAGAATGGTGTTGTTTCTGATAGCTTGCCTTACTTGTCTGGTATAGAACGCTCTCTTGAAAAGTTCTGCATCAAGAATAATTCGCTGATTATGTCAAAGAATGGCTATCCGTACAAGGTGGCTGTCGTGACGGTGCCCGAAGGAAAGAAGGTTCTCGCTAATGGCAACCTGTTCGTTATTGAATTGGACGAAACCAAGGCTAATCCAATGTTTGTAAAGGCGTATTTCGAGAGTGGGCGAGGAATTGCCGCCTTGAAGCGTATAACGAGCGGGACCGCTATGCCGATGATTTCGATTGACTTGCTGAGGAAACTCCGTATTCCTTTGCCGTCGCTTTCGGAACAGAATGCCTTTGTGGCTCGATATCTGAAAGGTGTGGAAAAAGTCGCTAAGCTCCGCGTTCAGCTTGATGAAGCTTTGGCTAGTCTTTCCTCCATGTTCGATGCCGAGGTGAACGGATAATGTTCTTGGAGGCGCCTCAGCTACTGGATATGGCAGATGTGCTGATGTCCGAAATGGATAGCGACAGACTTGTTCGCATACTGTTCAAGATGAACAGTACGGGCCGTTTGCGCGAGTTCCTTGAGGATATCGGCTATTCCCATCTGCTCCCCAGTGAAGGAATGTCTGCCAGTTGCGTGGGAGACCGTTATCCAAACGGCAAGATTATCGTTGTCGGAGCGTCTGAGGTTAAGCAGAATGTCTTGCTGGCAGTTGCCAAGGAACACGGGTTTAGTAAGGATAGGTTCGATTTGTTGCTGGAATACTATGATTGCCAGAAGTACGATTTCGGTAAGACCCGTAACAATTCCAAGTATGCGTTGGTGTTGTTTGGCCCGGTTCCGCATAGCGGAACATCCAAGGAAGATGCAGGAAGCGTTATCTCGAAACTGGAAACCCCTGGGGCTGGATATCCGCCCGTGATTAGGCTGGGTTCCAACGGCTTGAAAATATCGAAGTCCAATTTTGCGGACTCCTTGGAAAAGGCCGTTTCTCAGGGCTTTATTACCAAGGATATCCAATAATCTCCCGTCGTATTTGATTATATTGTAGGCGAATTTAGAACCCGATTGCCCATGCCCAAACCCAAGAAAACAAAGTCCCCAAAAGAAACCGACCTGTTCGACAAGCCGAAGTCTGCCCAGGAGCAGAAGCTGGAGAATGTACAGAACCTGTACAATTACCTCTTCGAGGCTTGTAACATCCTTCGTGGTCCAGTTTCCCAGGATAATTTCAAGGATTATATCACTCCGATTCTCTATTACAAGCGCATTTCCGATGTCTATGACGAAGAAATCGAGGCCGCGCTGGAAGAAAGCGGTGGCGACAAGGAATATGCGAATCTGCCGGAACAGCACCGTTTCGTGATTCCCGATGATTGTCACTGGATTGATGTTCGCAACCGTTCGGAGAACTTGGGCGCGGCTATCGTGGGCGCGATGCGTGGTATCGAGCTTGCGAACCCCGATACGCTATATGGCGTTCTTTCGATGTTTTCGGCTCAGAAGTGGACGGATAAGAAGAGTCTGCCGGATAGCAAGATTCGTGACCTTATCGAGCACCTGAGTACCCGTAAGCTGGGAAACAAGGATTATCCGGCTGACCTTATGGGTGACGCCTACGAAATCCTCTTGAAGAAGTTTGCTGATGACTCCAAGGCGCAAGCTGGTGAGTTTTATACGCCGCGTTCCGTCGTGAAGTTGCTTGTGCGTATTCTTGACCCTAAACCGGGTGAAACCGTCTATGACCCCGCGTGCGGTTCCGGCGGTATGCTTATCGAGGCCGTTCACCATATGCACCACGATAGCCTTTGCTGTGGCAGCATCTTCGGTCAAGAAAAAAATGTGGTGAACTCTGCGATTGCCAAGATGAACCTGTTTCTTCACGGCGCCTCTGATTTTAACATTATGCAGGGCGATACGCTGCGTTCGCCGAAGATTCTGCAAGGCGGCGAAATCGCTAAGTTCGACTGCGTTATAGCGAATCCTCCGTTTTCTCTTGAAAAGTGGGGCTCGGTTGAATGGGGTTCTGATAAGTACGGTCGCAACATTTGGGGTACACCCAGCGATTCTTGCGGTGACTATGCCTGGATCCAGCATATGATTTTGTCTATGGCTCCCGGAAAAGGCCGTATGGCGGTCGTGATGCCGCAAGGGGTTCTTTTCCGAAGCACCGGTAGCGAAGGCGATATCCGCGAAAAGATGGTCAAGAGTGACCTCGTAGAGGCCGTTGTGACCCTGGGCGACAAGCTGTTTTATGGAACGGGACTTTCTCCCTGTTTCTTGATTCTCCGCAAGCTCAAACCGACGGAACATAGCGCACGAATTCTGATGATCGACGGTTCCAAGATTCTGACCACGAAACGCGCCCAGAATATCCTCTCCGACGAAGATGTGGACCGTCTTTACCAGCTCTATATTGACTACAAGGATGTAGAGGATTTCGCCAAGGTCGTTACATTGGAAGAGGTCGCGGCGAAGTCCTATGACCTCTCGCCGAACAAGTACGTGCAATACCATAAGGAAGATGTGCGCCCGTATGCCGATGTACTGGCTGATTTCAAGGCCGCCTATGAAGAGGTCAAGTTGCGCGAAGCCGAATTTATGAAGTTGATGGAGGAATCGTAATGCAATACGACGGAAAAACATTCACCTCCGCTGGCTATCAGATTTCGCTGGATACCCTAAAGACCTTCCTGTGGGGTGCAGCAACGCGCTTACGCGGCCAGATTGATGCCGCTGGTTACAAGGAATATATATTCCCCCTGCTGTTCTTTAAGCGCATTTCGGATGTCTATGATGAACAGTTTGAAAGTTTCGTTTGTGAAGGCGGTGTCGAATACGCCGAAATGCAGGCCGAAGACTTGACTATTCGCATTCCCGAAGGTGCACACTGGAAGGATGTTCGCGCCGTTACTGAGAATGTGGGACAGCGGCTCGTAGAGGCGTTTATAGCCATCGAACAGGCAAATCCCGGTGTCGAAACCGACGGACGCATTGTAGGCGGTTTGGACGGTATTTTTGGCCCGAAGGATGGTTGGACGAACAAGGCGAAGATGCCTGATGCCATCATTACGGACTTGATCGAGGAATTTAGCAAGTATAACTTGTCCTTGGCGGCTTGCCCGGCTGATGAAATGGGTCAGGCCTACGAATATCTGGTGGGTAAGTTTGCCGATGATGCTGGCAATACCGCCCAGGAATTTTACACGAACCGTACAGTCGTGACCTTGATGGCTGAAATCTTGCAGCCCAAGCCGGATGAATCGATTTATGACCCTACTTGCGGTTCCGGCGGTATGTTGGTCAAGTGTCTGAGTTTCCTCCGCGACAAGGGGCAACCCTGGCAGGGCGTGAAGGTGTTCGGCCAAGAAATCAATGCCCTGACCAGCGCGATTGCCCGTATGAACCTCTACCTGAACGGTGTCGAGGATTTCTCGGTCGTTCGCGAAGATACCCTGCGTCACCCGGCTTTTGTCGATGGCTCTAGGCTCCGTAAGTTTGATATTGTGTTGGCAAATCCGCCGTATTCCATCAAGCAATGGGATCGCGATGCGTTCATCAACGATAAATGGGGTCGGAATTTCCTTGGGGCACCTCCACAAGGTCGTGCAGATTACGCCTTTTTCCAGCATATCCTTGCTTCGATGGATGAAAAAACGGGTCGTTGTGCGATTCTGTTCCCGCACGGGGTATTGTTCCGTGATGAAGAACTGGATATCCGCAAGAAACTTGTCGAGATGGACTTGATAGAGTGTGTTATCGGCCTTGGTCCTAACCTCTTCTACAATTCGCCTATGGAAGCCTGCATTATTATATGCAAATCCAAGAAATCGGACAAGGCCAAGGGTAAAATCCTTATGATTAACGCCGTAAACGAGGTGGTTCGCAAGAATGCGGAAAGTATGCTGACCAATGAGCATATTGAGAAGATTCTGTCCGCATATACGGCTTTTGAATCGATTGAGGGTTTTAGTAAGGTTGTCTCTATTGACGAGGTTGCCGATAAGAGGTATAACCTGAACATTTCATTGTATGCGTATAGCCAGCGTTTTTCCCAAAATCAGGTGATGGATGCTGCAACAGCCTATAATGCCTGGAAACAGTCTTCGGTGGCGTTGGCTGATGTTTATGATGGTCTGATGGACTTGTTGAATCGGTAGGTCTGTATGAAATTGAGTGAATTTGCAAAAGAATGCCGAGATACTTGGAAAGAAGACCGTAGTGGGGTCCCCGTCGTTGGCTTGGAACATTTGGAACCAGGTGAAGTCAAGCTGTCTGTATGGGATGTGAATAGCGAGAATACTTTTACAAAAAGGTTCAATAAGGGACAAGTCTTGCTGGGTAGGCGCCGTGTGTACTTGCGTAAGGCCGTTGTTGCCCCGTTTGATGGTATTTGTTCCGGTGATATTACGGTTATTGAAGCTATACCAGGTAAGATTTTGCCGGAATTACTGCCGTTCGTCATACAGAACGATGCGTTCTTTGACTATGCTGAACAAGGGTCTGCCGGTTCGCTTTCTCCGCGTGTGAAGTGGGAGCATCTTAAAGACTTTGAAGTGAATTTGCCGCCAATCGACGAACAGAAGGTTTTAGCCGAAAAGCTTTGGGCTGCGTACCGATTGAAGGAATCCTACAAGAAACTGCTTGCCGCGACCGATGAAATGGTCAAATCGCGGTTTATCGAGATGTTTGGTGATCCGATGACAAATAGTAAGCATTGGACCGATTATGAGTTGTTGAAGGATGTTACAGAGATTGTACTTGGAAGTACGCCGAATTCCAAAAACCCGAAATATTGGGATGGAACGATTAACTGGATTACTCCGGCAGAGTTGTCGGAACAGTCTTATTTCGTTTATGATACAGAGCGTCATATTACCAAAGAAGGCTTTTTGTCCGCAAATTTAACGATAATGCCTATAGGAACGGTCCTTTTTTCGACTAGAGCTCCTATTGGGAAGGTTGCTATTACAGGTCAAGAAATGTGTTGCAACCAGGGCTTCAAGAACTTTGTATGTTCGAATCGACTTAACAATGTATTCTTGTATTACACGCTGAAATTCAAGAAAGATTATTTGTGCTCGCTAGGAACTGGTACTACATTTAAAGAATTATCGAAAAAGGTTATTGAAACGCTAAGAATTGCGGTACCTCCTATCGAATTGCAAAACGAATTTGAACAGATATACAACCAGGCCGATAAATCAGGGTTTGAACTCCGTAAGTCCATCGAAAACATCGATTCCGTCATCAAGAGTTTGATTAACAACTAAAATACTAGGTCTGCGCGTTGCTTCACAACCTCGGATTTTAGTATGGTAAACAATCTTATCCGCGATATTGAACAGGCTATGTTCAATACGCTCTCCAACGAACAACTGTCGCAACTGCGGACGGTATTGGAATATTCGTTCCGTAACATAGATATCATCGAAAAACAGCCCGAAATCGCGACTGATACCAACCAGAACCTAGTAGAATTGTTCATATCGGCCAAGAAAGTTGAAGGCTGTTCTGACAAGTCCATCGGGTACTATCGTAGCACATTGAACAAGGCTTTAGCAACGATTCAGAAGAATGTGTCTCACATATCGACCGACGATTTGCGCCTGTATCTTAATACCTACCAGGTCGAAAGTGGGGCTAGCAAGGTGACTGTCGATAACATAAGGCGAATTTTATCCAGTTTCTTTTCGTGGCTGGAAGAGGAAAATTACATCATCAAGAGTCCGGTACGGCGTATTCACAAGGTCAAAATAGGCAAAACGGTCAAGGAAACCTATACTGATGAGGCTTTGGAACAGATGCGTGATCATTGCGATAACTCCCGCGATTTGGCCTTGGTCGATTTGTTGGCTTCTACGGGTATGCGCGTGGGTGAGCTTGTAAAACTGAACCGAAGTGATATCGACTTTCATAATAGGGAATGCGTCGTGACTGGTAAAGGTGATAAGCAACGCCGTGTTTACTTTGATGCCCGAACCAAGATTCATCTTCAAAAGTACCTAGAAGAGAGAACTGATACAAACGAGGCTCTGTTTGTGTCACTGTTGGCGCCTTTTGACCGGCTTCAGATCAGCGGAGTTGAAATCCGATTGCGGCAATTTGGCCGTGAACTGAACATCCCCAAGGTTCACCCACATAAATTCCGACGAACATTGGCTACAATGGCGATAGACAAGGGAATGCCTATTGAACAAGTCCAGCATCTACTTGGTCATCAAAGCCTTGATACCACACTGCAATATGCAATGGTCAATCAAAACAATGTCAAGATATCCCACCGCAAGTACATCGGGTAGCAAGTCGCGGTTTATCGAGATGTTTGGCTCGCTTTCAAGGAATGAAAAGAACTGGCCTGTTGGAAGAATGACTGATGCTTGTACATACATTTCTGATGGCTCACATTATAGTCCACCGGATGATATGAACAGTGATATTCCGATGCTTTCCGTTAAGGATATGGACCATAGGGGATTCGTTTATGATGACTGCAAGCATTTGAGCCAATCGGAGTACGAAAAACTATGCCAAAATGGATGTAAGCCTTTGTTGAATGATGTTTTGGTTGCTAAAGATGGTAGCTATTTCAAGTATATATTTCCTCTTGAACAGGAACGCGAACAAGCGGTTCTATCCTCCATAGCAATATTACGCCCTAATTCTGAAAAAATTACTCCTAGATTTCTTTGTGAACTGTTAAAGTCAAAAGAGGTGCTGGGAATAGTGGAGCAGCATTATTTGACCGGGACTGCTATTCGTAGGGTTATATTGAAAGGGTTTAGGGATTTGAAGGTCTTTTTCCCACCATTGGAATTGCAAAACGAATTTGAACAGATATACAACCAGGCCGATAAATCAGGGTTTGTCGCTTGCAAATCGCGGTTTATCGAGATGTTCGGAACGATCTCCGATCCTAAGGTTTCTGTTAAACGATTGATAGATGTTGTTGAAAAATCTGGTCAATATGGATCAAATACGCCTGCAACGGATTATATATCCAATACTCCACGGTACATTAGGATAACGGACATCAATGATGACGGTTCATTAAATAATGATGTGAAAAGTCCATCAGAAATAGACTCAAAGTATATGCTTATTCCTGGGGATGTCGTTTTTGCAAGAACTGGAGCTACAGTAGGGAAAACATACCTACACAAGGCTGGTCATGCATTGTATGCTGGATATTTGATAAAGTATCATACAAATAATGCGATGTTGCCTGATTTTTTATTTGCATTTACTCATTCAGCTATGTATAAGCAATGGATCGCTAAGACACAGAAAATCGGTGCCCAACCAAATATTAGTGCAACACAATATGATTCAATGCCGATTCTAGTTCCGAGTATAGCCGAACAGATGAAATATGTTGAATTGTATAATCAGGCCGATAAATCAGGGCTTGTTAATTAAATTATATTGAAGTCAATAAGGAAACCGCTATGTCGCTCTTTAACGAAGAAAACACTGTCGAGAAGAAACTGATTGATGCCGCTACGAAATGTGGTTGGAAGTACATTGAAGCCAAGGATGTTCCCCGTAGGCCGGATGAAGTCCTGGTTGAGGATTGGTTAAGGTTGGCTTTGATAAAGTTGAATCCTATTGCCGTTGAAGAGGCTGACCAGGTTATTTACAAGCTCCGTGCCGCCATAGCCAGTGGATTTACTTCGGACGAACTGATTTCGGCCAATGACCGTTTCCGTAACCTTTTGTTTGAAGAGAATAGCTATCCATTTGGCGAAAACGGCGATAACATCAACATCCGCTTCTTTAGTGATGACCCGAAGGAAAACTCCTATGTCGTGACCAACCAGTGGGAGTTCCCGCGCAAGAGCAAGGAAGGTGGCAAACGGTTGGATTTGGTATATCTCATTAACGGAATCCCAGTGGTCATTGGTGAAGCCAAGACTCCGCTTAAACCATCCGTAACGTGGGCTGATGGCGCTACTGATATTTTGAATTATCAGAAAAGCATTCCGGAAATGTTCGTGACCAATATCCTTACCTTTGCAAGCGAGGGTAAGGAATTGCAATATGGCGGTGTCGGTTGTCCTGTCGATAAATGGGGGCCGTGGTATGCTGATGAGCAACGCCTTCACGGGACGCTGGCTGATGTTGAGCATAACTACTTGCATTTGATGACTCCGAACCGATTGCTTGATATCTATAGGTTTTATACGGTGTTCTCAGGTACAACAAACGGATCCAAGATAAAGATTGTTTGCCGTTATCAGCAATACCTTGGCGGCGAAGCCATTGTGCAGCGTGTTTTGACTACATACCGTAAGGGCAAGGGACCTCGTAAGGGGTTGATTTGGCATTTCCAGGGGTCAGGTAAGTCGTGGCTGATGGTGTTTGCCGCTCAGAAGCTTCGTCGTCAGAATGAACTGAAAGCGCCTACAGTCATCATCGTCGATGATCGTATCGATCTTGAAGACCAAATTACGGGTGATTTCACCCGTGCCGAAATACCCAATGTGGATAGCATTACCAGTAAGGAAGAACTGGAAAAGAAGATTAAGCAGCGCAAGATTCTGATTACGACCATATTCAAGTTCGGCGATTTGGACACTAACGAGGTCATTGATGACCGCGATAACATCATTCTATTGATGGATGAAGCCCATAGAACGCAGGAAGGCGACCTTGGTGCCAAGATGCGAACGGCCTTGCCCAATGCGTTCTTCTTTGGTCTAACAGGAACTCCCATTAACCGCAATGACCATAACACTTTCGCTTGTTTCGGCGCCGATGAAGACAAGTACGGCTATATCAGCAAGTACACCTTCCAAAACTCTATTGCCGATGGCGCTACGCTGGAGCTGGATTTCAAGACGGTTCCGGTTGAAATGCACCTGGACGAAAAGAAATTGCAAGCCGAATTTGATGCGTTGACCGACCAGGTAAGCGAAGATGACCGTAACCAGCTAGTGAAACGAACCACTGTAGAGGCGTTCTTTACGGCTGATGAACGCATTAATAAGGTCTGCAAGTACATCGTGAACCATTTCCGCGAATATGTGGAACCGACGGGAATGAAGGCGCAAGTGGTCGTTTACAACCGCGAATGCTGCGTTAAGTACAAAAAGGCGCTTGATGCCTTGCTGGGAACGACCGACCAAACAACGGTTGTTATGCATACCGCTGGTGATAAGGCCGATGACTATAAGGAATATCGTCGTACCCGCGACGAAGAAAAGAAACTGCTTGACCAGTTCAGGGATCCGCTTTCGCCGCTCAAGTTCGTGATTGTGACATCGAAGCTCTTGACCGGATTCGACGCGCCGATTCTCCAGTGTATGTACCTCGATAAACCGATGAAGAATCATACGCTGTTACAGGCGATATGCCGCACGAACCGTAAGTATAACGAAAACAAGAAATGCGGTCTGGTAGTCGATTTCGTCGGTGTATTCGATGATGTTGCGAAGAGCCTTGCTTTCGACGAAGAAACCATCAAGACCGTCATCAAGAATTTGGATGAAGTCAAGGCGCTGATACCCACATTCGTTCAAGAATGTGTGGACTTTTTCCCTGGTGTAGATCGTACCATCGGCGGTTGGGAAGGCTTGCAAGCTGCTCAGCAATGCCTCAAGGAAGAAGGCGTAAAGACCAATTTTGCTAGGCATTTTGCCCGTCTTTCGAAGGCTTGGGAAATTGTCAGCCCTGATACTTGCCTTGCTCCGTACCAGCAAGATTATACCTGGCTAGCCCAAGTGTATCAGAGTGTGCGCCCCGTAAGTGGCGGTAACTTGATATGGACTCTGCTAGGTGCCAAGACCATCGAAATTATCCATAACAGCATCGATTCCATTGATATAGGCAAATCCCTTGAAGAATTGGTTATAGATGCAGATGTGATTGATTCTGTGCTTACGGATGCCACGAAGGTTCAAAAGAAGATTGTCGAAATCGAAAGATTGCTCAAGTTGCGCCTTGGTGAACACGCTGGAGATCCGAAATACAAGGCCTTTGCCGAAAAACTCGATGAACTCCGTGCCAAAATGCAAGAAAGCTTGATTACAAGTCTTGAGTTCTTGAAGGAACTGCTAAGTTTGGCCAAGAACCTGCTCGAAGAAGAAAAGAAGGTCGAAACGCCGGATGATAAGCGAGCCCAAGCCAAAGCCGCGCTTACCGAACTGTTTGAAAGCATCAAGACCCCGGAAACGCCGATTATTGTTGAACAGGTCGTGAATGACATTGACAACGAAGTGGTTAAGATTATCCGTCAGTTCAATGACGCATTCAAGAGCGTTACCGCCCGTCGTGAAGTCAAGCAGAAGCTCCGCTCGATTCTTTGGTTGAAGTACAAAATCAAGGATAACGATGTCTTCGAGAAGGCTTACCAGTACATTGAAATGTATTATTAAAAATGTTTGAACGGATCAAAAATTTATTACAGTGCTTAAAAAACAGATTGTTTGGAGTAAGTATGCCAAGACCTAAATATGTAAAAAAGTATGTTGATAAGTACAGAAAACTATTTTCTTTATCGAGTCAATCAACATTGTCTTCAGGAACCACGGCGTCAGCAACACCTTTGACTCCTGTTCCGGAGAGTTCAAACGGAATAAATTTAAATGCAATCGAAGCATATTTTAATGACAGATTAGTTGAATTGCAGTCGATGGCTGTAAGAGGCGACGCCTGGTTCTTTGGTTCCTGTTGTACATTTATAGATATGCTTGCGTGGGCGGTATTCTACGATGAAATTGTTAATCATAACAACCAAAATAGGGGACGAAACGGTCGTTCGGATAGCAAATTTTTTAACGCGTTTTTAAAAGAATACATTTTTAAGTCGAATTCCCATTATGTAACACTTAGGCGATCTTTAGGGATTTCTGAAGATGGTTTGGCTGACAAGTTTTATCAAACATTGAGATGTGGTGTAGTGCATTCGTTTTCTATGAAGCAAAGTATGGCTGATGGGGATGGTTATGACATCCTTTTGGCTCATTATCATGATTTTGATGATATGTCACAGCATCATCTTGAGGTTGTTGATACATACATTGAACGGCAATCAGGACAAACAACGCCTATTGAATCTATTATTTTGGTTGCAGAATCTTTTGTTCAAGATATTAGAACGGCTGTTGTTGAAATGGTAAAAAATGCTAGGTTAAATCAAAACGCTCCTGTTGTTCATAATTCGTCACCAAGAGCCAAAATAGAAGATAATCTTATAAATTTGTTCAAAAATAAGCCTCCAATGGGCTTCCTAAATATAGATCTCGTTCGATAGAATGGATGCGGTGTATTCTATGTTCAAACAACACATTCTTGTGAAGCTAGGTTGGGAACGCTATAAAGCACCCAAGGAAAACCAAGTTCATTTCGTCGAGGATGAATCTGCCAATACGTTTTTGAACGATTTTAAGCGTTATCCACACGCGTATGTGCTTGCGTGTTGTATGGATCGTCAGATGAAAGCCGAAGCTGCATGGATGATTCCATACAAGATTTTTCAGATATTTGGCGATTTCTCCATGAAAACGCTTGTATCGAAATCTGCATCGGATTATGAGAAGGTCTTTAGGAAATACAAGTTACATCGTTTTCCCGAAAGCATGGGCAAAGTGTTTTATGATGCCGTCCAGCGGATACATAAAATTTATGCTGATGATGCCAATAATATATGGAAGGATAAACCTAGCAGCGCAACGGTTGTTTATCGATTTCTAGAGTTTAACGGAGTTGGGATAAAAATTGCCACAATGGCAACCAACATTTTGGCGCGAGATTATAAGATACATTTTTCCGACTATTACTCTATAGATGTGTCTCCTGACGTCCATGTGCGTAGAGTAATGTTCCGTATGGGACTTGTTGAAAAGAAAGCCAGTAATGATAAAATCATTTATAAGGCGAGGGAGCTCAGTCCCGATTTTCCTGGTATAATAGATTTTTCTTTGTGGTTGCTTGGTCGAACTACTTGTAAGGCCGGACATCCTGACTGCGAAAAATGCTTGGTAAAAAAAGAATGCGCTCAGTGTAAGTAGTTCTATTTTTCGGAATGTATGGTAATTGTGTGGATGATGAACTGGATGATTGTTTAGCCAATATTGAAGATGTGACCAATGGTCTCATTGTGGATATGGAGCACGCTGAGCTTATGGAACCATTAACAGAGGCTTGCTCAGATTTGGAAGATTGTCTTCAAATTTTTTATACAAATACGGAACGCAATTCCATAATAAATCGTATGTCGATTGCTGAATTGAAGACCTTGATTTCATCGATGATCGCTATGACCAAGACTATTGAGAATTTTATTTCTAAGGCCTGAATGATTACTGTTGAAAGAGCGCTTAAGAATTATCTTGTAACCCCCAATGATTTGGATTTGGGTTTTGTTATGACTCGCTTGGCCGAATTAACAAAAAAGTATTGTCGGGATTTAGGGTGTCCCCTAAAGAAGGAAGCCTTGGTACTATCGAAAACTTTCTCGGTGGATCTTAAAATTGGGAAATGGCCGGAAGTCCTTGACGGTAAATTTGACCCCAATTTCAGAGCCAAAACCGACGCCATTCTGAAAAAAAAGAACGGCGATGTTCATATAGTCGCCAGACTTATGCTAAAACAATGCTGTGATACTGTAAAGAAGAATGCTGGATTTGGTAAATAATAGCGGTGTTTCCTAAGCTTTCAGTAATCTATAGAATGTATTTGGTTTCAGATTGAGTCTACTCATAGCCTCTCTTGCGGTGATAGCTCCGTTTCTCCATTCAGTTGTGATTTCTAGCCAGTTTTCTGGCTTGACTATGGTTGGTCTTCCAAATCGCTGTCCCTTAGCTTTGGCACAAGCGATACCTTCTGCTTGACGGCGTTTAATTGATTCTCGTTCCTTGGCTGCGTTGAATGCTAATACCTCCAGTACAAGTGATGCAAGAAATCTTTTTTCAAGTCCTTGTTCCTTACAAGAGTCAAGTATCGGCATATCCAAAATTTTAATATCTACACCAAGCTCTTGTGTAATATGGGCGTATTCTTTGCGAATGGCTTCGTAATCTCTGCCAAGTCGGTCAAGGCTGGTAATGACTAAAGTATCCCCATCGTGAAGCAACGGCATTGTTTCGGCTGTACCTACTAACATCTTGTAACCTTTGCGGTCAAAATCTTTTCCGCTAGCCTTGTCGGTTATCAAGCACCGAGGATCAGAAACATAGGGTGTTAGAGCTGTAATTTGGCGGTCAAGGTTTTGTGAGTCGCTGCTAACTCTCGCATAAGCGTAAATCATGGTGTTCTCCTTGTAGAATTATTTCAAATAGTGGGTTTGGTTTTGCAATATTGCATAAGAGGTATAAGGACTTTCTGCAATAGGTATGGAACTAGTTTTTTACGATAATGTTTGTATGGCTAAAGGTGTACATTTTGACAAACTTTTTTAATCGTTGAAGTGAGGTCTAGTTAGGGGTGGTTTGTGAAAAGGGGAAAAATTTTATGCTTGCTGTGGTTGTTTGTGCTATGGCGTAGAAAAAATGGGGAGAGACTATATAAACTATATGATGCCTTAGTGGTTGTATATCGATTTGGGTACGGACGGATAAAAATTTTCGTCGAGAATATAAACTACGGTTATAGGTAACCTGGAACGAGCGGATGGCACCCTTGTTCATAACTGCCTTAAAACTGCCATCCGCTCGTTTTTATTATTTATTTTCACCCATTACGAACTGAACCGCTTTTTCCGCTCGGCTTGCCGCTATGGCTATAAGGCTGACATCATTGTTTAAGGTTCGAATCCAACTTTGAATGTAAGCACTGTTTTGTTGTAGGGTCTTGTCGTTGTCTATGTTTAACCGTTTTAAGATAAACGATGCGCCCATTTCCGCTACAAGTTCCTCGCGTGAGTAGTCTGGTGAACCAAAAGGCGATAAGTGTTCGTCTGGTTTGAATCGGCCAAGCCTTTTTTTATGGCCAGTGGAATGAATTATTTCGTGAAATAGCGTGGAATAGTAGGCTTCGGACGAACGATGGTTATTGATTGACGGAACATTGATATAGTCTTGTCTTGGGGAATAGTAGGCTTCGCCTGAATTTTTATGTTCCAGCTTGATGCTTTCTCGATTTAAATACTGATTTGCAGTCTGTTCGGCTTGTGCTATGGGTGATACCGTTGCTGTGTTCCCTTGCTTTGATTGCCAACGATTTTCAATACCTTCACAATCATCGACGCGAAAAACGGTGTAGGTTCGCAAGTAGGGTATCTTTTTGATGATGCGTTCGCCTTTTTCGTTCTCTTCGGCCTTGTCGAATGTATTCCAGAAATACACCTTGCGACCCTTGCTGCCTTTGATGATGCGACCCTTGAGCATCTGGATTTGATGCCAAGTGACAAATTCCGCTGATTCACCGCCCAAAATCATTTGGTTAAGCAGAGAGTAGGCTTTCCCAGTCGAGTAAGAAATGGCTCCACTAGAACCAAACCAAGGTTGCTCCCAAGGGATGATGCCTTTGGCTAGCTGTGCGACGATTTTATCGGTGATTTCTTGATATACCTGATTCATTTTGGCCTCCGTTTCGTTTCATAGAGTTAATACCCTGCTAGGAGAGACCCGGTTATCCATAGACAGTGATGAATTTGGTAGAATGCAAAAAAATCCCGCGCCTCCACGCGGGATTGGATGTGGTTGTAAAAATGTTATCGGCCAGTGACTCGTTTCTTTGTCGGTCGGAAGAAGATGGGCTTCTTAGCCATTGTTGGCCTCCGCTGTGGATGTTGCTATGGACTGCTGGTATTTTTCCAATACGGTTGTTTCAATGTGTTCTCGCATTGTTCGTGTGATAGGATTGCAAAGTGAGCGGAACTCATCTCCCTTGAAGAATGGGTCTATTGGATAGTTGACAAATAAGCCGTTTTCGCCTTCCATAACGCGGAGACCTCGGATTAGGAATTGGTCGCCAAGGATTATGTTTGCAAGAGCTTTCATATGCCCCATTGATGGGCCTTCACGAAATGGAAAAACCTTGCAGTCAGTGACTTGCATTGTCGTGTTCACTTGTGTTTCGAGCTCTTGGATACGGGCAATCAAGTCCGCTTTTTTCATAGCGTTGTAGTTCATAATTTATCCTTGTAAGGGGTTAATGACTCGTGTCATAGATGTAATGATTGGTTATGGGAAACCCGGCTGCTCGTAGTCAGTGTAAATCCGCGTAAGGTCAAAAAAAATCCCGCAGTTATATGCGGGATAACTTATCTAGCAATGCTCCATTGGGTCGTATTCTCGAGCGTCATAGGTACATACATAGCGGCACTCGGCGTAGAGGGTGCCTCCCTTGACGATGTGCTTGGGGCGGCTCTTGTAGGTCTTGCGTTCCGTCTGCTCGACTACGTGGTGGTCTTCGATGTGACGCACCTTGCGAGAGACGACCCATCCAAGCACCCCAACCAAGACCGCGTTACAGGTGTACTTGTCAGCCCACTCATCGACAATGGGGTTTGGCTTCTTGCGGAAGCGTTCCCATCGTGCGGATGTCAGCCGTTCCTTTGAATAGATGTTGACAACCACGCGACCGCATCCGTCTCGCTCGCACGCTTGCTGGTTTTGCCAATAGCTTTTAAAGTCTTCAGTGAAATATCCTGGTCTTACCAAGACATTGTGACTTTCGCGTTTTACGCCATAGTGCATAAGTTTCTCCGTTGTTGGTTGTTTCTCTTGTCATAGAGAGAATGGAGAATGTAGGGACGCCCGGTTATAGATAGACAGTGCCATAGGCGGTTCGCGCTGAAAGCCGATATTATATGGATGGAAATCGCCGTAAAGGACTATATAAAGGTTATAACTCTTTTGCGTTTACAAAAAATTAAAGTGTTTTCGTGGGTACGACGTTTTTTATGAAAGAGGACTCTCCATATGGGAATGCTCCTTCAAAATTTGGCGAAAAAAACAGAGCTCTTTATGGGGACGCTCTAAAAATGACATGGTGACTATGTTGTTTTCAAAAAAAATGCCTGGGGGTATTAGTGGAGTTCTATAGGCTTATGATCTTGGAACAAGTCTCGGGATCTGTATAGTGACACAACAACGGATGAGCGACGATGAAATCGCATCGACGAATATTGGTCAAATCTCTGATAGACCTCCAATTTAGCCTTAGACTGTTATCTTGGATTTTTTTGTATGCCCAGACGATTTCCCGTGCCCAATATTGTGACATCGTTTCGTGGTAGCGGTGTACTTCCGCTTGACATTGGGGTAATAGGTTAAGGCGCTTACTTGGCCATCCCATCATATCGCATACGGCTCTTTCCGTAACTCTTCGCGGTCTGCCTGTGGAATCGACTAGCAGTCTTTTGATAATCTCCCTTATTCTGGGGAGACTTTCTCGGTCTAGCTTGTTCCAGTCTTGCATCTGAGCGCCTTTGCGTGTACTATAGCTGGTTGGCTCGCGTTTTCGAGTCGTTATCGCATAAGATGCTGGTATGGAACGGATTGCTAAATCTTGTGGGCTTATCCCTAGATGGAATGCAATCAAGATGATTAAGTGTTGGTCCAAATTATGCCCAATGAGAGTCTTTTCGATATGGTGTTGTCTGTATGGACAATCTGCGTAGTGTTCTCTCATATCATGGTAGAGTTTTGCCGTTTGCCGCATAAAACCCGTTGCAGACATGTATGGTGTATTGTTTAATCTATAAGTCAAGTAATTGCCTATAGATGCAGTATCAGTAGGCATGGGTTGTCTGAATACTTCAGCCATATATCTAGCTAGGGACAGTTCTGATGGGTCTGTATTTGCTTCACTGATGGAATTGCGGGGAATGACCTCTTCGGCTACATATAACCGAGGTGAGGTATTTGATGTAATTTGAATGCCTGTTGAGCGAAGTAAACAGCTATGATGTGGGCAAAGCTTGATATGCCTAATTTGATGGATCCTATGAAAGTAGGTCTCACCGTAAGTATCTCTATCGTATTTGGAACATTGAGGACAATACATTAGATAGCGAATATCATTGCCGTTTGGAATTGGAAGTTGCTTGCCTAGATGATTGCCTTCGCATAATGTCCCAAATGCCGCCTCGCGACGCTCGGTTGAAACGAATCTGGCATAGTAGGGGTACATTGTGTGATTTTTAATGAGTTTTTCAATGGATGTCATCTTGTTGATTATAGCCTTGGCTTCGGTGCTGAAATGACCGGAGAACTCATAGTTTACCCTATAGCTTTTATCATCGAATAGGTCTTCTAATGCCATGGAATAGCAGGGGAGTCCGCTATGGGCGTAATAACGGCTGCACAAACTGTAAACGAGTTCGTCTGGGTATATACTTGGAAAGTAGGCTATCATAGGCTTATTTCCTCGATTGGGAATTGGTCCCGCATAAGTTCGATTAAATCGATTTGCTTGTTTTTGGCTTCACTTGCCATATCGACGATGGATTTGTAGCCTTCTGGTAAAGGCTGCGAGTTATCGGCTATTTTATCTGTTTCAAGAGGCTTTGGAATTTCGTGATAGGCAGGAACTCTGGGGATAATTCGGTTCTTCAAGTAGCCATGAAGCATTTGCATTCTGCCTGTATATGCCTCTGTCAAGGTCTCAATCCCAAGCATCTCGCGACCTCGCATAATGGCGATTTCTTGCGCATCATGGATTATTGCTGTTAGAATGGCTGGGATTCCTCCGGTATGTTCATGGAGCCAAAACAAGATGTTTTCTGTCATCTTGGTTTCTTGCTTGACATATTGGTAGCTGAACAGGATTTCGGCTAATTTTCGAAAGTCGCTGTTGAACTCCATCGCGCCATATTGCAAACCGACGCTTCGCCGTGCAATTTGCTGGTTCTCCGCAAAGAATTGAAGGCACTCCGAGGTTCCGACAAGTAGCACATTTATGCAGGATGTGTTAATCAGCTGTAAAATCATCTTGTATAGCAAGGAACCGGCTCGCGTTGCTCCGCTAAGTAACTGAATCTCATCAATAATCAAGAGTCCTACATGTAGGTGGCAGATTTGGCAAACCATGGCTAAAATTTGCTGAGAGTTCATTCGGCCAGATTGTGTTTTTTGATAGTAGTTTGTGCCTAAAATTTCGTCTATTGATATGACTATTTGACATAGAAGACCTTTGTAGCTGCAATCAAATGGGCACGAAACCATCACAATTGGAATTACCTTGTGACAGGGATTTTCTATTTCGATGGTTGCTCCAAGTAGGTTTATGGATGACTGGATGCAGCTCGTTTTCCCAATGCCGCTGATGCCTATAACGGTTGCTGATGTGGCTCCGGTTGCTATGCCGTGAAATTCGCCTCCATGGCTCCAGGCATAGTTGGCGTTTATTCGACGGATAGAGGAAACCGTACCCTTGTTTTGCAAGCTCATGCGGGTCATTAGGTAAATTCGCTGGTAAATTTCAGTTGCCATACTGGTCGGAATAAATACCTTGTAGATATCTGATAACTGCATGAGTCGTTCACTTGCAGAACGCTCTCTTACCGATGAATCGTAGTTGGGTAGGGTAGTCATAGCCGTAATAAGTTCGTCGCCTAACAGAAGCTGAGGCAACATTGTCGCGAAATCAATCTCTTTCATTTGTCACCTCGCTCATTAGGTCTTGATGTTTACTGTATCTTTCATGGAAGTGGGCGCGTCCAGTATTGGTTATGTCAATATGGTTGGTATTACGCTTGTTGGACTCTGCAATAGACTGTATATGTCTAGCTAAGTCCACTTTGGCTTGTAGGCTCTGCTCCGTAAACTTGCTAATCAATTCCTTGCGCTGTTTCATCATGTGTTTGGCCGCTTCTAGGGTTAATCCTTCGTAGCGAGCTTCAATGATGTCGAATTGCTGATAGTTATCCTTGATCAGATAGATATGTGATACATCATCGGGGTTATAGGCAACCGTAACGGATCCTCCGGCCAAAAAGGCTTCGGTATAACCCTCGCTCTTGTAGCGGATTTTGTTGGCTATCAATCCGCGTTGGGTAAATGTGCCTTTGGTTCTTGGCAGTAGGACTTTGAAAAGGGTTTCTTTATTGACTGGAATCAGGTTTGCTCCAGGTTGCGTCAGTCCATAGTTCCAAATGTCTGACGGATGAGGCGCAATTTGGGCTTCTAACATTTGTTGTGTGTATGGAAAATTGGTCAGGATTCGTTCTCGATTGTAGTGAATGATGCACCTTAGAACGATTGCTTCGAATGCTTGAAGCGTTAAACAGGCGTCTTTTCTGTAATCGTGTGCGCCTCGAACACCGATGTCTTTCTCGATAACCCCTTTTCCGCGTAATAGGCTCTTGTAATACCCTTGAACCAGAGCAAAGAAGCGTTCTACGGGGCCTTTTAATTCTGCTCGGTATGCCGGAAGATTGGTTATGGTAATCCCTAGTTCTGTGATTTGTTCTAGGCCTAATGAGGCGTATTCGGAGCCTCGGTCTGTTATCAGCTTGGCTGGTAATGCTGTGCAGTTCCAGTGTTCCGGTTTGATGTCTATACCGAACTTTCGGCACCATTCAACCTTGTTGGTGATGCAATTCAAAAGGAGTCCTCTGATACTGTCTAGTGAATTAGTCCATCCGAGGTTATAGCCGTAGCATAATCCTGAATAGGCGTCCACGATGGCAGTCAATGTCGGTCTTCCTACAAGCTGGGTTCCGCTGTCATCGCATAGGAAGATGTCGCATTGAGTGCTGTCTGCCATCCCAACGCCGATAGCAGGGGCATATTCTTGAACGCTGTCACCTAATAGCGGTCTGTTATTCATTTGGTAATGTCTGATTCCATCGCGGGATATGTAAAAGGTTTGTAGCTTACGATGCTTTCTGTAGAAATAGCTGAATTGCGCCATCGAAGGATGGTTTGGGAGAATATTGCCTTCGGCATCGCAGTATTTGTGATTGATTAGTTGTGTATAGGTGTCGTTGAGAGTTTTCCCATTGCGGGTATAGAAGAATTGATTCAACGCCCATCGCATGTTTCGCTCATCTTGGGTCAGTTCCTTTATCTTGGGTGCAGCCGGAACAAAAACGCGTTTGTCTTGAAAAGCGAGGTATTTGCAGAGCATATTTCGTATGGTTTTGGTCGTTAATCTGTTTTCTTTGGCTGATTTGGCTATGGCCGTATTTCGTTGCGACTGGTCTCCGATGAAAGGGAGTATGTCAGCTATGATTGTGAATCGTTTGTTGCATACGCCTTCTTCCTCGATGTTTAAATTGTCCCTGATGTCTATGGTTGCCTTTGCTCGAAGAATCTCTTCGGTACATTCTGAGACTTCATTTAGCTGTTTTTGTGATATCCAGCGGGGCATACCTAGCTTGATGCAGTCAATGACAAGAATAAGGTCGTTCTGCTCATCCAGCACTCTGTAGATGCTGTCTGCTTGATATAAAGTTGCTTTAACCATTGGCGACCTCTCTGTTGATGACTAAACCCCAATCGGATATTCCCTTTTGGAGCCAGAATCGTCTAGAGGCTTCTAGCAATCGGATTGTCATTGGCTTGCTAAGGTAGCGCCTATCGACACATTCTCTGACCATGTAGGAGCCGTTTTGCCTTAGACAAACAAAATCGGATGTGTAGGCACCCAATTCGAAGTCTTCTAGGGAGTAATTACAACGGATTTCCTTGATGTCCGTATTGGCTTGTAGAACATCGGCATATCTTGATTGAATGTTGCTGTAAAAACGGCATGTCCCAATAGCCTTGGACAAAGACCGTTTCTCGCATCTGATTTTTGGATCCTGTTTTAACATAGTAAGTCCTTGATTCGCCTAGCCTCCGAAAAATTGCCGAAATTTTTCCGAAAAATCTCCGAAATCCGTTTTTCGGATTTTTTTCGGGGATATCTATCCCACTCAAGAACCCCAAGTTCCCGAAATGCGATAATGTTTTCCGTCTCAAATAACTGGACACATTTTCGAGCTTTGTCGCGACCCGTTGAGGACTGGCTCACGAAGTTGAGCAAGTTCTCGACAAGCCGCAACGGTTGT
>JAGCGO010000069.1 GCA_017649565.1 Fibrobacter sp. | reverse complement strand
GGCGTCCTCTTTGGACCTGCCAAGGCTGCTAACGCTGGTGGCGTTGCTACCTCCGGCCTCGAAATGTCCCAGAACTCCGAACGCCTCTCCTGGACGTTCGAAGAAGTCGACGCCAAGCTCGAAGGCATCATGAAGAGCATCTACGCCGCTGCTTCTGGCGCTGCTGCCAAGTACGGCGACAAGAAGAACCTCGTCATGGGTGCAAACATCGCTGGCTTCCTCAAGGTTGCCGATGCCATGAAGTGGCAGGGCGCTGTGTAATTAAAGGCTGTCATCCCCGGCTTGGCCGGGGTGCTCCCTTTGAAAAGTCCTCCGGTTTCAAAAACCGGGGGATTTTTTTTGTTTTTTCCCAAAAAAAGGTTAGATTTGAATTGATTGTATAAAGGGGCCCTGAGAGCATGCGCTTGTTCACGATTTGGATTGTATTGTCTTTGATGCACTTGTCCGTTATGGCTGCACCATCGGTATGGACCGGCAAGGTGGCGGAAAAGTTCCAACATGGTGAAGGCAAAGTTGAAGACCCTTACCTTATCAAGACCCCCGAAGAATTTGCCTTGATGGCTAAAAAATATGCCGATTCGGCGTATTACCGTTTGGTCGAGGACATCGTCTTGAACAAGGGCGATGCCAAGGACTGGGCCAAGAAGGCTCCGAAGAATAAATGGACTGTTTATGGCGATACGGCTAAATATGCCCGGGTTCATCTAGATGGTGAAGGGCATTCGATCAGCGGCCTTTATATCAATAGCGACAAGGATTATCAGGGCTTGTTTGGTGCCTGGACCGGTGTCGTTGCAAATGTTAAAATCAAGAATTCCTATGTCAAGGGGCGTAATTATGTAGGGACGCTTGCGGGTGTATTTGGCTCTGAAGAACGATGGCTTTTAACTCGTCCTAATCCTTTTGGAAACGAGAACAATGGACATATTGTAAATATAGATGCGGAAGTTGTTGTCGAAGGCCACAATTTTGTGGGTGGGTTGGGAGGATTGCTCAATGAAAAGAAAGCGTCAATTGATTCGAATGGCTACGTTTCTTATGAATCAAAAGGTAGTAGTTCTTATAGTCCCATTTATCAGTATGATCTTACTGTATCGGGTTCAGTCCAGGCTGATTCTGTAGTTGGCGGTATATTTGGTGGTTATATAAGTGTATCTAACGATTGTATGGGGCTATGGAACAAAGCTTCCGTGACAGGATCTTTTGATGTGGGTGGGGTTTTTGGTTATTTATATTCGTATAATTCATCTTCGCCAAATAGTTTTATTAATTCAGGCGTTGTTAAAGGAACCAGAAAAGTAGCCGGTATAATAGGTGGTTTTGCGTATAATGAATCCCCGGACTTGGAAAACTTGGCTAATTTGGGGGCGGTTTCGGGTAAAAGCCGAGTAGCTGGACTGGTAAATTCAGATATTTCGACGATTCGTCGAAACATATACAATTCCTATAATGCTGGTGAAATTACGGGTGATTCGGTGGTTTCTCCTCTATTTTACGATGATTCGTGTTCTCGTGAATGTCTTGATACTTTGCATGTCTATGACTTGTTTACTGAACACGCGGACTCGATCCATGAGTATGCGGATTCCATGGGAGCCTATTTTTTCCCGGATACAGGAGCGTCGCCTATCAATAAGGGATTGCCTGTATCGGCATATTTCTATCCGGAAAAAATCTACAGTCATGGGCATGGGATTCACGATGATCCGTTCTTGATTGCTAGTGTTGATGATTTACGCCGTTTTGAACGCCATGCGGCGTTGAGGACTTCGCAGTATGGGAAGGATACTTATAGATACTATAGGCAAACTGCCGATATTGTATTCCCCAAGGAGAATAACGAATGGACTCCTGTAACGGTAAACAAGATCCATTATGATGGCGGGGGACATTCAATTTCGGGTTTCGCTATTCATGAAGCGCGTTTAGAAGTTGATTCGACTGTTTTAAAACAGATAGATGCGTCTACAAGTTATTCTACCAATTTAGATAGATATACGGAAGCCTCGCGATGCACTGGTTTTTTCAGGAGGATTCAAGACGCTACGATTGACAATTTAAAACTCAAAGATATAGATGTCGAGGGTGACTTTCAAGTAGGAGGCCTCATTGGATGTAATTATGGACAATCTCCCATTGTGAAGCGTGTTTCTGTGGAAGGAACTGTCAAAGGACTTTTTCAAGTTGGGGGCATTGCTGGCGTATCTATTGCAAAATTTCATGATGTCGTAAATCATGCAACTGTATCTGGAAGGAAATATGTCTCTGGAATTACAAATACAAGACAGTCTATCAATGTGGATTTGCTTCGTTTCGTGCGAAACCATGGCAAGGTGACAGGTAATGCTTATGTTGCTGGAATTGTTAGTGAAATTGAATTAGAAGGAATCTTGAACAGCTATGTTTATAACAGGGGGGATATCATTGCCGAAAAAGGTCCGGCCGGCGGGTTGTTTGCCGTGGCATCGACAGGCACTTTCCATACTAATATAACTAATTCATACAATGCGTCGAATGTGACGGCAGAAAAAGATTATGGGGCTTTCTTTGGTATTTTGAAAACAAAATGGGATTGGAAAGAAAGTATAGATTCCATGATGCTTTATGACAAAGCTTTGATGAACGATCCAAGAAACATGTATCGTATAGTAAATGGAAACGATTCAAGTCTTGTGTCGGATGCTGCTTTTGCTGCCGTTGATTCTAAAACGCTTAAGTCTGCGGGGGCAAAGGAATTGGGCGCGTTATATGGCGCCGATGAAAAGAATGAGAATGGTGGATATCCTGTATTTAAAATGCTTAAAGGCAATGGCACGTCGGATTCGCCTTACCTTATCGAAACCGCAGATGATTTATGGAAACTAAGTGAACTGGCCTGCTGTGATATTAAACTGATGAGTCTATATCAGAATTCGCATTACAAGCTGATTGCCGACATTGATTTGAAAGCATCTGCAAAGAAACCTTGGGTTCCTATTTATATAGGTGTGTGGGGTGTCTTCGATGGGGGCGGACATACGGTATCTGGGATTTATGTTGATTCGACGAGAAAAGATGACTACACTATAATAAGGGGAGGATTGTTTTTAAATAATTTTGGAACCATAAAAAACTTGGGTATTGCCGATTCTCACATTTATGGCGATACCGCTGGCGCAATTGTGGCCATAAATGCCGGAGTTATTGAAAACTGTTGGAATAAGAATGCCGTTGTGGAGGCTTCCGATGTTGCAGGGGGTATTGCTGGCGTGATGTATCCAGGGGTTGTTGCTACTTATGCCGTTATGTCCGATTTAGAAGAATATCAGGCTATTGCAAACCGTGAAGTGTACATAAACAAAGCGTATAATGGAGGAACTGTTCGCTCGGGTGATGCCAGTGCGGGAATTGTTGGAGTGGTTGTAGATGTTCCTTATCGAACAGATTTTGTTGCCCGTAGGAATGTTAATATGCGTATCGCCAATTCGTATAATGTGGGGACGGCTGGCGCTGGTATTGTTTGGTCCACTGCTTTAATTGGAGAAGGTATTGTGGAGATAAAGAATGTGTATGATGCGGGAACTGGATGCACCGAAAACGGTGATACTAGGCGTGCTCAGAATGTCGTAAATTCCTACTTTGTGGACAAGAATCGTAAGGGTTGCGTGAATTACGGAACGCCCATGACGGCGAAAGAAATGAAGACCAAGGATTTTGCCAAAAAGATGGGCGAGGCGTTTAAGTATGATGCCAACGGCGTGAACAATGGTTTCCCCATCTTTTCCGACAATAGGGGCTTTGATCCTGACGAACCCTTCAGTGTCAAGCAGCAACGGCTTGTCTACAAGGCGCTGCAGGTGAGTGTCGCCGGGCGAGAGATCCGTATCGACAACATGATAGAGGATGTAAATACGGCCCTGTTCGACTTGCGCGGCATGCGCGTGTGGAACGGGGCGGGAAAATCCGCCGTAATTCCGGTCCAGAAGGCGGGCGTGTATATTGTCCGGAACAAGTACCAGATGGCTAAAATTGTAGTCCGATAATGCCCGGCCGTCGGCCTTTATTGTGCCGATGTGACGGGCGTCATATTTCTCGTTTGTTCTAAGTGTGGGCTGGGTCACACAAGCGTTTTTGGCTTAGTTTATTTTATTTTATATGCAAGATTCGAAAAAGCCGTTTTTTGGAGCGTTTTCGGGCAATTTGGAGTGAATTTTTGTTGGTTGCTTTTTGGAAAGTCTTTGTATTCTTTTTGTAATGAATTATTCCATCCTGAAATATTTTTTGAATGTATATTTTTTTTGTCATAATTCTGGAGCACGGATGAGACCTTTTGACGAACATGTTGTTTTGCGTTTCGCTTTGTTGATCGCGAGCCTTATTTTTGCTGCGCTTATTCCAGACATTGTTACGCATACCGAGCATGCGTTCCTTGCTGTCCCGTACGCTATTTGCATATTGTTCTTGATCTACCTCGCGTTGTTCTACCGTTTCCCGTCTTCGGCGGCGCAGAAAAAAATGCGCAGCGATGTCAACGTGAACGAAGTCGTTCTGGAACCCATCCGCAATTACGAGCGCGACCTGCAGGAGAAGGACCGCCTTTTCCAAATGATGATTGACGTATCTTCTGAAGGCTTCTGGACCTTTGATGTCTCTTCGGACAAGGTGTTCTGGTCAAACAAGGTGGGGAAGATTCTCGGGATAGAATCTCTGGGGGACTCTTTTGATGTCGTGAAGGGCTGCGTCCTGGAAAGCGACTGGGAATCCTTCCGCAAGTCCCTGCAGCAGTGCCTGAACGAGAAGCGCAACTTCACTATCCGCATGCGCCTACTGAACAAGCATGCCAGTTGCGAAGAGATTGTCATCTCGGGCCGTCCGCAGTGCAACGAGGCCGGTTTGCTGATCCGCGTGATAGGCTCGCTCTCGGCGAATACCGACTCGCACGCCCTTGTTCGTGAAAACGATTTCCTTTCAACATGCGACTCCCTGACGGGTGTTAACAATCGTCAGGAATTCCTGAACGAGCTTGCGAAGGACGTGGAGAAGGCCGCCGGGCGTCCTGACTACATTTTTGCTGTCGCGCTTTTGGATATCGACAGCTTTGCCGCGATTAACGATTCCTATTCCATTGACGTGGGCGACCAGGTGCTGCGTATTGTTGCAGACCGCATTACCGCTTCGTCCCGGACGGGGGACTGCATAGCCCGTATCGGACCCGATGTCTTTGCGCTCATATTCAGGGATATCCAGGGTAGCGATGTGAACGGGGAACTTATTTCCATCGTCCGCAACCTTCATGCCAAGGTGAAGATGCCGCTCAAGCTGGAAGGGAAGGAACTCTATATTAGTGTTTCTATGTCCGTGGTGGTGAACAAGGACGGCGACTGTGTCGAGGACTTGCTTGCCAATGCGAATGCCGTCTTGCGCGATATGAAGAAGGGCGGAAACCATGGTGGAGTGCAGTTCTTTACGGGGGGCATTCGCGAGAAGGCGATGAACCTCTACAAGCTGGAGTTCGAAATCCGCAGGGCCATCCAGGCGCGTGAATTCATGCTGGTCTACCAGCCTATCGTCGATATCGGCGACGGTGACCGCATTGTGGGTTTCGAGGCGCTTGTCCGCTGGAACAATAGCGAACGCGGCGTGATTTCTCCGAGCGAGTTTATCCCCATTGCCGAGGAAACCGGCCTGATTGTGCCGATGGGCGCTCAGATCCTGCGCATGGCCTGCGAGCAGACGAAGGCTTGGGTCGACATGGGCTACGAGGACATCCAGGTGTCGGTGAACTTCAGCGCCAAGCAGTTCACGCTCGATAACATGGTCGACGATGTCCGTCGCATTTTGCAGGAAACAAAGCTGAACCCCAAGAACCTGAAGCTGGAAATTACCGAGTACACGGCCCTATGCGAGTCGGAAAAGACCATCGAGATGATGCGTGCGCTTGCCAGCATGGGCCTGCAGATTTCCATTGACGATTTCGGCACGGGTTACAGCAGCCTGGCTTACCTCAAGCGCTTCCCGGTGCATACCCTCAAGATGGACAAGTCGTTTGTCGACCACGTGACGGACGACGAAGAAGACGCATCCTTTGCCCGTATGGTCATTGGCATTGCGCATTCGATGAACCTGGGGCTGATTGCCGAAGGCGTCGAGACGCGCGACCAGCTCGATTTCCTCAGGAGCGAGGGCTGCCGCCTTATCCAGGGCTATTTCTTCAGCAAGCCGCTGAATTCCGATTCCGCGCTGGCCTATCTCCGCAGGCATTACAAGGGCGATTCTGCCCCTTCGCAGGTGTCCATGATGCTTCAGATGCCGTAACAGCGGTGCGTATTTTCGCGACAGTACCCGTAGATAGCCTCTACGGGTTCATTTTTTATCTGGGCGAGGGCCTGTGCGATGTAGGGAATGTAGCCGGAATGGCAGGGCTTGCCGCGGTAGGGTATGGGCGCCATGTAGGGGGAGTCCGTTTCCAGGAGCATCTGGCTTGTAGGGACGATGGCGGCGGCGTCGCGCACGTTCTGGGCGTTCTTGAACGTGATGATGCCGGTAAAGCCGATAAAGATGTTGGCTCCCTTGTTTCCCAGGCAAAGCATTTGTTCGCAAAATTCGGGAGTGCCCGTAAAGCAGTGCACGTGTATGTTCCTGCCTTGGATGTCGGCGCTCCGGAGGACGGCGAGGGCGTCCTCGTCGGCTTCTCGCAGGTGCAGCACTAGGGGCTTGCCGCTTGCGATGCCGAGTTGCAGGTGCCGCTCGAATAGCTGGACTTGCTTGTGCTTCGTTTCCGCACCGTAGTGGTAGTCGAGCCCGAACTCTCCGCAGGCGACGCACTTGGGGTGCTTGAGGTATTCCATCATGCGCTGCTCGTCTTCGGCGGTTTCTGTGTCGACGTATTCGGGATGGATGCCGTAGGCCGTGTAGACGTTCGGGTATTTATCGCTGATTTCGCGGGCGTAGTCGAAGTCGGCCGGGTCGCAGGCCACATGGATGAACGCTTCGGGCAATTGGACGTTCCCGTCTGCATCGTTGCCTAGGCGGGCGAGGAGCGTGTCGAAGGATTCGCCGGCATGGCGTTCGTAGGAATCGATATGGCAGTGGGTGTCGATGAACATGGTTGATAATGGATAATTGATAATGGATAATGGATAATTGATGATGGATAATGGATAATTGATGATGGATAATGTGGGTTCATTCATCGTCAATCATCAATTATCAATCGTACATTACCTCAAGAATTTCATAAGTGATCATTCCGCGGGGGGCTTGCACTTGGACGGTCTCGCCCATTTTCTTGCCGAGCAGGGCTTCCCCGATGGGGGACTTCATGCTGATGCGGCCCTTCAGCGGGTCGATTTCCTTTTCGCCGACGATACTGTAGGTCTTTTCGCGCTTGGTCTTGATGTCGACCATCTTGATTGTGGCGCCGAACTTGATGGAGCCGTCTTCGGGGGCGACGTTTTCGACAATCTTTGCCCCGTCCAGGATGCGGTCCAGTTCCCGCAGGCGGCGGTCAATCTCGCGGACACGCATGCGGCCGTAGGTATAGGCGGCGTTCTCGCTCCTGTCCCCTTCGGCGGCGGCGGCCTGCACCTGGTTGATCATGGCCGGGCGTTCCTCGTACTTGAGGTGTTCCCATTCGGCCTTGAGTTTTTCGAAACCCTCTCTGGATATCAAATGCTTCATAGTTGCCAAAATATATAAAAAGGCACGCGTTTCTAATCACCAACCACTATTTTTCTATATTTGGCACGCAATGATTCATTTTAAGCACACTCCTATTGATCGTAATGAGTCGAAGTACAAGCGACTCAGCCGTATTTATTATAATCGTATGTTCCCGCGCCGCTTGGATGCCCTCCAGGTCGCGTGGTCCGTGTTTATTGGTGTTTTTATTGGCGTTTGGCCCACTATCGGTTTTGCCATCATCCTCACTGTAGCCCTCTGCGCCGTATTCAGGCTCCCCAAGGTTCCCGGGGTGATCGCCGATTTTGTCGCGAATCCTGTCACGCAGTTCGGGTTCTTTTACCCGGGTGGATACTATATAGGTTGCAAGCTTTACAATCCGGGCTCCATCTCTTTTGATTTTCTGGGCGAGTTCGAACGCATGTCCGTGCGCAACTGCGTCGTGATTGTCAAGAACCTCTGGGTAAACGCTGCCGACCATTTGATTGCCTTCATGATCGGTATTACCATCATGGCGGCGGCGACCGGGTTCGTGTTTTTTGTCCTTGCGTATTTCATCGTGAGTTACCGCAAAAAGAAATGGATTGCCGGCAAGACGGGCTACATCCACAACCTGATTGCCGAAGACGAAGTTTTAATAAAAGAATCAAAAAAAGGAAGAAAACCTATGATGCACATTTTCCCGTTCAAGGCTTTGCGCCCGGTGAACCCGGCCGAGGCTGAAACGATTTCCGCCTTGCCGTACGACGTGATGAACCGCGCCGAGGCGAAGGCGATGGCTGAAGGCCTCCCGCATTCCTACCTGCGCGTGACCCGTGCTGAACTGGAACTGCCCGATTCCGTGGACGCCTACGACCCGAAGGTCTACGCCCATGCCCGCGAGAATTTGGACAAGATGATTGCCGACGGCGTGATTGCCTACGACAAGAAGCCCTGCCTCTATGTCTACCGCCAGACGATGAACGGTCGTGAACAGTACGGTCTGGTGTGCTGCGTGCCCGCCGCCGACTACTTCAACGGCATCATCAAGAAGCACGAACTGACCCGCGCCGACAAGGAAGAGGACCGTCTGCGCCACGTGCTCGCCACCAACGCCAACACCGGTCCGGTGTTCCTGACTTACCGCGACCAGGGACAGTTCGACGTGTTCGGCGCTGTCACCAAGCGCAAGCCTGTCTACGACTTCGTGAGCAAGGGCGACGGCTTTGGCCATACCGTTTGGGTGATTGACGACGATGCCGAAATCGAGGCTATCCGCAAGTCCTTCGAGGCCGTTCCGGTGAGCTACATTGCCGACGGTCACCACCGCAGTGCTGCCGGTGCCCGTGCCGCAAGCTACCGTGCCGAGCAGAACCCGCAGAACACCGGCAACGAGGAGTACAACCGTTACCTCGCCATCCTGTTCCCGAGCACCCAGCTCAAGATTCTCGACTACAACCGCGTGCTCAAGGACCTGAACGGCCGTACTCCGGAACAGCTCATGGACGAAATGAAGAAGGTGTTTGACATTGCCGAACTCGACAAGATGCAGAGCCCGGCCAAGCAGAACCAGGTGAACTTCTATATGGGCGGCAAGTGGTACGCTTGCACGTTCAAGGCCGAATACCTCAAGAACCTCGGCCCGGTCGACAGCCTCGACGTGGC
>JAGCGO010000068.1 GCA_017649565.1 Fibrobacter sp. | reverse complement strand
TTTTCCCAAGGCTGGACTGCACCCGGCAGTTTCAAGTTCGAAACGCTAAAGCCCGTGAGGCCGGCCTTCGGCTTGGAACCCTTACCCGTGGCACCTTCGTCACGGATTTCGCCACCACTACCGGTAGCGGCACCCGGGAACGGAGAAATGGCCGTCGGGTGGTTGTGGGTTTCGACCTTCATGAGGATGTCGACTTCTTCCTTGTGGTAGTCGTACTTGCCTGTGCGCGGGTCGGCGTAGTAGCGGCCAGCCACGGCACCCTTCATCACGGCCGCGTTATCCTTGTAGGCGCTGAAGATGTTGGAATTGTGGAGCTGGTAGGTGTTCTTGATCATCTGGAACAGGGACTTGTCCTGCTTTACACCGTCGATAGTCCATTCGGCACCGAACACCTTGTGGCGGCAGTGTTCCGAGTTGGCCTGCGCGAACATGTAGAGTTCCACGTCGGTCGGGTTGCGCTTGAGTTCGGTGAAGTTCTTCACCAGGTAATCGATTTCGTCCGGAGAGAGTGCGAGGCCCATTTCCTTGTCGGCCTTCACCAGGGCTTCACGGCCTTCGGTAAGCACCGGCACCACGTTGAGCGGACGCGGTTCTTCCTTGTTGAAGAGCACGGCGAGCGACTCGGTGTCGGCGAACACGGCCTGCGTCATGCGGTCGTGAATCTTGGCGGAGATCTTTTCGCGGGCACCAGCCGGGACAGCACCTTCAAACTTCACATAGTAGGCAATCGCGCGTTCGATGCGCTTGATGGCCGGGAGGCCGCAGATGTGGGCGATATCGGTCGCCTTGGAACTCCACGGGCTAATCGTACCCGGACGCGGGCAAACAACGAAGAGTTCGCCATCCAGCGCCTTGACTTCGCGCATCGGGCCGTAGTGGAGCACCTTTTCGAGCGTCGCCTTCTCATCGGCACTCAAGTCGGCGTACAGATCCACCACATGGAGGAATTCGGCGTAAACGGAAGCAACGGGAAGGCCCGCAGCCTTGAAATCAGATGTAAGCTTTTGAAGACGGAAGTCCGACAGGGCCGGCGTACCACGAAGAATGAGCATTTTGACCTCTATTTTACTTTACGGCGTAAAGATAGAAAAAAGGGGTAAAACAGAAAAGGCATAAGCCTCTAAGAGCCTATGCCTTTGTATGGGGAGACAAGAATTATTAATTCAAAGTGGGCGTTTCCCAGTCAATCCATTCAGACTTCTTGAAATCGATGGTCTGAGTGTTCTTGCTGTAGTCAATCTTACCGGTCTTCGCCTCACCGCCCAGCAAGAACTTGGTCATGAAGTCCTTCACCTCGTCGAACTGGCCGTTCGGGAGCTGGCAGTGACCGTGACCGCCTTCCTGGCTGTAGGTGTAGTTTTCCGTCACGCCGAGAGCCTTGTAGGTTTCGAGAGAAGCCTGGCCGCAGTAGTTCGACGGCACTTCGCCCAGCCATTCCTGGCCCGCGTTGTCGATGATGAGGAGCGCACGCGGAGCGACCATGCTTACGAGCATGTGCTGGTCGAACGGGAGCGTATTTTCCTTGCCATCGTAGTTCTTGAAGGAGGAAATCATCCACTTGCCTTCGGTACCGGCACTGTTCAGGCCCTGCACGAACTGCTTACCCTTCTGCTTGTTGACCTGGGCACCGACGCGCCAGAGGGAGGCTCCACCGGAACCGGATTCCTGCGGGATGGTAAGGGCGATACGTTCGTCAAATGCGCCGACAGCGAGAGTGCCCTTGCCCCAGCGGGAGCAGCCCGTCATGGCGAGATGGTGCACATCGATACCTGCATCCGGAGTCTTTTCGAGAGCGTCGATGATACGGCTGACACCCCAGGCCCATGCGATGATGGTACCCTGGCCACCATTGTAGAGCTGGAAGAACATGCCGCCACCGCTTTCAGGAGCGACATCGTCCGGGTTGAAGGTAATCATGGCGATATCGAGGCCGTTGGTGGAATTGCCGAGGCTTCCGCAGCCGCCGCCCATCATGCCGCCGCCAAACCCGATGAGGGCCGGCTTCGGTTTGTCCTTGGTACCCGCGTTGCTGATCTTCACGGAGAACGAGCCGGATTTGCCCTTGTCGGTCACCTTGATAGTGAGCTTTCCGCCGGAGTAAGAGCCTTCGACCTTTTCAGGATTACGCGGTTTCTCGCCGAACATGAGCTTTTCGTACATCGCGCCGATTTCTTCGCGACGGCACTTCCAGTCGGCCTTCGTAGAAATGCGCTTGCCATCAAGGCCCATGAACGGGTCAGGGAGCTTCGCGTTATTCACGCTCGAGGGGATATTTCCAATCTGGCATTCGCTGCGGTGGTCTTCCACGAAGTCCGAGCTGGCCTGTGCAGAGGGAGTCGAAGTAGCCGGCACATCTACACTAGACGAAGCCGGAGGCAATGCCTCGCCCGAAGAGGAAGAACTCCCATGATGATGGTGGGAATGTTCACCAGACGAAGAACTTGCTGAAGTAGGAGCATCGCCCGAGGATGCCGGAGCATTTCCAGAAGAAGCTGGATTGGCCCCTGAAGATGCCGGATCTACAGCAGAAGAAGCCGGATTGGCGGGTGTCGTACCGTCGGCGCTAGAAAGAGCAGCATCCGACGAACTCTGTGCCGATGGAACCTGTTCTGAGCCAGCACCGGCGGCAGAAGAGCCCGGATCAATTTCAAAATTGTTGGCCATATTTATAACGGCACGAACGGAATCAATATAACCTGGATTTGCCGCCTTGAGCGAATCCATATCCACATCAGGCCCTAAAGCGGCCTTGACGGCAGCAACAACCTGCTGTTCTACCGGATCTTGCTGCGGTTGTGTAACGTTGGAATCTTCTTCACCTCCGCAGGCCCACAAAGCGAAAATAGCCGAAGCCAGCGGCAACATATATCTTTTTCTCATAACCAACCCCTTATTAGGATTTTTAAGTGTTGAATATAATATATCAACCGATTTTTAAGAAAACGCCTCGTTTACGTTTTTTTCCATTGCATTTTGTCATAGCCGGAACATGCAAAAATGTGCAAAAAAACATGATTTTGGTCATAAAAAAACAAATTACCTGCCCTTTTTTGCAAATAGAAATGTATCTTTCTATATGAGAGAGAGAAAGCGTAGGTTTCTCAAATGATTTACAAGCACTGGAAAAAGGCGGCGCTGGCACTCACAGCCCTTTTTTGGGCTAGTTGCGACGAAACTTCGACGTCAGCGACAACAATCTCTCAAGGTCAAGAAAATTCCAGTTCCAGCACAGAAGGCCTCGTGGCAGGCAGTTCCGAAACCGTAGCCAGCAGCTCCGCCACAGATATAAGCAGTTCCAGCCCCAAAGCCGAAAGTTCTAGCACCGGCATAAGCAGTTCAAACGAAGAAAAAGGTATTTCCAGCGCAAATCAGCCTGAATCGAGTTCCAGCAACGATTTTGGAATGGTTGCCGTACCCTTATATGGTGTAGTGGGTAAAATAATCACCCCCTGCACAGTAGAATCTGCCAGCAGCCCGACTCCAGAGTCCGACAGCACCACGACACTCAAATGCGCAGACGGCGTAACCTGCATCGAAACAATTGAAGAAAGTATGGGAAGCCTCCCCTGCAGCCAAACAGGAGACGGGCTCGAAGCCATATGTCCCGATTATGGCATTATCAGCATCCACGAAAAGACCTACACCTGCAGCGACGGTACAGTCTACAACGAAGCCGAATTCCTGTCTCGCTATAACATATTAACCAAGGTGCAAGACGATAGAGAAATTCAAGATTCTGTCATCGCCCTCTATGGCGTAATCCAGACCAAAGAGAACTAAACAAAAGGAACAAAAAAATGCTATACAAGCACTGGAAAAAAATTGTACTCGCCCTGACCGGATTCTTCTGGGCCAGCTGCGACGAGACGGCTTCCGGCCCCGTTACGGTTAACGAGGACACCCCGTCCAGTACCATCTCCGAGACCGAAGGAACGTCGTCCAGTTCCAAGGCCAAGAGTGCAGCCTCCAGTGCCGAAGAAACCAGCGCAACCTCCAGCGCCGAAAAAGCAGGGAAATCCTCCAGTTCCAAGGCAAAGAGCGCCGCATCCAGTGCCGAAGAAACCGGATCCGAAGAAGCCAGCGCCGCTTCAAGCGCAGAGGAAACAAGCAAATCGTCCAGTTCCAAAGCCAAAAGCGCCGCATCTAGCGCAGAATCCAGCTCAGAAGCCTCCAGCGAGGAATCCAGCGCCGAAAACGCAAACGGCAATACAGCAAGTCCGATTGATGAATCCAGCAGCAGTACCGCCAAGAGCAGTTCAAGTGTCAAGAAGCCCCGTCACAGCAGTAGCAGTTCCCTGGACGAGCCTGTCGACCTGTACGGTTGCCCGTCAGACATTTGCGGACCGTTCATCAAAGACTCTATCTCCATAAGCGACTCCATCTCCATAATTGCAGCAAAATACGGCGTGATACTCCCCGAGAGATCTAGTTCCAGTTCCATCTCCGAGATTATCGCCAAGTATGGAGTCCCGAGCAAGACAACCTGCACACTCGCCGACTCCAAGGAAGGTAAAGCGGTCTACAATTGCGACGACGGCGTGACCTGCGTGGAAGAAACAACAACCGAGATGCAGCCCCCTCCATGTGAAGGCGATGTCTGCCCCAAGTACGGAGTGGTCAAGATATCCAAGAAAACTTATACCTGCGACAACGGCCAAGTCTACAACGAAGCCGAGTTCCAGATGCTCTACGACACCCTGCCCATAATCGAGGACGTCGTCATCCACCAGGATTCCTTCCAAGTGCCCATCGCCCTATACGGACCTCCCTGCGTATTCGACGGGACTTGTAACAAAGACAAATAAAAAAGAACGGAGGAGAAAATGCTGTACAAACATTGGAAAAAAATCGTACTCGCCTTGACCGGATTCTTCTGGGCCAGCTGTGACGATACATCTTCTAGCCCAACCTCGGTCGAAAACGAGACTCCGTCCAGTTCCATCAACGAAACCGAAGGTGCTTCGTCCGGATCCAACGCAAACAACGGGAACGAGGCGGTATCGTCCGGCGAGGCCACAAGTGCATCATCCAGCGCCGAAAATGCGGAAAGCAGTGCCAGCATTGACGTTCCGCGCAGCAGCAGTCTCTTTGACGAACCCGTCGACCTGTACGGTTGTCCGTCGGATATCTGCGGTTCGTTTAATGCCGACTCCGCGGTCGCCCTGTATGGCGTCATCGCCGCCAAATACGGCGTAATACTTCCCGATACTGCATTCACCGAGATTATCGCCAAGTACGGTGTGCCGAGCCAAGCGAGTTGTACAGCCTCCCAGGCCGACAACGGGAACACCGTATTCAAGTGCGAAGACGGAGTGACCTGCGAAGAGAAAACAGAAGAAATGGTTCAGTCTCCTGTTTGCGAGGGAGATGTTTGCCCCAAGTACGGAGTGGTCGTCATTTCCGAAAAGCAATACAAATGCGACAACGGCCAGGTCTACAACGAGGCCGAGTTCCAGATGCTCTACGACACAACACCCGTGAATAAAAAAGGCAACTAGAAACAAATGTGAATCATCCAGCGGGTGGTTTTGGGAATAGGAGGTCATAAGCCATGTTCTACAAGCATATTGAAAAATTCGCTATCGCACTGACTAGCTTGTTTTGGGCTAGCTGTGGAGATACAATATCTGTTGCGGAAGGCGACAACAATTCGAATCCGGAATACAGTTCGTCCAGCAGCGAATTTCGCATGAGTTCCACGATGTACGGAATTCCCTTCACCAGTTCCAGCATCAGGCCCGAAAGCAGTTCCTCAACCGAAAGTTCCAGCAGTGTAATCCGCATGAGTGTGCCGGCGTACGGAGTTCCCTCCACCAGTTCCAGCAGCGAACTCCGCATGAGTTCCACATTGTACGGAATCACATACAACTGTTTCAACACCACCGAAAATAATGCAGAAGGGGTTGAATTCGAGATTATCGAATGTGGGCAAAAGTCGGGCGATGGCATCCTCGAGTCGACCAAGGAAAAATACCTAAGAAATCCCTATGATGCAACCAAGGACACGCCCCTTCCAGACGGAGTCCAAGTCTTTGCGCCCAGGCCAGGTTCCCTCGGAGCAAAAAACTGCACAAGCGAATCGGATATCTGCATCGAACGAAACCCCGATATTCCAGTCGAGCAAGATTCGCTTGCCGGCTGCCACCCCATCATCGACTGTCCCGAAAAACCAAATTAGCCACCACGCATAATTGAGAAGTTCCATGTTATACAAACACTGGAAAAAAATCGCTCTTACGCTAGCCGCAATGTTCTGGACAAGTTGCGACGATACTTCGTCATCGGCAGAAGAAGTACCCCAAGTGTCCCCATCCCTATACGGAATCGAAGTGCCCTGCGACACGGACCCCTGTATGGAAATTCCCGAAAGCAGCGGGGCAAATGGTGAGCAGTCCAGTTCCAGTTTTGTAGAAACAAGTTCAAGCTTTGTAGAATCTAGCTCAAGCTACGAAGTTCCTGTGCCGACATATGGTTGCGGAGCGATAGAATGCCCTCCTCCACTCGACTTAAGCAGTTCCAGCAACATCAAGGAATCTAGTTCCAGCAGCATTGCGCTGTCCAGTTCTAGCGTTATCGCGGGATCCAGCTCCAGTTTCGAATCACCCGTACCGGTATATGGAGTAGAGCCCTTAAATTGCTACAACGACACCGCCGTAAACGATTCGGGCAAGGTTTTCGACATCATCGAATGCGTCGACGGGCAAAAATACCTGAGATTCCAAAGCCTATACATGGACCTCCCCGAAAAGCAAGCGGAATTGCCCCAGGGAGTCCATCCCCAGCCCCCCGACCCGCGAGACGGCATAGCAGTAAACTGTACTAGGGAACCGGACATTTGCATCGACGGATTTACCATAGATGAAAACGGGAACCAGCAGCCCGTCGGCGGCTGCTACCCCTCCATCGAGTGCCCCGAAAGGCCTCAAAACTGACAACCTCTTAATTCCAAACAACTACCATTATGCTAAACAAGTACCTGAAAAAAATTCTGCTCACCACGGTGGCCATCTTCTGGGCCAGTTGCGACGATTCTACATCTGCCAAAAACGAGACCAACGCCCCCACATACGGCGACAAAGACGATATGAGCATTGTCGAATCCAGCTCCGACGGAGCCGCGCCATTGTCCAGTTCGGAAGAATCTGCATCCGGCAACGCTACAGAATCCAGTTCCAGCAACGCTGCCGAATCCAGTTCCGATGTGGTTGCTTCCAGCTCTGACGCAGCATCTTCCAGCTCAAACTTTGATCCGAATAGCATGCCATCAGATACACTTTACGGTGTGTCCGTAACGGAAAAGACTTGCCAGCCCGGCGATTCCGTTGTCAGCTATTACCCGCCGGCTTATTCGGCTGACATTTTAAAAATGAATGCGAAACAGCAGGCGGATATCGAAATAGTAGAACTCATCGACAGCATTGTCGACCCGCGTCCAAAGGCAGAACGGGCCGAAGCGCCTCTTGACAGAATCAACTGGAGCAACTTCCCCCAATGCCTCAAGGAAATGAAAGACTCGCTTGAGCGCTTTGTCGCCCTGTACGGCGCCCCTCAAAATTTCCCCATGGAAGAGGTTTGCAGCGACGGCACCACCCGTCCTACGGAAGAATACCAGAAATACCTGAAAATGATGGAAGAATGGGAAGCCAACAAGCCCGCCCTGGACGAAGAAATCAACAAGATTATAGAGGACCGTTTCAAGGAACTCGAAGAACAGCTCAACAAGTGCCTAAACAATTCTAACGAGGATGCCAACACATGATTCGCAGACATCGGAAAAAAATCCTTTTAAGCCTGTGCGCCCTTTTCTGGAGCGGCTGTGGCGACGATTCTTCAAGTAACAGCAAAGAACGGATTGCCTGCGATTTCGATCAGATTTGCCCCGAATACGGTATTTTCTACGAATGCGAAAACGAACAAGACAAAATTTCCGGGAACTACGAGAACTGCACCATGTCGTATCCGTCATGTTCGGATGTCTATTATTGCAGCGACATGACCGATTGTTTCAAAATGACAAACAACAATACGACTACTTTCGAATGCCGCGATAAACAGGGCAACACGACCAACTACACCGAAGACCAGTTCAATTCAAAATACTATGTTGACGGACAACTTATCCACTAATTTTAGACGAAAGAACGGCTCTACGAGCCTACAGACAAGTGACGAGAGATATGTTTTTTAAGTACTGGAAAAAGATTGCACTTACTCTGACCGGATTCTTCTGGGCCAGCTGTGGGGGCGATTCTAATTCGACTGATTCGGGTGTGGATCCTGTATGCGAATATGGAGTCGAAGTCCCGCATGAATCCAGTTCCAGTTTTGTTGAACCAAGTTCAAGTCTTGTAGAAACCAGTTCGAGCATTGCGGAATCCAGTTCAAGTAGCATAGAAGAATCCAGTTCCAGCAGCATTGAAGCATACAGTTCCAGCAGCATTGAAGCATACAGTTCCAGCAGCGAAGCTCTCGCCTACAGCAGTTTTTCCGCAGTATACGCACCACAAACACCATGCAACCTGACCGACACTGCAGCAACCACCTGCGATTTCGATTCCCTGTTTAGCAGCAAAAGCACAGAATACACAAACAAGATTTACGCCATATCTTGCAAACAATATAAATGCGATTCAAAAACGTGTACCGAAGCAACAGCCCAAGTCGACTCAGAACACAATCCCTCTTCCGAATGCGATGAAAATGGTTGCGTAGATTACAGTTTATTATCTTCTACAGAAAAGAAATACACCTGCAGCGACGGAAAAACTTATGACCAAATCGAGTTTAATGCAAGATACCACATCAACGAGGAAAAAAACTGAATTTTAAAATTATATTAAAGAATGAAAGTGCAATTTTTTTTAAACTTTAACCCTAGCCCCTAAATCCTAGCCCCCAAATTCTAAAAGCCTATGAAACTCTCTCTCAAAAAAAGACTCGCTCTCGAAGCTTACCGCCTTTACCGTCACAACGAAATCAAGGCTCACCCCCTCACCTACTTTTTCTGGGAATGCACGTTGCGCTGCAACCTGCACTGCCTGCACTGCGGTAGCGACTGCGTCAAGGACGCCATCCCCGACATGCCCCGCGAAGACTTCATGGGAGTACTCGACAAGCTCGCCCCACACATCGACCCCAAGCACTTTATAGTCGTGATTACCGGCGGCGAACCGCTCATGCGCCCCGACCTCGAGGAATGCGGCCAGGAAATCAAGAAGCGCGGCTACCCCTGGGGCATGGTGACCAACGGACTCGCCATGACGCCCGAACGCTTCGTGAAGCTTTTGAACGCCGGGCTCCGCTCGCTGACGGTCAGCCTTGACGGCCTGCAGGACAGCCACAACCATTTCCGCGGCGACCCGCATAGCTTTGAGCGCGCCCTCCGCACGATCGACATGGCCGCCCACACACAAGGGCTCACCTTCGACGTGATGACCTGCGTGAACCGCCAGAATCTGAAGGAACTCCCGAAGATTCTCGACATTCTCCTGAAAATCGGCGTGAAGCGCTGGAGAATCGCGACGGTGTTCCCGAAGGGCCGCGCCAAGGACAATCCGCTGTTCCAGCTCACGAACCAGGAATTCCGCCAGGTATTCGACTTCATCCGCGAAGTGAAGAAGCTGAACGTCATCAGCGTGAACTACGGCTGCGAAGGCTTCCTCGGCAGCTACGAGAAGGACGCCCGCAACTATCCGTTCTTCTGCCGTGCCGGCGTGAACGTTTCCTCCGTGCTTTGCGACGGCAGCATCTCGGCATGCCCGAGCCTGCGCGGCGACTACATCCAGGGCAACATCTACAAGGACGACCTCTGGGAAGTGTGGCAGAAGCGCTACCAGGTGATGCGCGACCGCAGCTGGGCCAAGATCGGCGACTGCAAGAAGTGCAAGTACTGGCGCTACTGCGAAGGTTCCAGCCTGCACCTGCGCGACGAGAAGACAAAGGAACTGGCCTACTGCCACGTCCAACGTCTCGAGGACGCGGGAGCATAAGAGGCTCGAAGAACGAGGTTCGAGGTCCGAGTATCGGGCCTCGTTTCTTTATTCAAAAAAACATGCCTTCAATCACGAAAAAATACGGATTTTGCAATTGTCCATAAAACACAAAAAAAACAAGGTATATTGCAATAAAAAAGGGATGTTTTATGAATATTCGCAAACATTTAAGAAATCTCTTCCTTGTCTCGACGGCTCTGTTCTGGGCGAACTGCAGCAGCGACAGCGATGTCAGTTCCCCGAATACCGATGCGGAAGGGCTGGCCAGCAGTTCTAGCAGCTTAGGAAATTCTGCGATTGAACAAAGTTCCTCGGCGACAGAATCTAGCGCAGAACAGGCGCATTTAGCGGGAACCTCCTCTTCGGAAGGTTACAGCACAAATCTGGCGTCCTCACAAAACGAACAAACGGTGAGTTCATCTTCGAGGACTATGGTTGCAGAAAGTTCCTCTTCGGACGACCATCTCAAGGTATATAAATACATCAACTATATGTGGGACCACCAAAACATACCGGATTCCTGCGAACCGAATCGATACGGATTGAACCCAAAAGACGAATCTATGATTGGTCATTTTGTAGGACCGCATGCTCGTTATCAAATCAATAAGATTCTATCGCCTGATTCAGGTTTAGGGGATTCCATTTCCGAAAAATCCAAGGAATGCCTTGAAAGCATGTTGGACACATTGAGTAAAGGCGTTATGCTATATGGAGCCAACCCGTTTGTTACTCTCGACGCCAAATGCAGTGACGGATCCATTTTTTATACAAACCGAATCAAGAATTATGCAAAAGACGAGAAAATTACCGAGGAAGAAGCCATCCAGAAATATGAAGAAAGCTACAAGAATTATGATGAAATAAATCATAACTTGGAACAGCAAATCATCGATTGTCTTGATTCAACGGAAAAATCTGCATTACCGCCAAAAACACTGTGTTATAAAGATACTATTCAGAACGCTTCCGGAAACACTTTCGACATCATAGAATGCGACGACGGAAAAAAATACCTGAGTCACCCTGTTGAAGATACAAGTTCCGTGCCAGAAGGAATCCAAAAAGAAGTGCCCTCTCCAACAGGCACCTACGCTGTCAACTGCAGCGAATGGGATTACATACACTATGAAGGCTATACCTTGGATGAAAATGGCAAAGAACAAGAAGTCAACGAAAGCAATCGCATCACTAGATGCCCTCAAAAACCGGAAAAATAACCTATGAATATCCACAAACATTTAAGAAATCTCTTCCTTGTTTCGACGGCACTGTTCTGGGCGAACTGCAGCAGCGACAGCGATGTCAGTTCCGCGAAGAACGATACGGAAGGATCGTCAATCAGTTCCAGCAGCATAGAAAGTTCCTCTACAGCAGAAGAAAACTCTTCGGCGACAGAAACCGACTCGGCGCAGAGTTCCTCTGCGGCGGAAAATACATCTTCCTCGGCAGAAGAAACATTACCTACGGAAGTCGTTTTCAAGGAAAAATCTTCATCGTCAGGCAACTTGAATATATCGAAGATCATCAACATAAGGGACCAAGCGGAAGTCGTTCCGGATTCCTGCGAGCCGAACCGAAACGGGTGCAATCCGTCATTTGGTATGAGTGCGGAACAGTTGGCGGAACAATCTGCACATTCCAGAATCCAGGAAATTCTATCTCCTGATTCTGGTCCCGCCGATACCATTTCCGAAGAATCAAAGGAATGCCTAAAAAGCATACTGGACACCATACAGAAGCCGGTAATGCTCTATGGCCCTCCCTCCGAGATTACTCTTGACGTCAAATGCAGCGACGGATCCACTTATTATTCTCAGTCGCTCCAAATATATGCAGAACAAAGTAAAATAACCCCAGAAGAAGCCGTCCAGAAATCTGAACAATGCGATAAAGACCGCGAAAGAATAAAAAAGAAAATCGATGAACAAATCGACAACTGCCTCAACATCAAAAAATCAACCGAAGCGGTCCTGTGCTACAACGATACCGCCAAGAATGCCGCGGGAACTTCATTCGACATCATCGAATGCGACGACGGGAAAAAGTACCTGCGCGAGCCCATCGTGGGCGTATCGGAAAGCCGACTCCCCTTGCCCGAAGGGGTCGAGAGTACGGCGCCGCAGCCAACAGCATCTTATGCGGCCAACTGCACTCCGTCTTCGGTCTGCATCGACAAGGTTGTCCTGGACGAGTTCGGGAACCCGCGAAACGAAGGCGGATGCGTCCCTACCACGGAATGCCCATCTAGGCCGGAACAATAGCACGTATCATATGAAACGGAGTGGCTAACAAAATCAACACCTCGTGCCTTTAATACGGAAAAAACGCTTATAATCATCGCAACTTATTATATATATTAAAAGAAAGGCTCAAACCAAATTATCTTGCGATACAGGAGAAAATATGTTTTACAGGCACTGGAAAAAAATCGTTCTTGCGTTGACCGCATTTTTTTGGGTAAGCTGCACCTCCGAAGACGATGCACTACCCCTGTACGGAGTTGCCCCCGTACCGGAATCCAGCTCCGACGTCGCGGCCATCTCGTCAAGTTCCGAAACACCAAACTCCAGCGGTATCGCCGAATCGAGTTCCAGTAAAATCGTTGCCGAAAGTTCCAGTTCCACCGTAGCGGAGCAGTCCAGTTCCAGCCTCGGAAGCGACCAGTACCAGATGGCCAGCGATCCGGGCATCACCTGTACACGGTCCAACGTTCCCGGCTCCAACGATTGCCTCGATGCCGAAGATAGACGCTCTTGGACGGAAACCCGAAAAAAAATGCTGGAAGAAAACCAGACCCGCACATTGGCAGAACTTGATTCCCTCGAAGATGATTTGATAGTAGGATTTGACTACGGAGCACCCGAGTACGGTGTGCCGGACTGTACTCATAGGGATGTGGGATACGCGGTATACAAATGCACAAACAACGAAACGTATCCCGTAGGCTCGTTCTTCAGCGACGAAGAACGAACACTCTATACGGAAGAAGAATTCAAGGCAAAGTATCCTGAACAATTCCAGTCCAGCTCCAGCTCCAGCGCCGAGCCGGAGTCCAGCAGCGCAACGCCCCCGTCCCCGCTTTGTCAAAAAACAGACTTCGCGACAACGGGCGAACTCGAAGAGCTGTTCGAAAAAGACAAGGTAGCCCTCCTGGACAGCGTCAAGGCCGAAAAAGGTGAAACACTTTCCCAGCGGGATTCCAGCTGCCTTGCGCATAAGCAAGAATTGGAAGGCGAAATCATCTTGAGGAAGGGCAACGACTCTTATTCGGTCAACGTTCTCGCCAAAAAACAGATCTGCGACGGAGACACCACCGACAACCCGCACTATCTCAAGGAAATCGACAAGATCCAGAATTTCCTCAAACAGGAAATTCGCGACTGCATCACCCCGCCGGACCCGGCCCCCTAGCGCCCTGGATTCTAATTCTATGTTCTATAAGCATCTCAAATACCTTTTCCTTTCCATGCTCGCCCTCTTTTGGGGGGCCTGCGAAAACAGCGACGATAGCGTAGCGACCTACGGCTGCAATTCCTACAAGTGCTACAATTCCACCGCCGTGACTCCATCGGGAAAGACATTTGACATCATCGAATGCGAGGACAGGTACAAATACCTGAGACACCCGAAACTCTACTACGATGATCCCGAAGTTCGCGACATGATAGACAAGGACCTCTTTTTCCGGGAAGACACACCATACCCGGACGAGAGGTGCGAGGCGTCAAACTGCCAATTCGTCGGGCCGGAAATCTGCTACGACGTAAACTACACGGACTCAGCCGGGACAATCCATTCATACAATACTTGTTCCGCTACCGTGGACTGTCCAGAAAAGAAATAACGGGGAAAACCAATGAAGCTATCTCTGAAGAAAAAACTCGCCCTCGAGGCCTACCGTCTTTACCGCCATGGTGAAACCAAGGCGCATCCGCTCGAATATTTCTTCTGGGAATGCACGCTGCGCTGCAACCTGCACTGCCAGCACTGCGGTAGCGACTGCGTCAAGGACGCCATCCCCGACATGCCGCGGGAAGACTTCTTGCAGGTGCTGGACTCGCTGAAGCCGCACATTGACCCGAAAAAGTTCATCGTGGTGATTACCGGCGGCGAGCCGCTGATGCGTAGCGACCTCGAGGAATGCGGCAAGGAAATCCAGAAGCGCGGCTACCCCTGGGGCATGGTCACGAACGGGCTCGCCATGACGCCTGAACGCTTCACCAAGTACCTGAACGCAGGGCTGCGTTCGCTCACCATCAGCCTCGACGGGCTCGAAGAGACGCACAACCTGTTCCGCGGCGACAAGCACAGTTTTGACAAGGCCACGCGCGCCATCAACATGGCCGCCCACGCCAAGGGCCTCACCTTCGACGTGATGACATGCATCAACAAGAAGAACCTGCTCGAACTCCCCCGCATTCTGGAACTGCTCCTGAAGCTCGAGGTCAGGCGCTGGCGCGTGGCGACGGTGTTCCCGAAGGGCCGCGCCAAGGACAACCCGCTGTTCCAGTTGACGAGCAAGGAATTCCGTCAGATCTACGACTTCATCCGCGAAGTCAAGAAACTCAAGGTCATCGATATCAGCGCCGACTGCGAAGGATTCCTTGGCAGCTACGAGAAGGACGCGCGCGACTACCCGTTCTTCTGCAGGGCGGGCGTGAACATCGCCTCGGTGCTCTGCGACGGCAGCATATCGGCATGCCCGAGCCTGCGAGGCGACTTTATCCAGGGCAACATCTACAAGGACGACTTCTGGGACGTTTGGCAGAACCGCTACCAGGTGATGCGCGACCACAGCTGGGCCAAGACCGGCGACTGCAAGGACTGCAAGTACTGGCGCTACTGCGAGGGTTCCAGCCTGCACCTTCGCGATGAAAAATCCGGGGAACTGATGTACTGCCACGTGAAGCGGCTGGAGGAAGCAGGAGCGTAGGAGGTACGAGGCTCCAGGTTCCAGGCACGAGGTTCGAGGGGAAAATACAAGAAAGCACGTATTCAATCACAGGAAAATACTGATTTCGCGTAAGCCTGTAAAACGTGGAAAAAATTGATATATTGAGGTAAAGGGGTGTTTATGAACATTCACAAGCATTTAAGAAGTCTTTTCCTCATATTGACGGCCTTGTTCTGGGCCAACTGCAGCAACAGTTCCGACATCAGTTCTCCGAAGAACGATGCGGAGGGGTTGTCGAACAGTTTGAGCGATATCGAAAGTTCCTCTTCGAAGGAATCCGGCCAGGAACAGGCACCTTCGACGGAAGAAATTTCCTCCTCAGAAGGCAACCGCACGGAACAGGATTCCATGGCAGCAAAAAGTTCCTCTTCGCAGGGGAAGAAAACGGAGAGTTCTTCTTCACTTGACATGCAGAAGGTATATAAAGGAATTAATCCCATGATCGGGTCTGCGATTGGAGAAATCATACCGGATTCCTGCAAGCCAAATCGCTTCGGGTGGGATCCTAAAAATGAAGCTCTGATAAGTTTTTTTTCCAAAAATTCCACACGATTCAGAATTGAAAAAATGCTGTCGCCCGATTCGGGTTCAGCCGCTTCGATTTCAGAAGAATCCAAGGAATGCCTAAAAAGCATGCTAGACACACTGAGTCAAGCCGCTTATCTGTACGGATCGGACCCGCAGGTTGCGCTTGACGCCAAATGCAGCGACGGATCCATTTATTATTCATATGAAGTTAGGGATTACGCAAAACGTGAAGGCATTTCTGAAGAGGAAGCCATCAAGGAATACGAAAAATACGATGACATGTATCGTAAGAAGACAATGATCCTGGACCAAGAAGTCGACAATTGCCTCGACCCCTCGGAAAGGCCAACGAGGATTATGTGCTACAGCGACACGGTTCAGAACACTTCGGGGAAAACGTTCGACATTATTGAATGCAGCGACGGGAAAAAATACCTGAGCCATCCCGTCGAGGACACAAACGAAAATTCCCTGCCCGAAGGAGTTCAAAAGGAGTTCATCACGCCACCGAATTCCTATTTGGCCAACTGCAACGGCAGCACGTATGTATGCAAATTCAGTTTTGACGGGCGCGTTCACGAATGCAACGGCATCATCAAATGCCCAAGTTCCGACCAGGCTGAATCATCCAGTCCCGACTTGGCGAAGTCCTCCAGTTCTAAGCAGAAACAGTCTTCCAGTTCGAAACAGGCAAAATCTTCCAGTTCCAGCAAAGAACCTGAAGTAAAAAGCAGTTCTTCGGCCACATATGGCGGTGAATTCGCCAAGAAATCCATTCTTTAGAAAAAAGGGGGGCACTCATGAACATCCGCAAGCACCTTAAAAGGCTCTTTCTAATATCAACGGCAATTTTCTGGACAAGTTGTAGCGACGATTCCCAATCGAGCAACCCGGTGGCGGAACCTGAAGCCAACAATTCCAGCGTGGCAGCGCAATGCCACGAGGCAGAAAAAGTCGTAAAACGGAAATTCAACACGGATATAATGAATGACCCGGTAGCTTACGCAACGAAAAGCGCCGAAAAAGGGGCACAATTAACAATTCGAGATTCCATTGAAGAAAAAATTTCAGACAACGCACCGGCTTGCCTAAAAAGAATGCTCGACACACTCGAAACCCCGGTCTATCTATATGGCGCTCCTAGCCCAGATTACATTGCGACAAAGTTTGAATGCGACGACGGTACATCCTACATCAACGAGGATTACCTTCGTTACCAAGAAGAATTGGAAGAATATGAAAAGAAATACGCAATATTCAATGAAACCTACGACCAGATCGAAGAAAAAAGGGTTGCGGAACTTAAAAACCTGATGGATTCCTGTATCAATCACCCGGAAGACTTCCCCCCATCCAACGATGAATACGTCTACTATGACGAAACGGAAAAAGACTCTGACGACGAAGAAGATTCTGACGAAGAAAACGAGAAAGAGGAATAAGCCATGAACACAAGAAAGTATCTAAAAGGCCTATTTCTGCTTGCAACACTGTTCCTGGCTGGTTGTGGGGACGAGTCCGAAAGTACACCTGCCGCACCAGACAATTCGGTAGAGAATTCCGGCATGGCGGGAACCGACTCCTTGGACAACACCGTATTTTCATGCCATGATTCAAATAAACAAAGAGTATGGAATCTCACCACAGTCAACAGGAAAAACCCCGAAATATATGCCATAGAATTGGCAACCTATATGGCACAGGAGACTTTTTATTCCATTCTCCAAGACACCGTAGCCCAAAATCATTTTGAAAGCGAAGAAGAGACATATACAGAAGGAACTCCCAGCTGTCTCATAGATTTGATATACGAAGTTAGTGATTATCCTAGTTGGTTGTACGAAGCATATGATTCAATCCCATCAGAAATTGTATGCAGCGATGGTTCAGTCCACCCCAAGGACGAATACATCATTCACACAGAACGGCTAAAGAATTACGACGTAGACAACTTCAATCAGGCATTTGACAGTACTTATGAAAGTACGCTTAAAGAATTCCGGGTTCGATTGGATTCCTGCATGCGCTAGCTGAATAATATTATCGTCGTATTTTTGTATATTTCTCCCCAAAAGGGAGGCATATGAGCATTTTCTTGAACAGACATTGGAAAAAGATCGTCCTTTCCGTGACGGCGGCATTCTGGGCCAGTTGCGACGGTGATTCCGTCACGGCAGCCGACAACGGGAATGACAAAGAAGGCACGGTTGTCGAGACAAGCTCCTCCACCACGAAGGACATCTCCAGCAGCTCAAAAAAGGCGAAATCATCCAGCTCCAAGGAGAAAAAATCTTCCAGTTCCAGCAAGAAGACCGAAGCCAAGAGCTCCTCGAGTGTCAGCGACGACGATCCGGCAGAATCCAGCAGCTCTAAGCAGGCAAAATCCTCAAGTTCCAAGGAAGAAAAATCGTCCAGTTCCCAAAAGGCCAAGTCCTCCAGCTCAAGCGTAAAGGAAAATTCCGAGCAGTCCTCCAGCAGCAGTTTCGAAAGCGTTATCGTTCCCCTGTACGGAGTAATCGATCCCATCGAAAAAAGTTCCAGCAGCCGCGGGTTCATCCGTCGCCGTTCCAGCAGCAGTTTTGAAAACATCGTCGTTCCGCTGTACGGCATAGAACCCATCGAAAGAAGTTCCAGCAGCCGCGGGTTCATCCGCCCCCGTTCCAGCAGTAGCAGTTTCGAACACGTCGTCGTCCCCCTGTACGGCATAGAGCCTATCGACTTCGACAGCACCATCGTCCCGCTGTACGGAGTCAATCCCGGCAAACCCATCGACATAGAGAAGCCGAAAGATTTGCCGATAAAGGAATAGCAACCGGGCTAAAAATCATTCCACCTGGAGCAGGTAGAACGCCTCAAGCCACGCCTTGAGGCGTGTCCAGTCCTTTTCGCCGGCTTTGCGGATAAAGTCGCCAAAGGAATACTGGACATAGTCCGTCAGCGGATAATCGCCGACATTCACATCCGATATGCCGTAGAGCCCTTGCGGGAGTTCGACTTCGGATTCGTGTACGGTGACGCCGTCCAACGCGATGACGAACAGATTCTTGTGGATAACAAACGAGACGTGGTGAGCCTTGCCGTCGAGGACTTCCACCTTGCCGAGCAGATCCCTGCCTCCCGACGCAGAATCTCGCCTGTCGACAACCGTGACGCAGACAAACCGAGATTCCCTTTCGCACTGGGCGATCTCGAAGCCCAGGGTATCGTCCCCCGCAACAAGGACGGAGTGTCGTTCCCCCTCGCCCCCCTGCTTGCCGTCGGCCTCAATCCAGAAGCTGATGGCAAGGCTTGAATCTTCCGAAAAGTCTTTCAAGCGCGTGAGATTGTCGGAAACCACCCTGGCCGCGGAAGCCCTAGCCCTGCTACTTTGCAATTCAGAAGAAAGGTCGACACTGCCATAGGTATAGAGGAACTTGAAGGTCGACTCTATTGAAGGAATGGTCACCCAGTAAGTAATCGAATCGGACCTTCCTTGGTCGTGACTACTCCTGGGAATTATATTATGTTGCGAATCCATGAAAATGTGGTTGCTGAGGCTTCCGTACGCACAAATGATATCATCATCCGAAGTGCGGACTCGCCTGTAGCGGATTAACATGGAATCCAGAGTCCTATCTTTTAGTTTATCCAAAATATTCATCGTAGGGAGTTCGACATTCTTTTCGTCAAGGACATCCACGACCGCATTCCTGTTTGCAATCTGTGACCTACCCGAGTAAACTCTCCAAAAGACGGAATCCTTGTAGACTCTAATTCCATGGATAATCTCGACCTGTTGATAATCGGCGGCGACAGGATGCAGAGTCGATGCCGGGATATTCTCGATCTGTATGAGACCCGATTTTCGGGCGGCCTTGTCGTAGACACCGCAGGAAAGCGTGCCCGTAATGCAGATGGAATCACCGAGAGCAAGCTCAAACGTACCCGCACTCAACTGGAGCCCGGCGGTCATATCATAGAATTTGACGGCAAAGCTGTCCTTGACGACATATGCGGAATCGAGCATCCAAGATTGAGCCTCAATAAATTTATCCGTCAAGATGAATGCATACGGACGTTCCATATGCTTGTCCTGCGCCGTGGCAATAATGCTGAACCCGTTCGCAGGGACATTGTAGAACGTGACAATCGTATCCCGGTTATCGTCATCTGGCGAATAGACGCTTTTCGAATTTACATAGGGAAGGAATACGGAATCCAGCACGACCGTGCGATTGCCCGCGGTCCCCAGAAGGTAGACATTGACAGGAATCCCGGCGGGTCTTACGACATCGATCGAGAGGGCCCTGGTCCGCCCCGTTGCGGGCCCGTCTTGGACATCCACGGAACTCGTGTTCTCGCTACAGGCGACAACAAGCGACAGGAGCATCGCCACGGCGAGAAATGTGTCCAGAATTCGTTTCACGGTTTAAATATACCTTATCAAAAACCGGGTCTTTCAAATTGTGTATAATCCCCGAGGCCCCAACTACACAGAATATCTTATTTTTTCGTTTTTTTGGAGAAAAGGGCAAATTGGTTGCCAAATATTTAAATAAATTGGGGGTAATGAATCAACTCAGTCTGACAACGAACCAGGTGCATATTGTAGATATGCTCATACGCAAGAATCCCAAGCTGGACCGTGGGATTCTCGAGACTGCAGTAGCCTTCATTGCCGACGCCCACGAGGGCCAGTATCGCAAGAGCGGGATGCCCTACACGGAGCACCCGTACGAAGTCGCAAAGATCCTCGCCGACCTGAAGCAGGACCAGCCCACCGTCTTGGCCGGGCTCCTCCACGACGTGGTGGAAGACACCCCGCACACATTGAAGGAAATCGCAGAGAAGTTTGGCGAAGAGACCGCGTTCATGGTCGACGCCGTCACCAAGATTACCGAAGCCCAGCAATCCAGCAAGACCGCCCAGAAGGCGGAGACCTACCGCAAGCTCATCACGGCAATGGCCAAGGACCCCCGGGTCATCATGATCAAGATCGCCGACCGCATCCACAACATGAGGACCATGCGGTACATGAAGCCCGAGAAGCGCAAGTCCATCGCGCAGGAGACGCTGGACATCTACGTGCCGCTCACCCACAGGTTCGGTCTGTACAACCTCAAGAACGAGCTGGAAGACCTCTCGTTCAAGTACGTCAATCCCGACGAATACCAGAAAATCGTCGAAGCGCTCATCGAGAACAAGGAAAGCCGCGAGAAGTACATCCAGTCCGTCATCGGCCCGCTCCAGATCAAGATGGCCCTGGAAGACTTCGACTGCACCATCCAGGGGCGCACCAAGAACATTTACAGCATCCACAACAAGATGGTGAACCGCGACTGCCAATTCGAGGATATCTTCGACATCTTCGCCATCCGCATCATCGTGGATACCATCCCGGAATGCTACCTGGCCCTGGGCTACGTCCACAACCTCTGGACTCCCATGCAGAGCCGATTCAAGGACTACATCGCGACACCGAAGCCGAACCTGTACCAGAGCATCCACACCACGGTCATCGGCCCGGAAAACAAGATGGTCGAGGTGCAGATCCGCACGAAGGACATGGACCTCACCGCCGAGAAGGGATTCGCGGCGCACTGGGCGTACAAGCTGGAAACCCAGCACGAGGGCGAGGAACTCGCCTGGCTCGACCACATGGTCAAGTTGCAGTCGGAAATCTCGGACAGCAAGGAATACCTGGACTTCTTGAAGGTGGACCTGAAGCCGGAAGGCATCACGGTGTTCACGCCCAAGGGGACCTCCATCGAACTGCCGAACGGCGCATGCGTGCTCGACTTCGCGTTCGCCATCCACAGCGAACTCGGCCTGCACTGTATCGGCGCCCGCATCAACGACGAAGTGGTGAGTCTGGACAAGGTTATCCCGAACGGGGCCACCATCCAGGTGCTCAAGAGCCAAAACCAGGAACCCAGCCCGGAATGGCTCGACCTCGTAAAGACGGTCAAGGCCAAGCAAGAACTGCGTCGCTGGATGCGCACCAGCATTATCCAGCAGGCCCGCAGCCTGGGCAAGGAAATCTGGACACGCGAACTCCGCCTGAAAAAAATCAGCAAGCAGCATATCCCGCCGGAAGAAGAGATCAAGCGCTATTTCGGCGTCCAGTCCAAGGAAGACCTCTTCGAGCGCATCGGCCAGGGCGAACTGCCCCTCGCCGACATACAACGTTTCCTGAGCCACGGCGACATCGCCCCCAAGGAAGTCAGCGCGCTGCGCTTCTTCCCGACATTCACTAGGGACCGCGGCGACGACATGCCCCTGCAAATCGGGCAGGAAACCAGTCTGCTCATCCACTTCGCGGACTGCTGTGCACCGGTCCCCGGCGACGACATCGTCGGCGTGCTCCGCCCGCAGATTGGCATCGAGGTCCACAAGATTCACTGCCAGTCGCTCAAGGAACTGCCTGCCGGACAGCAAATCGCCGTGAAATGGAGCGAAGACACTACAAAACCGTTCACTGCGCACCTGACCATCGAGACAGACAACCGAAAGAATATTACCTTAGATATATTGCAGGAGCTCAAGAATGCCAACGTTTTCCTGGATCGGATGACGGTCGTCAGCGCCAAGTACTCCGGAAGGATACGCCTAGTATTCAAGGCTTTCCGCAAAGAACAAGTCGATACTATCATCAGTAAGATCCACTTGATCTCAGGCGTAAGGGAGGTTGAGAACGCATGATTACGACACTCCACCATAGCGATTACACACTCAAGAACCGCGCATTCAACTGCCGTATGCGTAACCGCTATTACGAGGAGGTCTACTACGCGTTCCGTGCCCTTACCCCCGGCGGAGACCCGTCGGCACCCGGCACATACTCGGGATGGTTCCAGCACCTGACCAAGGAAATCAAGCATTACGAACGACTGCTCATGACGTGTCTCGAATACGCCCAGGCAGCGGTATTCTACGGCAAGGCGGACAACGCGACGCTCTACTCCAAGGACAAACGCTGGGGTATTTTGCAAGAGGAAATCTTCCTCGTGCACTTCTTGCAGGAACTGCTCTCCACGACCCGCTACATCATCTCGCGAATCGAGACAGACCGCATGCTGCAGCAGTGGAGCACGTCCATGCAGGACATGAAGGCAAAGCCCGTGGGCTCCGGATTCGTCACCAGCATCCAGCAGAAACTGAACGCGATGAACGCGGCCACCCTCGACGAATTCAAGGAACTGATGAAGCACGTCATGGAACGCTTCCAGATAGGCAACACGCTGTTCGGCACAGTACAGGAATTACAGAACTTCTATTAGACGAGAGACTTAAGACGAGAGACGAAAGAAATGTCTGAATATATCATCCTATCCATATTTTTGTTCCTAGGCGCGTTCATCGCGGCGGCGGCGACTGTTGTCGGCTTGCTGCTCGGCTACCGCACTAGGAACACGAAAAACAAGATGGCCCCCTACGAATGCGGCATGCAGACCATCGGCAACGCAAGAATCCAGTTCAAGGTGGGCTACTACCTGTTTGCATTGCTCTTCCTCGTGTTCGACATCGAAGCGCTGTTCCTTTTCCCCGTCATGGCGAACTTCAGGGAAATCATGTCGGGCAACACCCCGCTTTCGCCCGTAATCGTCATCGTCGATCTCGCTATTTTCATCGCAATCCTGGTCTCAGGCCTCGCCTACGCTTGGAAAAAAGGAATTCTCAAATGGGAATAATCAATTACGCCCCGAAAATCCTGGACCCGATTCCCGGTGGCAAGTATGTCGTCAACCTTGTTGACTACGTGGTGAACTGGGCCCGCGCCAACTCCATCTGGCCCCTCACCTACGGTACCAGCTGCTGCGCCATCGAGATGATGAGCAGTTCCATGGCGCGCTACGACATCGCCCGCTTCGGTTCCGAAGTGTTCCGCGCCTCGCCCCGCCAGGCAGACCTGTTCATCCTGGCCGGCACCATCACGCGGCGCATGGCCCCCGCCATCCAGATGCTCTGGGAACAGATTCCCGGACCCAAGTACGCCATCGCCATGGGCGCATGCACCATCAGCGGCGGCCCGTTCATCTATGACAACTACGCCGTCGTCCGCGGCGCGCAGAACCTCATCCCGGTCGACGTGTTCGTTCCCGGATGCCCCCCGCGCCCCGAGGCGCTGTTCCACGGGCTCCTCACCCTGCGCGAAAAGATCTTGAAGGAAACCTGCCGCCATCCGTGGCATGCGGGAAGGCCGAAGGACGTGTCCACCATGGACCGCTACCGCGAAGCCGCCAAGACCTGGGCCGCCCTCGAAGAAATGAAGGACGAGGAAATGGCCGAGGCCCGCGCCAAGTTCAAGGAAGAAAATCCCGACTACAAGAGCGCCTTCAAGCCCATCCGCATCAAGAAAGAAGATTTCCCCGAAGTGGAACGCAAGCCGGCCCACAAGCTCGGGCTCACGCAGTCCGAACTCTTCGCCAAGCTTCGCGAGAAGTTCCCGAAGGTGACCGTCCATACGCACAGCGACTCCCCCATCGAGGAAGTCGTGGCGCAGATTCCCGCCGACCACCCGCTCGAAGTCATCGTCGAGTTCGAGGACTACCTGCCCATGGTCGAGTTCCTCAAGAACGATCCCGAGTTCGGCATGGACTACCTGATCGACATGACGGCCATCGACTACGACGACCACTTCGACATGGTCACGATGCTCAGGAGCATGGAGCACGGTCACAAGCTGTTCCTCTGCGTGCAGCTCAAGAAGGACTTCAACATCGAGGAATCGCGCAGGCCGACATCGCTCCTGGCCAGCGTCCATTCCATCAGCCACCTGTATCCCGGCGCAGAAATCAAGGAACGCGAGATTTACGACATGTTCGGCATCAACTTCGAAGGTCACCCCGACCAGCGCCGCATATTCCTTGACAAGGACTTCGTCGGCTACCCGCTGCGCAAGGACTTCACGCACCCGCAAATGATCAGGAGGCCCGTATGAGTGTAAAGTTGCCTCCAGGATTCCGCATCGAGCGCGAAACGAACACGGAAGAATTTTTCATCAACATGGGCCCGCAGCACCCGAGTACGCATGGTGCCCTCCGCCTTGCACTGCGCATGGACGGTGAGACCATCGTCGAGCTCGTACCGCACTTCGGCTACATCCACCGCGGCATGGAAAAGCAGGCAGAGTCCATGAGCTACCTGCAGTACATCGCGATGTCCGACCGTCAGGACTACCTGACGGCTATCCAGAACAACCTGGGCGTCGTCATCGCCCTCGAAAAGGGCATGAACGTGGGAGTCCCCGAAAGGGGCGAATACATCCGCGTGATGCTCCAGGAACTGGGCCGCATCGCGAGCCACCTGGTTTTCTTCGGCTGCTTCGGCGGCGACCTCGGCGGACAGACATGCCTGCTGTTCGGCTTCAAGGAACGCGAGATGATCCATGACATCCTGGAAGAAGTCACGGGCTCGCGCCTCACCACGAACTTCTTCAGGCCGGGCGGCAGCCGCTACGACGCCCCCGAGACATTCATCCCGCGCGTCAAGGCATTCCTCGACCACCTCGAAGGCGCCATGCGCGACTACGAGCGATTCCTCTCCAAGAACATCATCGTGCTGGAAAGAAGCGTGGGCATCGGCGTGCTCTCCAAGGAAGACGCCATCGCCTACGGATGCTCGGGCCCGGTGCTGCGCGCCAGCGGCGTGAACTTCGACGTGCGCCGCGCGAACCCCTACAGCATCTACGACCAGTTCGACTTCGACATTCCCGTGTTCCAGAACGGCGACTGCTACGACCGCTACAAGATCCGCATCGCCGAGATTCACGAGTCGATGAAGATCTTGCGCCAGTGTGTCGACAAGTTCCCGAAGGAAGGTCCGTGGAGAGCCAAGGAAAAGCCGGTACGCCTCCCCGTGGGCCGCTACTACAGCGAGATCGAGACTGCGAAAGGCCTGTACGCCACCTACGTGGTGGCGGCGACCACCGGCGAGAAGCCTTACCGAATCCACACGCGCGGCCCCAGCTTCCCGCACATCGCCGCGCTCAACAAGATGGCGCAGGGCCACAAGATCTCCGACCTCGTGACCATCATGGCAACCCTCGACCCCGTGATTCCCGAAATTGACAGGTAACTTATGTACGTTCCCTCCGTTACACATCCTATAGGCGATTTCGTCCGCGAGTGGGTCCCGAAACTTTCGGCCTACCTGCCGGAACAGCTCCAGTCCCAGACGCTGGACACCATCGTGGCCTTCCTCGTCAATGCGGTCATCTGCATCGTGGCGGTATGCGCCGTCAACATCGGTTCGGCCCCCATCCTCATCTACATGGAACGCAAGGTCTGCGCGCACGTACAATGCAGACTTGGCCCCATGCGACTCGGCTGGCACGGCACCCTGCAGACCATCGCCGACGTGATCAAGATGCTCTTCAAGGAAGTCTACGCCCCGAGCGGTGCGGACAAGCTCATGTTCTATCTCGCCCCGCTGATCGTGCTGATTGCGCCCTTCATGGTGGCGGCCCTCATCCCCTTCGACAAGAACCTCGTGGTGTCCGACGTTTCCATGGGCATCCCGCTGATTATCGCCGTGAACGGTTTCGGCGTGCTGGGTATCTTGCTCGGCGGCTGGAGCAGCAACAACAAGTACTCGCTCCTGGGTGCGCTCCGTAGCGGCGCCCAGATGATCAGCTACGAGATTTCCTTCGCCATGATCCTCCTGTTCGTCGTCATGATCTCGGGTTCCACGAACCTGATGACCATCACGCAGAACCAGGCAGGGACCATCGCCGACTGGTTCATCTTCAAGATCCCGGTCCTCGGCTTTATCGGCTTTATCCTGTTCTTCATTTCCTCTACCGCCGAAATGAACCGCGCCCCCTTCGACATCGCCGAAGCCGAGCAGGAACTCACCGGCGGCTACCATACGGAATACAACGGTACGCCGTTTGCCATGTTCTACCTCGCCGAATACATCGCGCTCGTAACGAACTCCGCACTTGCGACGACGTGCTTCCTCGGCGGTTTCCACGCCCCCTGTATCGGGGTCGCCTTTGTCGACAACTACCTCACCATGGTTCCCGGAGTCGTATGGTTCTTCGCCAAGGTGTTCTTCATGATCTGGTGCTACATGATGGTCCGCTGGACGTTCGTGCGCCCGCGCGTCGACCAGCTCATGGATTTCGAATGGAAGTTCCTGCTGCCGGTCAACCTGCTGCTCCTGGGCGCAGGTGCTGCGTATATAGTGATATGGGGTTAGTTCTAGACGAGAGACGAAAGAATTTTTTAGAGACTTGAATATATGCAAGAGAACATTACGTTAATTCAATATTTCAAGCGTTATCTGAAGCGCTGCATCACGGGTCCCTGGAGCCTGATATGCGGTCTTTCCGTTTCGCTCAAGTATTTCTTGAGCCCGTGGAAGATCGTTACCGAGCAGTACCCAGAAAACAAGAAGACGCTCAAAATGCACGAACGCTACCGCGGCCGCCTCGAGATGGTCGAGGACGAGCAGGGCAATAACCGCTGCACGGCCTGCGGCATGTGCGAAAGGGCCTGCCCCAACGCGAGCATCAACGTGCTTTCGACAAAGAATATCGCCGGCAAGAAGGTGCTGGGCCGCTACGTCTACCACTTTGCAAGCTGCACCCAGTGCGGCCTCTGCGTCGAGGCGTGTCCCTTCGGCGCCATCGTCATGAGCCCGGCCTTCGAGGTCGCGACGACGGACCCGTCCTCGCTCGAAATGATTCTGAACAAGAAGGAGGGACAAGGCTAATGTTCCCGAACCTGACCATTCCCGATTTCCCGCTGTCCTTCCCGCTCGGCGGCACGGACATCGCCTTTTACGTCGTGGCGTTCATCATCCTGGTAACGGCAGTGATGACCGTCGCCGTGAAGAACATCCTGCAGAGCGCGGTGTTCCTGATTTTCTCTTTCGTGACTACGGCCATACTCTACCTGCTGCTCCATGCCGAGTTCATCGCGCTCGCCCAGGTGATGGTCTACGTCGGAGGCGTCGTCATCTTCGTCGTCTTTACCATCCTGCTAACAAGCCACCTCGGCGAGGACGCCTTCACGACAAAGGTGCCACGCATCTTCACGGCGTTCGTCATCTCGATTGCGTTCGTGTTCGTCATGATCAAGTGCATCCTGCCCCTGCCTGAGCTTTCTAGCGGTACGGTCGCTGCACCCGACAACTACGCATCGCTGGAACAGTTCGCCCTGCGACTCCTCGGCTACGGTGCGGACGGATTCGTCATCCCCTTCGAAATCGTGAGTATCCTGCTCCTTATGACGCTCATCTGCGCCATCACCGTCGCGCGCAGGAGCAAGGAGGAAAAAGAATGACTTTGATGAACTGCCTAATCCTCGCGTTCCTCCTCTTCGGTATCGGAGTATGGGGTCTCATGCGCAGGCGCCACCTTATCGGCATGCTCATTTCCATCGAGCTCATGCTGAACGCGGCGAACATCAACTTTATCTCCTTCGCCTACTTCAGCGCGAAGGATTCCACTGCGGGCGCACTCTTCAGCATTTTCGTCATCGCGGTCACGGCATGCGAAATGGCAATCGCCCTTGCCATTATCGTCAACATGTACCGTCGCCACCACAGCCTTGACGCCGACCAGTTGAGGGAATTGCATGATTAACGGAATTACCCTCAGCTACTTCATTTTCCTCCTGCCGCTGCTCGTCTTCGTGATCAACGGCCTGTTCGTCGGGAACCGCTCGGCGAAGGGCGCCGCCGCGATCGCGGTCATCGGGAACGGAATCGCGGCGGTCTGCGCCATCCTCGTTGCCGTCGACTACTTCACGTCAGGGATGGCGCCAGGGAAGGTGATTCCCTACGAATTCACCTTCCTGCCCTTCGCCGGTTTCAACGCGAATATCGGCCTCCTTACCGACCCGCTTTCCATGATGATGATGGTCGTCGTCACCTTCATCAGCTTCATGGTGAACATCTACAGCATCGGCTACATGCGCAAGGACCGTTCGGCGGGGCGCTTCTTCAGCCTCCTTTCGCTGTTCAGTTTCTCCATGCTCGGCCTCGTGGCCGCCACGAACCTGTTCCAGATGTTCATCTTCTGGGAACTCGTGGGTGTGTCCAGCTACCTGCTCATCGGCTTCTGGTACCACAAGCCCTCGGCAGTCAGCGCATCCAAGCAGGCCTTCATCCTCACCCGCTTCGCCGACAGCTTCTTCCTGTGCGGCATCGTGCTCGTGAGCTACATCGTCGGCTCGTTCGACTTCTCCGTCATCAACGACCTGACCCTGCACGATTTCTACCACACGACTATCAACCTGGGCATCACGACCATCTCGCAGGCTGACGCGCTTATCCTCGGCGCCGTGCTCATCTTCATCGGCGGCTGGGGCAAGTCTGCCATGTTCCCGATGCACATCTGGCTTCCGAACGCGATGGAAGGTCCTACACCGGTCTCCTCTATCATCCACAGCGCGACCATGGTCGTGGCCGGCGTCTACCTCGTCGCCCGCCTGTTCCCGTTCTTCGCAGTCTGCAAGGGCACTCTCGACATCATCATGGTCGTGGGCGCGTTCACCATGGTCTTCGCGGCGGTCATCGCCTGCACGCAGAAGGACATCAAGCGCATCCTCGCCTACTCCACGCTCTCGCAGCTGGGCTACATGATGTTCGCGCTCGGTGTCTGCAGCATGGGTGACGTCATTGTCGCCACCGGCTGGACGGCCTCCACGTTCCACATCTTCACGCACGCCTTCTTCAAGTGCAGCCTGTTCCTCATCGCGGGTTCTGTCATCCACGTGGTCCACACCAACGACCTCGACAAGATGGGCGGGCTCTGGAGCAAGATGCCGTTCACCTACTGGTGCTGCTTCATCTGCGTGCTCGCGATTTCGGGAATCCCGCCGTTCTCCGGCTTCTTCTCGAAGGACGAGATCATCCTCGCGGCATTCCAGGGACACCACTACGTCGTATTCGCGCTCGCGCTCCTCACGAGCGGCCTGACCACGTTCTACATGTTCCGCATGTTCTTCCTCGCCTTCCACGGGGATCCCCGCAGCGATCTCGTGCGCGGCCACCGCATCAAGGAAGACTTCGCCATGACGCTCCCCATCGTCGTGCTCGCCATCCCGAGCTTCCTGGGCGGTTACATCGCCAAGGGCTTCTTCGAACACTACTTCAAGCCGGGCTCCCTGCATGTCCCGCAGCTGGTCAAGCTCGAGGAACTCCCGTGGCTACCCTACATCGCCGTGGCAGTGGCCCTCGTGGCCCTGTTCATCGCCTGGGTATGCTACTGCAGCCCCAAAGCTAAGGTCAGCCGCGCTCTCGACGAGACCAACCGCAACCGTCTCTACAAGACGGTCTATCACAAGTTCTACTTCGACGAGATGTACTATGCCGTAGTCCGGCAGTTCGTTTTCGGCGGCATCGCCCGCACGGCAAGATTCATCCAGGACTACATCATCGAAGGGCTCCTCGCCTTCGTGGTCAAGGCACTCCACAAGATGGGCGACCTGGTGCGCTTCGCGCAGTCCGGCTACATGCCCTTCTATCTCGGGACATTGATCGTCGGTGTCATCTTCTGGCGAATTTTTGGACAACTTCCGCTGTAGGTTTTTATGGATACGCTACTTTTTAACGTTATTTGGGCAATACCCCTCCTGGCAGTGGCAATAAGCGTGCCTATTCCGAGCACGCGCATCAGGGCAATCAAGCTGCTGCACGTCATATCGGGCACGGTCGTGATGGGGATTATCGGCTACCTCACCTACCGCGTCTACACCATGGGCGCCGAGCCCGCCGACCCCAAGGCCTTCCCGCTCCTGCTGCGCTTCTTCACCGACATTCCCTGGCTGAGAAGCATCAACGCGCACTACACCGTCGGTGCCGACGGCCTGAACATCCTGCTGCTGTTCCTCACCTCGGCTATCGTCTGGACGGGCATGCTCGTCAGCTGGAACATCAAGGGCAACCAGAAGATCTTCTTCGCCCTCATTCAGATTCTTGCGACAAGCGTCTACGGCGTGTTCATGAGCATGGACCTCGTCCTGTTCTTCGTGTTCTACGAAATGGAAGCGCTCTGCATGTACCTGATGATCGCCGGGTACGGTTCCGGCAAGAAGGACTACGGCGGTAAGAAACTCACCTTGACGCTCGCCTTCGGATCTTCGATGATTCTCGCGACGCTCTTCGGGATCTACTTCCAGTCCGGACTCAACAGCTGGAGCATCATGGCACTTTCCAGGATTACGCTCCCGATGGACTTCCAGATGTGGGCATTCCCCGTGATGTTCATGGGTTTCGCGGTTTCCAGTTCGCTGTTCCCGTTCCACTTCTGGAGCCCCGACGGCCACTCCGCAGCCCCGACCGCAGTCTCCATGCTCGCGGCCGGCGTCATGATGAAGATGGGCGCCTACGGTTGCCTCCGCGTCGCCATGTTCCTCATGCCCGAAGCGGCCAAGTTCTGGCTCCCCTACGTCGTCGCGCTCCTGATATTCAACGTGGTGCTCGGCCCGTTCATCGCCATCCGCCACAAGGACCTCAAGTACATCACCGCGTACAGTTCCATCAGCCACTTGGGCCTCATCTTCCTGGGCCTTGCGGCCCTCACACCCGTGGGCCTGCGCGGTGCTAGCCTCCAGATGATCTCGCACGGTTTCCTCACCGGGCTCTTCTTCGCCACTATCGGCATGATCTACGAACGCACGCACACGCGTGACATCACCCAGATGGGCGGCATCATGCGCAAGCTTCCGTTCCTCGGCGTGGGATTCGTCATTGCGGGCTTTGCGGGCCTCGGCCTTCCGGGATTCAGCGGGTTCATCGCAGAAAGCAACATCTTCATCGGCGCGTTCCAGCAGGATTCCACCATCACGCGCTTCGTGACCGTGCTCGCCATTTTGAGTATCACCACGACGGCCGTGTACATATTGCAGACGGCGAACCGCATGCTGCACGGCAACATGCCTGCCAAGTACGAAACGCTTACCGACGCCGACATCCGCGAAAAGATCGTCGTCGTCTTCCTGGTCCTCTGCCTGCTGATCATCGGCGTTTGCCCAGGCTGGATAGCCGACATGCTCGACACGAGCATCGCCCCGATTTTCAACAGGATCGCCGCAACGACGGCCACCGTGGTTGGAGGTTAAACAATGAACTTTATCCTACCGAGTTTCATCATTCCCGACGCGCTCCTGCTGCTTTTCCCGTTCATCGTCATCGGGAGCAGGCTTTTCTGCAGCTACCGCTCACAGATTCCCTGGCGCATCGCGAACATCGGCTTCATCGCCATCTTTATCCTTCTGAACTTCATCCCGCTCACGAACAACGTCGGCAAGTTCTTCATCTGCAACTGGAAAATTGACGACTTCGGCGTGCTCATCCGCGAAATACTTATGCTTTCGGCCATGCTCGGCATGTGGCTTTCGAAGGACTACTTCGAACACGGGGCCGACGGCAAGCCGCAGATGCACCAGATTGCGGAATTCACCGGCGCGATAGCGTTTGCCACATTCGGCGGCTTCACCATCGTCTCGGCATGCGACATGCTCACGTTCTTCCTCGGCCTCGAGATCGCCACCATCCCGATGTATGCGCTCACGGCCTGGAACAAGAAGGACCAGCTGGGTTCCGAGGCGGCTACCAAGTACATCATGATGGGCTCTGTCGCAACAGCGTTCGAACTGTTCGGCTTCAGCTACCTGTACGGTTTCTCGGGCTCCATCTACTTCAACGACATCCGCATGGCTGTCGAGGCCAGCGCGACGCACCCGCTGCTGTGGCTGTCCATCCTGTTCCTCTTCTGCGGAATCGGCTTCAAGCTCACGCTGTTCCCGTTCTACACCTGGGCCCCCGACGTCTACGAAGGCGCCCCCACCCCGGTGACGGCAGTTCTCTCGGTCACGTCCAAGGCGGCAGCCATTGCCTTCCTCGTCGTGCTCGTCTTCGGCCCCCTCGCCCCCGTGCAGGAGCAGATGGCGCCGTTCATCGCGCTGCTCGCCGGTACGACGCTCTTTGTCGGTAACCTGGGAGCCCTCAAGCAGACGCGCCTCCGCCGCTTCATGGCGTACAGTTCCATCGCGCAGGCCGGCTATATCATGATTGCGCTCCTCGGGCCCGTCGAGATGGCCCGCACGGCCATCATCTACTACCTGTTCGTCTACGCGCTCTCGAACTACCTCGCGTTCTTCATTTTCGGCATCATCGGCCACCACCGCGAAGAGACGTTCGACTCCCTGCGCGGCCTCAGCAAGCAGAACCCGGCACTCGCCATCGCGCTCGCCGTGTCCATGTTCAGCCTGGCGGGCATCCCGCCCCTTGCGGGCTTCTTCGGCAAGTTCCACCTGTTCTTCGCCGGAGCGACCACCGGGCACTACGCGCTCGTGACCTTTGCCGTGCTGAACAACGTCGTCGCCCTTTACTACTACTTGCAGCTCATCAAGAGCGCCTGGATCGACGAGCCCGAAGACCATCTCTCTCCGCTGCGCCTCACCAAGCGCCAGAGGACGATTATCGTAGCGCTTACCGTCGCAGTCGTGTTGCTCGGCGTGCTCCCCTTCTTGAGCAACAATATCTTCGGCGGGTTTACGTTCTAGCATTTCTCCTTATACAAGCAAAAACAGCCGGCATCGCCGGCGTTTTTTGTACCTGAATATTATCGAACCATTCTAGATGGGGCATTCCCTTCTGACACCCCATAAAACTCGATACCGAGAGTTTGGGCGGTATCGCCACCAACAGTTATATCATTCATTTTAAATCCTTTGATTTTATTGTGATGCAGTTGGCAGACCGCATTTCAATATTAGTCAAAGGATTTTTTTCTCATGACCGCCAGAAGGCTTTTACGGAACTACCGGCGTAGCCGGTAGTTTTCTTTATACAACAAAAAAGCCTCCCCGCAGGGAGGCTCTTTTGCAATTCGTTTCTGAATCAGTTATGCCAGACTACTTGGCACAGATGTCATCTGCACCGCCGATGTCCGAGACGCTGAACGGCTGAGTCCATTCACTCCAGTCGGTCTCCCCGTTCTTGTCTGTCCAGACGATGCGGATCTGGATATAGTAGGCGCAGATGTTGCGGGCATAGTGTTGCAGGCACTTGGACATGGCCACTTCATTAGCGATGAGCTCATCTCTTAAGACATCGCCTGTTGTCGGATCGTAAATCAATCTATGATCGGCAGGATTATAGCCGGAGGCTTTCTTGCAGTAGCTGTACACCGTGGTATCCTTGTCACCGCCCTCCCCATAGCTATAGATATCGTTCTCGTAGAATCCCTTCTTGATGGAGGGCTCTGCGTAAGGGAACTCTTCGGCCCAATAGCAGCTATCGCAAGCATTGGATGTCTTCCTGCCTTCGCAATCATACTTGTAATCATTGAAATGTTCCAAGGAAGTGAACCAGCGGGCTTCGTAGAACACGGTATCCGTATATTCCGATTCCACGATAAACTTGCTGATAAGGTTGTCCGTTATCGTAAATGTCGCCGTAGCGTCGACATACGTAACATCATTCTTCGTGGAAGTATCCTTGTCCACTTCGTAATTAGTGGTGTAGTACTTGATGAACTTCATCGACGGGACAGGGACGTTGAGCGCCATGTATTCGCGGTACGGGATTTCCGGCGTCAGCTGGGTAGCTTCCGTGAAGGCGGACGTATCACCCTTGTCGATAACGGCCATGCGGTAGTAGGTTTCGATATTGTCGCGGCCCTGAATACGGTAGTAGCGCACATTGCCTTCGACTTCAGTTTCGAGATCGGTCCATTCGAAGTCCTTCAACTTAGAACTCTGGATGATGAACTTTCTCTCTGGATTGTCGGTAGAAATGTCGTACTGCCAGCTGAGTTCCCACACGCTCGGTGCGATACGCGAAATAGTGACGTTCGCGGGAGGAGCGACAACTATAGCTTCGGCATCTTCGACCGTGAGCGCGATCAGCACATCCGAGGAGAACTCGGACTTGCCGTTCTCGTCATAGGCGGCGACACGGAAATAGTTGTAGGGATCGCTCAGATCCGTAATCATGGCGCGGTAGACACCAGCACCGGTGGTATCATAAGTTTCCCACTTGCTCTTTTCCAAGTCAAGCTTCTGGACAATAAAGCCGTCTTCCGGACGAGCCTTAACCGGCATATAGGACCATTCCAGCATCCAGGTGCCAGCATCCTGCTTCTGCACCATCAGGTTGGTCGGAACGGCAAAGGCGACTTCCGACTTGTCGGAACTTCCCGAACCTTCTCCGCCATCGTCATCAGAAGAAGACTTTCCACTGCAAACGCCATTCTTGTCAATGAGGTTGGTGTTCGTACCGGACTTCGTACCCATCGGGTCAGACCAGTCGCCATAATCGGAGACATCGTTCTTGTCGGTCCACACCACGCGGATCTGTGCGTAGGCGTTACACTGGTCGTCGACGCTCTCGAACTCCTTGGAAATGGAGGACTTGTCTGCACTGACCTTGACCGTATCGATGCTAGCCTCGGCACCCGTCACAAAACGGACTTCGTAGAACACGCCACCGACAGCCTTGCCCTTGGAGTTCTTGTTGTACGTAGAATTCGTAATCTTCTTGCTCGGGTAATTACCGGTGAGCACGATCTCAAGGACGTTGTCGTCGGAGACGCTCGGCTTTGCCGTAGGTGCGGCAAGCGAGATGCCCTCGGCATAGGCAATTTCGTCAGAGACAAAGACTTCTTCGGTATAAGGAGAACGGGACTCGTCGTTCTTGGCTGCCAGGCGGTAGTAATATCCGCTGTTCTTGGAGCCGTCGAGCAGGAAATGCGTCAGCTCGGGATCGATTTCGTCAAATTCTTCCCAGGACTTGTTACCCGGAGCAAAGCGCTGCACGACAATGCTCTTCGCATCGGAACCCGTGTAGGTGAAGTTCAGTTCCCACACACTCGGGGCAAGCCTCGTGACAGAGACCTTGCTCGGAGCACTCAGGGACTTGGATTCCTTGAGGTCGGACGGATCTTCGGCATCCTTCACCGACGTATCCGAACTGGAACTGGAATTCTTTTTCTTACTGCTACTAGAGGACTTAGCCTTGATCTCGGTCACCCCGAGTTCGTCATCTTCGTTAGTGCTCGACGAACTGTCGCCACAAGCGCTGAGGAGCAAGGCCGCAGAAAAGACCATGGACCCCAGCATCATAAAAGAACTGCGTTTTAAAATCATCTTAACTCCTGTAGGCTAGCCTACTATAGAATTGTAACTAGTTGCTTACAAAAATACATCTTTTTGCGTCTTTTCAAACAGCTACCCCCCTTTTTTTTCGCCAAATGAAAGAAAAATCACAGATTTAAGCACAAAAAAGGGGCTTTCGCCCCAAAATTGCGTTCTGCGCCGCGCTAGATGAGTTCTTCGGGCGGGAGATGGTCGCCGTGCTCCGGTTCCTGGTAGAACGTGTCGGGAATCTGCACCTGGTTCTGGAAATAGGCGCGGTGGGCGGCAATCACCTTTTCGCGGGCGAACGAAGCGTCCTGCCATTCGCCGATCTGCACGTCCTTGCCTTCCAGTTCCTTGTAGTTCTGGAAGAAGTTCTTGGTGATGCGCAGGAACATCTGGTCCACGTCGCCAATGTCCTTGATGGGGCGCGGGTTGAATACGGGGACGCCCAGGACCTTGTAGTCCTTCTTGCCGCCGTCGGTCATGTCGAGAGCGCCGATGACACGGCAGGTGCAGACAGTGCCCGTCATCATCGAAGCCGGGCTGTAGATAAGCATGTCGAGCGCGTCGCCGTCGTCGGCCTTGGTGCTCGGAATAAAGCCGTATGTGCAGGGATAGCTCATGGAACTGAGCAGGCAGCGGTCCAGGCGGAACACGTGCAGGCGCTCGTCATATTCGTACTTGAGGCTTGTATCCTTGCCGATTTCCACCACGCATTCCACCTCGTAGGGGTACTTGCGTCCAATGGGGAGATCCAGGTAATTGATAGACATCTATTTTCTCCAGAAAAGCCCACGTCGGGCTTCATTCTTACTTGTTACATAAATATGGGGCTAAATTTAGTATTTATTTCAAAGAATGTAAAGGCTTTTTTACCGGCTGCGCCAGCGAGACGAAGTCACCTTGTCAAACAGCCCGAAATAGAATGCAGGCTCTCCCCTGTCGGGCCTGTAGCCGACTTCAAAACGGATCCGGTCGAGGGCGGGGATTACCAGATGCACACCGCCATAGACGGCCCCCTCGTAATCTTCCCAACCGGGGTGTCCCTTGTCCCACAGGAGGCTTCCGTCGAAGCCCGCCACCAACTGCACCCCGTAAAAGAAGTTTACGCCCAGTACGCTAGCCGCATGGCGTTCCATCAGCACGAAGCGCTCTTCGAACGTGAGCAGGGCCTCGTGAACACCCAAGCGCACAGAATCGGCAGCATCCTCATGCCCGCCAATAGGCGTGCCGCCGCGTCCACGGAAAGTATTCGGCCCCCCGTGGTAATAGTAGTCGTAGAATTCCACATCGCCCGGACGCAAACGCACCAGCGCCGTCGCACCCGTCACGAACCTGCCGAGCGTAAAGTAGCCGCGGGCATCCGTCAGGAGTTCCCAGAAGTTTTCGCCACCCATGCCCCTGCAGTCGCCTTCCAAGCAGTCGGAATCACTGTCGTCGCCCTCGCCCACGTGCGTAAGCATGTATTCGAAGTACACACCCTTGCGCGTATCGAGCTTGCTGTCGCGATAATCGAACGCAAAACCGAAGCCCAGTTCCGGCAAGAACGCGGCATCTTGCAAATCGCGACCGGCGATAGTCCAAAGCAGGGAGAGGTGCGGCAACATCTTGTAGTCGAGATCCAAATCGAGCAAGATGCTGTTCTCCTGGTAGCCGCGGAGATCGTCATAGCTGTCGGTCCTCAGGAACTCAAAGTTCCAACCGAGCGGAAGCCCAAACAAGTATGGAGAGCTGGCGTAAAAGGCGTACTCGTTATTGTCGAGGAACGGGTCGGTCGATGTACGGTACTGCACCTCGGCACGGATATCCTCGCCCAGCACGTTCAAATTCGCAAGCGCAAGCCCGATCATGAGCCCGTCACGGTCGGTCTCCTTGCCCGCCGGGGAGGGAATCCAGCGGAAGATTTCCTTGAAGGTGTAGGTGAGGCTCGAGGCGCGAGCCGCGAGGTGCGAGGGCAGGGGGTCAGCAGGGGCACAGGCAACGGTGATTTCGGTGAACAGGTCGAGGTCCTGCAGGCGCAGCTTTTCAGCCTCGAACTTCTCGGAAGAGTACGGCTCGCCCACCTTGTTCAACAATTCGCGTTCCACCACGCGCGGCTTCGTATGCTCCAAGCCCTCGAATTTCACCGAGGCAATCAGCGTCCCGTCGGCGCAGCCCGAATCGGCAGCGTTCTCCCCCGCCACGGAGACGGCGACGGAGAGCATTACCAGGCCAAGAGTCTTTCGGATATCCAACAAAAACATATTCAAAACCAGTCTATTCTATTTCTTCGCCTTCAGCTTCTTGAACTCGGCCTTCGCCTTCTGCATGTCCGCCAAAAATTCAGGTTCGCCGTGGATTCTCGCAAAACCCGCCGAGACAATCACCTTCGAGGCATCCACGTCGCTCTGCCAGTGAAACCCGGCAATCACACGGCTCTGGCCCCATTCGTAAGCGTACTTCAACAAGGCATCCGCCGCATCCGGATTGATTTCCACGAGCACCATCGCAAAGATCCAGGCACGCGTGGTATGTCCCGAAGGATACGAACCGTTCTTCCGCAATTTCTCTTCGTGTTCGGGAATCAGGGTCGGTTCGTTGAAGCGGTCGTAGGGACGCCTGCGCATGTAGTGATTCTTGAACTTGCCCGTCCTGATCGTCTTGACCGTACGCTCCAGGACATTCATGATGGCAGGAGTGTTCTTCGAGGAAATTTCCATCCCGAAGGGGCCACTGAACAGCTTGGCCATTTCTTCAACGTTTTCTACCGCCTGCGCTACGGCCAGGGCCGCCCGCGCGGAATCGGCACGCATGGACTTGCCCCACTTGTACTGCGCGACATCGTAGGCAAACTGGACCGACGTAGTTTCAGGCGGAGGGGGGTAATACGCAAGCGCATCAGGCATCTTGTCGATGTCCACGTAGGGCTTTACATCCTTTGCAAAAGCAAAGGCAAAGGCCAGGGCAAGGACTAGGATTACCGGAACAAATCTGAAACGCGCCATATTCACAAAATAAAAAATTTCTATATTTGCGGCGTCGCAAGTTAGCTTTTTTTGAGGTTTGTCATGTTAGACTTTCTCGCAAATTACTGGCCCTATCTTATCGCACTGGTCGTCATCGTCCTTGCCGTGTTCGCTTTCCGCGGCGTCCGCAAGGCCCTCAAGGAAGGTGGCGGAGCGTTCAGCCTCGAGACCATCAAGAAGAACACCGAGCCGAACTTCGCCGCCCTCAAGCAGAAGTCCAAGGCCCTGCTCGCCGACGCTGACATGATTTGCGAAACCAAGGAAGGCAGCAACCTCGTCATTCCCAAGAAAGAAGACATGATGTTCTTCCGTCGCGCTGTCCGCCAGAAGTACAAGCTCGCCATGTTCCTCGTGCCCGGCACCAACAAGGTCGTGTACTTCTTCTGCAAGACGGAGCAGGGTCTGCGCCGGCGTATCGAGAACCTCGTCATCAACCAGAAGTTCCGCGAAGGCAAGCCGCCCTACATGGACGCCGCCACCGGCGAAAAGCTGAAGTACCCGAGGTAGGAACTAGACGAGAGACCGCTGCGCTAATAGACGAAAGAACTTTTTCGTACTTATGCGAAGCGCCATTCTTTTTCTCTCGTCCCTCGTCTGTAGGACCGCAGGTCCGTGCTCTCGTCTAGCGTGGACACACCCGCAACGTCCCCGACTCTAGAAAATGAAATACAGTGATTTAGCTCTAGCAGAAGAAGAAGGAAAGCTGGAGGCTGCTATCGGGCAGTCCCGCAACCTGCTTATCGAGGCGCCCACGGGTTCGGGCAAGTCGCTGTTCATCCCCTACTTTTTAAGCAAGCACTGCAAGGGCCGCGTTGTCGTGCTGCAGCCCCGCCGCATCGCCGCCCTCGCGCTGGCTCAGTTTTCGGCGAAGCTCCACGGGGAACCCTGCGGCAAGACGGTCGGCTACCAGTTCAGGCAGGAAAGCTGCAAGAGCGAAGGCACGCGCATTCTCTTCCAGACGTACGGCAACTTCTTGCAGGAACTGCTGCACGGCAAGATGGACGCCGACTGGGTCGTGTTCGATGAGTACCACGAGCGCAAGGCCGACATGGACTTGCTGTTTGGGTTCTTTAGACGAGAGACGAGAGACGAGAGACGAGAGAGGCTCGAGGATCGAGGCCCGAGGATTGCAGTGATGTCGGCGGCGCTGAACCGCGAGGAACTCGAAGCGGTTCTCGGCGTCAAGTGCCTAAGCCTCGGCCACCCGCTTTACCCCGTACAAATTATCCACCAGGCCCCCGCCACGGGCAATTCGCTCGTTTCGGGCGTAGGCATTGACGCCGAAGTGGTGCGGGCTCTCCGGACGCTCTACCGCAACAACATCTGGCAGACCACGCTGGTTTTCCTCCCGGGCAAGGCCGAAATCGCCCGCTGCCACAGCGCCGCCTCCGAAGCATTGGGCAACAACTGCGCCGAATTCCTGGAGCTCTACGGCGGCCAGGACCGCGAAACGCAGGGCCGCATCTTTGAAGTGACGGAACGTCCGCGCGTCATCTTCACCACGAATATCGCAGAAACCTCCATCACCGTCCCGAACGTATCGGGCGTCGTCGACAGCGGCATCGAACGCGTAAGCCTCTACGACGACAGCGAGAAGGTGAACGTGCTGCGCACCATGCCCATCTCGATGCAGAACGCCATCCAGCGCAGCGGCCGTAGCGGCCGTACGCAGAACGGATGCGCCATCCGCCTGTGGAGCGAGGAATCCGAAAAGCGAATGCCCAAGGGAATCGTCCCCGAAGTGCTGCAGATTGAACCGTCGGAACTGCTGTTGCAGAAGGCGGCGCTGGAGTGCTTAGACGAGAGATGTTCCAGGCTCGAGGTACAAGATACGAGAATTGAGCTGCCGACGGCGATTCCGGAAGTGCGCGCCCAGACCGCCACAAAGTTGCTCGAAGGGTTCGGGATGCTCAAGGACGGCGCCATCACGGAACTCGGGCTCAAGGCCATCCGCACTCCTATTTCGAGCATCCCGCTCGCGCTATTGCTCGCCTCCGCGCAGAGCAAGGCCGACCTCCCCGACCTTCTGCTTGCAGCACTCGCATGGATACACTCCGGCACCGAGGCACTGCAAAAATCCAAGGTATCGCAGGACATCCTCACGCTCGCGAAGGACACCCTCGACAAGGCCGTGAACGTCCCGCGCGAAGTCAGCTTCACGCTGAGGCAGTTAAGAGATTACAGGGATGGATTAGACGAGAGTGGTTCGGCCCTTCGACAGGGCTCAGGGGCCTTACCGGCTCATAGCTCACAGCTCACCGCTCAAAGTCTCCTCAAGGCCTTCCCCGACAGGCTGGCGACGCCGAGCGGTTCCGCATACAAGCTTGCCAACCAGAATATCATCCGCCTGCAGGTCGCAGAGCCGCCCTACGCGATTCTCGCGCTCACGATGCTACGCACCGGAGGCGGAAGCAAGTCGGAACTCAAGGTCAACCTGTACGCCCCCATCACCCAGGACATGCTCGGCGGGAGCACCGCAAAGACTCGCCACGAACTCCTGTGGCGCAGTGGCCAGGAACGATTCATCGGCGTAGAAATCAGCGAAACAGAAAATGCCGACGGTTCCACGACGGAACTTTCCCGCAAGGAAATCATCCCGCAGGAAGCCTCGCCCAAGGTCCTCGCCGCGCTCAAGGAACTCACTGTCGACGCCTGGCGCGAAAAGATCGAGAAGGAAAACTGGAGCGGTCGCTACCTCACCGAATCCATGCAGACGCAGCTCATCAAGATGCGCCTCGCCGCGAAGCTCTATCCCGAATACGGCCTGTCCGAATTCAACGAAGAGGACATGGAACTGATTTTCGACGAATTCGTGAGCGGGATTTTCCTGCTGCGCGACATCAACGAAGACCGATTCCGTCACATTGTCGAGGAATACTTCGGCAAGTCCATGCTCGCCTGGCTCACCAAGACCTTCCCCGACCATTACGTGCTCCCGAACGGCAAGCGCGCGCGGTACAGCTACCAGGCCGTCGCCATCGACGACAGCGGAAAGTCCGTACAAAGTATCGAAGGCGTCCTCGTCGAAATATCGGCCCGCATCGAGGACTTCATGCAGCTCCGCGGCGAACACAGGATTGCCGACGGCAAATTAAAAGTCCGGTACGACATTCTCGCACCGAACTTCCGTACAATCCAAAAGACATGGGACTTAACAGGATTCTGGCAGAACACCTACGCCGAAGTGCGCAAGGAGCTGCGCGGCCGCTACCCCAAGCACCCCTGGCCCGAGAGCGTTATTTAACAGTATAAATCGTCAGCGTCTTGCTGTATTCGTAGCCTACAACAAGCAGGGCCTTGCCAGGAACCGGGCTCTGTTCCTCGGGGATGAACAGCAGGCCTTCGGGACCGCGGTCTTTCGGGTCCATGTAGTAGTCGATAATCTTCGGGTTGTCGAGGTTAGTAATGTTGAACACGACGACGCCGCTCATCCTTTCCAGGCCGACAAAGGCAAGACGATGGCTTCCGATCATACCCACGACGACATTTTCAGGTTCGCAACCCTTGTTGTCGCTACGGGCATCCATCTTGACCTTATCTTTCTTGGAATTCCAGTTAAAGTATTCTGGCGCAACAGAAGCAAGCATCTGCTCGATCTTGTCGCCGGAATCCCATACAAGTTCACCCTTGTTCGCATCGAAAATGCTGATGGAGCGAGTGCCGAAGCTGTAAACGTAGGGGCACTTTCTCTGTCCTTCGGCACAGAAATCGGTGCTGCTGATTTTCAAAGTCTTGAGCGCGCTGAGAGCCTCGCCATTAAACTTATCTTCGTCAAGGCGGCCCCGTTCAAACATCGACAACGCGTTCGTCACGTCGGTCCAAGCCTTAAAGTCATCACTTTCGGCGCCCTCGTTGGCCGTGATGATATACTGCTTTCCGTCCGCCTCGAAATAGCTGATGCCGTCCGGCTGGCGCAACCCGTGCACAGGCACGTTCTCGATCCCGATGCTTCCGTTCTTGCGCACGTCCGCACCGAATCCCGGCTTCGAATGGTCCACAGTCCCTAGCGGGAACACGCCGACGACCTTCTTTGCGGGAATGTTGATTTTCGCGATGGCGTTGTTTTCCTGCAGGCTAACCCATGCCGTCTTGGAATCCTTGGAAACCGTGATGTACTCCGGTTCGAGTGTCTGCGCATAGGGATTGGTTCCAATCGTGCGCACGCCATCATCCATCAAGTCGCTGTCCTTGAGTTTCTTGAAGTTGACAATGCTGACCTTGACCGGCAGGGAGTCTTTCTTGTTGAGGCGTCCCGGGGTCAGAATGGCAATGGCACCTTCCGGGTCCACGCTCATGTCCTTGTTCGGAGAACCTTCGCACGCGACAAGGATGTTCTTGCCGTTGGGAGTGTAGGTAAGCATGTCCGGCTGGGCACAGACCTTGTACGAACCGACCTTCCTGGGTACGTCCTCGACGATCTGGAAGATTTCGACATAACCGGGATCCTGCTCGGGGTCGGAAATTTCGCTCACGGCGACAAAGTCACCGAAGACGCTCACGCTGGAGCCGCGGCCCATGAGCTTCATCGCGCCCAGGACCTTGGGCTGATCGGGCTTGTCAAGCGAGACCACTTCCATGATGGGTTCGTCACCCACCACGAACAACTTTTTCAAATCGGGCATATAGGCCGCGATTTCCGCGGTCTTCATGGAAACAGAGCCGAGCGGAGCCAGCAGTTTACCCATCTGGAACACCGGAGACGGTCCCGATTCCGCAGCAAAGGAAATGCCGACAGCGAGTGCCGCAGTCAAGGCAATGCCGATTTTTCTCATACCAACCTCATTCCTTTTTTGTTAATCGAGAATCAGCCAAAACAGAAGCATCCCCATTAAAACACCACCCAGGAAAGAAGACGCCGACATCATGGCGGCCTCTTTCTTCACGGAACCATCCTTGTTCGTCCTGGAATCAATCGCGACGCGCAGCGCCTGCTGGCAAACCGAATTGTCCTGCTTTACCGTGTTATAGCTCTGTTCCCAGTTGGCACTCTTGGCCTGCTCGGACTCGACAGCCGTACGCAAGGAATCCGTCTCGACCTTGCAGGCGTTCTCGCGAGCCGCCATGACGCTGTCACGGACGCTCAGCTCGGCGGCGACATCCGCAGCGGGAACCATGCCGTCAGAAGGGGCAGCAGCCTCCTGCGCAAAGGCAACGGAGGAAATAAATAGACTTAAAAAAACAAGTGTCTTTAAAATGCCAGCAACTCTTTCCATAAAATGTTAGTCTTCGTATTTCTGGATTACCCATTCCGTAGGCATCGGGGGAACTTCTTCGCTCGAATGCTTGTAGGTAAATCCCTTACCCTTTTCAAAGTCTTCAATCGTGCCCATGACCAACAAGTCACAAGCCGACGGATCAACACAGGACTCGCCCCTCATCAGGAGAACGTTGCCGTAGACATCCCAGTGTCCGCCCTTGCCCTGTTCGTTCGCGTTGCTGAAAGCTTCAAGCTTGTAGGTCCCGTCTTCGGACAAGACAAAGTTCCAATCCAACTTGAGATCCTTGTCATAGCTGTACCAGTTGTCGGCAAGATCCTTCGCCTTGACCTTTTTGAACTTGAAGCTTTCGCTCGTGCAGCCAAGCGAATCCAGATCGAACTCGTTAGAGACGGAATACTTGTACAGAGCCATCACGCCATCGGAATAATATTCAGGCATAAGGAGCAACGTAGCGCGATGGATATCGGCGTAGCCACCCACCATCAGGATATTCTTCTTGCCCACCGTACTTTCCATGACATAGCGTCCCTCGAAGAACTTGTAGACATTGGTCGTATCGCCGGCCTTGCAGGTGAGCTTTTTGCCCACCATATCGTCGTAATTTCCAATCTTTGCCTGAGTCGCCGGGAACTGTTCCAACTGAACTTCCTTGGCCTTGCCCTTGTCCACAGAATACATCAGAGTTCCCGCAGAATCCACGGTGAAGGCGATGGACATCTTTTCGGCCATCTTGTAAAGGAAATACTTCTCGTCAAGCGTGTTGATGACAGACGGGGTTGCATGGTCATCGTCAAATTTGACGACACCGTCCTCGAAGTCGCTCTTCACGACGACCTCGCCCGTATCGGCCTGGCCCTTTTCCGAACCGCGGAGGATCCAGAACGAGAAAAGTCCCTGCTTGGAACCGGTAGCCATGTGAACCTGGTGCCCATCGATGTCGAGCACCATGTTGCGGGACAGATCTTCAAGAGTTGCAGCGCGGATGCCGTCAGTCGTATCCTTCTTGGCCGAAGAAGAGGAAACCTTCTTGGAAGAGGAGGACAGTTCCGAAGAACTGGAGGACATAACGTCTTCGCGATCGATTCCGCCATCGGAACTGGAATCGGAACTACAGCCCGTAAAAGCGAGTGTTGCGGCCACACATCCGGCCAAAAGATAATGCAATTTCATAGTACAATGCCTGTGTTATAATTCTACACTAAGAATATACACAAAAACGACTCACGAAAAAAATTTTTTTCGTGAAAAGTGCCGTTTTAGGGCTCAAAAGGCGATTTTGGGTGATATCCGAGGTCTTTTTCGGCACTTTCGATAGAGGGTGCGGCATCGTAGAGGAATCCGGCCAGGGCCTGTTCGGCAGAAACCTTCCGGCCACCGATCCACGCCTTCAAAACAGCCAGGCGGCGGCAGATAGACCAGGGCAGCGGAATCATCAGGCGCTTAAGCCCGCGAGCATCCAGTACGGACTTCGCAATCTGCGCCATAGTCATGACCGTGGGACCGGCCAGGGCATACGTTTTACCGATGGCAGACTCGCTCAGTCCCGCAACAGCAATACCCTGAACCAGGTCGACGCTACGGACCGGACGTTTACGCGCGAGCCCACCTCCCGGCAGGAAATACAGCGGGAAGCGCGATACGTACCGCGCGTACATGTTGAATTCCACTCCCCCGCCATCTCCAATCACCAGCGTCGGGCGGACAACGGTCCAGTCAAGCCCGGAACCCTTCACGGCATCTTCGCCGGCAAGCTTGCTTTCGCCATAAGGCGTGAGTATGGGATAAGTGACGGAGATGCTGGAAACATAGAGCAGGCGCCGGACACCAGCATCCTGGCATGCCGAGACGACATTACGCGTCCCCTGCGCATTGACCCGCTCGAATTCGCCGGGAACCGTAGAAAGAAGGGCCGCGGCCAAGTGGAACACCACGTCGACACCGTCGAACGCGGCGCGGATGGACTCGAAATCAGTCACGTCGCCGTAAACCAATTCCACGCCCGAAGGGATACGCGAACTAGCCAATGTATCGCCAGGGAGTGCCAGGACGCGCACACACACACCACGCGTCTCCAGTTCCCTGCAAAGCGCCTTCCCTACGACGCCTGCGCCTCCCGTAATAAGTGCCTTCATCACGCTTCCAACATGTAGCGGATGTCTTCGACGCGCCTCCTTAGGCTATCGTCCTTTTCCATCTGCACTTTTAGGGATTTCAGGGCGGCAATTACAGTGGCATAGTCGCGATTAAACGTTTCCCCGATACAAACAAGCGATTCCGACGTGTACTCGCGGCAAAGCATCATGGCTACCTTGCGCGGGACAGAGGCCGCGGCATCCTGGCGCTTCGAGGCTAGCGCCAAAAAGTCCACGTTGAACTGGAATGCGACCGTATCGGCAATGCTGCGGACAGTGAGAGCAGCGGCAGCACCGCCATTCTTGTTTCCTCCCATCAGGCGCTTGACACAGGCAAAATCCAGTTCCACGCCGTTCAGGGTATGCATGGCGTAAAGCCAGTTGATAAGGCCTTCGATGTCGCGCACATTGCTGCGGGGCGGCACAGAGAGAAACCTGCAAATCTCTTCACGGTCACGGTCCACGAACGGCACGTGCACGGACTTTTTCTCGATGAGGTTCAGGCGGGTCGTCATGTCCGGTTCGTCGAGGCCCACCGCCACGCAGGATTCCAGTTGGGAAAGGAAAGTCCTGGAGATATGCGGAATGGCGGACTTGCGGTTCGGCGAAGACGCCTCGCCAGCACAGAAACTAGAAGGGTGGCGGTCGCACGAGATGACCACCTGCTTGCCATGCGAACGCAGGTACGCCACCAACGAGAACAGTTTCTCGAGAGTCTTCTCGCCCTGTTCAATCCACTGGATGTCGTCGATCAGGAGGCAATCGCAGCGCACGTAACGTTGTTCAAACTTTTCCTGCAGCTGTCGGGAATCGGCATGGTTCTTGTATATCGCCGTATAGTCGCGGAGGAAATCGGCGGCATGGCAATACGTGACGCGCATTTCCGACCTTTTGGCAACCAGGTCTGCAGCAATGGACTGCAACAGATGCGTCTTGCCAAGTCCCGAAGCGCCGTAGATAAACAGCGGGTTGAGCGACGCGTCGCCCGGATTTTCCGAAACCGTCTTGCAAGCGCGCAAAGCCGTAGAATTGCAGTTTCCCTCGACAAAATTTTCGAAGGTGAAGCGGGAATACAGCCTGAGATCGTTCACCACCGCGGGCTTCGCCTTGGGCTTCACGACGGGGCGCGTCAAGGCCGGGGCGGGCAACTTCATCTCGGGAACGGCCGCGGAGGGGGCCAAAAGGCGGATCGTGTAGTCCACGAACTCGGAACCGAGTACGGCACTGAACGCCTTGCGGAACAGGTCGCCATAATGGCTCTCCAGCCATGTCGCGCGGAACGTGTCGGGCACAGTCAGCTGTGCATATCCGTCCTGGATTCCTTCAAAGCCGACCGCATCCAAAAAAGCCAAACCAAACTCATTGCACTTCGAACGAACGTACTCAAGGACACGAAGCCAAGGCGACGACGATAAATCCAATAAAGAAATAGTATTTTCCACAGTTATTCCAAAACGAGGGGATCAAAAATCTTAAAAAAAAATTAAATAAAGCCTTTCGCTTTGCGAGAGGCGTATCCGGCATTTTTTCAAAAACCAAAAAAATTGCGTAAAAAGGGCAATTTTTTTTTCATACCCACTCAGCTACCATCATTGACCGAGTTAATAACCTACCAATCAAAAAAACATCCCTTAGATTTCACATTCTATCAACAGAAAAATTTATATCCATCCCTTGACATTTTTTTATAAGTAATTTTATAAAAAAAATCTGCACAAAAGAACACCATTACAAACAAAGGAAATGGCCTCTACGCGTCAAAAACGCCATTTTTGTTGCAAACAAGATAATTTTTTGAGCGAAAGACGTTGACTATCAACGACTTCCAATTTACGGACGGTAAACCGTGCGTTCCTCTTCAGCGGGATCGTCAGATTTGTCGTCGAGCATCGCCTGAATTGCCGGGAGCAGGTGTTCCTTGACGCGGTCCAGGAAAAGGCACTGCAGCTGAATCATCCTGTCGCGATGACGTCCGGCGTGTTCCTGGATCCAGTGGCTCACGGCATCCTGCCTGTTCTGCACGCGCTCCTGCAGGGTCTCGCGGATAAACGTGCTCTGCACCGACATGTAGCGTTGCATGTTGAACGGCAATCGGTAAATGCGGATAAACTGCTTCAGGAGTTCGAGAAGGGATAATTTCGACTCGGAATGTTCCTGGATAAACTTACGCAGCTCGGCTTTGTGCGACTTGAAAAACGGAACGATGGAATCCTCATCGATCTGATAAAGTTCCAGCGCGTTGCGCTTTCTCGTCGTTTCATCAATAGCCATACGCCAAATTTATGTTTTGTCGCGTGGCGAAAAAAGATTCCTCTTCACGACAAAGGCAAAATTCGCCTTTTTTGCGATATTTTGCACATCATTTTGCAGGAAAACACGGCCTTCCGTGCCGGGATTCAGCCTGTCGGCAGCCTGTCCTCGGAAATCGATCAGTGCAGAGACCTCGATGGGGGCCATGCCTTCCGGGGTCATCAGTTCCAGCGGATCGTCGACCGAGAAGGGATTCTTCACGTTCACCTTCAAGGCTCCTGTACCCGAGTCAAACTCGGTCACCTGCGCCGCCACGCAACCGCCGGCAGCGTCCACATGCGAAGCCTCATAATTCTGCGGGAGCGGACCTCGCAGGAATCCCGGCATGAACCCGCGACCATCCACGAAATCGATGGCACGGCGGCTTTCATCGGGAACTCCCTCCCCCGCCGCCACGGAGTCAATCGCCATTCTGTAGGCGCGCACGACCTGGCTCAAGTAGTACACCGAACGGGTGCGGCCCTCGATCTTGAAGGAATCCAGCCCGCCCGCGACAAGCTCCGGGACGACGTCCAGGGCGCAAAGGTCGCGACTACTCATAAAGTACGTCCCCCAGGTGTCCTCGTCCAGCGCAATGGGATCGAGCTCGGGTTTGTCCGTCCTCTGTAGGGAGAAGTTACCTTCGTGAGTGTGATATTCGTCACACTGCGGTTCCGGGTTCGCGTAGAGTCTGTACGGCATCCGGCAGGAATTGTTGCACGCCCCCTGGTTGGCATCCCTATGCGCGACCCAGTTAGAAAGCATACAACGTCCCGACATCGCCATACAAACGGCACCGTGGACGAACACCTCCAGTTCAAGGTCAGGAACACGTTCCTTTATCTCTAAAATCTCAGACAAACGAAGTTCACGACTCAGGATAATTCTGCGCACGCCCAAATCTTTCCAGAACGAAGCCGCAAGGTAGTTGGTCGTATTCGCCTGCACGGAAAGGTGGATTTCCGTTTGCGGGGAAACCTTGCGGAGCCAACCGACAAAGCCAGGATCCGCGACAATCAAAGCGTCGGGCTTGAGTTCAAGAGCAGAAAGGAGCGCCTTCTGGAAGGCCTCGACCTTCACGTTCCTCGGGATGACGTTACTTGTCAGGTAGAACTTTTTCCCCAGGCTGTGAGCATAGGCAATGCCTTCTGCAAGGTCATCCAGGTTCCTGAAGCCGTTTTCGCGCGCACGCAGCGAAAAGGCGGGCTGGCCGGCGTACACGGCGTCGGCACCATAAGCATAAGCATAGCGCATACGGACGAGGTCGCCCGCCGGCGCCAAGAGTTCCGGTTTCTTAACTGTCATCGTAGCCCCTAAAACTTAAACCCGGCACGGAGATAAACTTTCTCGTCGTTTATCAACGTGATTTCGCCCAGGAACGAAACGTAGTTTCCCTCGTAACCCAGCGACGGAGTTATGGAATACTCCATCTTGGCTCCGTCCAGGAACTTCTTCGGAATATTCATGTGGTTCGATTTCGGCGTCGTGTCGTTGACGGCACTGCCGTAATCCGTTCCCTTCCAGAACCAGGAATTGCGCACCGACGCGAAGAACCTGCCGTCATAGCGCCCGTAAACCGTCCAATCTACGACCATGCTGTTCGGGCCGTTCTGGTTGCCGAGAGGATATCCCAGATGTGCCAACTGGGCCGTATTCTTGATGAAATGCGAATAGACATAAGGTTCAATCCGCGCGTATTCGGCAATGGTGCCCGCCTCGAGCAGTTTTCCCTTCACCTTGAAATCATGCGCCGCCTGCATACCGGCCATCCACGCCCACTTGGCCTCGATGTTGTCGTTCTTGATCAAGCTCACCGGGCTTTCCATGTCGTCCATGAAGAATTCCGTGTACAGACGCATCCAGTTGAACAAGCGGTAGTTGAAATCCATCGCAAGCGCCCCGTTGTTGGAACGTTCGCTGTAGTTGCCCTTTTCCATGAACAGAGGCACGCAAGGCACGAACAGCCACGGCTTCATATTGTCGTAAAGCACCTGGAGTTCGCTGATACCGATAGTCGCGTTGCCGACAGCCAGCTCGTAGCGGTGGCCGAAAAGGTTGCGCAACTCGTCCTTGTTCTTGATGCTCATGCTGTTGTTATAAATTCTCAAATCTCCATAGAACGTAAGCACGTGCAAGGGGCCGATGAACATGTCCATAGCGAGCATGTTGTAAGGGAGCGCAAACTGGTTCAGCGTGAGGTTGTTGTAGTAACCAGGTCCCCAATGCATCACGTCGCGCGCAAGATCTATGCGGAGCCAGTCGTAGTTGACGGCAAAATGCGCACGGTAACGGGCGTAGCTCACGTACTCGACGCCGGAATTGTTCTCGCCCTTCTGAACTTCCAGGAATTCGCGGTCGAACGAACGCGCCGTATCCGCAGAATGTCCCTCGTCGTAAATGCGAGCATCCAAGACGAAATCCACCGAGTCGATAAAGCCGCGCAGATAAATTCCTCCGTCGGCAGCAGGCCAGATGGTGTCCCCAAGTGCCTTGCCCCCACGGTAGTCCAATCCGCCCACGACCGATGCGGCAAGGCCGTAGGACGACGGACGAGATGATGCCGCAGATGTATCTTCGGGGATGCGGTCCACATAAAGCAGCGCCGTCCCTTCGGTTTCCCTAAAGTGCTTGATGAAGTTCGTATCGCGGCGGGGATAGGCAAAATACTGCAAGTTGTCGCCAGTTGTCTGGCGGTGCAGCTCGAACAGCATCGGGGACGACTCGAGAAGTTTCAGGTTCCTGGAGTGTTCCGGGCCAATTACCGGAGACGCGGCCATAGAGGATACGGCTCCCAACAGTAAAAACGAGAGAATATGACGGAGAGACTTTTGCATTTCAGAAATGTATGTACTACATCCAGCTGCGCTCGGACGTACCGGAAATACCGCGAATCTTGAGGTCGAAGTCATCCGGGTTCGTGGCGGCGCGCATGGCCGTTTCAAGCGAAATCTTTTCTTCCTTGTACAGTTCAAGCAGGGCCTGGTCAAAGGTCTGGCTACGGTACTGCATGTGCCCTTCGGCAATGGCCTGCTCCACAAGGTCAATCTTGTCCTTATCCTGGATATATTCCTTGATGGCACCTGTATTCACGAGGATTTCGGCAGCAGGGACACGACCGTTCCCGTCCTTGGTCGGCAACAGGCGCAAAGAAATAATACCGGCAAGCACTTCAGCGAGCAACAGGCGGATTTCGTCGTGCTGGTGAGGCGGGTACATCGAAAGCACACGGTGAATCGTTTCCGTCGCGTTCGTCGTATGGATGGTCGCAAACACCATGTGGCCCGTATCGGCAGCGGTCAAAGCGATCTGCATCGTCTCGAGGTCACGGATTTCGCCAATCAGCAATACGTCAGGGTCCTGACGCAGCGCTGCACGCAGGGCGTTACCGTAGGACAATGTATCCACGCCGATTTCGCGCTGCGAGATAATCGCCTTGTTGTCCTTGTAAAGATATTCGATAGGGTCTTCGACAGTAATGATGTTGACGGACTCATGATTGCTGATATGGTCAATCATGGACGCAAGCGTTGTCGACTTACCCGAGCCCGTCGTACCAGTCACAAGGACAAGGCCGCGCTTGGTAAGCGCCATGTCGCGAATGACTTCGGGCAAATGAAGGTCTTCAAAGAGCGGGATCTTCGCCTTGATGTGACGGATCACGATAGCGATAGAACCGCGCTGGCGGAACACGTTCACACGGAAACGTCCGAGTTCACGGGCGCCCACGGCGAAGTCGCATTCCTTATTTTGTTCAAAACGCACTTTCTGGTCGCGGTTCATGATGTCGTCCAGGAAGGAGTCCATCATAACGCCATCGACCTTGATGTCGAACGGACGCTGCAATAGGCCGTTAATGCGGAATGTCGGAGATGCGCCGACACGGATATGAAGGTCCGAAGCCTTACGGTTCACCATCTCTCGGAGAAGGTGTTCGATGCGGAGCTCTACACGACGATCCTGCTGTTCAGCCATTGACATTGCCTCCGAACTTTTCGCGATAGATCTTTTCTATTTCTTCAAGGCGGCTGCGGTATTCCGCATTGCTGGGTTCCTTCAGGCAGAGATCCTGATAGATATCCAAAGCCTTGCCATAGAGACCTTGTTCAAAATAGATCTCGGCCAGGGTCTTCGTATTCAGGCTCTCGTCGATGTCGGCCGCGCCACGGTCAAGCGGCTTGGAAGGATCCTTGATGAGGCCAACAGAGACCTCGTCGTCGGAATCGCCGGACATGAGGAAATCAATACCCTTGTTGGAAGGCTCGCCGTTTTCCGCCGATTCCGAAAGGGAATCGTCGTCCGTGAAGAACAGGCCCTTGAAGGCGCCGTTCACTTCGGCTTCAAGCGAAGTATCCGCACTGGAAGGAATCACGCGTTCCTCGATGGCCGCGCTTGTAGATTCCGGCGTGGGGGCTTCTTCCTTGGCGGGAGCCGGTTCAGGCAAGTCGAGTTCGTCGTCGCCCAAGATGGAACTGAGCGCACTGCCCACTTCCTTTTCAATAGATTCATTCTCTCCGGAAGTTTGTTCTGAAGCAGCGAAGGAAGGAGGCAGTTCCAGTTCGTCCTCGGCCTTGGCCACCTGTTCAGAAAGCGATCCCAGAGCAGGTTCCTGTTCGCTGACGACCGGTTCGTCCGGAGTCACGACAGGGGTTTCGGGACTGTCATTAAAGACAGCGGAAATTTCATCTTCCGTTCCGGCGGTCTCTTCCAGGGTATCGTCGTCACCGAAGATCGAGTTCAACGAACCGACGGCTTCGCTACCAAAGGAGAGCGTCGACTCGGCGGGTTCCTCGGCAGTCGTCGCAGCAGAACCCTGCGGATGCTCTTCGGGCAATTCGTCTTCGCCGAAGATGCTTGCAAAAGCGCTGTCCAGGCTCTGCGGTCCATCTTCCGATGCAGGCCTTGCCGGTGCAGGAGCTGCGGGAGGCGGTTCCACGGGCGTAATTTCCTGAAGGTCAGCGAGCGGATCTTCTTCGACTTGTTCCTCGGCCGGGGCTTCCGGTTCAGCGACAGGCTCCACAGCGGGAGTTTCAAAAGATTCCACCTTTGCAGTATTCTGCGGATTCTCTTCGGGCAGTTCGTCTTCGCCAAAGATGCTTGCGAAGGCGCTGTCCACGCTCTGCGGTTTGTCGTCGGCCGCAGCAGCAGGAGCACTTTCCACAGGAGCGACATTTTCTTCGGCGGCAGGGGCCTCGGAGTGAACGTCAATCTTTTCCATGAGACCGAACAAGTTCTCGTCGTTCGTCAGGGACAAGTCCTCGGACTTGACTTCCTTCGCATTAAAATCGTCCGGAGAAACTTCATTCGGAATGTTCAGATGGTTGAACGGGGAGCTTTCCGTGGACTCGTCTTCCGATTCCATGGAATCGTCGCCAAACATGCTGGCAAAGACATTGGAAACGTCACCGCCGGAAATATTGTCATCTTCGGAGAACTCATCCAGGTTGTCTGCATCGCCAGAATCAATGTCGGCCATGGCGGCGTCGAGGGATTCCTGCAGGCTATCCATCGCGGAGGAATCCACACCGTCATCGCTGGGCAGCAGAGAAGAAAGGGCTGCAAACGGATCGTCCTCGCCCGACTGGTCCTTCGAAGCACCAAACGGCGAAGCGGAAGTTTCTGTATCGGAATCTTCGATAGAGGAAACCGATTCGTCGATAGAGAAATCCTCGAACGGGGACTTCGAGGGCTTGTCCTCGGCGGACTTCGAGAAAATGGAGGAAACGGAATCGGCGCTGGAATCGAGAGACTTCTCGAAAATGCCAGAGGATTCCTCGGGAGCCGGTTCGTCCGGATTGATGGAGTTTTCCTTCACGAACAGCGAACCGTCGCTTCCGCCCGTGGTCAAGAGAGAAAGGCCGTCATCCGTGGCAGAAGCGTCACCGGTAAGCCCGGGCATGACAAAGTCGGAATCCTGGACGGCGGCTGCAGTAGCGAGCACGACGTCGTATTCTTCTTTCCAGAAATTGTCGAGAGGATCCATGTCGTGGACACGGCGGTAGCACTTGTTGCGCTCGGCCTCGTTGCCCAACTGGTCGTAGGCGTCGCCCATACGCTTCTGGGCAGACAGGCAGAAGGGGTCGTTCTTGAGAGCCTTCTCGCATTCCTTGATGCATTCCTCGAACTCGCCCCTTTCGAAAAGGATGCGGGAACGGACCAACATGCCCGGAAGGTCGGCCGCATTGCTCTGGAGCCCGGCGTTCACCCTTCGCAGAGAGCCATCCAGGTCGCCCGAGGCGCGTTCCAGGTCGGCAAGCCAAGCAAAGGCCATCGAAACGCCTTTCTTCTTACCGACTGTTTTCTTCAATTGTTCCAGAGTAACAGCCATTTAGACTCCCCCCAATGGAAGCGCAACCGCTTCGTCAGACAAAAGTACCGGAATACCCTCGCGAATCGGATAGAGGCGCTTTCCGTCCTCGGAAACAAGGGCCTCATCCATTTTTTCGGATATCATCTCACCCGCGACATTCTTCAGGGAACCCGCGGCAATAGCATTATTTACGGCAGCGAGACAGGCTTCGTCCGCCAGCTTGAGAGCGCCACGGGATTCCGGGCAACAAAGCACATTTAAAAGATTCGTATCGAACATAACACCTTTAATATCAATTACTTACGTAAAAATAACTTCATTTCGGGAAAAAAATTCGGCCCCGAGCAGATTAATGCAGATATTTGAGGTCTACAAGGGCATAATTGCCGTTTTTTCCGTCCCCGATGAGCAAAAACACGTTCAAACCGAGCTTGTCGAGCCACCCGATGTCGAAAGGTTCCCTGTAGCCGGAGAAATTCGAGACAACGAGGAGTTCACGGCAGCCGGTACGGTTGCAGATGGATTCCATCTCGGAAAGGTTACCCAGGAGGTGTTCGCGGTTGTCCTCGCTGATCTTTTCGGGCTCGCCGCTGACACAGCCCAAAATTTCGATGCCGGGAATTACGTTGTAACGGTCAAACCATGTCTGGAGGGAATCTTCGGAACCACCGAGCAGAATGGAACGGTGACGCTTCTTGGCGAAGATGCGGTAGAAATAGTTTATCCAGAACGCGACGCGGCGCCATGCGAAGAGGGCCAGCGGGATGAAGAGGCTGGAGCAAATCGTAATGACAAACCAGTCCCTATCATACGGCAGCGAGGTCATATCACTCAAAACAACCGGTTGCTGAGTAAAGTAACGGAACAAGCAATAACCACCCACTGCAAGCAAGTTCAGCGGAATCAAGTAGCGCAAAAACTTCTCACCCTTGAGGCTGGATTCCGTGTATTCCCCACGGAAAATAAGAAAAACCATGTTAATAATGGCGACCAAGCCGACAAGCCACCAGTCTTCAAATTGTGCAAAATCCCAAATGGAATGTTTAACAATTTCCGAAGCACCGCAACCACCGGAAATTGGACCAGCATTGAGATCCACTTCGGCACAACGAATTTCCATCGAAATTGTATGATTGAGAAAGGTAAACGCCCATGCAGCAATCACGCCCAGGTCCAGGAACATCTTCCAGAACTTCGGAATCAAGCGCGAGAACATGCCCACGAACGCCGCAAATAAAATACCGAAAGACACGAGAAAATTCGGGACAAAGTAAAGGTCCTTGTGCTTGCGCACAAAGATAAGCATCGCCTTGTAGAAGTCCACGTAAGAACCCCAGCGGCGCGTACGGCAGCTCTGGCCCTTGAAATGCAAGATGTTCGTTGACGGCGTATAGTAATTCTTGTAGCCCGCAGCCTTTGTCCTGAAGCAAAGGTCAAGGTCCTCACCGTACATGAAGTAGTCTTCGTCAAAGCCCTTCAGGGACTCGTACAGGTCGCGCTTGATGCAGAAGAACGAACCACTGATGGCGTCCACCTCGGTGACCGCATCAGGGTCGGCGTACGTCATGTTGTAGCTGGCCAAAAGCTTGCTCTTCGGGAACATCGCGGCCAGGCCGACCGTCTTGGAAACGGCCGAGATAATCGTCGGGAAAGACCTACGGCAAGCCCACTGGAGCGTTCCGTCCTCGTTCAAGATGCGGCAGCCCACCGTGCCCGATTCCGGATGTTCCTCCATGAAGTCGAGCACCTTGGTGAACGAATCGCGCGACACCACCGTGTCCGGGTTGATGAAGAACAGGAACGGCTTGGTCGCCTGTTTCTCGGCCAAATTGCAGCCCTTCCCGAAGCCGAGATTTTCCTCGGAATCGAGCCACAGGACCTCGGGGAAAAACTTCTTGATTTCCGGCTTGATGCGATCCTTCGAGCCGTTGTCCAAAACGATAATCTGGGAATCTACACCCTCGCACGCATCACGGACGGACTTTAGGCACGCAGGGATAAAGTCACAGGAATTGTAGGCGACGATGATAACGGAACAGGAATACATGATAGAGATTAGGGGCTAGGGGCTAGAATCTAGGGTTAAGGTTAAGCTAAACCTAGCCTCAGCTTGAGCACCAGGAAGAAGGCTTCGGAGATGATTCCGCCGCTCATCTTGGAGGTACCGCGGGTGCGGTCGGTAAACACGATGGGGATTTCCTTCACGCGGAGACCCTTCTTCCAAATCTTGAACGTCGTCTCGATCTGGAAACAGTAACCGTCGCTCTTCATCTTGTCGAGGTTCAGGGCCTCGAGGGCGGAACGGCGGAAGCACTTGAAGCCGCCCGTCGCATCGCTGATCGGGAGGCCCGTGACCATGCGCGTGTACACGTTCGCTCCGTAGCTCAGAATGAGGCGGCGGAGGTCCCAGTTCACGACGCTGATACGCTGTTTCATGTAGCGGCTGCCCAGCACGAGGTCGGCATCCTCAGCCGTTTCCAGGAAGCGGGTCAAGTCCGTAGGAGAATGGCTGAAGTCGGCATCCATCTCGAATACACGCTCGAAGTCGCGCTCCAGGGCCCACTTGAAGCCGGTCACATAGGCAGAGCCAAGTCCCATCTTGCCCTTGCGGCGGATCAGGTGGATGCGGGAATTCTTTTCGGCCTCGGCGGCAACCATGTCGCCCGTACCATCCGGAGAGCCGTCATCGACAACCAGCACTTCCAAACATTCGTGCTGCTGCAAGATGGCGTCCAGCATGAGAAGGATGTTTTCCTTCTCGTTGTAGGTCGGGACAATAACCAAACTTTTAGGGAACGTCATTCTTTCTCCTATCCATACTTTTCATAAACTAATCTAATTATCTCTTATCGTCTCGGCAACCGGGTAGGAACGTTGTTTGTTGCCATTCAGCATTTCTCCCAGCAAGCCCAGGGAAATGAACTGGACGCTCATCACCAACGAGAAGGCGCCAGCAAGCAAAAGCGGACGAACGTGCAAGGCGCCCGTATTGAACCATTCATAACCAAAGTAACCGCAGACCCCGAGACCAAGGAACATGAACAGGAGCCCGATAAGCCCGAAGAAATGGAGGGGCTTCGCGGAGAAACTGCGCATGAACATAAGAGAAACGAGGTCCAGGAAACCGCTGACCAGGCGGGAGACACCGTACTTGGAGACCCCGTGGACACGCGCCCTGTGGGCGACCGGCATTTCCGTTATGCGGAAGCCCTGCCACTTGGCCATGACCGGGATAAAGCGGTGGTAGTCCCCGTAGAGCTGGATGAACTTGACCACGCAGCTGCGGTATGCCTTGATTCCGCAGTTGAAATCGTGCAGGCGCTGCCCACAGACAATAGATACCGTCAGGTTGAACAGCTTGGACGGCATCGTCTTGTGCCAGGGATCCAGGCGGCGCACCTTCCAGCCGGAAACAAGGTCGTAGCCCTGATTGAGGATATCGATCATCTTCGGAATCTCGAGGGGATCGTCCTGCAGGTCGCCGTCCAGCGTCGCGACATAGCGGCCCTTCACCTTGGAAAATCCATAAGCGAGGGCGGCAGCCTTGCCGCAGTTGAACTGGAAACGGTAGGCCCGGACAAACGGGAACTCCTTGGAAAGATTCTCTACCACCTCCCAGGTATTGTCACGGCTGCCATCGTCTATGATGAGCACCTCGTACTCAAACCCGGTAGGTTCCATCGCCGCGGCGATTTCCTTCATCAAGTCCGGCAAGTTCTCATTTTCGTCCTTGACCGGAATGACCATGCTCAAATCCATCATAACCTCGACTGATTATTTCCCTGCGGAAGCCACAACAGGCGTGCTATCGGAAGCGGTGTCCTTTTCACCGGAATCGGATTCCGGCGTTTCAGGCTCGATGGCAGGCGGTTCGTCCGGCATCTGTTCCATGGACTTGAGGCTCACGGCGAGGCGGCTGCGTCCACCCTCGTCGTAGGCGGGGATGTGCTTGAGACCACGGGCGAGCACGTCAAGTGCAGGCTGCTTCATGCCGGCAGCTTCGTATACGTAGGCGGCGGCCCAGTAGTTGCGCCATTCATCCGGGAACTGGTACATACCCATCTCGAGGAACTTGATGGCGTTAAGGGCAAGGGCATCCACCTGTGCCTTGCGGGCGATGGTGTACGGCCTTTCGCTACGGATTGCGGAAATCTTTTCACGAGCGTCGAAGGAAATCTGCAGGTAAAGGGAGATGTAGCTGGAAAGCAGACGGAGCGTTTCGCTGTTCACGAAAGCCGTGCCGTCGCCGAGACCGCGGAACTTGTAGACGCTGTCGATCAGGTTTGCCGAACGGACAGCATCGAAGTCACCACGACGTACAGTCAGGTCACCCTTCTGGAAATCGTAAATCATGCCTTCCTGGACCATGTACTTTTCAAGGCCCATGAAATTGGACATGCCGACAGTCGTCGAGAAATGGATCGGCTTGTCCATGTTCTGCATGGCAAGGTCGATAACGAGCTTATGCTGGGTCAGCATCACGCCGCTACGGGAACGGGCAGCCCAGTCGTGGAAGGCATCCCATACCTGGTAATGCACCTTGAGCTGCAGGAGCTTGGCAGAATCGGCGGCAGAGAGTTGCTGGCCTTCCATCTGGTCAATGCGATCTTTCAGCTTGGGCATGAGGCGTTCAGCGTTCTTGACCCAAGTCGCCGTGAGGTGGTTGGGATTGTTGCCGTAACTGTAATCCAGGACCATGTCGCGCTTGATGCCTTCCTTGTCGTAGCTCAGCTTGAGAATCGGCGGATTGTCGAGCATCTGCTTGATGTACCAGTCCGTGTTACCCAGGGAGAGGTTCACGACGCGCACGTCCTTGCGGATGCCGGCAACTTCCTGAGCGAACCACAGCGGGAAGGTGTCGTTGTCGCCGTTCGTAAACAGGATGGCGTTCGGACGGCAGCTGTTGAGAAGGTTGTACGCATAATCCCACGGGACCCAGAGACCGGAACGGTCATGTTCCTTGTAGTTCGAGCAGCAGGGAACGATAAAGGAGACAAGGACGAGAAGAACCGCGAGAGGCGATGCGAAAGCAGCGAACTGGGCAGACGTTGCGGCAAGAAGCACGAGAATACCCGCACCGATACCGAGCATCATGCTCATGATGATGAATGCCGGGGTATAGAAGTAGTCACGTTCGCGGACTTCCATGTGGACGGCCTCGGGGAACGGGGCGCGCTGACCCACCTGGGCGTAGGCGTTCTCGATCTTGGTCCAGGTCGTCCAGACGCTAGAGCTCTTGAGGTCGTTGATCTTGGACTCGAGCGCAGCAATCGACGCCGCGGGAGCCTTGTGCTGGCGGAGGTATTCGAGACGGATGGTGTTACGTTCGATGTCCTGACGAGCATCCAGCAAGTCGTTCGGGTCGGGCACGGACGCGATACCTGCACCGGCACGGTTCAGGTCGGCAATGTTACGTGTCATCGCAGAGACCCACTGGTCGTGATCACGCTGTTCCATGCGGGTGCCATCGGCGAAGTTGATGTAGAAGATCAAGCCGAGGGAGCAAAGCGCATAAAGCACAGAAAGGAAAACACCCAGGTGACGGTTACGCTTGCAGGAATAGACGCAAACGAGAACAAGCAGGCCGTTGAACAGGAGGAACACGAGCAGCTGCGGAACAATCGAGTCGCCCATGAAAATCATCTGCGTGGGGAACTTGATACCGAAGCGTTCGAGCGGCTCGTTGTCGGCCGGATCGAACGTGTACACACCATTGGCGTAGTTCACGCCACCTACCTTGTAAGGCAGGTACTGGGCCATCTGGTAGCCACCGTAGCTCATGCTCGGGAAGCTGAGGAGCTGGTGAGCCAGCTGGGAACGGCGGTAGAAGGCGCGGGCAATCATGCTCTCGGAGCCGTACTGCTTACGTTCCACGAAGTTGTTGAAGGATTCCCAGTTCTCGGACTTGAACAGGTTGCCGAGCTGGAGGTTGCCCTGTTCGTCGCGAATGTTGATTTCAGGATCGTTCTCGTCGATAATTGGGTTCAGTTCCGAACGGATAGGAATGTAGAGGTGAGTGCTATAACCGATAAGGGCGAAGAAGGAGAAAGCGAGAGAAAGGCGGACCGCCTTGTTGACCCTGGCGTTGAACGGCTTGGCAAGCGTCAGGACGGCAAGCACGATAAGGCAGCCCAAGGAAAGTTCGATAAAGGCGGACACCATGTAGATGACGGAGCAGAGAAGCGTACCCGTAATCCAGATGGGGATGCGTTCCTTGATCTTGCTCGGCTGGGCAAGAAGGAGCAGCACGAACACGGCCGGGATGGTGAGCATCGTGTAAAGGTGCGCGCCGACACCAAGGAAGGCGATATAGCAGATAAAGATGAGGTACTTGTCGCTGCCCTCTTCGTCCCTCTTGTTGTACCAGACCAGGCCAAGGTAGGAGACGAGCATGAGGATCAGCATGGCGAGGCCGTAGACTTCGGCTTCGACCGCATTGAACCAGAACGTGTCGGAGAAGGTCAGGAGGAAGCCGGCGACCAGGGAGGCCGTGCCGAGCACGAAGATGCGGACCTTTTCGGAAATCTTGGCCGCGAGGTTATCGTTCCTGAGGATGGAAGCGAGGAACTCCCAGGCGAACAGCGCCGTCACGTAGACAGTAGCCGCAGAGCTCACCACGGAAATGTAGTTCACGCGCTTCGCGATTTCACCCACGAACGGGAGCAGCACGATGACTGCACGTGCCAGGAACACGAAGAACGGGGTTCCAGGAGGATGGGGAATACCGAGGGTATTGGCACAGGCGACAAATTCACCGCAGTCCCAGAAACTGACGGTCGGCGCCATCGTCATTGCATAGACGATGAGGGCCACCAGGCAGGAAATGCCGGCAAAAATGTGTTTCATCCATTTTTCCTTTATCACGACTACTTCTCCTTATTTTGAGAGCTAGAGACAATTCCATGCTTCAACATGAAGCCATTTAAAAGACCGTTGACGAACGAACCCGAAGAATCCGTGCTGTACTTGGCCGCGATCTGCACCGATTCGGAAATGGCCACCTTCATGGGGATTTCCGGGACGTACAGGAGTTCGACCATCGCAATGCGGACGATGATGCGGTCAAGCTTTGCCATGCGCTCAATTTCCCAATGCACGGCGGCGTTCTTGATATCCTCGTCCAGTTCTTCCCGATGGGCCAGGACAAGGTCCACCAGTTTCATTCCATACTTTTTCTGGTCGTCATGGAGGGGGCGACTTTCGAGCACCCCAGGCAGGGCCTCCCCTGCCACCGCACCGGTGATCTCCATCGCGTACAGCAACTGCATCGCGAATTCACGGGCGGGACGAAAACTTACATTCGACATAGTTCAGACCAACGTTACGAGTTAAACTTCCTTGTACAGGTTCACCATTTCGACAGCCGTAGAGGCCCAGCTGCAACCGAGGTTGCCCGCCTTGAGACCGGCGCGGTTCATCGCCTGGTCCACAGTGTCCGTGGTGAGGATGCCGAGAATGACCGGGATCTTGCCTTCGGCGGCGAGTTTCGCCACGCCACCCGTGGAAGCGTTCACCACGACATCGTAGTGTCCCGTCTCGCCGCGGATGACAGCACCCAGCGCGATAACGGCATCGAACTTTTCGGAATCGACCATACGGCGGCAAATCCCGGGCAGTTCAAACGCACCCGGCACATGAGCCACGGTGATGTCCTTGGAAGATACTCCCAGGGTTTCGAGCTGGCGGACTGCACCGTCCAGAAGACGGTCCGTCACCACCTCGTTGAAGCGGGCGACGGCAATGCCGATCTTCATGCCCGATCCGTTGAGAGAATTCTTGATTTCGTTCATCTTAGTTTCCTTCGTTTAAAACTTCGGGGGGGACAGGAGCCGAGTCGTCCAGGTGGAGTTCGTGTCCCATCTTCTTCTGCTTGGTAAGCAGGTAGAAAAGGTTTTCCTTGTTCGGCTTGACCTCGATAGGCACGCGCTCGACGATCTTGAGACCGTAGGCGGATATGCCCGAAATCTTGCTCGGGTTGTTCGTCAAAAGGCGCATCTCGCGCACACCCAGGTCCGCAAGAATCTGGGCACCCGTACCGTACTGGCGCAAGTCGGACTTAAACCCGAGGTGCAGATTCGCCTCGACGGTGTCCATGCCCTTTTCCTGCAGCTCGTAGGCGCGTAGCTTGTTGCAAAGTCCAATGCCACGGCCTTCCTGACCGCGCATGTACAGGAACACGCCGCCGTGCTCGCCGATAAACTTCATGGCAGAGGCGAGCTGTTCACCGCAGTCGCAGCGGAGGCTACCGAAAATGTCGCCGGTGAGGCACTCGCTGTGCACGCGCACGTAGACCGGCTTGCTAAAGTCGGGATTGCCCGCGACCCAGGCCACATGCTCCACGCCGTCCGTCTTGCTGCGGTAGGCGTAGGCCTTGAAGTCACCGTACTTCGTCGAGACATGCGGGGCGGCAACGCGCTGCACCAGTTTCTCGTTTTTCAGGCGGTAGTCGATCAGGTCGCGGATAGAAATGATCTTGAGGTTAAACTTCTTCGCCACTTCCTCGAGCTGAGGCATGCGGGCCATGGTGCCGTCCTCGTTCATGATCTCGATAAGGGCGGCCGCCGGGCGCAGTCCGGCCAGCTTCGCCAAGTCCACGGCTGCTTCCGTGTGGCCGGCGCGCCGGAGTACGCCCTCTTCCTGGGCGTACAGGGGCGATATATGCCCCGGCCGCCCGAAGTCGCTCGGCTTGGAGTTCGGGTCAGCGAGAGCCAGGATGGTCGCCGCACGGTCGTGGGCGGAAACGCCTGTCGAGCACCCCTCGATCTTGTCCACCATGATGGTGAACGGGGTCCCGAGAATGGATGTGTTTTCCGCCGTCTGGCGGGTCAAATTCAGTTCATGGCAGCGCTGGATCGGCAGGGGGCAGCAAAGCACGCCGCGCCCTTCGTGAAGCATGAAGTTCACCTTCTCCGGCGTAATCTTTTCGGCGGCGATGACAAAATCGCCCTCGTTCTCGCGGTCTTCGTCGTCGACCACGATCAAGAACTTGCCGTTCTTAAAATCCTCTATGGCCTCTTCAATCGTATTAAGCAAGGTCACGTTCCTTCAGATAATTCTCAATGTACTTGCCGAGCATGTCGACTTCCACGTTCACGATGGTCCCGGCAACCCAGTTGCGCAGGTTCGTGCGTGCAAGCGTCTCGGGAATGATGCAGACGCGGATAGAATCCTCAAATTTCTCGGCAACCGTCAGGCTGATACCGTTTAAGGAAATGGATCCACGGCGGATGACATAGCGGCGCAGGTCCGAAGGGAGCTTCAAGTCCACTTCCACACCCGTCTCGCGCGGAGTCACCTTGATGACTTCGGTCGTGCAATCCACATGTCCCATCACGAAATGTCCGCCCATGAAACTGTCGGCACGGCAGGGATGTTCCAGATTCACGAGGCTACCCACGGCAGCCTGCTTGAAAGAGGTATTTTCGACAGTCTGGTGCATTAAACAAAAAGTGGCCTCGTCCTCCGTACATTTTTCCACAGAAAGGCACACGCCATCGTTGGCGACGCTGTCGCCCAACTTACAACACTTGAAAAATCCCGGCGATTTCAGGCGCATGGACAATGCGTCGCCCCTGCTTTCAAGGGACACGATTTCACCGGTTGCTTGAATTATACCCGTAAACATACGGGGGCAAATATAGAAAAGTGGTTAGTAGAAAGTAGACAGTAAATAGTAGGAAGTGGGCTGTAGGCCGTAGGAAGTGGGAAGTAGGAAGTAGGAGGTAGACAGTAAGAAGTGGGAAATGCGTAGGGAGAAGGACTCGAAATCGAAGCCCTATCCCGGATAATAGACGGTCAGGACGTCGTTTCCGATTATCGCGGATTCCTTGGCGATGGCACAAGATGGAAGGCCGGGGAATTCAAGGCCACATTTCGCTTTGCCGCAATCGATCAGGCGATCAAGAGACTCTTCGACGGACGGATCCGTAGAACGCCACAGGTCCAAGCGGTTCCAAAGCGGCATTTTTGGATCCAAACCGGCGGAGAAAAGCTCTCGCGCAAGGCCAGCACCCGGCTCCACCATCAGGCGGTGCATCCCGCGTTCGGAAAGGTTCGCCAGCATAAAGCGCCAGTTGTCCCCAAAGTTTGTATGCGGAAGCACGACAACTTCGGCGTTTCCGTCCAGCTGCGGCTGGGCCACGCAACTGAATACAATCGGACTGCTAGCCAACGAGCGAATTTCATTCAAAGCAAGTTCGCGATGTCCTGCCCAAACGATGATTACGGGATTGTTCCCCTGCGCATAGCGCACGTCAAGGCTCGGATTGTCCGCCAGGAGCGTCCCCGCACCGATCAGCACGGCATCGCTCATGGCGCGCAGTTCGTGGTTCCAGCAGTTTGCGCCCTGGCCCGTAATCTTCAGCGGGGCGTGGCAACCGTCGGCACATACGCAGCCCATAAAAGAATCTTCGGACACGGCAGACTTTATTTCGACAAAAGTCCGTTTATTACAGACAAAATAATCATACGCTTCAAAGAAGCGCGAGATTTGCATATAGACAGAACGGCCTTCTGCCTTGGGCTCTTCGGATGCAGGGCCATAGCCGAACACGCCGCATTCGCACGACGCATTTGAGGATGCATGGAGGTCATTTTCCTGCCCGTCGCTAAAACAGGCGCGTACACAGGCGTCTTCGCCTTCGTAAACAGCGATGCCCGCCTCTTCCAGAATCTTGCGGGACTTGCCTCGCACCAACGGATTCGGGTCGGCATGTGCAAAGTACACCTCGGCAATACCCGCCTCGATAATCGCTTTTGTGCAGGGGGGCGTGCGGCCATAGTGGCAGCACGGTTCGAGCGTCACGTATATGGCCGCGCCGCGGGCGAGTTCGCCCGCGTCACGCAGCGCCATGACTTCGGCATGGGCACTGCCGGGGCGCTGCGTACGCCCCCTGCCCACGATAATCCCGTCTTTCACCACGACGGCACCGACCGCCGGATTCGGGCGGCTGATTCCAATCGAGAAGAAAGATTCTTCGAGAGCGAGTTGTAGGTAGTTCATTTGTTAGGGGATAGAGGCTAGAGACTAGGATCTAGGGAATAAGAATCACGCACTTCGTGCGTCAATAACAGACGGCGAAGCCGTGTTATTTTTCCCTAGCCTCTAGATCCTAGCCCCTAATCCCTGAATTCTAATTCTTCGGGAACGCGAGGAATCCGCCGACCACGTTGAACACGCGATCGTAGCCGTTCTGAACCAGGAAGTTCGAAACAGCCATACTGCGCTTGCCGCTGCGGCAGAAGATCAGCAAATCCTTGTCCTTCGGGAATTCGGCAAGACGCTGTTCGGCTTCCTGCAGCGGGATGTTGATGGAACCCGGAGCAGTACCCTCGGCAACTTCAGCCGGAGTACGCACGTCGATCAGTACAGCACCGTTCTTCTGCATTTCGAGAGCCTGGGCCCATTCCACATTCGTAATGGATGCCTTCGGAGCCTCGGGAGCGGGAGTCGGTTCCGGTGCCGGCTGAACGGCGGCAGGCTTGGCCTCCGGAGCAGGCTGGTTTTCAACCTTCGGCGTTTCCTTGCAGCCGGCGGTCATGATCATTGCGAAAAGAGAAATCGCTATAACTTTTTTCATTGTTTTTCTTCCTTATTTATGGATTCAGCATTTGCTGGCAAAATATCTTTCTGATCAATCAACAGATACAAGCACATAACGCTCTGAACCTTTCCGCTATCTATCGTAAGCGGAACGGCGTTAAACACAATAAACTGATCCGGCGACAAGTACACATTCTTCCAGACAACGCTTTTCTGCGTACTGAGCACATCGCCAATCTTTTGGATGATCATGGGAGAATGCTTGTCCGAAATAAGCATTTTCAACGATTCTCCCTTGACCTGGTCGGGACTGTTGCGTTTCATGTCCAGCGAAAAGGCCTGATTGCAGCCTTGCACGATAAAATTCCTGTCCACCCAGAACATGCGGATATCGGGAGAAGACATCGTTGCAGATAGCATAGCCTCCTTCTCTTCATCCAAATGGAATACCGGATTATCAAGCATCACGTCCATACGGCGGGCCACGCCCCTGTAGAACAGGTGACCATCGTCGTTCATTTCCAACTTACAATGCAGGTCATACCACACCAGCGACTTGTCCGTGCGGTAGCCGCGAACCTTCGTATTGACATCGCCGTCATCGATATTGCCGGTCCTATGGTAAGCCAGCACGTGCTGGTTAATCACGTCCATCAACACGGCATAATCCTGCGGGGGAACCAGCATGTGCAGGTCTACCTCCCCCACCGGAATCGGGATAATGCGGTAACCGTCGCCCGATGCCGGAGTCAGGCTCGTGAGCTTGTGGTTCTCGATATCGAATTTCCAGATGAAGTCACCCGTGTGTTCAAGAAGCATCCTGAGTTTTGAATCGGCGTCTTCCTTGTTCTTCCTGATTTCCACTTCCTTGGAGATGTTCCTGATGAAGCACACGTAATGGAATTCCACCGACGAATAGTACTTCTTGATGCAGCGCAGTTCGTACCAGATGGGGGCATCGCCACCATCATCGAAAGAAAGCACAAAGGGCATGTTCGGGTGCCTGTCCGTTTCCTTGAAATAAGCGCTGAGGCGAATCCAGTCCGCCGCAGGGAGAAAATCCTCAAGGGAACGTTCGCGGGTAATCATGCCGAAAAACGGATCGCTGGAAAAAATAGGCATGCCGTAAAGGTATTCCATCTTCGGGGAGAGAACGACAATGAACTCGCCCATATGGCCGGAAAACAACTTATAGAGTTTCTGCTTCTCGCGGTTGTCGCGGATATACAGGATCGCCACAGACGAAACCACCAGCAGAACGCAGCACAGAAAGCTCCATGCCACACTCCAGTTGAACGCACCTTCTACAACAAGATCATTCATATCTCACAAGATAAACAAAATATCGCTCATTGCGTTAACCGCCATTTCATTTTGCAAGCCTTTTCCCTGAAAAAGCACCCAAAACGGGAACGCCGCCCGAACCTGCCACCATTCCGGCAAGCCACCCCTCCCAGCTGACGCAGAAAAGCAGCGAAACCGTAAAATCGGGGAACCCGTAACGGAAATGCGCCTCGCCATACCGGAAGCGGAGCCCATTCCCAATCCAGACCGAGTTCCGGTCCGCCTCCAGGAAAAAGGAAAAACTCCCGTCCGGCTCCCAGTGAAGCCCTCCTCGACCATCGACACGTTCATCCGTAAAGCCATAGGCCATGGCTCCCACGGCAAAGTCCCGCCACAGGAACATGGTCCCCGCCTTGTAGCGGTGCCGCGCCCATTTTTCGGCTCCGGGAAGCCATTCCATCGAAAGCCCGTAGGCAGCGCCCAGGACAAACATTCCCACAGGCAACGAAGTCTGCATTTCCGAATACGACTGCCTATACAGACTGTCGAGCCCGTGGAATGCGCTGAAGAACGCCAGCCGGAGCGGACCGGCTCCGACTTCCCCGTAGCCCGCATAGGCAAACTCGTCCACGTCCCCCGCGCCGTACACCGCCGACAGCGCAAACCCGGGAGCAACAAGCCGCGCCGGGGACGTGTAGAACCCGGAGAATCCGCTCGGAGCAAGGTCGCCCCTCACCGTCGGCACGAACGGGACCGCCCCGCCGGCGGCCCAAAGGTTCACGCTAAGGCCTAACCACAATACCCACGACCGACGCATATTCCCCCACCGAAAGCGAAACAAAACCCACCCCGACGCCCAGCCTTTCCGCCGCCGGGACCACCCACCACTTGCCCGACGATGTCGGGACGACAAACGACCAGACCTCCCTGCGGGCCGAGTCCAGCAACTTGAGCGACACCGCGGACTCCCCCTCCACGCGGATGCGCAGCGGGTCGCCCCTCCGGCGCACGACTCTCGTGGAGAGCGTGTACCGGAAGGGCGCCTCCCCGACAGCCGACTGCGAAGCGTAGCCGAGAAAGCCGGGCGTATTTTCCACAAGCATCGTGCGCGGGTTGAACCCGGCCGGGCATTTCGCGGTGTTCTTATCCCAGCCGGCACTGTCCACCACGGTACTGTCGACCGCAAGCAGCACCGACCCGCCCGTATTGCCCAAGTAGCCGAAGTTCGCCTGGATTATCCGCACGTCCTTGAAACCGATGGCGCTACGGAGCGAAAGCGAGTCTCGCGTCACCAGGACACTCCCGTAAGGGGGAATGGAATCCGAAAGGAACCCGCTCCGGCCAAGGAACTGCACCCGCGAAAGCGGGAGCGAATAGCGCGACCCGTTGTAAAGTTCGATCCACTCCGGCTCAGGTTCCGAGGGGCAATGGTGTATTTCGGAGATGACCAACGGCGAAGCTCCACGCTGCACCAGCAAGGTGTCCAGGGAATCGTTCGCCGGAGCCTCGTCGCGAGGCAAATTAAGCCTAATCCAAGCGGCCTCCCCACGAACCCGCAACGTAAAGCGTTCCACCACGGAGACCGTATCCAGCCGCCACCCACCCAACTTGGAAAGGTTCAGGGACTCCACGGCCAGCCTGGCAGATTTGCAACCAGTCAGCCACCCCGAAACAGCCCATTCGCCCCCGCCGTAAACAGCCTTGACACTTGCAAGCCCGCAATCGTCGAAACCGACCTCGTAATCCGGGTCGGCCGTCCCGGGCGTCCCCCGGCTAAAGGCCCACTCGTCCGTCTCGCGAACCCTCTGGAAGGCATAACCCGCTTTGGGCTTGGGGAGCACTACGGAATCGGAGCAGTTCCCCGCCCACAGTTTCCAGGTGGACTCGCGCGAGTTGGGCATGGCAATACTCCCGAGAGCGCCGCACGACAGCTTCGGGGCATCGGGACAGTACGCCGAATCATGAACCAGCACAAGTCTCGACCCCGCAGGGTAGGCAAAGGAGAGCGCGGGTTTCGATTCGAAGGCCACGAACAGGCTGTCAGCAGAAAAATCGTCGAGGCGGATTTCAACGTACTCGCCTTCTTCGTCGCGGACGGCCGTCGGGTCCGGGAAAAACTCCACAAACATCGGGCAGGCAAACGCCAGCGACGTCAAAAATGGAATGGATTTCAATATTCCCCCGTGGGGAACCCCTCACCACCGCCGGTCAGACCAGCGCCAAGAAAACTGGCAGCGAAGGCACCTACTCGACCGAGTGGTCGTTAGGCAAAATATAGGCAAGCGGATTTACCGGGTGGTTGTTCTCCCACACCTCGTAATGCAGGTGCGGGCCAACAGAGAGGCCGGTATTTCCCATGTAACCAATTAGCTGGTAGCGACGCACGAACTCGCCCGGCTTCACGACATACATCTGCATGTGCGCGTAGACGGTCTTTAGCCCGTTGCTGTGGTCCAGCATCACATAATTCCCGAAGGAGGGACTCAACTTGGCAATCTCGACCACACCATCCGCCGATGCAAAGATCGGGGTCCAACGGTCGTTGCCGATATCGATACCATTGTGCATCTTGCCCACCTCGCCGGTGACGGGGTGGATGCGCGGGCCAAAGGAAGACGCGTAGTGTCCCTGCGTCGGGCAGATGGACGGGACAAAGCGCCAGATGGCCTGTCTCTGGTTGATATAATGGGTAAGCGAAGAGAAAGACTCGCCGTTGTTGTAGAACTTGCTCTTCAGGCGGTCGGTTTCTTCCTGGAGGACAGCGGCCTTCTCGAGAACCGGGGACATTCCGCGGAGCAGGAGCGAATCGGAAGCGATTTCGCCACCGGTACCCATCTCGCGGGTGGCCTCGTCCGGCAAGGGCAGGCCGTAACGGGCATGAAGCCTGCGTTCGTCCCTATAAAAGTCGTCCGAAGTCATGGAAAGGTAGTCGACCGTTTCCTGGATCTTCGTCAAGTCGCGGTCCAGCCCCCGGCGGCTAGAAAGCCCCTGGGAAAGCAAACCGTCGTAAAGGGAAATCGTGACAAGCTGTATCGCAAAGAGAACTACACCGACAAGGACGATAACCTTGATCCAGGTACTTGCACGGAACAAAATTTCCGGCAAATGGACCGTTATCGAGCGAGTCGAATTCTGGAAATGTATAGTTGTCTTTGCAAAATTCACGGACTTGAAAATAGCAAAAAGTCCCGTAAATGTGAGCCCCACATAGACTTCGCAGGTGTTTTTTAAAAAAGCGCCCCAAAAAAAGCCCGATTAAAGGCCAAATTCGCAACCTCAGAACGTTTTTTTTACAAAGTTGCTCAAAGTGACGAAATTCTTACAACAACCAAATACACGAAAATCCAGCACGCAGAGCATGCTGGTTCTCGTGAACAAACAACTAGGAGACCTAGAAATTAAGCAAGGGCGTTGACGACCTTGGCGGCCTTGGCCTTGTAGTTCGCAGCGCGATTGGCGTTGAAACCGGCACGGCTCTTGGCGGCAGCCTTGTCCAGCATGCTGAACAGGTTCGGCATTTCCTTGAGGGCTTCTTCCTTAGAAGCAGCCGAACGGATGACCTTGAGGCTCGAACGGATCGCAGAACGAACGGAACGGTTCATGGCATTGGCCTTTTCGGCCTGACGCAAACGCTTTTTGCAAGATTTATGTTGAGGCACCTTATATTTCTCCGGGTGAAAACCTACTTAAAAATGTTGGCACAAAGTTAGTAAAAAATTCGGAGATTTCAAGGGGAAGGTCAAAAAAAGACTAAATACGAACATTTTTCGCAGTTTTTTCGCAAAGTCCCGCCCAAAAGCGGCGCATTTCTATATTTGAAGGCATGATTCCGTTCGTGAACATCCAGGGCCAGAGAAAAGCTTACCGAGAAGAACTCGAAAAAGCCGAGAAAGCCGTACTCGACAGCGGAATATACATCGGCGGGCCGGAAGTGGCAGCACTCGAAGCTGAACTTTCTGCCTACACCGGGACAAACGCCGTCACCTGCGCCAGCGGGACCGACGCGCTCACCATCGCCCTGACCGCCCTCGGCGTCCAACCGGGGGACGAGGTCGTCGTTCCGGACTTCACGTTTATCGCCCCGGCAGAATGCGTCGCGAGGCTCGGGGCGACCCCCGTATTCGCCGACATCGACCCGCGGACCCTCCAGATTTCCCCCGAAAGCGTCGAAACCCTGATCGGCCCGCTGACGCGCGGAATCATCGCGGTCGACCTCTTCGGCCAGTGCGCCCCCTATGGAAAGCTCCGCGAGATTGCCCAGCGCCACGGGCTCTGGCTCCTCGAAGATTCCGCGCAGGCCTTCGGGGCCATGCAAGGCAGCAAACACGCCTGCACCCTCGGCGACATGGCCATCACCAGCTTCTACCCGAGCAAGCCCCTCGGCTGCTACGGTGACGGCGGCGCCATCTTCACGGCAAACAAGGAACTCGCGCAGAAAGTGCGCATGCTCGCAAACCACGGCAGCGAGGAACGCTATCTTCACAAGGTTGTCGGCACGAACAGCAGGCTCGACGCACTGCAGGCGGCAGTCCTGCGCGTGAAGCTCACCCACCTGAACGCTGAACTCGAAAGCCGCCGCAAGATTGCCGAACGCTACAACCATTTTTTTGCAAACATCGAAGGGTTCACCCCGCAGCAAGTCGCCGACGGGAACACGAGCACCTACGCCCAGTACACCCTGCTCGCGGACAACCGCGAAGAATTCATCGCGAAACTGGACAGGGCGGGCATCCCCCACTGCATCCACTACCCCATGCCGCTGCACAGGCAGCCCTGCTTTGCAGGGACGGCGTCCCAGCATGCGGGAGAAAACGTGGCGGACATGGTAAGCAAGAAGGCCATCAGCCTCCCCATGTGCGCATTCACGTCGATCGAAGAAATAATAGGGAAACTCCAAGAAGTCGTGTAGCGGCGGCTCCGCCGCAATCACTTATGCATGTCGAGCGACTTGAGTTCGTTCTTGACCGAATCGGTCTGCGCCTTGAGGATTTCTACCTCGTCACGCAGCGAATCCACAGTACGCCTCAGCGCCTCGTTGCGAATAGCAAGCCTCTCGACTTCAGCTTCGGCCTCCGGGTCCGAGGAACAGGAGGAAAGCACCGGGGCGATGCTACAGGCGGCAAGGAACAAAACTGCGATAGGGAGCTTCTTTCTCATGGCCCAAATGTAGTTTTTTTCTATCATTATCGGCGTGAAAAGACCTGAACTTTTGATGCCCGTGGGCACGCGGGAAATGCTGGAGGCCGCCATCCAGAACGGAGCCGACGCGGTCTACTACGGCGTTCCCCACTGGAACGCCCGCGGACGCACCGAAGACTTTTCGTTTGAGGACGTCGCCGAGATGATCCGCTACGCCAGGATCCGCGGGGTCCGCACGTTCCTCGCCATGAACATCCTCGTGTTCGAGCGCGAAATCCGCGACCTGCCCGAATTCCTCGAAAAAATCATCTCGCTGGAACCCGACGCATTCATCATCCAGGACATCGGCCTCGCCCGACTCGTCAAAGCCATCGCGCCGGACCAGGAGATCCACGCCAGCACGCAGATGACGCTCGCCAGCGCCGAAGCCGTGAACCTTGTCTCGCAACTGGGTTTCAACCGCGCCGTGCTCGCCCGCGAACTTTCGACTAAGCAAATCGCCTCTATCAAGCAGGCCACGGACCTGGAACTCGAAGTCTTTGTGCACGGGGCGCTCTGCGTGAGTTATTCGGGCCAGTGCCTCACCAGCGAGAACTTCGGCGGACGCAGCGCGAACAGGGGCCAGTGCGCCCAGAGCTGCAGGCTCCCCTACCGCATTTTCGTGGACGGCAAGGAATACCGCGACACGGACGCCCAGTACCTCTTCAGCCCGCACGACCTCTGCGCGCTCCCCAGACTGGGCGAACTCGAGGAAATCGGCGTCGAATCGCTCAAGGTCGAAGGCCGCCTCAAGAGCCCCGAGTACGTGGCCGCGGTCGCCAAGGCATACGACAAGGTCCTGAAAACACACGACAAGCTGCCCGCCACGGACATGGAACCGCTCGAGGTCCTGTTCTCGCGCGGGCTCACCACCGGCTGGCTGGACGGAGTCAACCACCAGGAACTCGTCGACGGGACCTTCAGCAACCACCACGGCGAATACCTGGGCGAAGTGACCCGCATAGAACGGGACAGCATAACCGTCTCGACACCCGAAGGCGGCATCACGGCACTCCCCCGCCAGGGCGACGGCATCCTCTTTGAAAATCCCAAAACGGGAGCTAGCGAAGGCGGCCGCCTGTACGGCGTGACCGCGCAAAAGAACCTGATCCGCCTCCAGTTCGGCAGGAATTTCGAGCAACGGAAAGTCGCCCCCGGCATGAAGGCCTACCGAAACGACTCCCCCGCGCTCGAGAAGGAACTCCAGCACACGTTCGCCGACCGCGAAAAAAGCAGGCGCATCCCCGTCGACATGGTCCTGAGCGGAAAAATCGGGGAACCGCTGCGACTCACGATGTTCGACGACGCCGACCACAAGATTTCAGTCGAAAGCGATATCGCCGTGGAAGCCAGCCGCGAAGCCACAGACAGCGCACTCAATAACGGCGCAAACGGCAAAAAGCGCGACTTCCGCGAACTGGCCGAAAAGGAACTTACCGCCCTCGGCTCGACGGCATATGCGCCCCATTCGCTGGACATCCGCGTCCCGGCCAACGCGTTCATCCCCGGAAAGGCTTTGCGCGCCCTGCGCCAGAAGGCGACCTCCGCCATGGACGACGCACGCACCGCACGCAAGACAATCGCCCCCAGCGCAAAACTCGGGCACACGCTCCTGGCACACGCCGCCGCAAGCCACCAAAGCAGTCCTGTACAACAGAAGGCCAACATCTCCGTGCTCGTCCGCCGCCCCAACCAGATCGAGGCTCTGCGCGGGCTCGACATCGACAGCGCCATCATGGACTTTGACTGGGGCGTCAAGTACGACGAGCCGCTAGAGCAGATCCGCGAGCTCGGGCTGAAGGCCGGCATGGCGACGCTTCGCATCCACAAGCCCGGCGAAAACCATTACCTCAAGAACATTCTGCGCCTCGCCCCCGACTTCGCGCTGGTACGCAGCCTCGGGGCCCTCGCCATCCTGCGCGACAACGGCATCCCGCTGCACGGCGACTACAGCCTCAACGCGGCCAACAGCCTGAGCTACGAATGGCTGCTCGGCCAGGGCCTTGACATGCTCCACCCCTCCTGGGACCTGAACAGCACGCAGCTTTTCGACCTGCTCGACCATATTGATGCGGGGCGACTGGAACTGGCCTTGCACCAGTACATGCCGGCATTCCACTCCGAATACTGTGCGTTCGCGAGGGCGCTCACCGACGGCAGGCGCTTCCCCGAATGCGGCAAGATCTGCACGCAGCACAAGGTGGAAATCCTCGACCACAAGGGAGAAAGGCACTTTTTGCAAAGCGACGCCGAATGCCGCAACACGCTGTTCGTCGGGAAACCGCAATCGGCACTCAAGCTGTTCCCGCGCCTCACCGCCGCAGGCGTCCGGAATTTCAGGATCGAACTGCTCAACGAGTCCCCCGAAACCGCACGCCGCAAGGTGCAGACCTACGTCGCCGCCATCCGCGGTAACATCAGCATCGATGCAGCCATCGCACAAGCCGGAGTCGAGGAAAAATACGGCCTCAGTGAAGGCCAACTGTTCAACGAAAGCACCTGGGTAGACAGGAAAAAAGGGAACTGTCCCGAATAACTGTCCCAATTAGGGACTAGCGGGATTCCAGCGAATTCTTCAGAGCGATTCTCGACTCGCGACGGGCCAGGGCCTCTTCGTAGCGCCTGATTTCGTCGGGCGTTTCGGGAACGACAGGAGCCGCATGCACAGGCTTCTCGTCCTTGCCAATGGCGACAAAGGTCATGTAGGCACGGCAAATCAGCTCTTCCTCGTCCTGCACGCCGGGCAAGATACCCGTCACCCTGAGGCCGATTTCCATCGACGAGCCGAACACCCTGTTCACGGACGCGCGAATCGTGAGGATGGTTCCCACCACGGCAGGCTTATAGAAGCGCACACCGTCCATCGCCACCGTGGACACCTTCATCCCGGCATGGGTAAATGCGGCAATGCAGGCAGCCTTGTCCAGGAGCGACATCATGTACCCGCCAAAGACAACGCCATAGGCGTTCACGTCCGACGGATGGACAATGTCACGGGTAACGACGACGGAATCCTTTACCGGCTTCGGGGTCATATCCGCAGAATCGAGCTTGCTGTAGTCAACCTTTAGCATAGCCCCCAATATAGCAAAACAGGCGCGCACTTTCATGCACGCCCGTTCAACAAATTCGATACAATATTATTTAGCGAACAAGCACCTTGTGCGTAAAGCTGCTCCCACGGCATAAGGCCTTGACAACATACACACCGTTCATACCACGGGTATTCCAGAGGAAGGTCTTGCCCGAAGCGGAAAGTACCCTGTGTCCGGTAAGGTCATAGACAGCCCACTTCACGGGATAGTCGGCAGAGAACATCACGCCGCCATCCATCTCGACAAAGCGGATGCTCGAGGAAGCCAATGCCGCACTAGCGATAATCTTGTCATCGCCCTTGTCGTCTTCGCCACCCTTCGGATCTTCCGGCTTGTCGGTAGAATCGACGACAACCGTATCGGAGTCGACAGGAACCTCGGGAATTCTCGTGAGGGACGAGGAATCGCCCGGAGTCGGCGTCTTGGGATTGTCGATGGCATCGATCACGTTCACGAACGCACCGCTCATGAGCGAAGTCCCGAACCAAGCCAGGAACTGGTCGAAGTACATCTCGTTATGCAGCGTATCCTCGAGCGCGGCAGAAGTGTCTTTCGCAAGTCCAAAGTAGTCGCCGCCCTCGTAGAACTTGGCCATTTCCTCGCTGAAGGCGATCCTGTCCGAAGCCTCGCCCACGGCCATCGCCGCGGTGGCCCACATGCCAATGGTCAGGTGGCTATGTTCCCTGCGGTAACGCCAAGTCGATTCGTTCTTCGAGTCGTTAAATTCCTTCCACTTGTCCTCGGCCGGCAAGAGTTCGCCCGCCTTCTCGATCTGGTAGAAGTTCGCGGCGGAGGGGCCGCCCTTGTCGTTGATAAACTTCAAGGCGTTCTTGAGGAAGTCCTTGGCACGGCTCTCGTCGAACCAGATGGCATCGATAGCCACGCGCCACAGAATGCGGATGGCGTCCTTGAAGAATGCACGGCTTTCAAAATAGGCGTTGTAGCCCAGCCCTTCCGAACCGACCCAGCCGCCTTCCGGCGTCATCCAGTCGGGAACCATGCCCATGCTGTATCCGGGGCTCTTGGAAATAATCTCGTAGCTCTTGTCGACAGCCGTTTTCCACCGAGCGGCATCCGACTTGTCAAACGACTCGAACACCTTGTACCAGGCCGGGGAGAAATACCCGGGATTCACAAATTCATAACCGCCCCAGCCAGCACCCGGAGCAACGATACCTTCGGAACGGATCTGTTTCGTTTCCCACATCTTGTCCAGGAGTTTCTGGGCCTGTTCCGCATAGGTCTTTTGCAGTTTCGGCGAAGTATAGGCGGTCCACTTTCCGGCAGAGACAAGCTTGTCCGCAAAAATCAGGGTAAGCGCAATATCCTCTTCGGCATCGGTCGCGGCACCATGGCCATCCATCGGAATATTGCCGCTCGGGTCCATGTGCCAGTCATGGTAATCCCCATTCCACATGGTCTCGTTCGCCTTTTCCCACATCTTGTTAAAAGAAGCCTGGTCGTTCGCATAGAGGGCGACCAGCATGCCGTAACCCACGCCCTCGCTCACGGCATCACCCGGAGTTTCGCTCTTGGGACGGTGAATAAGGCCGGCACCGGCACTGTACGGATTGATATTACGGCGGATCATGCCCTGCCAGGTGCTGTCAAGCGCGGCGTTCCAATAGGACGCATCCACCTTGGGCTGGGCACTCGGCAAATCGAGGACCGCAAAAGACGAAGTGACGGTAGCCGCAAGACAAACCGACAGGAAACGCAAACAATTCATAAAACCTCCATACACCCGACCGCCAAACCTCCCATAAGATTAACTTTTTTAGGCAGAAAACTCAAGTGACACAAAACACACTTTCCCGCCTAGAACCCAAGTACAGCTTCGGAAATCTCGTTCGCCTCGTCAGAGCCGTTGTCGGCATAATCCGGATTGAACTCGCCCCAGCCCTCGCTGGAGCCACAGCCGTAGCCCACCTCGACGGTCGACCACTTGAAAATCCCGTAAACTCGCTCAAAACGCTCCATCAGGTCGTTCAGGATGTCCTCGGGCGGAGCTTCCTCCACAAGCAGACATCCGTCAACCGCCACGAGGGGTCCCTCGGGCAGTTCCTCGAAGCGGCACTCGTATTCGTCCTGCATAACCTCGTCGACGGAATACCATTCGCCGGAATCGGCGCTTGGGAGCTCGGCCTCGGGGAATTGCTCCATAAAAGCGTCCCAAAGGGCGTTCAGGTCGGCTTCGACACCGACAAACCGTACAAGTATCCTGCAATCCATAGTCGTACCTCGTTTGGACAAGTTCGCTATATGCAGAAAGTACATTATATAGCCCATTTACACAAGAAAAAAAAAGGAAACCAAGGGGGAAATAGCAGTGAGCTATGTGCGGTGAGCCGTGAGAAATGTGAAATGTGGAACAAGTAATGAAAAATGAAGGAATGAAAAATGAAGATAATCCATTTTTCATTTTTAATTTATCCCGAGCCCCTAGATCCTAGTCTCTAGCCTCTAGCCCCTAGTCTCTACGATATATTCCCGTCTTGACGGTCCGCGATTCCCTATGGCCGTCCTTGAACTTGAAGATAATCTTCCAAATGTAGATACCCGTGCCCACCTTGCGGTCCCTGTCGGAACGCTGGTTCCAGTGCAGGAATCCCTGCTTGAACGGACTCTCGGAACCGCCGCGAATCGACTGTTCCATCTCGCCGTCGTAGCCGAACTTCTGCATGAAGTGCGTCACGTACGTTCCAATCCCGTCAAAAATGTAGACTTCGGCCTTGTACGGTGCCATGGCCTTCACACCGATGGCGGACACGGTGTCCGGGAGGATTTCCCAGCTGTCGCCCTCCGGAGGGATCCACTTTGCGTTTTTGTCCTTACTGGCCCCGCTGACAGGCCTCACCGGCTTGACTTCGGCAAGATAGAGAGTCCCGTCATTTCCTTCAATTTCGACGCCGCCGCGTCCAAGAGCGTTGCCCACCCGGTCCATGCAGCTCGCCGACGGATCCGTAGAAAGGCAAAAGCCGGTCTTGAGGGAATTGTCTTCGAGAATCAGGATCCAATGCAGGCCATCGTCGCGAATTTGCGGGTCTTTTTTCAGCCTAAGCGGCTGCGAGGCGGTATCCTTGCAGGACTTGGAGTAGCGGAACAGGTTTTCCCAGGCTTTTTCGTTGCCGACATTCTTGATGGGTTCGGACATCCTGACGATAAGTGTATCCGGCGGAACATCCGAGTCCGGGTCCATGTACTCCTTCAAGCCGATCTTTCCGGGGAATTTCGACGCCATCACGGGAACTGCGCCCACCCTGTCGGCGAGAACGACGTTTTCAAGCTTGTCAGAATAGACTGTCGAAAAACTCAGGAAGGGCCTGTGCACCGTGTCGGCCGCAGTCAGGCCGTACTTGTAGGGCTTGTTGATGTAGCCCTCGAACCACTTACCGTCATGCCGGCTCTGTTTGACATCCTTCGCAGGAACGTACCGCCATTCGCCGCGGTTCGAGTTCCAGAAAATGGAGTCGATTTTCGTGATGTTGTCGCTGCGCACCTCCTTGAAGTGGACCCGTACGTAGTCCGCACGACCGTCCAAGTCCTTGTCGTACATCTCGGCGGTGTCGGCGATGAGCGAATATTCGATGGAATCACGTGGCGACGGCGCAAGCGAATCCTCCGCAAGAGAACTCGTGTCGGTTGGCACCGTATTCGAATCATTGCGAAGCGAATCGTTCGGAATAGAGTCCGTAACGCTCGTGTCTTCCGGTTCCGGGATAACCTCCTTCACTTCGCATGCGTCTGTAGTAAAAGAACCGGTTTCAGAGTAACGCACAGACGCCCCGAGGGCATCCGTTACGCGAAGGTAGTAACTGAAACCAGTATTTTCTGTCATATTCATGGGGACCCTGGTCGTCCAGATATCGTCCGCGAAAGTGTAGGCAAAGGGAGACTCTTGGTAAATGACATCATACAAGCCCTTGTAGAACAGCTGCGCTCCGTAAATCCCATTGTTGTCGCTCAGCTGGAAGGTAAACGTCTTGAGGGCGCTCGTAGAATCCTCGCATACTATGGAAACTTCCTTGACTACGGGAATGTCGTTGTCAACAAAGATGGTGTAAGGTTCCTGGTTCGGATTCGTGATTCTCGGGGACTTGCCCAACTGCCCCGCCGTATCGGTCGCAACGATGTAGAAGTCTATTCCCGGTGCGACAACCTGATTTGCGGGGACCGTATATTCCCAAAGGGAGTCCCTGACATGCCGCATGGAGTACGAGGTAAACTGCGTGTTCGCCGTACTGGAATTCCGCAAGAATATATTCGCGCTCTTGATGCCCAACGAGGTCGTGATATAAGCCGAAATGGTGATGGGATTATTCGCTTGTTGTGACTTCCGGATTTTATCCCAAGTGTCCTCCGTAAGGTTCACTTTCGGCGGAATCGATTTCTCGCTCCATTGAACAGAATCCTTAGTGGTTCTCTTGTTGAAGGTCATGCCAATGACGACATTATGCACGTCTCCATTTGGAATCGTATCGGGAGTCTGGTAACAGATGACATGCTGCGAAAGGATATTATTTCGCATATCGGCATAGATATCGGCCAGTTCGGAAGCGTCATTCGTGGAGACAAACATTCCACCGGAACTTTCTGCAAGTTCTTTCAATGGGGATTTCGCACTCGTTTCAAGCGCAATAGAATAAATGGATGTATTCTTTCGTTTGGCTTCGTCGGTTACAACAGATATATCCGTTATTCCGGCATTGTTTTCACCATCGGAGAGGATGATGACTGCAGTCGTATTCGTTTCGTTTACGATTTCCTTGAGACCATCATAAGCGCCATTGAGAACATTCGTGCCATACCCCTTCGTAATCAGAGTATTCACAGCGTTGAGCAGCAGTTTTTTGTCTGAAGTCATCTTTTGGTGCACAAACGTTGAATCTTCGTATCCACGGAACCCGACAATGGCGGTTCTGTCGTAAGGGCCCATATTGAAAATAAAGGAGCGGATGGCATCCTTAGCCTTTTGCATACGATTATTTTCATCCATAGACGGACTTTCGTCGACAACGATAACGACCGAAACTCCACCTAAAGCTTTGGTGGTCGTAACCTGGGGCCGAATTTTTTGTCCGTCTTGTGTCAAGTCTATGTCGTCAGACCCAAGCCCGTTAAAGGGGCGCCCCGTTTTGCTATCTACAATAGATACGTATGTACAAATTTCAGGGTAATTACTGAGGTCCAAATTCGAAATACTCAAGATGGGCTCGACCGTTTTGTCTTTTGTGTAGGTCGCCTTGATCGTACAGACGGAATCCACCAGAACTACGGAGGTTTTGGCATTATACAAAGACGAAATCGTCATTTTGCCCTTGACCTTCTCCCAAGATTTGAACTTGTAACCGACATGGGGTACTGCCGTTACGGGCGTGTCGAAATTTGGAGTGGTGTAGATCGTATTTGACGGTTCTATAACACCTTCCTTGGAAGCTTTCACCTTCAATACATAAGGGGATGCCGCCACCCAAGCTGTAAATGATTTGTTCGGGATACCCGAAGAATAATCTTGAATAACCCAATAAAGCGGAACGTTAGGCGTTCCCTTGACAGTCAAGCCAATCGCCTGAGACGCAGACGCAAACGATATAGGGTTCGTAAACGTTCCATCGGTTCCATAACCATAGACAACGGCATCCAAATCATCAACGGGATCGAAACGGAGTACATAATAAGCCGAATCCGGCGGAGTCCAAGTGAGCCGAATCGCAGACAAGGTGGATTCATCATAATAATCTTTTTCATAGTTGAAAGTCTTTTTTTTCGTGGAAAGCGTGCATATGGAAACAGGTCTGAAGGTAGCTTTCAGTTCGGAATTCGAAGAAATACTAACAAACGTATTGCGAGCATACTTATCATCGATAACGGCAGAACCAGATACAATTTGCCAATCCGAAAAACGGTAGCCCGTATTGGCTTCACTAGTAATTGGATACCTTGTATTCGCATAGGCCGTAGAATAGCCTCCCGATGGAGACACCTTGCCGTGCCCATCCTGAGAAAGCGAAAGCCTATATGCTTGTTGCATCGTATAATTGATAAAGAAAACACTGTCCGTCTTTAAATCGTTGTAAACAATGACGCCGACAGTATCCCCGGCAACAAGGCTCACCGTATCAACATAATTGTCAACGACCTCCTTAGAGATTTCTTCCCTAGCGAAGAAGCCCGTGTACCGGTGATAAAAGAAGCGATCTTGCGAAAAACCATTTGTTACGATAATATTGTAGGTTCCGGTAGTTGGCGCAACAAAAGAAAGCCGAACACCGGGACTAAGAGAGGCGTTTTGCTGCGAATACACATGTTTATGGAAATTGTATTCGGTAGAGACATCGGTGATGGGGTAAATAATCCCATTACGGAATACCGCATTGACCTTGCAATCATCCGTCATGTTGACGACTTTGGCAGTTTGAATAGAGGAATCTAAAATGGAACAGGGACCGGATGCAACCTCCCAACGGTCGAAAGCGAGACCTCTATCCGGATAACAGCCAAGCTGTATTGTGTCGGTATCCAAAAGCCATTTACATGGTGTTAGGAGTGTATCCATACAATGCAAGTACACTGTTCCAGAGCCGGTTCTCGAAACTTGCAGGGTATGTGCCGGGACAATTTGGACGGTGAGCGCGTCTTCCATGTCGGTATCAGGGCCGGGCGGCAAATAGACGAAAACGTAGACCTTTGTTTTGGGCGGGGTTTTAATTACGCACCTACCGTTACGGCAATCCCGCTGCATATAGAATGTATTAGCAGGATCGTCGGTCGTATTCTTGGTGAAAGTCGAGTCCTCATAATAGTAAACGACATTCACAGGCTGGCCCGTTTTGTAGACCAACGCGTAGTCTCCACCATTGTCGGTTTCAAAAAACATCCGGATGCCATAGAGCCCATATTGAGGAATCTTTGCGCTGTTTTCGTTAAAATAGAATGTAGTCGGCTTGTCGGATATTTCGTAGATAGGCAGAGTTTGAGTCTCCCTCCTGATAACGACCGGATCCGACGAAGGAATAAATCCCGTAGAATCGGCAAATTCATCGACGAAGGTTCCCGTTCCGGAGACGATCTCCCACCGGACGAAGTTCTCGCCGACCTGGAGATTTTTCCGGGATGTAACAGAAAGCGTATCGCCAATGGACACATTATAAGTAGTAGAATCGCCTTCAATCGTCACGCTTGCGTTCGCCCCCACAGCAAACGCGAGAAACAAGAATAAAATCTTTATATAATCCCCCACCGCAATCCTCTCCATTAATTACAATATCGTAAGCGAAACTGAAATTACAGACAAAATATATAATTTATTTTAAATGAACGTACATTTTTTTTCAATGTGTCAAAATGGCGAATTTCGTCTAATTTCGGCATGGCATTGCATTTTTACCATTTTTTTGTATATTTGAACCCATCCACTAATAACCGGGGGTGATCCGGTTTCGACAGGGTCGCCGAAGTGTTAGTTGCAAGCCGAGGTCTCAGACGGGGGCACTCGTTAAAAAGTCTGAAAAAAAATAAGTGCTGACGAAAACTACGCACTCGCTGCCTAATTAACGGCAACGCCGGGCCTCATTCCGTTCCCATCGGGGTGTACGTCCGGACGCAATATGGGATAGGGGCCGGCCATGCCTAGGGACTTGCCCCGAGATTTACTGGGCTGGTCGAAATCCGCGCCGACCTTCTTGGGCGTGGACGAGACGAGATCTTAAATTCGAAGGGAACGCTTGTAGGAACGTGCATGGACGTGATTTTGGACAGGGGTTCGACTCCCCTCACCTCCACGAATATCCCCATATACAAAACAGAATCCCCGGCTTTAAAAAGCCGGGGATGTTTTTGGGGGTAGGAGGAATTGAAACTCAAATAAAAAAAGACCATCCACGCCGCCGAGGCGCGAAGGTCGCGTATCAAACTATATCACAAAAAGGGCAGAAAGCGCCCATAAAACAACATCCCATACTAAAACAGTCCTTATAACTACGGTATAATATAACAAAAAAAGTGAACCGGCAGCAATTTTTCAAAAAAAAATGCCCGGCAAAAGCCGGACAAATGCCTTATGCAGCCATGGACCGCAGGTCTCGGTCCAACCGGCGCAGGAAATCCTACGCGTGGAGCTGCGAACCGGAACGTTCGATATCGAAAAGACGACGCAAATACTCCGTCTTGGCGGGATCGCGTTCATCGGGGAGCGTCAGCGGACCCATCGACAGCGCAACCAGGATGGAACCCGGATAGTTGTTGACGCGCTTGATGAAGTCGCTTTCCGACACGCCTTCGGTGTAGAAATCCACGACGAACGTATCCCAGTCGTCGGCTTCGATCTGCTCGAGAGCCTCGGCCTCGGTAGCCACGGCCTTGATGGTCGACCCCATGAGGAGGTCCGACAGCACTTCGAGGCAGGCGTTGCGGCGGGCTTCGTCTTCTTCCCAGATCAGGATGCGGCGGTCGCTATAGTCGCGGACCTGCGGAACAAAACCTTCTTCGGGATCCTCGTCGAACTTTTCGAGGGCGGCCTCGTCCATTTCGTCGTCGTTTTCAAATTCGTCTTCAAATTCTTCTTTCAGCATAGTACTTCAAATATAGTAAAAATCTCACTTGCGGACAACTTTCGCCACGGGGGCAAGGCCCGGCGCCGAAGCACGGACAATATACACGCCCCTGGGCATGCGGTCCGGCACGACGAACCCGTTCGACGTGCCAAGGCAGTTCCCGTTCAAGTCAAAAACGGCATAATTTGCAGAAGAAACGCCGGGCACCGACGGGGTCCGCACTATTCCCACAGTCCCCGTCGAATCACCCACAGTCGACGAATCCGCGGCCGACGTTGAATCCGGCGCAGCCGTTGAATCGGGCTTACCATCGTCAACCTCCCCCGCCCGTGCCCTCCGGACCTTCAGGCTTGCCGCCATGAAGTCGACGATAAAGGTCCCGTCGGACTCCGGCGCGACAACCTTGCCGTCCTGTTCCACGACAGCGTCATCCCCGACGCTTTCCTTGTCAATCTTCACGCGCAGGGGAACCTTCTCGGGCATGTGCTCGTCCGGAATCTTCCAGCTGACCGTAAATCCGTCATCCGACGCGACTGCTTCTGCCGCATCGATGACAAAATGTGCCCGATGGTACGCAGCGACCGTACCGAAACTTGCCGTCCAGAGCTTGTCCTCGACAGCACGCTTCATGATTTTCTCGATATCGGAAGGGTTGATGGAGTAGTCGTCCCCGGTATCGTCCGTGACTCCATGGTTCAGCACCACAAGCCAGGAGCCTCCCGTCACCTGCACGTCCCACGGGTTCGCACCGCTGAAATCGCCAATAAAGGCCGCGGTATCCATCGCAGAGAGCATTTCTGTCGCCGTCGCCCCGGAGCGCGTCCAGATCTTGGCCTGGATGTTGAACATCTCGGGCTCGGTCTCCCACATGTTGCGCCCGTGCCAGCCACAGTTGCGGTTGTTGAAATGGCGCTTGGCGATAATTTTCTGTACGGACTCGTTCGTTTCGCAGAACGGAGCCGCAAAAGACACCACCTTGACCTTCGCCCCGGCCGATTCCAGAGTTTTTTCAATCGTGCCCGCAAAATCCACGATTTCGCCATTCAATTCAGACTCGCTCTGCCCTGTCATGTGACCATGCGACAGGGTGTGGTTCCCGATTTCGTGGCCCGCGTTGGCCAGGGCGGCAAACCCGGCGGCATTCCCCTGCAGGCCATTGCTCATATTGGTGACAAAAAAAGTCACCTTCACGTCGGGAAGCCCCTCAAGTATGGGTTTCAGGTTGTCAATTTGGTTTTTAAGAGCGTCGTCGAAGGTAAAACTGACCGCACCCACGTAGCCGTTCCAGGGCACTGTCGTGACCGGTCCGGCCCAAGTAGTAAAAGAGCCAAAAAGGGTTAGCGCAAATACCGCAGCAACAGGGATTCTCTTGTGCATAAAACCATCCTTAATCATCTAGGATACAATATAGCTATCGCAGACCTCGGTACGGGGATGCACCGCATCCCCCAAACCCGCTTCATTTCCGTTATTTTACCAAAATATACAATCCCCTATCCTCAATTTTTTATATTAGTTAAAGGAGACAATGTTGTATATTTATATAGAACAACACACTTATTGCTGATTTTTAATTATTGGGAAAGAGGTCTACGTGGCAGCTTTTATCATAATGGTATTGTGTTCCCTTGTTTTTACAACGGGGTCTTTTGCAAACGTCCTTATTGAAGGGGACTCGGCGCCCTTGACATCCTCCATTGGCGACACCGTTTCCCTTGTCGCCCGCACTCGGCTCAATTACGGAGAAAACCTCATCAAATGGGAACTCGTTTCCGGACAGGGAAAGTTCGTCGACGCCACCGCCGACTCGACAGGGTTCATCCCATCGACAGATTCTGCAACCATAAGAATGGTAACCCAGGTCCTCCCTATTTATGAACTGACGGAACAGCGGACGAAATACACTTTCGACAAGAACAGCGTCCGCGTTCCCAGATCGCGATCTTGGGGCGGAGATTACGGAATCCGATTCTACTTTGACGTTCCTGAAGATGGACAATACGCGCAAATCACCGAAATCGACCAGAGCGTCGGAATCTATAATATCGGAACAGATTCAACATTCAAGACCAACCAAGATAGAACGTGTACTAACCATAGATGTTTCTTCACGGCACAGGCCAACACAAGACACTATACATACGTCTATGCCTCCGGCTACCCCAATGTATTCATGAAGGACTCCGTATTCGTTCGACTGTCCAGGACATACGCCATAAGCGCTTCGCACTCGGGCGATGGGGTGATCCTCGTCGATTCCGCAAAGAAGATAATGGCTATTGATTCTGCTTCCGTGATACGGTCATTTACCAAAGTCGTCGAGAACGATTCCATTGGGATATATGCCATTCCAGGTACAAACAATCTTTTTGACCACTGGGAAAAGGTATCAGGCTCCTGCGACATTGAAGACGAGCTAAAAGACACGACTCGAATAATGAACATACATAGCGACTGTAAGGTGAAGGCCATATTCCGCACCGGTACGGTCTATCAGATCTCGGGCACCCCCACCCAATACAATTTCACAGAGCACACCTATGCAAAGAACGTTTCCAGCGGTTCGGCTGGAGTCCGCTTCCTGTTCACAGCCCCGTTCGACGGCACCTACGCGATTGTCGTGTCAAACAAGACCACGCAAGATTCCGCCGTCTACATCCAGTACACCGATACCGACTACAAGACGGAAGCTGTGAAGGTGCGTTTCATCGGGACCCATGTCGAGACAATGACCCTCTCAGCAGGGGATGATGTCGCAATCGTCATCGGCAACAGGGGAAAGAGCGCAAACCCATTCTACATCAGTTCCTCGACAGAGGCCAATAAGATTCAGCTTACTTCGGACGGTAACGGCCAAGTTTTGCCCGCAGGGGGCTACACGACTGCCTATGCCGGCTCGAAGTATTCAATATCGGCCGAGGCGGCCACTGGCTATCGATTCTCAAACTGGCAGGTCATAATGGGCTCGCCCATGATCGACGACCCCAACGACCCATACACCTACGTCTTAATCAATGACAACGTGGAACTGAAAGCCCGGTTCATGTTGAGTTCCGTCTACTCACTCTCCGAGACTGCGCAAACATTCAACTTCCTGCAAAGCTACTACAGCGAATCAACCCATTCAGAGACCCGCTTTACGTGGACTCCCCCCGACACCAATACCTACGTAATTCAAATCATTCCAGACAAAAACTTCAAAGGCATCTTCAGGGAATACGAAAGCGACAAAACATTCACGACGATATCAGCGGAAAGCGAATTTAGCGAAGCAAGCAGTTTCATATTCAGGGGAACACCGGGGGTCCCGCTTTACTGGGTTATCCGGGACAGTTCGAACAACATCCCGAACATATCCTTCTCGGTCCGGATATCTTCGCCCTACATTCTGAACATCAGGTCGGCTAAAGAAGGTTCCACCAACCCGTCCGGGAAAGTATACACAAGCTCCGGCGTCAAGAACATCGTTACCGCCTGGCCTCATGGCGGCTACAAGTTCAAGTCCTGGATTGACATTGATGGCGACATGACCATCGCCGATACAAAAAATTCCAGGACATCCGTCATCTTGAAAGACTCTGTGTGCACCATAAAGGCGACGTTCGAGGTCGACAAGTCGGCCGAGCCCTCGCTGAACATATCCAATCTCGACATCAGCAACTATCCCGAAATTTGCGCCCAGGTTTCTGTCACGGACAAGAACACCGGAAGTTCATTCTACGGTCTAGTCTCCGACGACTTCACCTTGACGCAGGACGGCGAACCTTTGCAGCCCCAGGTCACCAGCATCAACAACGTCAAAGGCGTTTCTGTCGTCATCGTTGTAGACCAAAGCAATTCTATGCATACGAACAAGCGCATGGACAAGGCAAAAGACGCCATCCGTTCGTTCGTCAACAACATGGGTCCCTATGACAGGACCGCCATTGTCGGCTTCGTCGGCAATGTCTATGTCACGGATCCCTCATCATCGGACACCATCAGAGTGGATTCCACCATAGTCCACCAGGCAATGACATCGAACAAGACGCTGCTCCTCAATTCCATCGACGGGATCAAGGCCGTGGGAGGTTCCACGAACATTATCACGGGAACGTACATCGGCGTACAGCAAATCGTGAACGAGACCAACGCGACGGCAGTCATCGTATTCTCCGATGGCGACAACAATAGCGGAACAACCAACCTGCTCGACGTCATTGACCTTGCCCAAAAGAAGAACACCCCCATTTATTCCATCGGGCTTGAAACAGACATTAAGTATCCGCTGGAAAACATGGCTACAAGCACGGGCGGAACGTTCTCCTTCGCAAGCGACGCGAGCGAACTGGGCGGCCTCTACGCAGCCATCCGCGACAACGTCATGTCGCAGTATGTCGTCTGCTTCCAGACACCCGACACGACGCAGAACGGCGAGACGCACGACGTCGTCATCGGCATGACGTTCAACAAGATCAAGACC